>NZ_AMZB01000136.1 GCF_000313755.1 Pseudomonas nitroreducens TX1 | reverse complement strand
CCGTCCGCAGTTCTACTTCCGTACCACCGACGTAACCGGCAACTGCGAACTGCCGGAAGGCGTTGAGATGGTAATGCCGGGCGACAACGTGAAAATGGTTGTCACCCTGATCGCTCCGATCGCCATGGAAGATGGCCTGCGCTTCGCGATTCGCGAAGGCGGCCGTACCGTTGGCGCCGGCGTGGTTGCCAAGATCATCGAGTAATCGCTGATCCGCTGCAGAAAAAGGGACCCTTCGGGGTCCCTTTTTCGTTGAGTTGGTTAAATATTGACACCCCCCAGGCGCATCCGTACAATTGCGCCTCCTTTTAACGGGCGGAGTCCGTCCGTTGGGAATGGCAACTTGGAGTCTGAGGTCAAATGCAAAATCAACAAATCCGTATTCGGTTGAAGGCTTTTGACCATCGCCTGATCGACCAATCTACCCAGGAAATCGTGGAAACCGCGAAACGTACTGGCGCTCAGGTGCGTGGTCCGATTCCTCTGCCGACCCGCAAGGAACGTTACACCGTGCTGATTTCCCCGCACGTCAACAAGGACGCTCGTGACCAGTACGAAATTCGTACCCACAAGCGTGTGCTCGACATCGTTCAGCCGACCGACAAAACCGTCGATGCGCTGATGAAGCTCGACCTTGCTGCTGGCGTCGAAGTACAGATCAGCCTCGGCTAATGCCTTCGGCATTGGTCGTGTAACGCTCTGAAATGGGCGGCCATAGCGGGTGAAAGCCCCGTACACTAAAGAGGTTCTAAAGATGACAATTGGTGTTGTCGGTCGTAAGTGCGGCATGACCCGCATCTTCACCGAAGATGGTGTCTCTATTCCGGTTACGGTCATTGAAGTCGAGCCGAATCGCGTCACCCAGTTCAAAAACGAAGAAAGCGATGGCTATCGCGCCGTGCAGGTAACTGCTGGCGAGCGCCGTGCTTCTCGCGTGACCAAGGCGCAAGCCGGTCACTTTGCCAAGGCGAATGTCGCCGCCGGTCGCGGCGTGTGGGAATTCCGTCTGGGCGAAGAGGAGTTCAAGGCAGGCGATTCCATCTCTGTCGATCTGTTCCAGGCCGGTCAGCTGGTAGACGTTACTGGCGAGTCCAAGGGTAAAGGCTTCGCCGGTACCATCAAGCGCTGGAACTTCCGTGGCCAAGATAACACCCACGGTAACTCCGTTTCCCACCGCGTCCCGGGTTCCATCGGCCAGTGCCAGACTCCTGGTCGAGTGTTCAAGGGCAAGAAAATGTCCGGCCACCTGGGTGCTGAGCGTGTAACCGTTCAATCCCTGGAAGTCGTACGTGTCGATGCAGAGCGCAATCTGCTGCTGGTCAAAGGTGCCGTTCCCGGTGCTACCGGTGGTGATGTGCTGGTGCGTCCGGCAGCCAAGGCTCGCGGTTAAGAGAGGAAGCTGAGATGCAACTGAATGTAAATGGCGCTCAGGCGATCGAGGTTTCCGAGCGTACCTTTGGCAGCGAATTCAACGAGACCCTGGTTCACCAGGCAGTCGTCGCCTACATGGCTGGCGGCCGTCAGGGCACCAAGGCTCAGAAGACTCGTTCCGAAGTCTCCGGTGGTGGCAAGAAGCCGTGGCGTCAGAAGGGCACCGGTCGTGCTCGTGCTGGCACCATCCGTAGCCCCATCTGGCGTGGCGGCGGCGCGACCTTCGCAGCCAAGCCCCAGGATCACTCCCAGAAGCTCAACAAGAAGATGTACCGCGCAGCACTGCGCTCCATCCTCTCCGAGCTGGTTCGTCTGGATCGTCTGGTTGTCGTTGCCGACTTCGCTGTCGATGCACCGAAGACCAAGGGTCTGGTCAGCAAGCTGGAAGGCCTGGGCCTGAAAGATGTACTGATCGTCACCGAAGGCGTCGATGAGAACCTGTACCTGGCAGCTCGCAACCTGGCCCACGTCGATGTACGTGACGTCCAGGCTTCCGATCCGGTCAGCCTCATCGCCTACGACAAGGTGCTCGTCACCGTGTCCGCCGTGAAGAAGTTCGAGGAGCTGCTGGCATGAACCAGGAACGCGTATTCAAAGTGCTGCTGGGCCCGCATATCTCCGAGAAGGCCACTGGCCTGGCGGACGGCAACAGCCAATTCGTTTTCAAGGTTGCCACTGATGCAACCAAGCTGGAAATCAAGAAGGCCGTAGAAAGCCTGTTCGGCGTGAAAGTGCGTCGCGTCACCACCCTGAATGTTCAGGGCAAGACCAAGCGTACCGTTCGCGGCCTGGGCAAGCGTAACGACTGGAAAAAAGCGTACATCGCTCTCCAGCCGGGCCAGGATCTCGATTTCGCAGCTGGCGCTGAGTAAAGGGGTGCATCATGGCAATCGTTAAATGCAAACCGACTTCCGCTGGTCGTCGTTTCGTCGTCAAGGTAGTGAACCAGGACCTGCACAAAGGTGCTCCGTTCGCTCCCCTGCTCGAGAAGAAGTCCAAGTCGGGCGGCCGTAACAACAACGGTCGTATCACCACCCGTCATATCGGTGGTGGCCACAAGCAGCACTATCGTCTGGTCGACTTCCGTCGCAACAAGGATGGCATCCCTGCCATCGTTGAGCGCGTCGAATACGATCCGAACCGTACTGCTCACATCGCTCTGCTGAAATACGCGGACGGCGAGCGTCGCTACATCATCGCCCCCAAAGGCGTGGTGGCTGGTGATCAACTGATCTCCGGTATCGGCGCTCCGATCAAGGCCGGCAACAACATGCCGCTGCGCAACATCCCGGTGGGTAGCACCATCCACGGTATCGAGCTGAAGCCTGGTAAAGGCGCTCAGATCGCTCGCTCCGCTGGCGCTTCGGCTCAGCTGGTTGCCCGTGAAGGCGCTTACGTAACCGTACGTCTGCGTTCCGGCGAAATGCGCAAAGTTCTGGCTGACTGCCGTGCGACCCTGGGCGAAGTCTCGAACTCCGAGCACAGCCTGCGTTCGCTGGGTAAAGCTGGTGCCAAGCGCTGGCGTGGCGTTCGCCCGACCGTTCGTGGTGTTGCCATGAACCCGGTCGACCACCCGCATGGTGGTGGTGAAGGTCGTACCTCTGCTGGTCGTCATCCGGTATCGCCGTGGGGTCTTCAGACCAAGGGTAAGAAGACTCGCGCGAACAAGCGTACCGACAACATGATCGTCCGTCGCCGCAAGTAAATAGAGGGATACGACAGTGCCACGTTCTCTGAAAAAAGGTCCTTTTATCGATCTTCACCTGCTGAAGAAGATCGAAGTGGCGGTAGAAAAGAACGACCGCAAGCCGATCAAGACCTGGTCGCGCCGTTCTATGATCATGCCGCACATGGTTGGTCTGACCATCGCTGTCCACAACGGCCGTCAACACGTGCCGGTTCTGGTCAACGAAGACATGGTCGGTCACAAACTCGGCGAGTTCGCTGCTACCCGCACTTATCGTGGGCACGCTGCGGACAAGAAAGCCAAGCGTTAAGGGGTAAGGAAGATGGAAGTAGCCGCTAAGCTCTCGGGCGCTCGTATCTCCGCCCAGAAAGCCCGCTTGGTCGCCGACCAGATCCGCGGGAAGAAGGTGGGCGACGCGCTCAACCTCCTGGCTTTCAGCAACAAGAAAGCCGCCGAGATCATGAAGAAAGTGCTGGAGTCGGCCGTTGCCAACGCCGAGCACAACGAAGGCGCCGATGTAGACGATCTCAAAGTCTCCACCGTCTTCGTCAACGAAGGTCGTTCGCTCAAGCGCATCATGCCGCGTGCCAAAGGCCGTGCTGATCGCATCGTCAAGCGGTCTTGCCATATCACTGTCAAGGTTGCGGACAAGTAACGGAGTCGATCAGATGGGTCAGAAAGTACATCCCAATGGCATCCGCCTGGGTATCGTCAAGGAGCACACCTCCGTTTGGTACGCAGATAAGCGCACTTACGCCGATTATCTGTTCGCCGACCTGAAGGTACGTGAGTATCTCCAAGACAAACTAAAAAGCGCGTCCGTAAGCCGTATCGATATCCATCGTCCGGCTCAGACTGCACGTATCACCATCCACACCGCTCGTCCCGGCATCGTGATCGGCAAGAAAGGTGAAGATGTTGAGAAGCTGCGTCAGGACCTGACCAAGCAAATGGGTGTGCCCGTGCACATCAACATCGAAGAGATCCGCAAGCCGGAACTCGACGGTATGCTGGTTGCGCAAAGCGTAGCTCAGCAGCTGGAGCGTCGCGTTATGTTCCGTCGCGCCATGAAGCGCGCTGTACAGAACGCCATGCGCATTGGTGCCAAAGGCATCAAGATCCAGGTAAGCGGTCGTCTGGGCGGCGCTGAAATCGCTCGTACCGAATGGTATCGCGAAGGTCGTGTGCCCCTGCACACCCTGCGTGCCGACATCGACTATGCAACCTACGAAGCGCACACCACCTACGGTGTGATCGGTGTGAAGGTTTGGATCTTCAAAGGCGAGGTCATTGGTGGCCGCCAGGAAGAGCTCAAGCCTGTAGCGCCCGCTCCTCGTAAAAAAGC
The DNA here is from genome assembly GCF_000313755.1 of Pseudomonas nitroreducens TX1. GTDB lineage: Bacteria > Pseudomonadota > Gammaproteobacteria > Pseudomonadales > Pseudomonadaceae > Pseudomonas > Pseudomonas nitroreducens_A. The sequence continues at coordinate 352,585 of NZ_AMZB01000136.1, read as the reverse complement.
TGCTAAGTAAGGAGTACGCAAATGCTGCAACCCAAGCGTACGAAGTTCCGCAAACAAATGACCGGTCACAACCGTGGCCTGGCTCATCGCGGTTCCAAAGTCAGCTTCGGCGAGTTCGCCCTCAAGGCAACCAGCCGTGGCCGTCTCACTGCACGTCAGATCGAGTCCGCGCGTCGTGCGCTGACCCGTCACGTAAAACGTGGCGGCAAGATCTGGATCCGTGTATTCCCCGACAAGCCGGTTACCAAGAAGCCCCTGGAAGTACGTATGGGTAAAGGTAAGGGCGGCGTCGAGTACTGGGTGGCCCAGATTCAACCGGGCAAGGTCCTGTACGAGATCGAGGGTGTATCCGAAGAGCTGGCGCGTGAGGCATTCGCCCTGGCTGCTGCAAAGCTGCCGCTCGCCACCTCCTTTGTTAAGCGGACGGTGATGTGATGAAAGCGAATGAACTTCGTGAAAAATCCGTTGAGCAGCTGAACGAGCAACTGCTCGGCCTGCTGCGCGACCAGTTCAATCTGCGCATGCAGAAAGCAACTGGCCAGTTGGGGCAGTCTCACCTGCTCTCGCAGGTTAAGCGCGACATCGCTCGCGTGAAAACTGTGCTCAACCAGCAAGCAGGTAAGTAATCATGGCTGAAGCTCAGAAAACCGTCCGCACGCTGACTGGCCGCGTCGTCAGCGACAAGATGGACAAGACCGTCACCGTACTGATCGAGCGTCGCGTTAAGCACCCGATCTACGGCAAATACGTGAAGCGTTCGACCAAACTGCACGCACACGACGAAACCAATCAGTGCCGCATTGGTGACCTGGTCACCATTCGCGAGACTCGTCCGCTGGCCAAGACCAAGGCCTGGACCCTGGTTGATATCGTCGAGCGCGCGGTTGAAGTCTAAGGGTCGGAGATAGAAGATGATTCAGACTCAATCCATGCTCGAAGTCGCTGATAACAGCGGCGCGCGTCGCGTAATGTGCATCAAGGTGCTCGGCGGTTCCCACCGCCGTTACGCCGGCATTGGCGACATCATCAAGGTCACCGTCAAGGAAGCAATTCCGCGTGGCAAGGTGAAGAAGGGCCAGGTAATGACTGCCGTGGTCGTTCGCACCAAGCACGGCGTACGTCGTACCGACGGTTCCATCATTCGCTTCGACGGCAACGCCGCCGTCCTGCTGAACAACAAGCAGGAGCCGATCGGCACCCGTATCTTCGGGCCGGTGACTCGTGAACTTCGTACCGAGAAGTTCATGAAGATCGTCTCCCTTGCCCCTGAAGTGCTGTAAGGAGTAGCCGTCATGCAAAAAATTCGTCGTGACGACGAAATCATCGTCATTGCCGGCAAGGACAAGGGCAAGCGTGGCAAAGTGATCAAGGTTCTGGCTGACGACCGTCTGGTCGTTGGTGGTGTGAACCTGGTCAAGCGCCACACCAAGCCCAACCCCATGCTCAACCAGCAAGGCGGGATCGTCGAGAAGGAGGCGCCTCTGCACGTCTCCAACGTCGCTATCTTCAACGCTGAAACCAACAAGGCTGACCGCGTTGGTTTCAAAGTCGAAGACGGTAAGAAGATTCGTGTCTTCAAGTCGACCCAGAAACCGGTTCAGGCTTGAGGGAGCTAGGTAGATCACCATGGCACGATTGAAAGAAATTTATCGGAAGGAAATCGCTCCCAAGCTGAAGCAAGAGCTTCAGCTGGCGAACGTGATGGAAGTTCCGCGCGTTACCAAAATCACCCTGAACATGGGTCTTGGCGAAGCTGTCGGCGACAAGAAAGTCATCGAGAGCGCCGTAGCTGATCTGGAAAAGATCGCGGGTCAGAAGCCGGTTGTGACTTACGCTCGTAAGTCCATCGCTGGCTTCAAGATTCGTGAAGGCTGGCCGATCGGCGTGAAAGTCACCCTGCGTGGCGATCGCATGTACGAGTTCCTGGACCGTCTGCTGTCGATCTCCTTGCCGCGCGTTCGTGACTTCCGCGGTCTGAACGCCAAGTCCTTCGACGGCCGTGGCAACTACAGCATGGGCGTCAAAGAGCAGATCATCTTCCCGGAAATCGATTACGACAAGATCGACGCCCTCCGCGGTATGGATATCACTCTGACCACCACCGCGCGTTCGGATGATGAAGGTCGTGCCCTGCTGCGCGCCTTCAAATTCCCGTTCCGCAACTGATTGGAGTAGGACCATGGCTAAAGAGAGCATGAAGAACCGTGAGCTGAAGCGTCAGCAAACGGTAGCCAAGTACGCCAAGAAGCGTGCCGAGCTGAAAGCGATCATCGCTAATCCGAATACTTCGGCTGAAGATCGTTGGAATGCCCAGGTCGCCCTGCAGAAGCAACCGCGTGACGCGAGCGCCAGCCGCTTGCGTAACCGTTGCCGCCTGACCGGTCGTCCGCACGGTTACTACCGCAAGTTCGGCCTGAGCCGTAACAAGCTGCGTGAAGCAGCAATGCGCGGTGACGTACCGGGCCTGGTGAAAGCCAGCTGGTAAGTGCTAGACGGAGTCGGCGACGGCTCCGTTGATCGCTTTGCGAATCAAGCCCCCTCGTGGGGCTTGATTCGTTTTTAAGCGGTCTCTAGAATACCCGGCTCCCCCGAGTCCGGGTTTTAGTTCGTCCGGCGTTTTGAGGGCGAGTTATGAAGTTGAAGGCTTATCTTTTGTATCAGGAGCATTAAGCCCATGAGTATGCAGGACCCGTTAGCAGACATGCTAACTCGCATCCGTAATGCCCAGATGGCTGAGAAGACCGTCGTGAGCATGCCGTCTTCCAAGCTGAAAGCGGCAGTCGCCAAAGTCCTCAAGGACGAAGGTTACATTGCGGATTTCCAAGTCACTGCCGAGGCCAAGCCTCTGCTGTCGATTGAGCTGAAGTACTTCGAAGGCAAGCCTGTCATCGAGGAAGTGAAGCGAATCAGCCGTCCTGGCCTGCGCCAGTACAAATCCGTAGACCAGCTGCCGAAAGTTCGTGGCGGTTTGGGTGTTTCGATCGTCTCCACCAACAAAGGTGTGATGACTGATCGTGCTGCCCGTGCCGCTGGCGTCGGTGGCGAAGTGCTCTGCACTGTGTTCTAAGGGGAATCAGCATGTCTCGCGTTGCTAAGAACCCCGTCATTCTGCCTGCCGGCGTTGAAATCAAGCTGGCTGGTCAGGAACTTTCGATCAAGGGTGCCAAAGGCGCTCTCGAGCTGAAAGTACATCCGTCCGTCGAAGTCATTCAGGACAACGGTGAGCTGCGTTTCGCTGCGCGTAACGGCGACCAGCAGACCCGTGCCATGGCCGGTACCACCCGCGCTCTGGTCAACAACATGGTAATCGGCGTCAGCCAGGGCTTCGAGCGCAAGCTCCAGCTGGTTGGTGTTGGTTACAAGGCGCAGGCCAAAGGCCAAGTGCTGTCCCTGGCTCTCGGCTTCTCCCACCCGGTTGATTACGAACTGCCTGCCGGCATCGTCGCGGAAACCCCCAGCCAGACCGACATCCTGATCAAGGGTATCGACAAGCAGCTGGTTGGTCAGGTTGCCGCGGAAATCCGCGACTTCCGTCCGCCGGAGCCGTACAAAGGCAAGGGCGTGCGTTACGCCGACGAAGTCGTCCTTCGTAAAGAAGCCAAGAAGAAGTAGGGCATAGCAAATGAGCGTCAAGAAAGAAACCCGTCTGCGCCGCGCTCGCAAGGCTCGCCTGAAGATGCGCGAACTGGAAGCCGTACGCCTCTGCGTGTATCGCTCTTCCCAGCACATCTACGCCCAGGTCATTGCAGCCGATGGTGGCAAGGTCCTGGCCAGCGCCTCGACCCTGGACAAAGAACTGCGCGAAGCTGCCACTGGCAACGTCGACGCAGCCAAGAAAGTTGGTCAACTGGTCGCGGAACGCGCCAAGGCTGCCGGCGTCACTCAGGTGGCGTTCGACCGTTCTGGCTTCAAGTACCACGGTCGTATCAAGGCCCTGGCTGATGCCGCTCGTGAAGGCGGTCTGGAGTTCTAAGTTATGGCAAACAACGATCAAAAGCGCGACGAAGGCTACATCGAGAAGCTGGTTCAAGTGAACCGCGTCGCCAAAACCGTAAAAGGTGGCCGTATCTTCGCCTTCACCGCGCTGACCGTGGTTGGCGATGGCAAGGGCCGTGTTGGCTTCGGCCGTGGCAAGGCGCGTGAAGTGCCGGCCGCTATCCAGAAGGCAATGGAAGCTGCTCGCCGTAACATGATCCAGGTTGATCTGAACGGCACCACCCTGCAGTACCCGACCAAGTCCGCTCATGGCGCCTCCAAGGTGTACATGCAGCCGGCTTCCGAAGGTACCGGCATCATCGCCGGCGGCGCCATGCGTGCTGTCCTGGAAGTGGCCGGTGTGCAGAACGTTCTGGCGAAGTGCTACGGCTCCACCAACCCGGTGAACGTGGTCTACGCAACCTTCAAGGGCCTGAAGAACATGCAGTCCCCTGAGTCGGTAGCGGCCAAGCGTGGCAAGAGCGTCGAGGAGATTCTCTAACCATGGCAACTGTCAAAGTTACCCTGATCAAGAGCCTGAACGGCCGTCTGGCCAATCACAAGGCTTGCGTCAAAGGCCTCGGCCTGCGTCGCATTAATCACACCGTCGAAGTTCAGGACACTCCTGAAAACCGCGGCATGATTAACAAGGCTTACTACCTGCTGCGTGTGGAGGGTTAATCCATGCAACTGAACGATCTGCGTTCCGCGCCGGGTGCCCGTCGCGAAAAGCACCGTCCGGGCCGTGGCATCGGTAGCGGTCTGGGCAAGACCGGTGGCCGTGGTCACAAAGGTCAAACCTCCCGCTCCGGTGGCTCCATCGCTCCGGGCTTCGAGGGTGGTCAGCAGCCGCTGCACCGTCGTCTGCCGAAGTTCGGCTTCAACTCGCTGAAAGCCATGGATCGCGCAGAAGTGCGCACTTCCGAACTGGCCAAGGTTGAGGGTGATGTCGTAACCGTGCAGGCCCTGAAAGATGCCAACGTGATTAACCAGAACGTACAGCGTGTGAAAGTCATGCTGTCGGGCGACGTTACTCGCGCGGTCACTCTGAAAGGCATCGGCGCCACCAAGGGCGCTCGTGCGGCTATCGAAGCAGCTGGCGGCAAAATCGAGGACTAAATGGCTAAGCAAGGTGCTCTCTCTGCGCTGAGCAACGGTGGTGGTTTGTCCGAGCTCTGGGCACGTCTGCGTTTCCTGTTCCTGGCGATCATCGTCTATCGGATCGGCGCGCATATCCCAGTTCCGGGCATCAACCCTGATCGCTTGGCGGCACTGTTCCGGCAGAACGAGGGGACCATTCTTAGCCTCTTCAACATGTTTTCCGGCGGCGCGCTGGAGCGCATGAGTATCTTTGCACTGGGGATCATGCCGTACATTTCGGCATCGATCATCATGCAGCTCATGACCGCTATCAGCCCGCAGCTGGAGCAGTTGAAGAAAGAGGGTGAGTCTGGGCGTCGCAAGATCAGCCAGTACACCCGCTACGCAACTCTCGCCCTGGCACTCGTCCAGGCCATTGGCATGTCCATTGGCCTGGGTAGCCAGGGTGTGGCCTTCTCCAACGACTTCGGCTTCTACTTCGTGTCGGTCACCACCTTCGTGGCGGGTGCACTGTTCATGATGTGGCTGGGTGAGCAGATCACCGAGCGGGGTGTCGGTAACGGCATCTCCATGTTGATCTTCTCCGGTATCGTCGCGGGCCTGCCCCGAGCAATCGGCCAGTCCTTCGAGTCTGCGCGTCAAGGTGACATCAACATCTTCGCCCTGATCGCCATCGGCCTGCTGGCCGTGGCCATCATCGCGTTCGTGGTGTTCATCGAGCGTGGTCAGCGTCGAATCGCCGTGCATTACGCCAAGCGCCAGCAAGGTCGCAAGGTGTTTGCCGCTCAAACGAGCCATCTGCCGCTGAAAGTGAACATGGCGGGTGTCATCCCTGCGATCTTCGCCAGCAGCATCCTGCTGTTCCCTGCATCCCTGGGTGCCTGGTTCGGTCAGTCGGAAGGCCTGGGTTGGCTGCAGGACGTCGCGCAAGCGATCGCGCCTGGTCAGCCGCTGAACATTCTGCTGTTTAGTGCAGGGATCGTTTTCTTCTGCTTCTTCTATACAGCGCTGATGTTCAACCCGAAGGACGTGGCGGAAAACCTCAAGAAGTCCGGTGCATTTATTCCGGGTATTCGTCCGGGTGAACAGTCTGCTCGCTACATCGATGGCGTGCTGACCCGTTTGACCATGTTCGGTGCCCTGTACATGACGGCTGTGTGCCTGCTGCCCCAGTTCCTGGTCGTAGCTGCCCACGTACCGTTCTACCTTGGCGGGACCTCGTTGCTGATCGTGGTCGTGGTTGTGATGGACTTTATGGCTCAAGTACAATCGCACCTCGTTTCTCACCAGTACGAATCCCTCATGAAGAAAGCCAACCTGAAGGGCTATGGCAGCGGTCTGCTGCGCTAATCCGTAAGGTTCGAGGAGTCACTGATGAAAGTTCGTGCATCGGTTAAGAAGCTGTGCCGTAACTGCAAGATCGTCCGTCGCGAAGGCGTCGTTCGTGTGATCTGCAGCGCGGAGCCGCGTCACAAGCAGCGCCAAGGCTGAGTGTGAATCACGCGTTATAACCCGGCAGCTAGTGTGCTGCCGGGTTGATTATTTGTTTTTACAGCGCTAATATCCGCGCCCTTTCTTGGCTCCCTGGGCGCCGGGTAGCTGTCAATTGGAGTTTTTCTGAATGGCCCGTATTGCAGGCGTAAACATTCCGGATAACAAGCACACTGTTATCTCGCTGACCTACATCTATGGTGTTGGTCGCACTACCGCACAGAGCATCTGTGCAGCCACCGGCATCAGCCCGGCTGCAAAGATCAAGGACCTGAGCGAAGAGCAGATTGATTCGCTGCGTACCGAGGTGGCCAAGCTGACCACCGAAGGTGACCTGCGCCGCGAAATCAACATGAACATCAAGCGTCTGATGGACCTCGGTTGCTACCGCGGTCTGCGTCATCGTCGTGGTCTGCCGGTTCGCGGTCAGCGCACCAAGACCAACGCGCGCACCCGTAAGGGCCCGCGTAAGCCGATCCGCAAGTAATCGCTTAGGAATCTAGTCATGGCAAAACCTGCTGCTCGTCCTCGCAAGAAAGTCAAAAAGACGGTGGTCGACGGGATCGCGCACATCCACGCGTCCTTCAACAACACCATCGTTACCATCACTGATCGTCAGGGCAACGCGCTGTCCTGGGCCACCTCGGGTGGTTCGGGCTTCCGTGGCTCGCGTAAGAGCACCCCGTTCGCTGCCCAGGTAGCGGCCGAGCGTGCCGGCCAGGCTGCTCTGGAATACGGTCTGAAGAACCTTGACGTCAACGTCAAAGGCCCGGGCCCGGGCCGCGAGTCGGCTGTTCGTGCGCTGAATGCCTGCGGTTACAAGATCGCCAGCATCACCGACGTAACCCCGATCCCGCATAACGGCTGCCGTCCGCCGAAAAAGCGTCGCGTGTAATAGGAGACAGTGAGAAATGGCTCGTTACATTGGTCCCAAGTGCAAACTGTCCCGCCGCGAAGGCACTGATCTTTTCCTGAAGAGCGGCGTTCGTGCCCTCGACTCGAAATGCAAGGCAGAACAAGTTCCCGGTCAGCACGGCCAGCGCCGTGGTCGTCTGTCCGACTACGGTCTGCAGCTGCGCGAGAAGCAAAAAGTCCGTCGTATCTACGGCGTCCTCGAGCGTCAATTCCGTGGCTACTATCAGGAAGCGTCCCGTCGCAAGGGCTCCACAGGTGAAAACCTGCTGCAGCTGCTTGAGTGCCGCCTGGACAACGTCGTCTACCGTATGGGCTTCGGTTCCACTCGTTCCGAATCCCGCCAGCTGGTGTCCCACAAGACCATCAGCGTCAACGGTCAGACCGTAAACGTACCGTCCTACCAGGTCAAAGCTGGTGATGTGGTTGCTGTTCGCGAGAAATCGAAGAACCAGCTGCGTATCGCCCAAGCTCTGGACCTGTGCGCCCAGCGCGGTCGCGTTGAGTGGGTCGAAGTGGACACCGACAAGAAAGCTGGCACCTTCAAAAGTGTCCCGGCTCGTGCCGATCTGTCCGCCGACATCAACGAAAACCTGATTGTCGAGCTCTACTCCAAGTAAGGGCTAGAAAATAGGTGCATCCATGCAGAGTTCGGTAAATGAGTTCCTGACCCCCCGCCACATCGATGTGCAGGTGGTCAGCCAAACCCGCGCCAAGATCACTCTCGAGCCTCTCGAGCGTGGTTTCGGCCATACCCTGGGCAACGCGCTGCGTCGCATCCTGTTGTCCTCCATGCCTGGCTGTGCAGTAGTCGAGGCCGAGATCGACGGCGTACTCCACGAGTACTCCGCCATCGAAGGTGTGCAGGAAGACGTCATCGAGATCCTGCTCAACCTGAAAGGCCTGGCCATCAAGCTGCACGGCCGTGACGAAGTGACGCTGACCCTGGCGAAAAAGGGCTCGGGTGTGGTGACCGCTGCCGATATTCAGCTGGATCATGATGTCGAGATCGTCAACGGTGACCATGTTATCGCCCACCTGGCCGATAACGGCGCGCTGAACATGAAGCTGAAAGTCGCTCGTGGCCGTGGCTACGAGCCGGCTGATGCCCGTTCGAGCGATGAAGACGAAAGCCGTAGCATTGGCCGTCTTCAGCTCGACGCTTCGTTCAGCCCCGTGCGTCGTGTTGCCTACGTGGTCGAGAACGCCCGTGTCGAACAGCGTACCAACCTGGACAAGCTGGTCCTCGATCTGGAAACCAACGGCACCCTGGACCCTGAAGAGGCTATCCGTCGCGCCGCTACCATCCTGCAACAGCAGCTGGCAGCGTTCGTGGACCTCAAAGGCGATAGCGAACCCGTCGTTGAAGAGCAGGAAGACGAAATCGATCCGATCCTGCTGCGTCCGGTCGATGACCTTGAGCTGACCGTCCGTTCGGCCAACTGCCTGAAGGCAGAGAACATCTACTACATCGGTGACCTGATTCAGCGCACCGAAGTGGAGCTGCTCAAAACGCCGAACCTGGGCAAGAAGTCCCTGACCGAAATCAAGGACGTTCTGGCTTCTCGCGGTCTGTCCCTCGGTATGCGCCTCGACAACTGGCCGCCGGCAAGTCTCAAGAAAGACGACAAGGCTACTGCCTGATCGTCGTAGCTACCGAACGTAAAGTTTGGAAAGGAATTGAACCATGCGCCATCGTAAAAGTGGTCGTCACCTGAGCCGCACCAGCGCGCACCGCAAGGCTATGTTCCAGAACATGGCTGTGTCGCTCTTCGAACACGAACTGATCAAAACCACCCTGCCCAAGGCCAAGGAACTGCGTCGCGTTGCCGAGCCGCTGATCACCCTGGCTAAAGTGGATAGCGTTGCCAACCGTCGTCTCGCTTTCGACCGTACCCGTTCGAAAGAAGCCGTAGGCAAGCTGTTCAACGAACTGGGCAAGCGCTACGCCAACCGTCCGGGCGGCTACCTGCGCATCCTGAAGTGCGGCTTCCGCGCCGGCGACAATGCCCCCATGGCATACGTCGAACTGATTGACCGCGCTGTTGGCGGCCAAGCAGTAGAAGCTGCAGAGTAAGGCTCACGCCTTGATAAGAAACCGGGCCCTGTGCCCGGTTTTTTATCGCCTGTTGAAAAGTTTTCTCTATCGATCAGCTCAAATCAATAAATTGGCTGATCCATCCCGTTGTCACCGATCCTTAACGGCGTCGACTTCTACTGCTAGGTGAGCGGGATCAACTGCCGCAAAGCTGAAGGAAGCGCTTAATTGTCCGATTGGGATGTTGGATCCACCCACCGCTTGGGTGAAATGTCGATTTCCAACACCCCGCCGTTGAGGAGAGTAACGATGAGTGACAACACCCGCCTGACGACTGCTGCCGGAGCGCCGGTCGTTGATAACCAGAACGTCCAGACCGCCGGCCTGCGGGGCCCGATGCTGCTGCAGGATGTCTGGTTCCTGGAGAAGCTCGCGCACTTCGACCGCGAAGTGATTCCTGAGCGCCGCATGCACGCCAAGGGCTCTGCCGCCTACGGCACTTTTACCGTCACCCATGACATCACCCGCTTCAGCCGCGCCAAGCTGTTCTCCCAAGTCGGCAAGCAGACCCCGCTGTTCCTGCGTTTCTCCACTGTCGCCGGTGAACGCGGCGCGGCGGATGCCGAGCGTGATATCCGCGGCTTTGCCCTGAAGTTCTACACCGAGGAAGGCAACTGGGACCTGGTGGGTAACAACACCCCGGTCTTCTACTTCCGCGATCCGCTGAAATTCCCTGACTTGAACCACGTGGTGAAGCGCGACCCGCGTACCAACCTGCGCAACGCCACGATGAAGTGGGACTTCTTCTCGCACCTGCCCGAAGCGCTGCACCAATTGACTATCGACTTCAGCGACCGAGGTCTGCCACGCAGCTACCGTCACGTTCACGGCTTCGGCAGCCACACCTTCAGCTTCATCAACGCCAGCAACGAGCGCTTCTGGGTGAAGTTCCACTTCAAGACCCAGCAGGGCATCGAGAACCTGAGCAATGAGGAAGCCGCCAAGCTGGTCGGCGCTGATCGCGAGAGTTCGCAGCGGGACCTTTACGACGCCATCGAGCGCGGCGATTTCCCACGCTGGAAGATGTACGTCCAGGTAATGCCGGAGAAGGAAGCGGCGACCTACCGCTACAACCCGTTCGACCTGACCAAGGTCTGGCCGCACGGTGACTATCCGCTGATCGAGGTGGGCTATTTCGAGCTCAACCGCAATCCGGCCAACTACTTCGCGGAAGTCGAGCAGTCCGCCTTCAGCCCGGCGAACATTGTTCCCGGCATCGGCTTCTCCCCGGACCGGATGCTCCAGGGGCGCCTGTTCTCCTACGGCGATGCGCACCGCTACCGCCTGGGCGTGAACCACCACCAGATCCCGGTGAACGCCGCGCGCAACAATCCGCGCATCTACCACCGCGACGGCGCCATGCGGGTGGACGGCAACAATGGCGACATGACCGTCACCTACGAGCCGAACAGCTTCAACCAGTGGCAGGAGCAGCCGGACTATTCCGAGCCGCCGCTGACGCTGGAAGGCAGTGCGGATCACTGGAACCACCGCGCGGACGATGACTATTACAGCCAGCCGGCCGCGCTGTTCCGCCTGTTCGACGAGGCCCAGCGGCAGCGTCTGTATCAGAACATCGCCGGTGACATGGCGGGTGTGCCGGAGGCTATCCAGCGCCGTCAGCTCGCGCTGTTCTTCAACATCGATCCGGCCTACGGCGAAGGCGTCGCCAAGGCCCTTGGCTTGCAGCTCGCCTAAGTTCAACGCGCACTACCAGCCGCCCTCCTCGGAGGGCGGCTGCGTTTCCGGTGCTTGACCTCGGTCATGGCCAGTCGCGACCATAGCGCCGTTTAATTCGCTGTCACATCCCAGGGAGAAGGCTGATGCAAGGCCACGCCGAGGTTATCGATTATCTCAACACGCTGCTGACCGGTGAGCTGGCCGCTCGCGACCAGTACTTCATCCACTCGCGCATGTACGAGGACTGGGGCTTTACCAAGCTCTACGAGCGTCTCAACCACGAGATGGAAGAGGAAACCCAGCACGCAGACGCCCTGCTGCGCCGCATTCTGCTGCTCGAAGGCACCCCGCGCATGCGTCCGGACGACATCCATCCGGGCAAGACCGTGCCGGAGATGCTGGAGGCTGACCTCAAGCTGGAGCGTCACGTCCGCGCCGCGCTGGCCAAGGGCATCGCCCTGTGCGAAAAGCACAAGGACTTCGTCACCCGCGACATCCTCCGTGTGCAACTGACCGATACCGAGGAAGACCACGCCTACTGGCTGGAGCAGCAACTGGGGCTGATCCAGAAGATGGGCCTGGAGAATTACCTGCAGTCGCAGCTCTGATCCAGGCGCGCTCTCGCGCCTGCCGCGGGCATGACCCGCTTCTCCAAGGGCACAATAAAAAGCCCCTGCGCCGTTCGGCGGCAGGGGCTTTTTCATGCCGGTGCGGATCAGGCTCGATCGCGCTCCAGCAGCGGCTTGAGGAAGTGCCCTGTGTGCGACACCGCCAGCTCCGCGACCTGCTCCGGCGTCCCGGTGGCGATGATCTGGCCACCCTTGGAACCGCCCTCCGGGCCGAGGTCGACCAGCCAGTCGGCGGTCTTGATCACGTCCAGGTTATGCTCGATCACCACCACGGTATTGCCGTGGTCGCGCAGGCGATGGAGTACGTCGAGCAGTTGCTGGATATCCGCGAAGTGCAGGCCGGTGGTTGGTTCGTCGAGGATGTACAGCGTCTTGCCGGTATCGCGCTTGGACAGTTCGCGGGACAGCTTCACCCGCTGTGCCTCGCCGCCGGATAGTGTGGTCGCGCTCTGGCCCAGCTTGATGTACGACAGGCCAACGTCCATCAGCGTTTGCAACTTGCGGGCGATGGCCGGCACGGCGTCGAAGAACGCGCGAGCGTCTTCGATGGTCATGTCCAGCACCTCGGTGATGCTCTTGCCCTTGTAGCGGACCTCCAGCGTCTCGCGGTTGTAGCGCTTGCCCTTGCAGACGTCGCAGGGGACGTAGATGTCCGGCAGGAAGTGCATTTCCACCTTGATCACGCCGTCGCCCTGGCAGGCCTCGCAGCGGCCGCCTTTCACGTTGAACGAGAAACGCCCCGGCCCGTAGCCGCGCGAGCGGGCTTCCGGCACGCCGGCGAACAGCTCGCGGATCGGCGTGAACAGCCCGGTGTAGGTCGCCGGGTTGGAACGCGGCGTGCGGCCGATCGGGCTCTGGTCGATGTCCACCACCTTGTCCAGATGCTGCAGGCCGTCGAACGAGTCGTAAGGCGCAACTTCCAGCGTGGTGGCACCGTTCAGCGCGGTGGCGGTGATCGGGAACAGGGTGTTGTTGATCAGCGTCGACTTGCCTGAACCCGAGACGCCGGTGATGCAGGTGAACAGGCCGACCGGGATTTCCAGGTTGACGTTCTGCAGGTTATTGCCGCGCGCGCCCTTGAGCTTCAGCAATTGCTTCTTGTTGCGCGGGGTGCGCTCGGCGGGCACGACGATCTTGGTACGGCCGGACAGGTAGGCGCCGGTGACCGAATCAGGATGGTCCATGACCTGTTGCGGCGTGCCCTCGGCGACGATCTGCCCGCCATGCACGCCGGCGCCGGGGCCGATGTCCACGACGTAGTCGGCGAGACGGATGGCGTCCTCGTCATGCTCGACCACGATCACCGTATTGCCCAGGTTGCGCAGGTGGGTGAGGGTGCCGAGCAGGCGCTCGTTATCGCGTTGGTGCAGGCCGATGGAGGGTTCGTCGAGGATGTACATGACGCCTACCAGGCCGGCGCCGATCTGGCTGGCCAGGCGAATACGCTGGGCTTCGCCGCCTGACAGGGTGTCGGCGCTGCGGTCCAGGGTCAGGTAGTCGAGGCCGACGTTGACCAGGAACTGCAGGCGCTCACGGATCTCCTTGAGGATCTTCGAGGCAATCTCGCCACGGCGGCCGGTCAGGCTCAGGCTCTCGGCATACTCGCAGGCGGTGCCCACGGGCATCGCGGTGATCGCCGGCAGGGTCTTGTCGCCGACCCATACGTGGCGCGCCTCGCGACGCAGGCGGGTGCCATGGCAATCCGGGCACGGCTGGGTGCTGAGGAACTTGGCCAGTTCCTCGCGCACGGTGGCCGATTCGGTCTCGCGGTAGCGGCGCTCCAGGTTCGGCAGGATGCCCTCGAAGGGGTGCGCGCGCTTGACGATATCGCCGCGGTCGTTGAGGTAGCGGAACTCGACGTTCTCGCGGCCCGACCCGTGGAGGATGAACTTCTGGTGATCCGGGTCGAGATTGCCGAAGGGCTCTTCCAGGCTGAAGCCGAAATGCCCGGCCAGCGAGCCGAGCATCTGGAAGTAGTAGACGTTGCGTCGATCCCAGCCACGGATGGCACCTTCGGCCAGGGTCAGTTCGCCGTTGACCACGCGTCGCGCGTCGAAGAACTGCTTCACGCCCAGGCCGTCGCAGGTCGGGCAGGCGCCGGCCGGGTTGTTGAAGGAGAACAGCTTGGGCTCCAGCTCGCTGATGGAGTGGCCGCAGATCGGGCAGGCGAAGCGGGCGGAGAAGATCATTTCTTCGCCTTCTTCATCGTCCATCGGTGCGACCAGGGCAATGCCGTCGGCCAGGTTGATCGCCGTTTCGAAGGACTCCGCCAGGCGCTGCTGCAAGTCGCCGCGCACCTTGAAGCGATCCACCACGATATCGATGGAGTGCTTGAGCTTCTTGTCCAGCTTGGGCACTTCATCCAGTTCGTAGAGCTTGCCGTCGACGCGGGCGCGGACGAAGCCCTGGGCACGCATCTCGTCGAACACCGCCAGGTGCTCGCCCTTGCGCTCGCGGATCACCGGGGCCAGCAGCATCAGCTTGCGGCCCTCGGGCAGCGCCAGCACCTGGTCGACCATCTGGCTGACGGTCTGCGCCTCCAGCGGGATGTCGTGGTCCGGACAGCGCGGAATACCCACGCGCGCATAGAGCAGGCGCAGGTAGTCGTAGATCTCGGTGATGGTGCCCACGGTGGAGCGTGGGTTGTGGGACGTGGATTTCTGCTCGATGGAAATCGCCGGCGACAGACCTTCGATGGTGTCGACGTCGGGCTTTTCCATCATCGAGAGGAACTGCCGGGCATAGGCCGACAGGGATTCCACGTAGCGACGCTGGCCCTCGGCATAGAGCGTGTCGAAGGCCAGGGAAGACTTGCCGGAACCGGACAGGCCGGTGATCACGATCAGCTTGTCGCGCGGCAGGGTCAGGTCGATGTTCTTCAGGTTGTGGGTGCGTGCCCCACGGATGAGGATCTTGTCCACTACGGCCTCGCTTGGCGGGCGAAAACAGATGAGTATACGGGGCGGGGTCGGCACGCGGCAAAGTGGCGCGTACGTGTCGTTGGACCGCAGGACTGCTAGAATGCGCGGCTATTTTTCGGCGTTGGCGACAACCGGCTCTGCAAGGCCCGGATGACGCGACGTCACGGGGGCAATTCAGCGCATCCCCGTTTTTCGTCTTTCCATGAGGGGCCTATGCACGATTCCCACACAGAGCGCATGAGTGGCACCGAAACCCGCGCAGCCGCCGGCCTGTCGCTGGTCTTCGCGTTTCGCATGCTCGGCATGTTCATGGTGCTGCCGGTGCTCGCCACCTACGGTCAGGACCTGGCCGGCGCCACCCCGGCGCTGATCGGCCTGGCCATCGGCGCCTACGGCCTGACCCAGGCCATCCTGCAGATTCCCCTGGGCACCCTGTCCGACCGCATCGGCCGCCGGCCGATCATTGTCGTCGGCTTGCTGGTGTTCGCCGCCGGCGCTGCGCTGGCGGCCAACGCCGATTCCATCTGGGGCATCATCGCCGGCCGCGTCCTGCAAGGCGCCGGGGCGATCTCCGCGGCGGTAATGGCGATGCTGTCCGACCTTACCCGCGAGCAGCACCGCACCAAGGCCATGGCGATGATCGGCATGAGCATCGGCGTATCCTTCGCCGTGGCGATGGTCGCCGGCCCCGTGCTGACCCACTGGTTCGGCCTGCACGGGCTGTTCTGGTTCACTGCCGGGATGGCCCTGGTGGGCATGCTGATCATCCTGTTTTTCGTCCCAACGCCGGACCACCGCATGCAGCACCGCGAGTCCAGCGTGGCCAAGCAGTCTCTGCTGCCGACCCTGAAGAACGGCGAGCTGCTGCGCCTGGACGCCGGCATCCTGGTCCTGCACGCCATCCTCATGGCCAGCTTCGTCGCGCTGCCGCTGGCGCTGGTGGAGCGCGCCGGGCTGCCCAAGGAAGAGCACTGGTGGGTCTACCTGACCGCACTGCTGGTGGGCTTTTTCGGCATGGTGCCGTTCATCATCTACGCCGAGAAGAAGCGCCAGATGAAACGCGTGCTGGCCGGCGCCGTGGCGACCCTGATGCTCTGCGAACTGTTCTTCTGGGAATTCGGCAACAGCCTCAAGGAACTGGTGTTCGGCATCATCGTCTACTTCACCGCTTTCAACCTGCTGGAGGCTTCGCTGCCTTCGCTGGTAAGCAAGGTCTCGCCTGCCGGCGGCAAGGGCACGGCAATGGGCGTTTACTCCACCAGCCAGTTCCTCGGCGCCGCCGTGGGCGGCATCCTGGGCGGCTGGATGTTCCAGCACGGCGGGCTTGACGGGGTATTCATCGGCTGCGCCGTGCTGGCTGCCATCTGGCTGGCGATTGCTGTTACCATGCGTGAACCGCCTTATGTAACGAGTATTCGCCTGCCTCTGTCCGATGAGGCGCTGCGCGATGCTTCGTTGGCTGAGCGTTTCAAGGCATTGCCCGGTGTGAGCGATGTGATGGTGGTCGCTGAAGAAGCGGCCGCTTATGTCAAAGTGGATTCCCAACAAGTTGATCGCACGTCCCTCGAGCGCCTCGCCGGCGCCGAGCAGGCGACGTGCCGAAGCCTTTAGGAGAGCGTCATGGCCCGTGGGGTTAACAAAGTCATTCTGGTCGGTAACGTCGGTGGCGATCCGGAAACCCGCTACATGCCCAACGGCAACGCGGTGACCAACGTCACCCTCGCCACCAGCGAGAGCTGGAAGGACAAGCAGACCGGCCAGCAGCAGGAGCGTACCGAGTGGCACCGCGTGGTGTTCTTCGGTCGCCTGGCGGAAATCGTCGCCGAGTACGTGCGCAAGGGTTCGCAGATCTATGTCGAAGGCAGCCTGCGTACCCGCAAGTGGCAGGGTCAGGACGGCCAGGACAAGTACACCACCGAAATCGTCGTCGACATCAACGGCAACATGCAACTGCTGGGCGGCCGTCCCGGCGCCGGTGGTGACGACGCTCCGCGCGCTCCCCGCGAGCCGCAGCAGCGTCCGCAGCAGGCCCAGCGTCCTGCGCCTCAGCAGCAGTCCCAGCCTGCGCCGCAACCGGCTCCGGACTACGACAGCTTCGACGACGACATCCCGTTCTGAGCCGAACGGTTCGTCACCAAGAGCGCAGCCTTCGAGCTGCGCTTTTGCGTTTCTGGGACGCTCGTTTTGGCGAATCCTTGCAAGGGTCTTTCTCGAAATCAGGCATTTAATTAGCTAGCTAACTGAATGATTCTGGAGCTGCCTTGATGTACGGCAAAACCGGAGAAGAAAGACATGAGCATTACAGTGACCGAGCGTGACGATGACCATAAATCCCGCGAGTTCCGCGCCCATGGCGGGCGTTGCTGGGATGTGTACCAGGAGGGGCAATTGGTCGGCATCTTCCACACCGAAGGCGAGGCGCAGGCCTACCGGGTTTCGCTGGAGCTGGAAGCGCGTTACCGCCAGGCGGCAGAGTTCTAAGGTATGAAGGCCCCGGGCCGACGGCCGCGACACGGGGCTCTTTTTTCTGTAGGAGCGGATCATATCCGCGAAACCTGCGACCCTGCTGATTCGGGCAGGATCTCGCGGGCAAGGTTCGCTCCTACAAGAATGCCGCCCGGCGACCTGGGTGGCATGCAATCAGAACTGGTAGTTCACCGTCGCGGTGACGTTGCGCTTCTCGCCGAAGTAGCAGAAGTCCAGGCTGTAGCAGGAGGCCACGTAGTCCCTGTCCAGCAGGTTGTTGGCGTTGAGGCTGACATCCAGGCCCTTCAGGCCGACGCGGGACAGGTCGTAGCCGATGCGCGCATCCACCAGGGTGTAGTCCGGCACGCGCAGGGTGTTTTCCTTGTCCGCCCAGGTCTCGCCGACGTAGCGGGCACCGCCGCCGAGGGAGAGGCCGTCCAGCGGACCGGCGTTGAAGCCGTAGTCGGCCCACAGCGAGGCCATGTGCTTGGGTGCCTGGTTCGGGGTATGGCCCTGGTTGCCGTCCAGTGACTTGGCGTAGGTGATGTCGGTGTAGGTGTAGCTGCCGAGCACCTTGAGGTTGTCGGTGACCTGGGTGTGGGCCTCCAGTTCGAAGCCCTGGGAGCGCACTTCCCCCACGGAGGTGTAGAAGTTGTCCTGCGGCTCCTTCGAGGCGACGTTCTCCTGGGTGATGTGGAAGACCGACGCGGTGTACAGGCTGCGGCTGCCCTCGGGCTGGAACTTCAGGCCGGCTTCCCACTGCTTGCCCTCGGTCGGCTCGAGCGGCGTGCCGGACTGGTCGGAGTAGGCGTTGGGGTTGAACGACTCGGAGTAGCTGATGTACGGCGCGATGCCGTTGTCGAACAGATACAGCGCACCGATGCGCCCGGTGAATTTCTTCCAGTCGTCGTCGGCCTTGCTGCCGGTGCTGCGGTTCTTGTCCTCGACCGTCACCCAGTCCTCGCGCATGCCCAGGGAAAAGCGCCAGTGGTCGATGTCGATCAGGTCCTGCAGGTAGACGCCGGTCTGTTCCAGGCGACGGGTGTGGTTATCGTCCGGGTAGTAGCTGATGGCGTCGTTGCCGTAGTGCGGGTCGAAGGCATCCAGTGGCGCCGCGGAGCCTGAGCGCCAATCCACGGCGGTGCGACGCTTCTGGTAGTCCAGGCCCATCAACAGGGTGTGCTGGGCCGCGCCAGTGTTGAACTCGGCCTGGGCCATGTTATCGATGATGTAAGCCTGCAGGTGCTCGCTGGCGCCTGAGTAGTAGCGGTTCAGGGTGTTCTCATTCGGCGCGGTCCAGCCATAGGCATAGACCTGCGAGAGGTCGACGTCGGAGTCGAGGTAGCGGAAGTTCTGCCGCGCGCTCCACACCTCGTCGAAACGGTGCTCCAGCTGGTAGCCGAACATGCGCTGGGTGCGGTCGAAGTCGTCCTGGTTCGGTTCGCCGTCGAAAAACTCGCGGGAGATCTTCCGGCCGTTGTGGTGGAACAGCGCGCCGTCCGCCGGCACGCCGCCGTGGTAGCCGCCGTTCGGGTCGTGCTGCAGGTAGCCCTGCAGGGTCAGCGTGGTGTCGTCGGTGAAGTCGATGGCCAGGGTCGGGGCGATGGCGTAGCGCTCTTCCTTGACGTGGTCGAACTGGGTATCCGAACCCTTGCCCAGGCCGACCAGGCGGTAGGCGATGCGCTTCTCCTCATCCAGCGGGCCGCTGAAGTCGAAGCCCATTTCCTTCTGGCCCATGTTGCCGACGGTGCCGGTGATCTGGTGGTAGTCCTCATACAACGGCTTCTTGCTGGTCAGCGCCACCAGCCCGCCCGGCAGGCTGCGGCCGTAGAGCACCGAGGACGGACCCTTGAGCACATCGATACGCTCGAGGAAGTACGGGTCGATTTGCATCGAACTGAAGGTGCCACTGTCGCCCATGGCCTTCAGGCCATCGAGGTAGATGTTGTCCACGCTGTTGTCGGCGAAGCCGCGCATTACCACATAGTCGTAGCGGTTCGAGGCGCCGACCTGGCCGGTGAAGATGCCGGGGGTGTAGCGCATGGCTTGCTGCACGGTCTTGGAGGCGGTGTCGTCGATCTGCTCGCGGGTGATCACCGAGACGCTCTGGCTGGTTTCCAGCAGAGACTTGGAGGTCTTGGTGGCGATCTGGCTGTGGGTCGCCAGGTAGCCGTCTTCCTCGCCCAGCGCGTTGCCCAGGGCGAACACGTCGCTGGACGGCATGGCCAGCACGTCGCTCTGTGCGGCCGCGCGCAGTACGTAGTTGCCGTCGCCCTGGTCGACGGCTTCCAGTGGGGTATCCACCAGCAGGCGGCCCAGGCCCTGGTCCACCGAGTAGGTGCCGTTCAGCCCGGCCGAGTTCAGGCCGCGGGTCTGCTCGGGGGTAGCCGACAGGGTGATTCGCGCTTCGCGGGCGAAAGCGTTCAGCACCTCACCCAGCGGACCGGCCGGAATGGCATAGGCGCGGCTGCTGGTGATGGCGCTGGCGTCCGCAGCGACGGCGGTCAGCGGCAGGCTGGCGCCCAGGCTTGCACAGAGCAGGGCACCGCGCACGGCATGGGCCAGCCGGCTGGTGCGAGGCAGAGCGGGGGAGGGCATCGGGAGGTGGGCGGCTGGCATGCTGGGGCTTCCGTTAGCGGGGAAATGATCGGGTTATTCCTCCTTGCCGGCCGAGGTGGCGAAACCCGACAAAAATAATTCTCGATTGCGAAAGAGTATTATCTCCTGACGATGTCGCCGGAGGCCTGGTGTGTGTCCGGCAAGAGTCCCCTCTCCCTAACCCTGGCTACTCGCCCCGCTCCGAAGGGCGAGGGGACTGGTCGGAGCGAAACGGAACACCTCGCTAACCGCCGAGCGTAGAGCCCTCCGTTTGCACGGATAGCGCCCTCTCCCTTCAGGGAGAGGGTTGGGAGAGGGGGCCTGTGGTCGCGCCAGTCCTCCAGCTCAGCCCCGCGCGCTCACCGTCACCCACCAGTCCGTGCGCTTCTCTATCCGCACTGGCAGGGTCTGCGGCAGCAGGGCCAGTAGCTGATTGGTATCGTCCAGGCGGAACACGCCGGAGAGCCGCAGGTCGGCCACGCTCTCGTCGCACTGCAGATGGCCATGGCGATAGCGGCCGATCTCGGCGAGGAAATCGGCCAGGCGCATGTCGCGGGTAACGATCAGTCCGTCGACCCAGGCGGCGCTGTCCATATTGCTCTGCTCGGCCAGCAGCGCGCTGTCGCCGTTGATCTCGTAGGTCTGCCCGGCCTCGGCGATGGCGGTGGTCTGGCCGCGCACGCGCGGGGCGATGGCCACGGAACCTTCCTCGACGCTCAGGCGCGTGGAGTGCTCGTCCTGACGCAGCATGAAGCGGGTGCCCAGCGCTTCGAACAGCCCATTGCGATTGCGCACGCGCAACGGTCGTGCGGCGTCCTTCGCGGTGCTGACCAGAATCTCGCCGCGCTCCAGTACCAGCAGGCGCTGGTGCGGATCGAAGCGCACGTTCACCGCACTGTCTGTATTGAGTTGCAGCAGGCTGCCATCTGCCAGGGTGAAGCGCTGGCGTTCGCCGGTGGCCGTGCTGTAGTCGGCCAGCCAGCGCTGCCAGGGCGCGACATCGCGGGCCAGCCATAGCGCGGAGGCGCCGATGGCAAAGGTCGAGAGCAGCTTGAGCGCCTGGCGCCGTTGCAGGCGCTGGCTGGTGTTCTCCAGCGTCTCCAGTGCCACGCGGGCGCCGGGCACAGCCTGGTAACCGCTGGCCAGTTCGCTGTTCAGCGCTTGCACCCGCAGCCAGGCGGTTTCGTGCTCCGGGCTGGCCTGGCGCCAGTGCTCGCAGGCGCTGAGCAGTTCGGGGTCGGCACTGCCATTCAGGCGCAGGGTCCACTGGATGGCCTGTTTCACCACTCGTGGATCGGGCGTTGCGCTGGCGCTGCTCACTCGGCGTACCGCAGCTGGTAGCAGTGGAACAGCGCCTCGGCGATGTAGCGCTCCACCGAGCGTACCGAGACGCCCAGTTCCTCTGCGATTCTCGCGTGGGGCATGCCTTCGCACTGCGCCAGCAGGAAGGCGCTGCGCACCTTCGGCTTGAGGCCGTCGAGCAGGCGGGCGATGTTTTCCAGCAGTTGCAGGATGTTGTGCCGGTCTTCCGCTGAGGGTACCTGCGCTTCCGGCAGATGGGCGATGGCGTCGAGGTAGGCGCGCTCCAGTTCCTGGCGTCGCCAGTGATCGATGACCAGGCCGCGGGCGACGGTACGCAGGAAGGCGCGGGGGGTATGCAGTTCGACGCGCTCCGGCCTGAGCAATACGCGCAGGAAGGTGTCCTGGGCCAGATCGGCGGCATCGGCGGCGTTGCCCAGCCGGCCGCGAAGCCAGTTGTGCAGCCAGCCGTGATGGTCACTGTAGAGCGCGTGGACATCGAAAGTGGATGACATGGGCGAGCGAAACGCTGCAAATGATAATTTATCGCATTTTCAATAAGCCATTGGTCATTTGCAAGCGTGCTCGCCGGATCGGTGTTGTTGTAGGAGCGAGCTTGCTCGCGAACAGATTTCCCCGGTAGCTGCGGTGCCGGAACGTTCGCGAGCAAGCTCGCTCCTACGAAAAGCGGCCATGCCGGCCTTCAGCGGTACCAGCGCGGCGTATACACCCAATCGCCGCCACCGGCGCGGGGGAAGCGCCGGGTCAGGGACGAGCCGATGATCACCAGGGTGCGCATGTCCACCATCTCCGGTAGCAGTTCGCCCAGGGTGACGACCCGCAGCGCCTCCGCCGGGCGACCGATGTCGCGGCCGAGCACCACCAGCGTTTCCGGTGTGCGGTGGCGACGGACGATTTCCAGTGCCCGGCCCAATTGCCATGGCCGCGCCTTGGAGATCGGGTTGTAGAAGGCCATGGCCAGGTCGGCGGCGCCGGCATGGTCCAGGCGCGACTCGATGGTTTCCCAGGGCTTGAGGTTGTCTGACAGGGAAATCAGGCAGAAGTCGTGTCCCAGCGGTGCTCCGGCCTTGGCCGCGGCGGCCAGCGCAGCGGACACACCCGGCAGTACCTCCAGCTCCACGCCATGCCAGTGTGGATCGCTGCTTTCGTGCAGGGCCTCCATCACCGCAGCGGCCATGGCGAACACACCGGGGTCACCGGAGGAAATCACCACCACGCGCCGGCCGCTGGCGGCCAGTTCGAAGGCGTGGCGGGCGCGCTGCATCTCCTCGCGATTGTCGGTGCAGTGGCGCACCTGGTCGTCACGCAGCGGCTCGGCCATCTTCACGTAGGTTTCGTAGCCGAGCAGGTCCTGGGCTTCGTCCAGCGCGCGGCGCACTGCCGGGATCATGAAGTCGCTGGCGCCGGGGCCCAGGCCGATGACACTGAGTCGTCCGCGCGGCTGACCGATGCGCTGGGCCTCTAGCGGGGTGGCGGCGCGGTGTAAATGGAAGGAATCGCCGTGCAGCACTTCCGGCGGCAACGTCGCGTCCTGCTCGACAAAGCGCAGCGGAACATTCAGCTCTGCGGCAGCTATGGCCAGTGCCGGATCGGCCATGCGGCAGCGTGGCGCGACCACGGCGGCCAGCGACGCCTCGGCCAGCCCGGCCTGCGCCAGGCCCTGGCGGATGCGCTCGGGCAACTGCGAGTCAACCAGCGTGACGTGGGCGAGGACGATACGCGGATGGATGCGCAGCTCGTTCTGCGCGATGCCTTCGGCGCGGGCATCGATTCGCAGGGTGTGCGCGGCATCGTCGGCCAGCGGCAGGTCCAACTCGTCCAGCCAGGGCGCGTCGCCTTCGATGCGCAGGGTGTCGCCGCCCAGCAGGTCGGAGACGAAGCGCTTGCCCTGTTCGATGTCAGCCAGCGCATAGCCCGGCGGCGGGTCCAGCAGGCAGGCGCCGAAGCGCAATTCGCCGCTGGTGGTGATGGCGGGCGCCACGTCCAGCGCGGCGGCGATCTCGCGGGCCATGCGGTTCACCCCACCCAGCCCGCCGAGCAGCGGCACCACGGCGCTGCCGTCTTCGGCCACGGCAAGCACCGGTGGCTCTGCGCCCTTCTCGCTGAGCAGGGGGGCGAGGGTGCGGATGACGATGCCGGCGGCGCACAGGGCGATGATCGAGGTGTCGTCGCGGTAGAGCTGGCGCAGGATATCGCCGAAGTTTGAGTAGGACTCATCGGCGCCTTCGACGCGGTCTTTCAGACCCAATACGCGTGCCTGTGGATAAACGTCCTGCAGGCGTCGCGCGGTGGCCAGCGCGCCCTGGCCAAGAATGACGATGGCAGCGCGCATCAGCCGTTCCACCGCTGGCCGGGGATGACGATCATCGAGAAGTAGGGCGAAGCCATCGGGTCCACATCGTCCAGCGCGACGATGCGCTGCTCGCGCATGGTCGCTCGCTCGACGTAGTGGGCGCCGCCATCGCGGCCCAGTTCGCGCAGCACGCGGCGGACCTTGTCGAAGTTGCGCCCCAGCTTCATCACCACCGCCGCATCGGCGTCGGCCAGGCGGCGCTTGAGCTCCTCTTCAGGCAGCACGCCGGACAGCACCGACAGGCTCTGGTTGCGGTACACCAGCGGCACACCGAGCACCGCCGCGCTGCCGAGCATGGAGCAGACGCCGGGCACGACTTCGGTGTCATACCGGTCCGAAAGACGGTCATGCAGGTACATGTAGGAGCCGTAGAAGAACGGGTCGCCCTCGCAGATCACCGCCACGTCGCGGCCGGCGTCCAGGTGCGCGGCGACCTCTGCGGCGGCGGTGTCGTAGAAGTCGCTGATCACGCCCTCGTAGGTCAGCGGCGGCTCCAGTTTCTCGGTGGTTACGGGGTAGACCAGCGGCAGGCGCTGCTGCTCGGCGAGCAGGTGCTCCTCGATGATGGCGAAGGCATTGCCGCCCTGGCCGGCATGGTGCTTGGCCTTGGCCACGAAGTAGCCGATCACCGGGGACGCGCGCAGCAGGCGCAGGGCCTTGAGGGTCAGCAGTTCCGGGTCGCCCGGGCCGACGCCCAGGCCGATGAGACGGCCCGCCATCATTCCACCTCCGTGGCCAGGGCGTTCACCGCGGCGGCGGCCATCGCGCTGCCGCCGCGGCGACCGCGCACGATCACATAGGGCACGCCACGGCTGTCGGCGGCGAGGGCGTCCTTGGACTCCATGGCGCCGACGAAGCCCACCGGAAAGCCGAGGATCAGCGCCGGTTTCGGCGCGCCCGCATCGAGCATTTCCAGCAGGTAGAAGAGGGCGGTCGGCGCGTTGCCGATCACCACCACGCTGCCTTCCAGGTGCTCGCGCCAGTGCTCCAGCGCCACCGCCGAGCGGGTGTTGCCCAGCTCGCGGGCGAGCTCCGGAACGTCCGGATCGTTGAGCGTGCAGATCACCTCGTTGTGGGCCGGCAGGCGCGCGCGGGTGATGCCCTCGGCGACCATCCGCGCATCGCAGAGGATCGGTGCGCCGTTGGCCAGGGCTGCACGGCCGATGGCACCGGCACCTTCGGAGAAGCGCAGGTCCTGCACCACATCGACCATGCCGCAAGCGTGGATCACCCGCACGACAAGTTTCTCGAGGTCCGCGGGGATGGCGGACAGGTCGGCTTCGGCGCGAATGGTGGCGAAGGACTGGCGGTAGATCGCCTGGCCGTCGCGAATGTAATCAAGCATCGGTGGGGGCTCCGGGGGCGGCCAGCAGGTTGCCGGCGGCCTCGAGGGAAAGGTTGCGCGCCAGCGGCTGGCCGAAGCCGGCCACGCCAACGGCGCGACGGAACAGGTCATAGCGGCCGTCGGCGACGGCCAGCAGGGTGTAGGGGGCGATGTGGGCGGCGGCGCAGGAGCGCGGGCAACCGCACAGGTGCACGCCGGCCGGGGGCGCGTGGCGTAGGCGCTCGGCCAGGCGAAGGGCGTCGGCCTTGGTGTCGGCCAGCCCGCGTGCGCACCCGCTGGAGCCGCTGCACGCGATCAGGCGCGACAGCGGCTGCGCGGCGTCGATCACCAGTCCGAGATTGGCCAGCGCGCCGAGTACGACCGCGGCGTCGGTCTGCGCCAGGTTGGGCAGGATCAGACTTTGCCAGGGCGTCAGACGCAGCTGTCCGCCGCTGAAGCGCTCGGCGAGATCGGCGAGGCCGAACAGCGTGGTGCTGTCCAGACGTCCGAGGACGAATCCTGCTCCGACCATGGCACGTTCCGGCTGGCGCTGGGGATGAATCCCAAGATGGCCGAAAGCCTGCGGTGCGGGACGTCGCCAGTTATCCACAACCGGTCCGAGTTGCAGCTGGAAGGGCAGGCGTTGTTGCAGTCGCTCCAGCAGCACGTCGTCGCCGAGCATTTCGCGCAGCTGGCGCATGCGCGTCGGGCCGTCGCCGGCGAGATCGAGGAACAGGTGCAGCAGGGTTTCCACCAGTAGCGATACCTGCCCGGCGGACACGGCGGCGAGGGCGGGGCGGTCGGTCTCGCGTTGTGGCGGACACCCGGCCAGGCCGAAGGCGAACAGCGGCGCCGGGTCGTCGGACATTGCCGACAACCAGACATCGTTGGGGTGCTCCAGCATCGCCAGTGCTTCGCCCCCGTCCAGCTGGACGCCGAACTTGGGTGACAGGCCATGGAAACGCGGGGTGCGCTCCAGCAGGTCGAGCAGTTGGGCGGCCAGCGGGCTCGCGTCGAAAGCTCCGCCCATGCCCATGCCCAGGCCCAGTGCAGGGCTGACCAGCAGGTTGCGCACATCGTCCGCCGCCAGTTCACGCGGGCCGAGGCCGGCGGCCAACAATTCAAGGCTCAGCGCATTTTCGGCGCCGGCATGCACGCCTCGAATCTGCAGGTTGGCGCGGTTGGTTGCTTCCAGCACGCCGTCGGCATGTCGTTCGGCAGCCAGGGCGATGGCGCGCGCGGCCTTGGCGTCGAGTTGTCCACGGGGCAGCTTGATGCGGCAAATGCCGCCATCGCGTGAGGCCACGATGCGCAGCAGGCCGGGGCAGGCATGCGGGCGGACGGGCAGGGCTGAAGGGTCTTGCACGGCGGTCACCAGGGCTGGGTCGCGGTGACCTGCGAATCCCCCGAAGGGGACTTCACGACACCGATACACCCCGCTCGATGTCTGCACGCGCGACTGGTTTCGTCGGCAGGTCTCCTGGCTGGCAGGTCCTCATCCAGCGCGGCCTTCCCGGTTGCCCAGTGGCCTGGCCGGCGGCACGGAACCTCGTTCTCGTGTCGCCGCATTGCGCGGACTCGCTGCTTACAGTTGCGGGGGCAGCCACGGCTTAACCGTGTTCCCTCTTCGGCTCTGAGAAACCTCACCGCAAAAGGTGAAGCGTCCTACGAGCACCGACGAAGCGGGTATTATGCCTGCTTTGCCCGAAGGCAGGAAAAGCCTGCCCGTCGGATCGAACGTCGCACCCATGAGGACATGTCATGACGCCCTGGCTGACCATCGTCGGCATCGGCGAGGACGGCTATGCCGGCCTCGGCAAGGCCGCCCGCCGCGCCCTGCTCGCCGCCAGCGAAGTGATCGGCGCGCCACGCCAGCTGGAGTTGCTGCCGCCTTGCCTGGGCGCCCGTCGCCGGGCCTGGCCGAGCCCGTTCAGCCTGGAACCGGTACTGCGCCGGCGTGGCGAACCGACCTGCGTGCTGGCCAGCGGAGACCCGATGCTGTTCGGTGTCGGCGCGAGCCTTGCCCGCCAGATTCCATCCGAGGAAATGCTCGTGCTTTGCGCGCCTTCCTCCGCCTCTCTCGCCGCGGCACGAATGGGCTGGCCGTTGCAGGACTGCACACTGCTGTCGCTGGTGGCACGCCCATTGGCCGCGCTCAACGCGCAAATCCACGATGCAGCAAAGCTGCTGATCTTCAGCAATGACGGCGGCAGCCCGGCGGCTATTGCCACGCTGCTGCGCGAACGAGGTTTTGGCGCGAGTCGTCTGAGCGTGCTCGAGTACCTGGGCGGAGAGGCGGAGCGACGTATTGACGGGCTGGCGAGCGACTGGTCGCAGGGCGAGACCGCTGCGCTGAATATCGTTGCGGTGCAATGCGTAGCCGCCTCAGCCGCGGTTCGTCTGCCCTTGACCATCGGCCTGCCGGACGAGGCCTACCGCCATGACGGTCAACTGACCAAGCGCGACGTGCGCGCCGTGACCCTGGCGCGGCTGGCGCCCAAACCCGGCGAGCTGCTGTGGGACGTCGGTGCGGGTTGCGGCTCCATCGGCATCGAATGGATGCGCGCGCATCCGAGCTGCCGAACGCTGGCTATCGAAGCCAACGAAGGGCGTCAGGAGCATATCCGTTTCAACCGCGACAGCCTCGGCGTGCCGGCGCTGCAACTGGTCTGCGGCGCCGCGCCGGAAGCCTTGCAGGGGCTGGAGCGCCCCGACGCGATCTTCATCGGCGGTGGTGTAACCCTGCCCGGTGTCTTCGAACAGTGCTGGGAACAACTCAAGCCCGGTGGCCGGCTGGTCGCCAACGCCGTCACCCTGCAGAGCGAGTCCATGCTGCTGAGCTGGCGCGCGCGCATCGGCGGCGAGCTGACCCGCCTGGCTGTGTCCCAGGCCCAGCCGCTCGGTGGTTTCGATACCTGGCGCGCGGCGTTGCCGATCACCTTGCTGGAAGTGCGCAAGCCCCTGGCCGAATGACCATGCGTGACGAGACGCCCGAAGAACCCCGCCCGCTGCGCAGCGGTTACACCACCGGCAGTTGCGCCACCGCCACCAGCCTGGCGGCGGCGCGCCTGCTGCTCACCGGTGAAGCGCTGGACGCCGCGCAGATCAGCCTGCCCAAAGAGCGCAGCGCGACCCTGCGCCTGGAGTTCTGCCGACTCACCGCTGGCGGTGCCGAAGCCGGTACGCTGAAGGATGCCGGCGACGATCCGGACGTGACCCACGGTGCGCTGGTCTTCGCGCGCGTCGCCTTGAGCGATGAGCCGGGCGTGCGCTTTTTCGCTGGAGAAGGCGTCGGCACCGTCACCAAGCCAGGGCTGGTGCTCGCGGTGGGCGAGCCGGCAATCAACCCCGTTCCACGGCAGATGATGCGGAGCAACCTCGCGTCGCTGGCGGCCGAGTGCGGCTATGTCGGTGGCTTCGACGTCACCATCCATGTCGAGGGCGGTGCCGAGCTGGCGCTCAAGACCATGAACCCGCGGCTGGGCATTCTTGGCGGCCTGTCGATCCTCGGCACTACCGGCATCGTCCGGCCGTTCTCCTGCTCGGCTTATATCGCGTCGATCCAGCAGGGCATCGACGTCGCCCGCGCCAACGGTTTCCGCCATCTCGCCGCCTGCACCGGCAACGCCAGCGAGGAGGCCATGCGCCGTCGCTACGGTTTCGACGACACCGCGCTGATCGAGATGGGCGACTTCGCCGGTGCAGCGCTCAAGCACCTGCGCAAGGTGCCGGTGGAGCGTTTCAGCCTCTGCGGCGGTTTCGGCAAGATCAGCAAGCTCGCGGCCGGGCACATGGACCTGCACAGCCGTCACTCCAGCATCGACCTGCCGCAGCTCGCCGAGTGGGCGGCGGCCATCGGGGCCTCGGTGGACCTGCAGCAACGCATGCGCGACGCCAACACCAGCCAGCAGGCGCTGGCGCTCTGCCGCGCCGAGGGCATCGCTCTCGGTGACGCCGTCTGCGCCCGCGCACTGGCCTTCGCCCGGCGCATCGTGCCCGCCGAAGTACAACTGGAAGTCTTCGCCATCGACCGCCAGGGCAACCTGGTGGGCGAAGCGCTGGAGGTTCGATGAAACGAGTCCTGCTACTGGGCGGTATCGGCGAAGCGCTGGCCATCGCGCGGCGCCTGGGGACGCAGCATCTCTACAGCCTCGCCGGCCTGGGCAAGGTGCCGGACGATCTGGCCTGCGAGGTGCGCGTGGGTGGTTACGGCGGCGCAGAAGGTCTTGCCGGCTTCATCCGCGAGCGCGGTTTCGACCTATTGCTCGACGCGACCCATCCCTACGCCGCGCAGATCAGCGCCAACGCCGCCCGCGCCGCGCAACTGGCCAACGTGCCGTGCTGGGCGCTGCGCCGCCCCGGCTGGCAGGCGGGCGAGGGCGACGATTGGCGGCAGGTCGCCGATTGGGGGGCGCTGATCGAGGCACTGAAGGCGTTTCACCGCCCGCTGTTCACTCTGGGTCGCGAGCCGCTGGAGCACCTGGGCGAGATTCCCACCCACCAGCACTGGACCGTGCGCTGCCTGCAAAGCCTGCCCGGCACCGCCCGTGCAGACGTGCTCGGCGCGCGCGGGCCGTTCACCCTGGAAGGCGAGCGCGAGCTGTTCACTGGCCTGGGCACCGACGTGCTGGTGAGCAAGAACAGCGGCAGCCAGGCCACCGAGCCGAAGTTGCAGGTCGCCCGCGAGCGCGGTGTGCCGGTGCTGATCGTGGCGCGGCCGGCGTTGCCCACGGTGGATCGGGAGTTCGACAGCGTGGAGTCGCTCTGGTCGGAGCTCAAGCGCTGCCTTTCGTAGGAGTGCGCTTGCTCGCGCGCGCCCCCGTGTTGCCTGCAGATGTGAGCGATTGCGTCGCCGCGGGTTGTTCCCTCTGCAATCGCACCGCTCCGGCGGTTCCATTGAACGACCCGGCTACGCGGTGTTCACAGCCTCGTAGTGCTTCGCGAGCAAGCTCGCCCCTACGAACGTCGTCACGATGCTTCTCCGGCGCCCCGCCAGTCTCTATGCTGGGCCCCGGTTTTCACAGGGAGTGACACCATGCTGCGAATCCTCGGCCGTGCTTCATCGATCAACGTGCGCAAGGTGCTCTGGACCTGCGCCGAGCTGAACCTGCTCTACGAGCGGGAAGACTGGGGCACGGGCTTCCGCTCAACCGCTTCGGCGGAATTCATCGCCCTCAACCCCAACGCCATGGTGCCGGTCCTCATCGACGGCGACTTCGTGCTCTGGGAATCCAATGCCATCTGTGGCTATCTCGCCACCCAGTACCCACTCGACGAACTGCTGCCCACCTCACCCCGCGGGCGCGCGCTGGTGGAGCAATGGATGGGCTGGCAGGCCACCGAGCTGAACAGCGCCTGGCGTTACGTGTTCACGGCCAGGGTGCGCAACAGCCCAAGCCACACCGACGAGTCCGCCATCGCCCTGAGCGAGGCGCAATGGAACCACTGCATGGCCCTGCTGGATCGACAGCTGGCCCACACCGGCGCGTTCGTCACCGGGGCTTGCTTCAGCCTCGCCGATGTCGTCATCGGACTGTCGGTGAACCGCTGGTACCTGACACCCATGCAGCGTCCGGAGTTGCCGGCCGTGGCGGCTTATTACGAGCGCCTGAGCGAGCGGCCCGGGTTCCTGCTGCACGGGCGCAATGGGGAGCCCTGAGGGTTCCTAGCGATAGGGCGCGGAAATCTCAGCGATCCGCCGGTACTCCGCGCCCAGCTCGCCGGCCAGTTTTTGTGCGCGGCCAAGCCTGACCACGCCACCCTCGATATCCACCAGCACTGTCGGGCAGTTCAGTGGCTGCAGCGCCGGCCAGTCACGCAGGCGGCCGTCGGTCAGCACCAGCAGGCGCTGGTGTTCGCCCGGATTCTGGCGCTGGCGCCGGTCCAGCCATTCGCGGGCTTGCTCGATTGCCTCGACCAGCGGAGTGCCGCCGCCGGCTCCCAGTTGCTCCAGCCACTCCTGCAATTGACCGGATGCTTTCTGCCCTTGCCACAACCAGCGCGCTTGTGCGCCGGTGGCGTGCAGCACGGCGAGGCGTGCGCGTTGGCGGTA
The DNA here is from genome assembly GCF_000313755.1 of Pseudomonas nitroreducens TX1. Taxonomy (GTDB): domain Bacteria; phylum Pseudomonadota; class Gammaproteobacteria; order Pseudomonadales; family Pseudomonadaceae; genus Pseudomonas; species Pseudomonas nitroreducens_A. Next base: position 321,665 of record NZ_AMZB01000136.1, on the reverse strand, counting down.
GGCCTGTTCGAAGGTGTCAGCGAGCAGACCCTTGGCCTGCGCGAGGGCGCCGTGGCGACGGGTGCTGGCGGAGGCGTCGACTATCACCAGCCAGAGCTCGCCGGGCTTGCGGCTGCGGGCGCGCAGCACGAGATCCGTGCGGCGTTGTGGGCGGCCATTGCGCAGGGTGGCGGGCCAGTCGATGCGGCCGAGCGCGCCCTGTTGGCGGGCGCCGCTGCGGCCGCCGGCGAGCTGGCCGGGTCGGGGGGTGGCATCCGCGCCTGGGGCCGGGCGCGGGCGGATGCTCAGGGCTTTTTTGGCCAGCCCGTCAGTTGCCGGCGTTCGCCCATGGCAATGCTCTGCGCGGGCAGCTCGCCCCATTGGCCTTCGCCGTTGGAGGCGTTGGACGGCGCTTGGGGTTGGCTGGAGGATGACTGCGGAGGCGTTGCCGATTGTGACGGCGCGTGGCGACGGCGATGGGCGAGGGCGAAGTGTTCCACCGCATCGATGTCCTGCGCCTCGATGGCATTGGCACCGCGCCAGGCGGCATGCGCACGGGCGGCGCGCAGCCAGACCAGATCGGCACGCAGGCCATCGACGCCGGCGGCATGGCAGCGCTCGGCGATCTCGTTCAGCGCAGCGTCATCCAGCGCAATCACCGCCAGCTGTTGGCGCGCATCGACACAGCGTTGTTGCAGCGCCTGCTGCGCAACTTGCCACTGATTCAGGAACGCCTGCGGGTCGGCATCGAAGGCCAGGCGGCGACGGACGATCTCGGCGCGCTCGGTGGGTGCCGGCGTGCCTTGCAGCTGCACCTTGAGACCGAAGCGGTCCAGCAGCTGCGGGCGCAGTTCGCCCTCCTCGGGGTTCATGGTGCCGATCAGCACGAAACGCGCCGGGTGGCTGTGGGACAGGCCGTCGCGTTCGATCAGGTTGATGCCGCTGGCGGCCACGTCGAGCAGCAGGTCGACGAGGTGGTCGGGCAGCAGGTTCACTTCATCCACATAGAGCACGCCGCCGTGGGCATGGGCCAGCACGCCGGGGGAGAACTGCGCGCGGCCTTCGCCCAGCGCGGCATCCAGGTCGAGGGTGCCGACGATGCGTTCCTCGCTGGCGCCCAGCGGCAGGGTGACGAAGCGCCCGCCGTCCAGCAGGTCGGCGACGCCGCGCGCCAGGGTGGACTTGGCCATGCCGCGCGGCCCTTCGATCAGCACACCGCCAATGGCCGGGTCGATGGCCACCAGGCACAGGGCCAGCTTCAGCTCATCGGCGCCGACGACGGCTGCCAGTGGGAAATGGGGAAGGGCGCTCATGGGGATTTCCTGCGGATTTCGTCCGTGCATGGTAGCGAACCGAGCGTAGGAGGTGCGACCAATGTCCATCAGAACGATAGAGCCAAGTCATTGATCGGCACGTCGCGATGCAGTAACTTGGCTCCACTTCCACGGAGAACATCATGCCGTCCAGCCTGTCCATCCAGTCCCTCGCCCGCCTCGGTGCCATTGGCTCCGTGGTTGCTCGCGCGCAGGTCCTGGTCGCTGCTGCCGGCTATTTCTTCTATGGGTATTGGTTTAGCCAAAGGCGCGCCTGATACCCCACAGGCGCCCTAGCAAGCAGGGTCGCCAACCAGACAGTTTCCCAAAACCCCGGTCGGCAACCCGACCGGGGTTTTTGTTTTCCGGCCCACAAGGCCCACCGCATCGAAACGAGCGAAAACGCTCAGACAGAGGATCGACACATGAACGCCTACACCACTGATTACCGTTATTACCGCAACTCCGACTGGCGATTTAGCAGCGCGCTGCGTGCCACCCAAAGAGCCTTGCCACGAACACTTAGATAGAGCGCCGAGCGCGGAACGACCACCGCGCCGGCCAAGGATGCCAGTCAGATGAACGCCTCCACCTCCTCCCTGATCCGCCAAGAACACGCAGCTACCGCCGAAGTCCTCGACCTGCCGCTGCCCTCCGCTCGCCGCCGCGAACAACCGCTGCCGAGCCCCGCCGAACTGCGCCAGCGCCAGCCGCTCTCCGCCGCCATGGCCCACCGCGTGCGTGAAGGCCGCGAGGCGATCCGCGCCGTGCTCGATGGCCGCGATCCGCGCCTGCTGGTGGTGATCGGTCCCTGCTCGCTGCACGACCCCGTTTCCGCCCTCGAATACGCCGACCGCCTCGCCGAACTGGCGCCGCAGGTGAGCGACCAGCTGCTGCTGGTGATGCGCGCCTACGTCGAAAAACCGCGCACTACGATTGGCTGGAAAGGCCTGGTCTACGACCCGCAGCTGGACGGCACCGGCGACATGGCCGGCGGCCTTGAACTGTCGCGCCGACTGATGCTGGGCATGCTCGAACGCGGCCTGCCGATCGCCACCGAACTGCTGCAACCGCTGGTGGCCGGCTACTTCGACGACCTGCTGGGCTGGGCCGCCATCGGCGCGCGCACCAGCGAATCCCAGGTGCACCGCGAGATGGTCAGCGGCCTGGACCTGCCGGTGGGCTTCAAGAACGGCACCGACGGCAGCATTGGCATCGCCACCGATGCCATGCGCTCCGCGGCTCACCCGCACCAGCACTTCGGCATCGATGCGCAGGGCCGCCCGTCGCTGGTGCAGACCCAGGGCAACCCGGACACCCATCTGGTGCTGCGCGGTGGTCACGCCGGCCCGAACTTCGATGCGGCCAGCGTGCAGCAGATTCGCCAGGGGCTGGAGAAGCTCGGCCTCGAGGCGAGCATCATGGTCGATTGCAGCCACGCCAACAGCGGCAAGGACCCGCTGCGCCAGCCGGCGGTACTGGACAGCGTGCTCGACCAGCGCCTGGCCGGTGACGCTTCGCTGCGCGGCGTGATGCTGGAGAGTCACCTGTTCGATGGCTGCCAGCCGTTGTCCGGCGAACTGCGCTACGGTGTATCGATCACCGACGGCTGCCTGGGCTGGAGCGGCACCGAGGCGCTGCTGCTGAACGCGGCGGAGCGGCTGCGTCGCGGTTGAGGCTTTTCTGTAGGAGCAATTGTCTTCTTCTGCGGGTCCGTGCTCGGCGGGGCTTCCCTCTCCCTAACCCTCTCCCTAAAGGGAGAGGGTTAGGGAGAGGGCAAGCTTCCGCTGAGGAATCCCAAGCTACGTACGAAAGTTGGAAATTCCTCACTGCTCTTCGCTATCCACCAGCAGGTTCTCCAGCATCTCCCGGTACTCCCCCGGCTCTTCCCACAATCCGCGCTGCTGCGCTTCCACCAGGCGTTCGGCGATGTCGCGCAGGGCTTCGGGGTTGTGCTGGCGGATGAACTCGCGGGTGGCGTCGTCCAGCAGGTAGGCGTCGGCCAGCAGGCGGTACTGGTGGTCGTCGACCAGTTCGCTGGTGGCGTCGAAGGCGAACAGGTAGTCCACCGTCGCGGCCAGTTCGAAGGCGCCCTTGTAGCCGTGGCGCTTCATGCCGGCGATCCATTTCGGATTCACCGCGCGGGCGCGGACCACGCGGCCGAGCTCTTCCTTGAGGGTGCGGATGCGCGGGTTGTCCGGCTGGCTGTGGTCGCCGTGGTAGCTGGACAGCGACTGGCCCTGGATGACCTCGGCGGCGGCGAGCATGCCGCCCTGGAACTGGTAGTAGTCGTTGGAATCGAGGATGTCGTGCTCGCGGTTGTCCTGGTTGTGCAGCACCGCCTGCAGGCCGGACAGGCGCTGGGCGAAGCGCTCGCGCGCCGGGGTGCCCTCGTCGCGGGCGCCGTAGGCGTAGCCGCCCCAGTTCAGGTAGGCCTCGGCGAGGTCGGCGCGGCTGTCCCACTGGCGCGATTCGATCACGCCCTGCACGCCGGCACCGTAGGCGCCGGGCTGCGCGCCGAAGATGCGCCAGCCGGCCTGGCGGCGGGCCTCGTCGGCGTGAAGCCCTTCGCTCACCAGCCGCGTTTGATCGGCCCGTACGCGGGCGGCCAGCGGGTTCAGGTCGTCCGGCTCATCCAGCGCGGCGACGGCCTGCACGGCGGCGTCGAACAGGCGGATCAGGTTGGCGAAGGCATCGCGGAAGAAGCCGGACACCCGCAGCGTCACGTCCACCCGCGGGCGGTCGAGCAGGCTGATCGGCAGGATCTCGAAGTCTTCCACGCGCTGGCTGCCGGCTTGCCACACCGGGCGCACGCCGAGCAGCGCCAGCGCCTGGGCGATGTCGTCGCCGCCGGTGCGCATGGTCGCCGTCCCCCACACCGACAGGCCGAGCTGGCGCAGGTGGTCGCCGTGATCCTGCAGGTGGCGTTCGAGCAGTCGGCTGGCGGACTGGAAGCCCAGGCGGAAGGCGGTGGGCGTGGGCAGGTTGCGCACGTCCACGGTGAAGAAGTTGCGCCCGGTGGGCAGCACATCGACCCGCCCGCGACTGGGCGCGCCGCTGGGGCCGGGCGGTACGAAGCGGCCGTCGAGGCCGGCGAGCAGGTGGCCGATCTCGCTGGCGCCGCAGGCGTCGAGGGCCGGCGCGATCTGCTGGTGCAGGTGTGCAAGGACCGCCGCGCTGGCGCTGCCGGGCGCGCTGACCAAGCCATCGATAAGGCGCAGGGCGAACAGCTCCAAGCGCTCGCGGGTGTCGCCGTTGCTGCGCCAGGGTTCGTCGCTCACGGCGAGCAGCACATCCGGACGCGGGCCTTCCCAAGGCTCGGCGAAAGCTTCATCCAGCGGGTCGCGGCCCAACTGCAGATCCTCGCCCAGCGCGCGCAGCAGGCTGGCATTTTCACCGCGACCATCGCCGCGCGGAATGCGCACCAACGACAGCAAGGTATCGCGGCGCAGCTCGCCCACGGGTGACTCGCCGAACACGTGCAGGCCATCGCGAATCTGCGATTCCTTCAGGTCGCACAGGTAGGTGTCCAGCTGCGGCAGCCAGCTTTCCGGATCGTCGCTCAGTTGCAGGCCCAGCTCGCGGTCCAGCGCGGTGTCGCGCACCAGCGTGAGGATGTCGCCGCGCAGTTCGCTGGCGCGGCGCGGGTCCAGCAGGGAGGCGTCGTAGTACTCATCGGCCAGGCGTTCCAGGTCGCGCAGCGGGCCGTAGTTTTCCGCGCGGGTCAGCGGCGGCATCAGGTGGTCGATGATCACCGCCTGGGCGCGGCGCTTGGCCTGTGCGCCTTCGCCGGGGTCGTTGACGATGAACGGGTAGAGGTTCGGCAGCGGTCCGAGGATCGCGTCCGTCCAGCATTCCTCGGAGAGCCCGACGCCCTTGCCCGGCAGCCATTCCAGGTTGCCGTGCTTGCCGACGTGGACCACCGCGTCGGCGCCGAACACCTCGCGCAGCCAGAAGTAGAAGGCGAGGTAGCCGTGGGGCGGCACCAGTGACGGGTCGTGGTAGATCGCCGCTGCATCGAGCTGGTAGCCGCGCGCCGGCTGGATGCCGACGAAGCCGAGGCCCAGGCGCAGGCCGGCGACCATCATGCGGCCGCTGCGGAACATCGGGTCCTGCTGCGGCTCGCCCCAGCGCTCGCGAACCGCTTGCTGGTTGGCTGCGGGTAGGCGCGCGAAGCAGGCGAGGTAGTCGTCCAGCGCCAGGCTCTGCGCGCAGGGGCGGAGGTCGAGGCTGTCGGGATCGTTGCTGATACCGCCGAGCAGTTGGTGGATCAGCGCGGTGCCGGAATCGGGCAGACCGGCGACCGGATAACCCTGAGCCTCCAGCGCGCTCAGGATGTTCAATGCGGCGGCCGGCGTGTCGAGGCCGACGCCGTTGCCGATGCGTCCGTCGCGAGTCGGGTAGTTCGCCAGGACCAGCGCCACGCGCTTGTCGGCGTTGGCCTTGCGCGCCAGCAGCATCCAGCGTCGCGCCAGTTCGGCGACGAAGTCCATGCCCGGCAGGTGCGGCAGGTAGCAGACCACATCGCTCTGGCTGCGCTCGCTGCGCCAGGCCAGACCCTTGAAACTGATCGGCCGGGTGATGAGGCGGCCGTCCAGCTCCGGCAGCGCGATGTGCATGGCCAGGTCGCGTGGGCCGAGGCCTTGTGGGTTGGCGCGCCAGAGGTCGTGGTTGTCCAGCGAGCAGATGGCCTGCAGCACCGGCACGTCGCGCCTGAACGGCCGATCCTGTGGCGCCTCCGGGTTCGACTGGGCGAAGCCGGTGGTGTTGATGATCAGCTCGGCGTCCGCGTTGTCGAGCAGGGTTTCCACCGCGTCCAGGCAGGCCGTTTCCTTGAGGCTGGCCACGGCGATGGGCAACGGGTTGATGCCCTGGGCCTGCAGGCGTTCGCAGAAGGTGTCGATGAAGCCGGTGTTCGCCGCCTGCAGGTGCGTGCGGTAGAACAGCAGCGCGGCGACCGGCCACTCGGGTTTCCAGTCGGCCTGCCAGCGGGCGAGGTCGCAGTGACCGGTCGGTGGATGGTAGAGCGCGACGCGGGGCAGCGTTCGTGGCTCGCTCCACGGATAGTCGCGTTGCAGATGCTGCGTGGCGAGGCAGGCGAAGAGGTGCCGGGCATTGTCCATACCGCCCTGGCGCAGGTATTGCCAGAGGCGTTCGGCGTCCTGCGGGGCAACGCTGCACAGGGCGGTCAATTCGGGGTCTGGCTTGTCGTCGCCGGGTACCGCGATCAGTGTGACGCCGCGCTCGGCCAGCGCCGCCAACTGCTCCATGCCGTAGCGCCAGTACCCGACGCCACCGTGCACGGAAATCAGGATGACCTTGGCATGTTGCAGCACTTCGTCGACGTAGAGGTCCACCGAGGCGTGGTTCTGCAACTGCATGGGGTTGGCCAGGCGCAGGCTCGGGTAGTCCTCCGGCAGTTCGCGGGCGGCCTCGGCGAGCAGCGCCAGGTGCGAGTCGCCGCTGCAGAGAATCACCAGCTCGGCGGGCGTCTGGGCCAGATGGGCGATGCCGTCGTCGGGGACGAAACCGCCGGGTTGGGTGCGCAGCAGGTGCATGGATCGGGCCTTATCGCTCGGTGGTGACACCCTCTCCCCAGCCCTCTGACTGGGCGTCCCCCCCTGAAGGGAGAGGGGGTGGATCGGCGTGCGCGCTGGTTTTGTGCTCACAGGCGTACATGGCGTTTGCCTATACACCGTTCTGCCGGCGGAGCGCCGATGTAGCTCCCCTCTCCCTTCAGGGAGAGGGGCTGGGGGAGAGGGTGGTCAGGTTCACGCCAGGGCCGTACGCAGCTCGTTGGCGATGGCGGCCTGGTCCAATTCCTGGCCGATCACCACCAGCCGGGTGCCACGGGTTTCATCGCTGCGCCAGGCGCGGTCGAAGTGCTTGTCGAAGCGCTTGCCGACACCTTGCACCAGCAGGCGCATGGGCTTGCCGGGGATGGCGACGAAGCCCTTGATGCGCAGCACGGCGTGGCGCTCGACCAGGGTATTCAGTGCATCCAGCAGAGCGCGCTCTTCCACTTCCGGCAGGTCGACATGGAAGGAGTCGAACTCGTCGTGGTCGTGATCTTCATGGCCTTCGTGGTCGTGGTGTGTCGGGCGGCTGTCGATGTGCAGCTCGGCCTCGGCGTTCAGGCCCAGCAGCACGGAAAGCGACAGCTGGCCGGAGTTGGCTTCGACGATCTTCACCGCCGGTGGCAGCTCCTCGGCGACTTCGGCGCGCACGCGGGCCAGCGCTTCGGCGTCCAGCAGGTCGGCCTTGTTCAGCACCACCAGGTCGGCGCTGGCCAACTGGTCTTCGAAGAGTTCGTGCAGTGGCGATTCGTGGTCCAGGTTCGGGTCCTGCTTGCGCTGCTCGTCCACCTGCTCGGGGTGCGCGGCGAAGGTGCCGGCGGCCACGGCCGGGCTGTCGACCACGGTGATCACCGCGTCCACGGTGCAGGCGTTGCGGATCTCCGGCCACTGGAAGGCCTGCACCAACGGCTTGGGCAGGGCCAGGCCCGAGGTCTCGATGAGGAGCTGGTCGAGGTCGCCGCGGCGCGCCACCAGTTCGCGCATCACCGGGAAGAACTCTTCCTGCACGGTGCAGCACAGGCAGCCGTTGGCCAGTTCGAAGACGCGGCCGACCGCTTCTTCTTCGCTGCAACCGATGGAGCACTGCTTGAGGATTTCACCGTCGATGCCCAACTCGCCGAACTCGTTGACGATCACCGCGATGCGGCGGCCGGAGGCCGAGTCGAGCATGTGGCGGAGCAGGGTGGTCTTACCGGCGCCGAGGAAGCCGGTGACGATGGTGACGGGGAGTTTGGCCAGGGTTTTCATGCGCGCCTCGCAAGTGAAATTGGAGGGCGGATGAAGGGCGCGCTCGCGGGTTCGCCGCGCAACGAAGGTCGCCACCGGATCACCCCGCCCGGTTGTCTTGATGCTGCACGAGGCAGGTCTCCTGGCTCACAGCCCTCTGTCGTCCCTTCGCCTTCCCGCCCGAATCGGCAGTGGCGCGTGAAGAGACAGGCTGTTCACAGTTGCGGGGGCAGCCGTGGCGCATCCGAAGATTTCCACGTTCCCTCTTAGCTCCGGCCGGCGCCGGAGAACCTCGAAGGGAGGAAGGCTACGCAGCGCAGGCGGCACGGTCAATTGCCGAGGATCGATTGCCGCGTGGTTGACGCTTGCGGGCCTTCGTGGTCAGCTAGCGCGGTTTCAGGTGTCTCGCGCCGTCGCGCGCGAGGTGAAACGGGAAGCCGGTGCGTCCACAAGGACAAGTCCGGCGCTGCCCCCGCAACGGTAAGCGATTGATGAGTCATCGGTAGCCACTGTGCTCGCGCATGGGAAGGCTGACTCGCCCGGCCATACGGTCGACATCGCAAGCCCGGAGACCGGCCTGGAATCCTTCGTTTTGGCAAACCCGCGGTGGGCGGGCGCAGGCCGTGGCGCGACCGTTTCGGCGCGTTCGAATGCGTTCAACCTCTGCGTTCTCTTACTTTGATCTTCAGAGGGAACGTTCATGTCCAGCAGCACCCTGACGCACGCGTCGAGCACTTCCATCCCCCTTTCCAAGCGCATCAGCCTGGCCGTCGGCGCCAGCCTGCTGGGTGCGCTGCTGGTGTATTTCGCCGGCTTCTCGCATCTGGAGGCGGTGCACAACGCAGCCCACGATACCCGTCATAGCGCGGGCTTCCCCTGCCACTGATCTGTGTGGGCTGCGTGTAGACGCGGCTGAGTTGAAGCGTCCCTGACTGCTCGTTCGATGCGGTCACGAACATGCTTTGCCTGTCATACGCGGCCCGAGAGTCCGGAGAACTGCAATGATCAAACGTATCGCCCAGACCGCCGGTTTCGCCGGTCTGATCGCGGCGCTGGTGCTGACGGTCGTCCAATTGCTGTGGGTATCCCCGCTGATCCTCAAGGCGGAGACCTATGAGAAATCCGAGCCGGCCGCCGCGCTGGTCGAGGAGCACGCTCATGAGCATGCCGAGGGTGCTGCCGCTGGCCACCACCATGACGCGCAAGCCTGGGAACCGGAAGACGGCTGGCAGCGCATCCTCTCCACCACCGGCGGCAACCTGGTGGTCGCGGTGGGCTTCGCCCTGATGCTGGCCGGCCTGTTCACCCTGCGCGAGCCGGGCAAGACCTCCGAAGGCCTGCTCTGGGGCCTGGCCGGTTTCGCCGTGTTCACCCTGGCGCCTTCGTTGGGCCTGCCGCCGGAAGTCCCCGGCACCGCCGCCGCCGACCTGACCCTGCGGCAGACCTGGTGGATCGGCACCGCCGCCGCCACTGCCGCCGGCCTCGCGCTGTTGGTGTTCGGCCGACACTGGGCACTGAAGGTCGTCGGTGTCGCGCTGCTGGCAGTGCCGCATGTGATCGGTGCGCCGCAGCCGGAAATGCATTCCAGTCTTGCACCGGAAAGCCTGGCCCACGAGTTCATCCTCGCCTCGCTGGTCACCAATGCGGTCTTCTGGGTAGCGCTCGGCCTGCTCGCCGCCTGGCTGTTCCGCCGCTTCGCGCCGTCGGCCTGATCCACGCGCTATGCTCGACCCCGCAGTCGGCACTGCCGTCTGCGGGGTTTTTATTTTCATCTGCCAGGAGAGCGACCATGACACTGGTTGCCGGCCTCGGTTGCCGCCGGGGTTGCCCGCTCGACGAACTGCGCGCCCTGCTGCGCGAAACGCTGGCCGAGGCCGGGCTCGACGAATCGAATCTCACTGCGCTGGCCAGCGCCACGCTGAAGGCCGACGAAGAAGGGCTGGCTGCGCTGGCCGCCGCGCTCGACCTGCCGCTGGCGCTGTTCACGCCGCAACAGCTTGCGGCCTGCGAGAAGCGCTTGGGCGAGCCATCCGAAACCGTGCGCACGGCTGTCGGCAGCGCCAGCGTGGCCGAGGCGGCCGCGTTGCTGCAGGCCGAGGTGCAAGCGGGTGCGCCTGCACGCCTGCTGGTGGGCAAGCGCCGCAGCGAACAAGCCACTTGCGCGCTCGCCTTCATCCCCGTCGAATCCGCACAGGAGCCCACATGACGGTCTACTTCATCGGCGCCGGCCCCGGCGACCCCGAGCTCATTACGGTCAAGGGCCAGCGGCTGATCCGCAGCTGCCCGGTGATCCTCTACGCCGGCTCGCTGGTGCCGCCGACAGTGCTGGAAGGGCACAGCGCCGAGCGCGCGGTGAACACCGCCGAACTGACTCTGGAAGAGATCATCGCGCTGCTGGCGCAGGCCCACGCCGAAGGCAAGGATGTGGCGCGGGTGCACTCCGGCGACCCGTCGCTGTACGGCGCCATCGGCGAGCAGATTCGCCATCTGCGCGAGTTGGGTATCGCCTACGAGATCGTCCCTGGCGTCACCGCGACTTCCGCCTGCGCGGCGCTCCTGGGTTGCGAGCTGACGCTGCCGGACATCTCGCAGACGCTGATTCTCACCCGCTACGCAAGCAGGACGCGCATGCCCGAGGGTGAATCCCTCGCCGAACTGGCGCAGCACCGCGCGACCCTCGCGATTCACCTGGGCGTGGGGCAGTTGCCGAACATCGTTGCAGAACTGCTGCCGTACTACGGCGCTGATTGCCCCATCGCCGTTGTCCACCGCGCGAGCTGGCCGGACCAGGACCAGGTCACCGGCACCCTTGGCGACATCCTGCCCAAGGCCGAAGCCAAGGGTTTCCGGCGCACGGCGCTGATCCTGGTCGGCAGGGTGCTGGGAGCGGAGGGGTTTGCCGATTCGTCGCTGTACAGCGCAGGGCATGCGCATCTGTATCGGCCGTAGAACGCGGGCTTTTGCTTCCAGTAGAAGCGAGCCTGCTCGCGAACAGACCTTCCTGGGGGCGCCAGAGCTGGGCCGTTCGCGAGCGAGCTCGCTCCTACGTAGAGCCGCTCAGGCCAGCCATTGATCTCCACGCGGCTGCATTCCGCGGCGCAGGTACCAGCGCACCCACAGGTGTACGCCGAGTGCGGCGCACACTGTCAGCAAGATCGTCAGGCCTTCCGCTTCCATGGCAGCGTCCCTCGTCCGGGTTTCCTGCCTGACAGGGTAGGTCTGCGACAACACGTCGCACAGATACAGATCGTTTCCGAATGTGCGGATCAGTCGAACGCAGGCGTTCAGCCCTGCAGCGAATGGATGATCCGCCCGAGGGTTTCCATGGCCTGTTCGCTGGCCGTGGTCCAGGGGTGGCCATAGTTCAGCCGCAGGCAGTGGCCGAAGCGCCGCGTCGCCGAGAAGATCGGGCCCGGCGCGAGGCTGATGCCTTGGGCGTGGGCGAGCTGGAACAGCTTGAGCGCGTCGATCTGCTCGGGCAGCTCAAGCCACAGGAAGTAGCCGCCGCTGGGCCGGGTGACGCGGGTAGCGGCAGGGAAGTGCCGGGCCACGGCGGCGAGCATGGCGTGCTGCTGGCTTTCCAGCGCATGGCGCAGCTTGCGCAGGTGGCGGTCGTAGCCGCCGTGCTGCAGGTAATCGGCGATGGCCGCCTGGGCCGGCACCGAGGCCGACAGGCTGGTCATCAGCTTGAGCCGCTCGATCTGCTCGGCGTAGCGCCCGCCAGCGACCCAACCAACCCGGTAGCCCGGCGCCAGGCTCTTGGAGAAGGAGCTGCAGTGCATCACCAGCCCTTCGCTATCGAACGCCTTCACCGGCTTGGGCGCCTGCGCGGCGAAGTACAGTTCGGCGTAGACGTCGTCCTCGATGAGCGGCACCTGGTGCTGGCTCAGCAGCGCGGCGAGGGCGCGTTTCTTGTCCTCGCTCATGCTGGCGCCCAACGGGTTCTGGAAGTTGCTCATGAACCAGCAGGCCTTGATCGGCAGGCGCGCCAGGCTGTCGGCGAGCACGTCGAGGTCGATGCCTTCGCGCGGATGGACGGGGATTTCCACGGCCTTGAGCTTCAACCGCTCCAGTACCTGCAGGCTGGCATAGAAAGCGGGGGCTTCGATGGCCACCAGGTCGCCCGGCTGGGTGACCACCTGCAGGCACAGGTTCAGCGCTTCCAGCGCGCCGTTGGTGACCACCAGTTCTTCCACCGGCAGTGGCATCCCGCCGACCATGTAGCGCAGGGCGATCTGCCGGCGCAGCGCGTGGCTGCCCGGCGCGAGGTCGGCCACCACCGAGCGCGGGTCCATGTCGCGCACAGCGTGCGCCATGGAGCGCGCCAGGCGAGGCAGGGGGAAGAGTTCCGGCGCCGGGAAGGCCGAGCCGAAGGGCACGGTGTCCGGGTCCTTGATCGAGCTGAGCACCGAGAACACCAGTTCGCTGACGTCCACCTCGGTGGTCTGCGCGTCATGGCGGGCGATTTCCGGCTCGGCCAGGGCGCGCTGCACATGCTCGCGGACGAAGTAGCCCGAGCGCGCGCGGGCGACGATCAGGCCGCGATCCTCCAGCAGGTAATAGGCCTGGAACACCGTGGAAGCGCTGACCCCGTAGGTGCGGCTGGCGTGCCGTACCGAGGGGACTTTCTGGCCGGGGGCGAGCACGCCGCTGCGGATCAGCCCGGCGATCTCGTCGGCGAATTTCTCGTAGCGCTTCATCTTGTCCTGCACGGCGGCCTGGGGGGCGGAAGAGTCCGCCCACTCTAGGCGCTGCGCCGAGGTCACGCCAAGCTCCCTGGCCATGCTCAGCGCCTCGGCGAGACGAAGGTGCTGGCGGCGTCGATGGACTCGTTGCCATCGCTGACCTTGAAGTGCAGCGGCACCGAGCCGCCGGCGCTGCTCTGCGCCAGGCTTGCCACCGAGATGGCGAAGTCGCGGATCTCGCCTGGTTGCAGCATCAGTTCCGGCACGCCCTGCAGGCGGTAGCCGGCGCCGTCGGCGAGGCTCAGGTGATAGTGCTGCGGCTGCTGGGTCTTGTTGATCAGCTTGAGGTTGTAGATGTTCTCGATCTCGCCGGCGGCGTTCTCGCGGAACAGGCCACGGTCGCGGGCGACGTCAAGGTTGATCAGCGGCCGCGCCTCCAATGCCCAGACGAAGGCGCCGATCATCACCAGCAGCACCGCCGCGTAGCCGATCAGGCGCGGGCGCAGCAGGTGGGTCTTGCCGCCTTCGAGCGCACGCTCGGAGGTGTAGCGCACCAGCCCGCGGTCATAGCCCATCTTGTCCATCACCGAGTCGCAGGCGTCGACGCAGGCGGCGCAGCCGATGCAGGCGATCTGCAGGCCGTCGCGGATGTCGATGCCGGTAGGGCAGACCTGTACGCACTGCTGGCAGTCGATGCAGTCGCCCAGGCCCAGGGCCTTGGGATCGGCGTCCTTCTTGCGTGCGCCACGGGACTCGCCGCGCGCCGCGTCGTAGGAAATGATCAGCGTGTCCTTGTCGAACATCACGCTCTGGAAGCGCGAATACGGGCACATGTGGATGCACACCTGCTCGCGCAGCCAGCCGGCGTTGGCGTAGGTGGCGGCGGCGAAGAAGGCGACCCAGAAGGTGCTTTCCAGGTCGAGCTTGAAGGTGAGCAGGTCCATCACCAGCGGCCGCACCGGCGTGAAGTAGCCGATGAAGGTGACCGCCGTGGCCAGGCTGATCAGCAGCCAGAGACCGTGCTTGGCACTTTTGCGCAGGACTTTCTCGGCGCTGGCCGGACCCTTGTCCAGCTTCATGCGCTGGTTGCGGTCGCCCTCGGTGACCTGCTCGGCCCACATGAATATCCAGGTCCACACGCTCTGCGGGCAGGTGTAGCCGCACCAGACGCGGCCGGCGAACACCGTGATGAAGAACAGGCCGAAGGCGGCGATGATCAGGATCGCCGAGAGCAGGATGAAATCCTGCGGCCAGAAGGTCGCGCCGAAGATGTAGAACTTGCGTTCGGGCAGGTCCCAGAGCACCGCCTGGCGGCCGTTCCATTGCAGCCACAGGGTGCCGAAGAACAGCAGGAACAGCAGGCCGCCGCCCAGCCGGCGCAGGTCGCGGAAGCGTCCGGCGAAGCGTTTGGTGTAGACCGTCGGGGTCACCGCCGACAGCGGTTTCGGCGGCGGGGTAAAACGTTGCGGTGCGTCGATCTCGATGACCTTCGCGGGGATTCTTTCGCTCATTGTCGTGGCCCATCAGGCAGAAGAGGCGCCGCGACTGTACGAATCGGTCTGCACCCGAAACAGATTCAGGTTCGCCGGAAAAAACCATATCAGATGGCGAGAATCGCTCCGCGCCGCAGCACCACGGGCCTGGCGTACTGCGCGATGGAACGGCTGATCGGGCCTGTTGCGGCAACCGGTCGCAGCCCCGCCGGGGCAGAGGCAGGGTGCATCTGATCCGGTTTTTAGCGCGCGATCTGCCGCTGTTTTGCACAACAGGCGCCGGCCATAGTTCGGTCAACCGAAAAGTGGCGCGTCCGACGACAGAAGCAGGCCGCCACGCAACGATCCGAAGGTGGCCTGGCGATGTACCGATACGACGATTACGACCGCGCCCTGGTGCGCGAACGGGTGGCACAGTTCCGTGACCAGGTGCAGCGTCGCCTGAGCGATGAGCTGAGCGAAGAGGAATTCCTGCCGCTGCGCTTGCAGAACGGCCTGTACCTGCAGAAGCATGCCTACATGCTGCGGGTGGCGATTCCCTACGGCACGCTGTCCAGCGAGCAGATGCGCACCCTGGCCTGGATCGCCCGCGAGCACGACCGCGGCTATGGCCACTTCACCACGCGGCAGAATATCCAGTTCAACTGGGTGGAACTGGCGCGCGTGCCGGACATTCTCGAGCGTCTCGCCGATGTCGAGATGCATGCCATCCAGACTTCCGGCAATTGTGTGCGCAACATCACCACCGAGGCGTTTGCCGGCGTCGCCGCCGACGAGTTCCTCGACCCACGCCCGCTGGCGGAAATCCTCCGCCAGTGGTCGACGGTGAACCCCGAATTCCTGTTCCTGCCGCGCAAGTTCAAGATCGCCCTGTGCGCCGCCGAGGAAGACCGCGCGGCGGTGATGATGCACGACATCGGGCTCTACCTGCGCCGCGCCGAAGACGGCGAGCTGCGTCTGAAGGTGCTGGTGGGCGGCGGGCTGGGGCGCACGCCGATGCTCGGCCAGGTGATCCGCGACGACCTGCCGTGGCGGCACCTGCTGTCCTACGTCGAGGCCATCCTGCGCGTGTACAACCGCCATGGCCGGCGTGACAACAAGTACAAGGCGCGGATCAAGATTCTGGTGAAGGCGCTGGGCATCGAGGCGTTCTCCCGAGAGGTCGAGGAGGAGTGGCAGCACCTGCGCGATGGTGAGGCCCAGCTGACCCTCGAGGAGTACGAGCGCGTGGCCGCCGCCTTCGAGCCGCCGGTCTACGCAGTTTCCGACGACCTCGCTTACGGGACAGCGTTGGCCGCCGATGCCGACTTCGCCCGCTGGGTGTCGCGCAACGTACGCCCGCATCGCGTGCCGGGTTACGCCAGCGTAGTGCTGTCCACCAAGCCGGGAGCCGAGGCGCCGCCGGGGGATGCGACAGCCGAGCAGATGGAGCGGGTGGCCGATTGGGCCGAGCGCTTCGGTTTCGGCGAAATCCGCGTGGCCCATGAACAGAATCTGGTGCTGCCGGACGTGCGCAAGTCCGATCTCCGTGAGCTCTGGCAGGAGGCTTGCAACGCCGGGCTGGGCACGCCGAACCAGGGCCTGCTCACCGACATCATCGCTTGCCCCGGCGGCGACTTCTGCGCGCTGGCCAACGCCAAGTCGATCCCTATCGCCCAGGGCATCCAGCAGCGCTTCGAGGACCTGGATTACCTGCACGACCTGGGCGACCTCAGCCTGAACATCTCCGGCTGCATGAACGCCTGCGGTCACCACCATATCGGCAATATCGGCATCCTCGGCGTCGATAAGAACGGCAGCGAGTGGTACCAGATCACCCTGGGTGGCGCACAGGGCGTGAATAGCGCGCTGGGCAAGGTGATCGGCCCGTCGTTCAGTGCCGCCGAGGTGCCGGACGTGATCGAGGCGCTGGTGAAGACCTACGTGGAGCAGCGCGGTGTCGGCGAGCGCTTCGTCGATACGGTCGAACGTATCGGCCTGGAGCCTTTCAAGGCGCGGGTCTACCGCCAGGCGGAGGTGCCGGCATGAACAATCTGATCCGTCTGCGTGATGGTGTGGCGGAAGTGGCGCCGAACGATCCCTGGACCTTGCTGCGCGAAGTGCCGGACGACTTGCCCGCGGGCAACCTGATCCTGCCGCTGAAGGACTGGCTGGCACGGGGCACCTGTGGGAGCGAGCTTGCTCGCGAAGAGGAATTCCTGGCGGCGCCGGAGCTGGTCGGTTCGCGAGCAAGCTCGCTCCTACAGCCTCACGGTGTGTGGCTGGCGCCGGACGACGACCCCGAGGACCTGATCTGGCGACTGAAGGAGCCGGCGCTCATCGCCATCGACTTCCCCAGCTTCCGCGACGGTCGCGGCTACAGCCTGGCCTACCTGCTGCGCAGCCGCCTGGGCTGGCGCGGGGAATTGCGCGCTGTCGGTGACGTGCTGCGAGACCAGTTGGCGCACATGCGCCAGTGCGGTTTCGATGCCTTTGCCGTGCGCGAGGACAAGTCCGTGGACGACGCACTGAAGGGGTTGGCGGGCTTGAGCGTGCTCTACGGCCGTTCGGTGATCGAGCCGCGCCCGCTGTTCCGCCGCCGCTCCTAGAGCGGCGCCGCCGCGTGCGCTGAAGTCTGCAGCGGGTCGGCCAAGCTTGACGCTGTGCCGGGGCACAGGAAAAATGCGGGTATCATCCCCGGCGCCCCGCGCTCCGGCGGTAACCCACGGATTCGAGTGACCCCCAGAATATGCGCATGCGCCTGATGCTGTTGGGTGGCGGTAATGCCCTTGGACAGGCGCTGATCCGCCTTGGCGCCGAGGAAGACATCGGCTTCCTCGCCCCCCGGCCGCCCGAACAGGGCTGGGACGCTTCCAGCCTCACCGTCCTGCTGGACGAGACCCGCCCCGACGCGGTGATCAACCTCGCCTACTACTACGACTGGTTCCAGGCCGAGGCCGTTGACGCCGCGCGCCTGGCCAGCCAGGAACGTGCAGTGGAGCGTCTGGCCGAGCTGTGCCAGCACCACGAGATCCTGCTGATCCAACCGTCCAGCTACCGCGTGTTCGATGGCGCCCGCGCCACCGCCTACAGCGAGAAGGACGAGCCGCTGCCCCTGGGCCCGCGTGGCCAGGCGCTTTGGCGCATGGAGCAGTGGGTGCGGGCGACCTGTCCGCGTCATGTGCTGCTGCGTTTCGGCTGGCTGCTCGACGACAGCGCCGACGGCGTGCTCGGCCGCTTCCTCGAGCGTGCCGAGAAAGAGCAGGTGCTGTTCCTCGCCGATGATCGGCGTGGTAACCCGACTCCGGTGGATGACGCCGCGCGCGTGATCCTCTCCGTGCTCAAGCAACTCGACTGCCAGGCGCCACTGTGGGGCACCTACCATTACGGCGGTCTGGAGGCCACCACCACCCTGTCCCTGGGCCAGGTGGTGCTGGGCGAGGCCCGCGCCTTCCATGCCCTGGCCGTCCAGGAACCGAGCCCGCAGGCCCACGCCGCGCGCCCGGACGCCGGCGACGAACCGCAGCATGCGGTGCTCGCCTGCAAGAAAATCCTCCATACCTTCGGTATCAAGCCGCGCGCCTGGCGCGCCGGCCTGCCCGCCTTGCTGGACCGTTACTACCGCCATGTCTGATCGTCTTTCCCCCACCGCGCAGCCCATCCTCATCACCGGCGGCGCGGGGTTCATCGGTTCCCATCTGGCAGACGCCCTGCTGGCGCAGGGTTTCTCCGTGCGCGTGCTGGACGACCTGTCCACCGGCAAGCGCGAGAACCTCGATGGCCGCGTCGAGCTGATCGTCGGCGATGTTGCCGATGAAGCGGCGCTGCGTGGCGCGGTCAGCGGCTGCCAGGGCGTCGTGCACCTTGCCGCCATCGCCTCGGTGCAGGCCTCGGTGGAAGACCCGGTGGGTACCCATCGCGCCAATTTCATCGGCACCCTGAACCTCTGCGAGGCCATGCGCCAGGAAGGCATCCACCGGGTGCTGTTCGCTTCCAGCGCGGCGGTCTACGGGCAGAACGGCGAAGGCTCCGCCATCGACGAGGACGTGGTGAAGGCGCCCCTGACGCCCTACGCCGCGGACAAGCTGGCCAGCGAGTACTACCTGGACTTCTACCGTCGCGAGCACGGGCTGGAGCCGGCGATCTTCCGCTTCTTCAACGTCTATGGCCCGCGCCAGGACCCGTCCTCGCCGTATTCCGGGGTGATCAGCATCTTCGCCCGGCGCGCCGAGCAGGGCCTGCCAATCACCGTGTTCGGCGACGGCGAGCAGACCCGCGATTTCATCTACGTCGGCGATCTGGTGAAGCTGTTGGTCACGGCGCTGTTGGCCGATGAGGTGGCAGAGTCGGCGATCAACGTCGGTCTCGACCAGTCCACCAGCCTCAACCAGTTGCTGGCCGAGATCGGCAAGCTCACCGGCGGGCTGCCGGACATCACCTACCGGCCGGCGCGCCACGGAGACATTCGCCACTCTCGCGCCGACAACCGCCGCCTGCTGCAGCGCTACAGGCTGGACGCGCCCACGCCATTGGCCGAAGGTCTTGCCCAGCTGATCACCACCAAGGCTTGTTGACCGCCAGGAAGAAGATGCCGGCCAGCGCGCTCAGCGCCAGCACGCTGAACAACGCCTTGCGCGGCTTTGCGGCGCTGCGCAGGGCAAAGGCTGCCAGCACGATGTAGAGCACCAGCAGGCCGAGCTTCACCTGCAGCCAGGCGGGTAGCGGCCAGGGCATCGCCAGGTGTACCAGGCCCAGGGCGCTGAGCAGCAGCAGGGTGTCGATCAGATGGGGCAGCCCGCGCTGCCAGCCCGAAGGACGCTTGCCCCACCAGCTCAGGCCCAGGCGCAGGAGAAAAAGCAGGGTGCTGATGATCGCCAGGCTGACGTGCAGTGCTTTGAGTTCGAGGTACATACCGATTCCCTGAAAGTGAAAAAGGCGCCCTTGGGCGCCTTTTTCATGTTTGCTCCGTCAGAAACGGTAGCCGAAGCCCACCATGTAAACCCAGGGGTCGACGTCGACATCAACCTTGGTTTTCTGCACGCCCAGGGCGGACGGGCCATCGACGCTGGCCTTGGTATCGATGTCCATGTACCAGACGGCGGCGTTGACGAAGGCGTGTTCATTGAGCATGTAGTCCATGCCCAGTTCGGCGGCCAGACCCCAGGAGTCCTGCAGCTTCAGGTTGCTGAAGCCCTGGTCCTTGCGGTTGCTGGCCAGGTCTTCGTCGAAGAAGGTGGTGTAGTTGATACCCAGGCCGCCGTAGGGCTGGAAGGCGGAGTTGGTACCACCCATGGGGTAGTACTGCAGCAGCACGGTCGGCGGCAGCTGCTTGATGTCGGCCAGTTTGCCGTCCAGGCCGGTCAGGCCGGTGGCGCGGTTCAGACCCTTCACGTCGACCTGGTGGTTGAACGGGGTGGCAGCGACCAGCTCGATACCGATCTTGTCGGTGAGCAGGTACGCGAAAGTCAGACCCAGCTGGGTGTCGCTGTCGACGGTAGCCTTGGTGCCGCTGACCTTGGCGCCGTCGAGCTTGATGTCGGAGCTGCTGTCGTTGGGGGCTACGGTTGCAAAACCACCGCGTACCAGGAAGTCGCCAGCCTGGTGGCCGCGAATGTCGGCGGCCTGGGCTGCGATCGGCGCTGCGACGGCGAGGGAGAGAAGCGAGGCGGTGAGCCAGGACTTACGCATGATGAGCTCCAATATCTCTTTGGTATAAGTGTTGGTGCTCAGAATAGTAGAGAGCGCTAAAAGCACACTTTTGACCTGGCTCAATAAAGACCCCAGACCGCAGAGGGCCAAGGCGTGCGGCAAAGCGCCGCACCATTACTGGCCGGTGTACTCGTAGGGTTCGATGCTGCTGGCCTGCATCTGGTAGCCGGCCTCGGCGAGATCGCTTTCCATCGCCTTCACGCTCATCGTGCCGATGATCCAGAAGGGTTGATAAAGCTCGTCGACTTTTACGCCCTTGCCGCCTCGAACATAGACGATCTGGTTGGACGGTGGCGCTGGCACGTGGATGCAGGCGCCGTAATAGGGCACCAACAGGAAGTCGCGAACGGTCTGGCCGTCCTCCTCCACTTCCAGGGGCACGATGTAGCCCGGCATCTTCACTTCCTGGCCGTCCAGTTGCTGTACCACGGGTGCGTTGGGTATCTGCTGCTTCACCGCCGGGCCACTCTCCGAATTGAGTACATCGGAAAGCTTGGACATATCGTGCAGCGGCACCGGAGGCGGCGGTGGTGGTGCGCCTTCGGGAATCAGTTCGGGCCAGGTCAGCTCACGTGGCGCCGCCCAGACGGCGGCGCTGGTGGCAAGCAGCAGCAGGAACAGCAGGCGGCGCATGGGGCTCTTTTTCATCGGACTGGCTTGCACGGGGATGGCTCGCAGGGGCTGGCTCAAAGGCGAATCGACAGTCCATCGGCCAGCGATTGCCGGTAGGCTCGCCACGCCGGCACACAGCCGATCAGCAGCGCGGCCAGGAGTATGCCGCCCAGCAGCGACCATTCATAGGCGCTGGGCAGCGCCAATGGCAGGAAGATACCGTAGTTCGCCTGCACGTACCCCTGGCTGCCGGCGATGCCCGCATAGAGCAGCCCGACGCCCAGTGCCACACCCGCCAGCGCCAGGGCGAAGGCTTCCGCCACCAGCAGGCTGAAGATATGCCAGGGCCGCGCGCCCACCGAGCGCAGGATGGCCATTTCGCGGCGGCGTTCGTTGAGGCTGGTGAGGATGGCCGTGAGCATGCCGATCAGTCCGGTCAGCACCACGAACAGCGAGACCACGAACAGCGCCTTTTCCGCCGTGCCCATCAGGCCCCACAGCTCCTGCAGCGCCACCCCCGGCAGGATCGCCATCAGCGGCTCGCCGTCATATTCGTTGATTTGCCGCTGCAGGCTGAAGGTCGCCACCTTGCTCTTCAGGCCCAGCAGGAAGGCGGTGATCGCCTTGGGCTGCAGGTTCATGGTGCGTGCCTGGTCTTCGCTGACACGGTCGGCGCCGCGAGCGGGGACGCCGTTCTTCCAGTCGACGTGCAGTGCCTCCATGCCCTGCAGCGAGATGTGCAGGGTGCGGTCCACCGGCGTACCGGTGCGCTTGAGAATGCCGACCACGGTGAACGGCTTGTCGTCGTGCTGTACCAGGCTGATGGTGCTGACGCCGTGGGCCAGGACGATCCGGTCGCCGAGCTTGTAGTGCAGCGCTTCGGCGACTTCCGCACCCAGTACCACGTCGAACAGGTCCTGGCCGAAGGGACGGCCCTCGGCGAGTTCCAGCGTCTGCCCGCGGCCGAAGCGGTAGTGGTCGAAGTAGCCGGTATCGGTACCCATGACGCGGTAGCCGCGGTGCGAGTCGCCCAGGGAAATCGGGATCGCCCACTTCACCAGCGGGCTGTGGGTCACCGTCTCGTAGCTTTCCCAGCGGATGTTGTTGGTGGCGTTGCCGATGCGGAACACCGAGTACAGCAACAGGTTCACCGACCCCGAGCGCGCGCCGACGATCAGGTCGGTGCCGGAGATGGTGCTGGCGAAGCTGGCCTTGGCCTCCGTGCGCACGCGCTCCACCGCCAGCAGCAGGCAGGCGGAGAGGGCGATGGCAAAGATGGTCAGCAGGGCGGTGAAGCGGCGGTTGGACAGGCTGGCGAGCGCCAGGCGCAACAGGTACATGCTCAGATTCCCGGAGCGCGGGCGGCGCGGTTGAGGTCGGCGAGCGAGACGGCGCGGTCGAACAGCGGCGCCAGGCTCTGGTCGTGGCTGACGAACAGCAGGCTGGCGCCGGCCTCGCGGCACTCGGCGAACAGCAGCTGGAGGAAGGCTTCGCGGGCGTCGGCGTCCAGCGCCGAGGTCGGCTCGTCGGCGATCACCAGTTCCGGCTGGCCGATCAGCGCGCGGGCGGCAGCGACCCGTTGCTGCTGGCCGATGGACAGGCTGTCGGCGCGGCGTTCGATCAGTGCGGGGTCGCCCAGGCCCAGGTGCTTGAGCAGCGTTTGCGCCGCCTTGGCCACGCTGCCGTGGCGCAGGGTCGCCCGCTCGGCACGGCTGTGGGAGAAATGACAGGGCAGCTCGACGTTCTCCCGCACCGAGAGGAACGGCAGCAGGTTGAACTGCTGGAAGATGTAGCCGGTGTGATCGACGCGATAGTGGTCGCGGCGTGCCGATTTCATCTGCGCGATGTCCTCGCCGAGCAGCTTCACGCTGCCGCGCTGCGGGCGCTGTACGCCGCCGAGCAGGCCGAGCAGGGTGGTCTTGCCGCTGCCCGACGGGCCCTTGAGGAACAGGGTTTCGCCACGGGCCAGCGCGAAGGCGGGGATGTCCAGCAGCTCCGCCTGGCCGGGCCAGGCGAAACCGAGGTTGTCGAGTTCGAGCAGTGCGGTCATTTCAGCGCGTCGTGATCAGAAGTTCAGGGTCGGGTTGGCAGCGGTCAATTCTGCACCTTGCTGGCCGCTGGGGCCGATCAGTTGTACCTGAATCTTCTGGGTCGCCGGGAATCGCTGGAACAGCGGCGCGAAATCGAGGCCGGCCAGATGCTGAGGCTCGGCGCAGGTCAGCTGATAGCGGGCATCGATGTCGGCGTGCTGGTGGCCTTCGTGCTCGTCGTGGTCGCCATCGGCGTGTTCATGATCGTGAACTTCGGCCTTGGGCGCATCGCCGAACAACGGGCTGGAGAGGTCCACCGACTTTACGCTGCATTGGGCCGAGGCGGGCAGGGCGAGCAGTTGCAGCGGCTGCTTGAGCTGGGCGTGCACGGCGGCGACCGTGGCCTTGTCGGCGTCGCTGGCGGCGGCGTGCTCGAAGCCGACGAAGTTCATCGCCGGGCTGTCCAGCTCCAGTTCCAGGGTCTTGCCGTCGAGGGCGACGTTGAGTTGGGCGACGCCATGCTCGTGCTTGCCGAGGCTGCCGTGTTCATGTTCGTCGTGGGCTTGTACAGCGAAGGGCAGCAGGGCAACAGCGAGGAGCAGGGGGCGCATGGGAGACTCCGGTCCGGTGAATGATTTTGTTACGTTATAACAGATGAAAAATTAAGGCCAGCTTAGCATGCGTTTGGCGTGGCGCCGATGCCGTGGGAGCATGCGCGAAACAGCGCGAGGAGAAGGGTGATGCTGAGAATCAAGGGCACCATTGGCGAATGGCCGGTGGACCTCACCTTGGAGATGGATGACGCCGATTGGGCACGGCTGGGGCAGAGCCTGCCGGTTGCTGCCGCAGCGCCTGCGGCCGCTGCTGTGCCGACACCGGCAGCCGGCGCGCCCGTGGATCAGCTGTGGCTGGCCGCGCAGGACCTGTTGCGGCGCAGTGGCAGCAGCGAAGGACCTCAATTGCTGGAAGAACTGGCGGCGCTGACGGGCAGTTCCGGGGCGGCAAAGGGATTGCTGGTGCGCCTGCGGCACAGCCCGAAGGTGAAGATCGAGGTGCGCGAGGGTGTGCAGGTGTTCACTTGGGCAGAGGAGTAGCCGGGAGACGTGCAGAAAGAAAAAAGGCGCCTTGCGGCGCCTTTTTCGTCAGTACAGTACGTTCGCCAATTTGCGGCGGTAGGTGATCACCAGCGGGTGGTCGTTGCCCAGCAGGTCGAACACCTGGACCAGCGTCTTGCGCGGGAGGTCCTCGCCGTAGCTGCGGTTGCGTACGAACAGCTTGAGCAGGGCGTCCAGCGCCGCCTCGTACTGTTGGCGGGCCAGTTGCTGGATGGCCAACTGGTAGGTGGCTTCGTCGTCGTTGGCGTCGGCGGCCAGGCGGGTTTTCAGCGTGGCGGCGTCGGGCAGGTCGGCGGCTTGGCGCAGGAAGGTCAGCTGGGCCTTGGCAGCGGCCAGTGCCTGCTTGTGGTCGTCGCCCTTCACGGCGTCGAGCACCGTCTCGGCTTCACCCAGCTCGCCCCGTTCGGCAAGGCAGCGGGCGTAGAGGATCAGCGCGGCAGCGTTGGTGTTGTCCTCGCCCAGCAGCACTTTCAGTTGCGCCTCGGCGTCGGCGAAGCGGCCTTCGTTGAAGGCGGCCTGCGCCAGCTCCAGCGGATTGCCGGCGGCCGGGGCGGGCGGTTGCACGTGCTGTTCGAGCATCTGGCGGATCGCCGATTCGGGCTGCGCGCCGGCGAAGCCGTCCACCGGCTGGCCGTCCTTGAACAGCACCACGGTGGGCAGGCTGCGGATGCCGAAACGCATCACGATGTCCTGCTCGACATCGCAGTTGACCTTGGCCAGCAGCAGTTCGCCCTGGTAGGACTCGGTGATCTGCGCCAGCAGCGGCATCAGCGCCTTGCACGGGGCGCACCAGTCGGCCCAGAAGTCCACCAGGACCGGCTTGTGGAAGGAGTTCTCGATGACGACCTGATCGAAGTTGGCGATGCTGGCGTCGAAGATGTAGGGCGTATCGCTCATGGGAATCCCGAATCGAGTGGGGCGATGGAGGTGATTGCCACTATAAGTGGGGGCGCCCTTGCACGGATACAACCGGTGACCTGTAGGAGCGAGCTTGCTCGCGAACAACCATCCGCGCACGCCAGATCAATCGGCGTAGTGTCATGGTTCGCGAGCAAGCTCGCTCCTACAGAAAAGCTACGCCTCCCGTCGAGCGTGGTAGAGGCTCACATGGCGAAACTCGGCCGGTTCGGCCAGGTCCGGCCAGGTGCAGCCGTCGAGAATCCCCAGGCGCTGGTACAGCGGATGGCTGAAGTCGCGGACCCGCGAATCGGCGACCAGGGCTTCGCGGCCACGGCTGAGGAACTCGTCCAGCAGCGGCAGGTTGGCGCGGTCGTAGAGCACGTCGGCGACGATGATCAGGTCGTAGCGGTCCTGCTCCTGGAAAAAGTCCGCCGAATAGGTCAGCTCTACGCCGTTCAGTTCGGCGTTGGCACGGCAGGCGTCCAGCGCCAGCGGGTCGAGGTCGCAGGCCACCACCTCGGCGGCGCCGGCCTTGGCCGCGGCGATGGCTGCAATGCCCGAGCCCGCGCCGAAATCCAGCACGCGCCTGCCGCGTACCCATTCGGGCTTCTCGGCGAGCCAGTGCGCGAGCACCAGGCCGCTGGCCCAGCAGAAGCACCAGTAGGGCGGTTCTTCGAGGATGCGCCGGGTCTCGTCGGGGCTGAACTCGCGGTCCATGTTCTGCGCGTCGATCAGCCAGAGACGGATGTCGGTACCGGGCAACGTCTCGGCGGACAGCCGCGCGTCGCCGAGCAGTTCACCGAGGGCCTTCTGCAGGGAAAGCGGCGGCGTCACGGCGCGCGCTCCAGGCGCAGTTCGCCCAGGGCGCGGGTTTCCGGCTGGGTGATGCGCACCGGCGGCAGGCGCCAGGCCAACTGGCCGGACTGCGAGACGCGGCCGTGCAGTTCGACGCGAGCGCCGGCCGGGAAGGACTGCGGATTGAATACCA
The DNA here is from genome assembly GCF_000313755.1 of Pseudomonas nitroreducens TX1. Lineage (GTDB taxonomy): Bacteria > Pseudomonadota > Gammaproteobacteria > Pseudomonadales > Pseudomonadaceae > Pseudomonas > Pseudomonas nitroreducens_A. The sequence goes on along the minus strand of NZ_AMZB01000136.1, from coordinate 296,059 downwards.
CGCGGAATGGCAGGGCCTGGCCGGTGGCGATCATTTTTTCGCTGGAGAGCAGCTGTTGCGGGCGGTCGCGCTGGTCGATCACCAGCAGCGCCAGCTCCACTTCGCTGCCGGCCGGCAGGAAGCCCTGGGAGCTGCTGAGCTGGCCGCTGAGGGCGCGCATGTTGGCCGGCAGCGGCTCGTTCAGCGGGGAAGTCGATTGCTTTTTGACGGTGACCGGCTGGGCGGCCGGCGCGGGCTTCTCGCTGGCGCAGGCGGCCAGCAGGATGGTAAGGGACAGGCAGAGCAGACGGGCGAACATGGCGGGCTCCATCGCAACAGATTCCAGGCGGGCGCCTATATAGCCTAATGCCTGCGGCTTGTCTCGTGGGAGCGGGGTTTCTTCGGCCAGTCGATGCGCTACCATGAGCCTCTTACCCATTCTTCCGACAAGACTGCCCAATACTCGCCATGCACTGTCCTTTCTGCGGCGCCCACGACACCAAAGTCATCGATTCGCGCCTGGTCGCCGAGGGCGACCAGGTCCGCCGGCGCCGCGAGTGCCTGGCCTGCGGTGAGCGTTTCACCACCTTCGAGACCGCCGAGCTGGTCATGCCGCGCCTGATCAAGCAGGACGGCAGCCGTCAGCCCTTCGACGAGGACAAGTTGCGCGCCGGCATGCAGCGCGCTCTGGAAAAGCGCCCCGTGAGCATCGAGCGGTTGGAAGAGGCGATGGCGCATATCAAGCACAAGCTGCGCGCCACCGGCGAGCGCGAGATCAAGTCGCGGGTGCTCGGCGAACTGGTGATGGCCGAACTGCAGAAGCTCGACGAAGTCGCCTACATCCGCTTCGCCTCGGTGTACCGACGCTTCCAGGACCTCAACGAGTTCCGCGAGGAAATCGAGCGCTTGGCCCGCGAGCCATCCAAGGAATGAGTGGTATGGATGAGCAGTGGATGGCCCGCGCCATTGAGCTGGCGCGCAAGGGCTGGTACACGACCCATCCCAACCCGCGCGTCGGCTGCGTCATCGTCCGCGATGGCGAGGTGGTCGGTGAAGGCTGGCACATGCGCGCCGGCGAGCCCCATGCGGAAGTCCACGCCCTGCGCCAGGCCGGTGACAAAGCCCGTGGTGCTACCGCCTATGTCACCCTGGAGCCCTGCAGCCACTTCGGCCGCACGCCGCCGTGCGCCGATGCGCTGATCGGCGCCGGCCTTGCCCGCGTGGTGGCGGCCATGCAGGACCCGAACCCGCAAGTGGCCGGCAGCGGCATGAAGCGTATTGCCGAAGCCGGCATCCAGACGCGCTCCGGCGTACTGGAGGGCGAAGCCCGCGCACTGAACGTCGGCTTCCTGAAGCGCATGGAAACCGGCCTGCCGTTCGTCCGTGTGAAGCTGGCGATGAGCCTGGACGGCCGCACCGCCATGGCCAGCGGCGAGAGCCAGTGGATCACCGGCCCGGCGGCGCGGCGTGCCGTGCAACGGCTGCGCGCGCAGTCCAGCGTGGTGCTGTCCGGCGCGGATACCGTGCTGACCGACGATGCCCGCCTGACCGTGCGACCGGACGAGCTGGGCCTGGATGCCGAGCAGACTGAACTGGCCGCCCGGCGCCGGCCGCTGCGCGTGCTGATCGACGGGCGCCTGCGCGTGCCGCTGACCGCCACCTTCTTCCAGGCCGGCCCGGCGCTGGTGGTGAGCACCCAGGACGACCCGAACTACGCCGTGGTCGGCCATGAATTGCTGAACCTTGCCGGCCTCGATGGTCAGGTCGACCTGCTGGCACTGCTCAGTGAGCTCGGCCGCCGTGGCATCAACGAGGTTCTCGTGGAGGCCGGCCCGCGCCTGGCGGGTGCCTTTGCCCGTCTCGGCCTAGTGGACGAATACAGCATTTTCATGGCGCCCAAGCTGCTCGGCTCCTCCGCGCGGCCGCTGCTGGAGCTGCCGCTGGAGCGCATGAGCGAATCCCGCGAGCTGAAGATCGTCGACATCCGTGCCGTGGGTGACGACTGGCTGGTCACCGCCAGACCACTGTGATGGCGCGCCGGCGCTGTCGTCATCGGCCTGTCGACAGGTGCTGAGCGATCCATAGGAAGCTTCCGACTTGCGCCGGCCTGTGGTAAAACGCCACACGCGGTCGACGCTGTAACGACCGCGATTGACGTTCTCAGGGCGGGGTGAAAGTCCCCACCGGCGGTAATGACGCGCAATGCGTCTAGCCCGCGAGCGCCTGTCCAGACCGGTTCGCCGGATGGCCAGGGTCAGCAGACCCGGTGTGATTCCGGGGCCGACGGTCATAGTCCGGATGAAGAGAGAACGGGATGAGCCATCGGGGCGTGCCTGCGCGCGCCCGAGAAGTCCCTTCGATCGATATGCCCTGTTTTTTAACCAAAACAGGAGTTCGCCACATGCATCATCTTTCCCAGTTGGCTACGCGGCCTTGCCGGCTAACGGCCCTTGCCGTGTGGGAGGCCACATGTTCACCGGCATAATCGAATCCATCGGCACCATCGCGGCCATCACCCCCAAGGGCGGTGACGTGCGTCTGTACGTGAAGACCGGCAAGCTCGACCTCGCCGATGTCAAACTCGGCGACAGCATCGCGGTCAACGGCATCTGCCTGACGGCGGTGGAACTGCCCGGCGACGGCTTCTGGGCCGACGTCAGCCGCGAGACGCTGGCGCGTACCGCCTTCGCACAACTCAAGATCGGCAGCCGGGTGAACCTGGAAAAGGCCCTGACCCCGACCACCCGCCTGGGCGGCCACCTGGTCAGCGGCCACGTCGACGGCGTCGGCGAGATCGTCAAGCACGAGGAAAACGCCCGCGCCATCCAGTTCACCGTGCGCGCGCCGCGCGAGCTGGCCAAGTACATCGCGCTCAAGGGCTCGATCACCGTAGACGGCACCAGCCTGACGGTGAACGCGGTCAACGGCGCCGAATTCGAGCTGACCATCGTCCCGCACACCGTGCAGGAGACCATCATGGCCGACTACCGCGGTGGTCGCCTGGTCAACCTCGAAGTCGACCTGCTGGCGCGCTACCTGGAGCGCCTGCTGCTCGGCGACAAGGCAGCGGACCCCGCAGCCGGCGGCATCACCGAAGCATTCCTGGCCGAAAACGGCTTCATGAAACACTGATAAGGCTCGTCCCCGTATGGCACTCAACAGCATTGAAGAACTGCTCGACGACATGCGTCAGGGCAAGATGGTCATCCTCATGGATGACGAGGACCGCGAGAACGAAGGCGACCTGATCATCGCCTCCGAGTGTGTCCGCACCGAAGACATCAACTTCATGGCCCGCTTCGCCCGTGGCCTGATCTGCATGCCGATGACCCGCGAACGCTGCGAGCGCCTCGGCATCCCGCTGATGGTGCAGCGCAACGGCTCCGGCTTCGGCACCAAGTTCACCGTCTCCATCGAGGCCGCCGAAGGCGTCACCACCGGCATCTCCGCCGCTGACCGCGCCCGCACCGTGCAGGCCGCCGCCGCGAAGAACGCCGTCGCCGCCGATATCGTCAGCCCCGGCCACATCTTCCCGCTGATGTCGCAGCCCGGTGGCGTGCTGGCGCGCGCCGGCCACACCGAGGCGGCCTGCGACCTGGCGCGCATGGCCGGCTTCGAACCGTCCGGGGTGATCTGCGAGATCATGAACGACGACGGCACCATGGCCCGTCGTCCGGAACTGGAAGAGTTCGCCAAGCAGCACGACATCAAGATCGGCACCATCGCCGACCTGATCCACTACCGCCTGATCCACGAGCGCACCGTCGAGCGCCTCGCCGAACAGCCGCTGGACACCGAACTGGGCCAGTTCAACCTCATCACCTACCGCGACTCCGTTGAAGGCGACGTGCACCTGGCGCTGACCCTGGGCAAGGTCTGCGCGGAAGAGCCGACCCTGGTGCGCGTGCACAATCCCGATCCGCTGCGCGACCTGCTGATGGTCAACCAGGCGGGCCGCTGGAGCCTGCGTGCGGCCATGGCCAAGGTGGCCGAGGCTGGCACCGGCGTGGTCCTGCTGCTGGGCCACCAGGTCGGCGGCGATGACCTACTGGCGCATGTTCGCGAAATCACCAACACCCCGGCGCCCGTGCAGAAACCGACCACCACCTACAGCACCGTGGGGGCCGGTTCGCAGATCCTGCGCGACCTGGGCGTGCGCAAGATGCGCCTGATGTCGGCACCGATGCGCTTCAACGCGATATCCGGTTTCGACCTGGAAGTAGTAGAATATCTGCCCGCTGACGGGCAGCCCTGATCGCTGCTGCGCTTGGTCAGGCCGCGTTGGAAGCCGCCTCAAAATGCTCATTTACTTCAGTAAACTGCGCTTTTTCGGCGACTTCCGCCTTGCCCGACCTGCGCTCGCGACGCGCTCAGGACTACCCGAATGAACCTCGCCGCCGTGCCCTGGCACGGCGGCGCCGTTCTTCTACCCTATTTGCGGAGCGTCACGCTGACGCTCCGGCTCTTTAACAGTGAGACTTGCCCATGACCCTGAAGACCATCGAAGGTACCTTCATCGCCCCCAAAGGCCGCTTCGCCCTGGTGGTTGGCCGCTTCAACAGCTTCGTGGTGGAAAGCCTGGTGGAAGGCGCCATCGATGCGCTGGTGCGCCATGGCGTCGCCCAGAGCGACATCACCGTGATCCGCGCTCCGGGCGCCTTCGAAATCCCGCTGGTGGCGCAGAAAGTTGCCCAGCGCGGCGAATTCGACGCCATCATCGCCCTCGGCGCGGTGATCCGCGGCGGCACCCCGCACTTCGAGTACGTAGCCGGTGAGTGCACCAAGGGTCTGGCGCAGGTTTCCCTGCAGTTCGGCGTGCCGGTCGCCTTCGGCGTGCTGACGGTCGACTCCATCGAACAAGCCATCGAGCGCTCCGGCACCAAGGCCGGCAACAAAGGCGCCGAGGCTGCCCTGTCCGCCCTGGAAATGGTGAGCCTGCTGTCGCAGCTGGAGGCCAAGTGAGCACCCAGGACGGCAACACTCCGGACAACAAGCCCGCAAAGCCTGCCAAGCCGAACAAGATCGCCATGCGTCGCAAGGCCCGCAGCCTTGCGGTGCAGGCCCTGTATTCCTGGCAGATGGCTGGCCAGCCGCTCAATGAGATCGAGGCGACCTTCCGTACCGACAACGATTTCAGCGATGTCGATGGCGCCTACTTCCACGAGATCCTGCACGGCGTGCCGCGCCTGAAGAGCGACCTGGACGAGGAGTTCACGCCCTGCCTGGACCGCGCGCTGGAAGAGATCGACCCGGTGGAGCTGGCCATCCTGCGCCTGGCCACCTACGAGCTGCGTAACCGACTGGACGTGCCGTACAAGGTCGTCATCAACGAAGGCATCGAGCTGGCCAAGACCTTCGGCGCCACCGACGGACACAAGTTCGTCAACGGCGTGCTGGACAAGCTCGCTCCGCGCCTGCGGGCAGCCGAACTGCGCGGCGCCAAGCGCTGAGACCCTGTCCATGCTCCTACTGCGAGACCGTGATCGGAACTCATGCGCTGCTCGGAATCCTCATTTATGGTTCATAAACTCCGGTTCCTGCGCTGCTCTTCGTTCCGCTGACGGCCTCTCGCTACAGAGCCTGGACCGGTTCTGAGCATGGGTGAGTTCGAGCTGATCCGTCGCTACTTCGCCTCGGCCGCCTGTGCGGCCGGCGGCGAGGCAGTGGCATTGGGGATCGGCGACGACTGCGCGCTCCTCGCGCCCCGGGCCGGCGAACAGCTGGCGATATCCACCGATACGCTCGTCGTCGGTGTGCATTTCCCTACCGTCTGCGATCCCTTCCTGCTCGGCCAGCGGGCCCTGGCGGTGTCTGCCAGCGATCTGGCGGCCATGGGCGCATCGCCCATCGGCTTCACCCTTGCCCTGACCCTGCCCGAGGCCGACCCGGCCTGGCTGGAAGGTTTCGCCCGTGGTTTGAACCAGAAGGCGCAGGAATGCACGCTGGCGCTGATCGGCGGCGACACCACCCGTGGGCCGCTGGCGATGACCGTCACCGTATTCGGTGGCGTGCCTGCCGGACAGGCGCTGACCCGCGCCGGTGCGCGGCCGGGCGACCTGCTCTGTGTCGGCGGGCCGCTGGGCGAGGCCGGCGGGGCGTTGCCGCTGGTGCTGGGTGAGCTTTCGGCCGAGCCGGCCATTGCCGAGCCGCTGCTGGCGCGCTACTGGTCGCCGCAGCCGCAGCTGGACTTCGGACAGGCGCTGCGTGGCAAGGCCACGGCGGCGCTGGATATTTCCGACGGGCTGCTTGCCGACTGCGGACACATCGCCCGCGCTTCGGGCGTGGCGCTCGTCGTCGAGGCCGACAGACTGCCCTCCAGCCCGGAGCTGGAAGCCCTGCTGGGGCCCCAGCGCGCTTTGCAGCTCAAACTGGGCGCCGGCGACGACTATGTGCTGGCCTTCACCCTGCCGCCCGAGCACCTGCCGGCACTTTCCGCGAACTGGCCAGCATTGTGTGTGGTCGGTAGGGTGGAAGCCGGTTCCGGCGTCCGCGTGCTCGATGCTGCCGGCGCCGACATCACGCCGCGTCAGGGCGGCTACCTGCATTTCATGGAGTGACCGTGACAGAACACCCCAACCAGGCCCCGGCCCAACCCGTACCCCATTCGGTGTGGAGCAATCCCTGGCACTTCCTGGCCTTCGGCTTCGGCTCGGGTACCCTGCCCAAGGCGCCGGGCACCTGGGGTTCGCTGGTTGCGCTACCCTTCATTCCGCTCTGGCAGATGCTGCCGGACTGGGGCTACTGGCTGATGCTGGGCGTCACCATGCTGTTCGGCTTCTGGCTTTGCGGCAAGGTCGCCGACGACCTGCGTGTACACGATCACGAGGGCATCGTCTGGGACGAGATGGTCGGCATGTGGATCACCCTCTGGCTGGTGCCGGAGGGATGGTGGTGGCTTGTGGTCGGCTTCGTGGTGTTCCGCATCGTCGACATTGCCAAGCCCTGGCCGATCAGCTGGGTCGACCGCAACGTCCACGGCGGCGTCGGCATCATGCTGGACGACGTGCTGGCCGGCGTCTTTGCCTGGCTGGTCATGCAAGGCCTGACATGGGGTTGGGCTCACTGGCTGATCTGAGGAAGATCGATGCGCCCACTGCTGTGCCTGCTTTTGTGCCTGTGCTGGCTGCCGGCGACATCCCTGCCGTCGGCCCTGGCTGCCGACACGACTGCGCAAGCGTATGCCAGGGCTCCCAGGGACATCCGCGTCGTCAGCGAAGTCTGGGTCAACTACACCCAGGCCGATGGTCGTGGCCTGGCCTGGGATCTGCTGCGGGCCATCTACGAGCCGGAGGGTGTGCGCCTGAACCTGCGCAGCGAGCCCTATGTGCGTTCGGTCGGGCTGGTGCAGCGCGGCGAGGCGGATGCCTGGGTCGGCTCCTACCGCAACGAAATCGAACACATCCTCTATCCGCACTGGCCGTATGATGTCGACCCCATCGGCGCACTGGGCCTGAAGACTTCTCCCGCACCCTCGCTCGCCACGCTGGATCGCTACCGCCTGGCATGGATGCGCGGATACGCCTTCGACCGCTACCTGGACCCTCTCAAACAGCGCAACGAACTGCAGCGGCGCAGCTCGGCGTTGCCGATGCTCGATGGCCACCGTATCGACTACTTCATCGATGCACGGCCTGAGCTGGAAGAGATGATCCAGGCCCAGGGCGTCGACGCCAGCGAGTACCGCATCACCGATGTCGGCTCGATTCCTCTGTATCTTGGCTTCGCCAACAACGAACGTGGGCGGGCGTTGGCGAAGCTCTATGATTCACGCATGCAGGCGCTGTATCGCAGCGGCGAGCTGGAGCGTATCTTCGCTCGCTGGAATTGGCCCTACGCCCCGCTGAAACCTCTGTTGCCGCCCAAGGAGTGATCGCCATGCGCCTGTTCGCCCTGATCTGCCTGTCTCTGTGTTCCGTCGCTGCAGTGGCGGCGCCCCAGATCCGGGTGGTAGGCCTGTTCCCGGGGGCCGCGGTGCTCAATATCGACGGCCAGCGCAAGCTGGTGAAGGTCGGCCAGACCGGCCCCGAAGGCGTGCAGGTAGTCAGCGCCGACAGCCACAAGGCGGTACTGCGCGTCGGCGGCGTCGAGCAGACTTATGAGCTGAGTCGCGAGTACAGCGGAGCCGGCTATGCCGCGCCCTCGGCCCGTACCGAGATGGGCATCGCCCGTGGTACTGGCGGGCATTACTGGGTGGCCGGCACCATCAACAACCAGAACGCGCAGTTCCTGGTGGATACCGGCGCCACCTCGGTCGCCATGAACGAAGGCCAGGCCCGTCGCCTGGGCATCGATTACCGCGCCAGCGGCACGCCGATGATGGCTTCCACCGCCAGTGGCACGGCCAAGGGCTGGCGGGTCACGCTCAACAGCGTGAAGCTGGGCGGGGTCGAGGTGCTGGGCGTCGAGGCCGTGGTGCTCGAAGGCGACTTCCCCACCGAGATCCTGCTGGGCATGAGCTATCTCAACCGCGTTGGCTGGCGGGAAGACCAGGGCATGATGTACATCCAGGCCAAGCACTGATCGTGCGGTTTCTATCAAAAGCATCGATGCTTATCTTGCAGAATTCGCAATGACGGTGCGGCCGGCGCTGCTGTTACAATGCCGGTCTTCCTTCCTTAGACAAATCTTTCAGGAGTTTCCGGTGTCTGTCGTTTTCGTCGCCGCCTCCAAGCTGCCCACCCCCTTCGGCGAATTCACCATGCATGGCTTCCTCGACGAGGAAACCGGCAAGGAACACGTCGCCCTGACCATGGGCAAGCTCGACGACGGCCAGCCGGCGCTGGGGCGTCTGCATTCCGAATGCCTCACGGGCGACGCGCTGTTCAGCTTGCGCTGCGACTGCGGATTCCAGCTCGAGGGCGCATTGTCGGCCATCGCCAAGGAAGGCCGCGGCGTCCTGCTGTACCTGCGTCAGGAAGGCCGTGGCATCGGCCTCCTTAACAAGATCCGCGCCTACGCCCTGCAGGACGAAGGCGCCGACACCGTGGAAGCCAACCTGGCCCTGGGCTTTGGCGCCGACCAGCGTGACTACGCCATGTGCCTGCCGATGCTCCAGCATCTGGGCGTCTGCTCGCTGCGGCTGATGACCAACAACCCGCGCAAGGTGAAGGCGCTGGAAGGCTACGGCCTGACCGTTGCCGAGCGCGTGCCGCTGCACAAGGGCCTGAACCCGCACAACAAGCGTTACCTGCAGACCAAGGCAGGCAAGCTGGGCCACATGCTGGGCAACATGCACCAGGGCGAAGCCGAGGCCGAGGCATCCGCTTCGTGAATCGCGCCGCTGCCCGGCGCCGGCTGAACCTGCTCTGGTGGTTGCTGCTGGCGCTCGCGCTGGCGCCGCAGCACCTGATGCTGGCGCTGATGGGGGAGGCACCCGGGCCCGAATCGCTGGCCACGCCGGTGTTTGTCGTCGGGTTGCTGTCGATGTTCCTCACCCTGCCGTTGTTCCGTCGCTACAAGCACGCGCTGATCGCTACCGGCAAGGCTCGCGATGGCGCGGACGAGCCTGCGGCCTGGCAGGCACTGGGCGCCGCTCAGCGCCGTGGTGCGCTGGTGGGTAGCATTCCGGCCTGGATCGGTGCCCTGGCGGTGCTGGTCGATCTGCATGGCGTGCCGGTCCTGCTGCTGGGCTTCGCCAGCCTGGTCATACTCTGGCTGTACCGTCTGCCGCGCCAACTGGCCTGATGCGCCGCTTTCTTTGCCTGCTCCTGCTGCTCGCCGGCCTGCCCGCCGCGGCAGCGGAGCGGGTGGTCAGCCTGGCGCCCTCGCTCACCGACATGGTCCTCGAACTGGGCGCCGCCGACCGGCTGGCCGGCCTGCTCGATGGCGGGCCGCGTCCGCAGTCGCTGCAAGGCCTGCCGTCCGTCGGCCGCTACGGCCAGGTCAATCTCGAACAGATTCTCGCCCTGCAGCCCGACCTGCTGCTGGTCTGGCCCGGTGCCGTGTCCGAAGCGCAGCTGCAGCGCCTGAAGGCCGTGGGCATGCCGGTCTATGTGGCCGATCCACACCGTCTGGAGGATATCTCCCGGCAGTTTCGTGAGCTGGGGGAGCGCCTGGGGCGGGCCGAGAAGGGGCGTGAACTGGCGGAAGCCTTCGATACGCGCATGGCGCAGTTGCGGGCGCAGTACCGGCGCGAGCAGCCGCTGCGGGTGTTCTATCAGGTTTGGGATCGCCCGCTGTATACCGTCGGTGGCCGGCAGATCATCAGCGAGGCGCTGGAAGTCTGCGGGGGGCGAAACCTGTTTGCCGATCTCGACCTGCCCGCGCCGCAGGTCGGCCAGGAGGCCGTGCTGGCGCGCGATCCCCAGGTGATCCTGGCGGCCAGCGAAGACCAACTGCATGGCTGGACCGGCATGCAGCAACTCAGCGCCACGCGGCTCAAGCAGCTCTGGGTGGTGCCGGATCGCAACCTGGAGAAGCCGAGCTTCGCGATGCTCGAGGCTACCGGGAAGCTCTGTCGGATGCTTGCCGGGGCCAGGGCCAACGACTGAGCTGGCCGGGGTTCGCGAGCAAGCTCGCTCCTACAGATAACCGAAAACGCCGGAGTGGCTCTTCGTAGGAGCGAGCTTGCTCGCGAACAGCCATGCACAGGCGCTTCCCGCACGGCGCGATCCCCGTAGGGCGCACAACCCGGAACGGAGTATCCGCCAACGCGGCGGATAACGCCGTAGGCGTTATGCGCCCTACGGGGAACTACCGGATCAGAAGCCTTCCAGCACGATCTTGCCCTTGGCCGTATTGCTCTCCAGCAGTGCGTGGGCGCGGCGCAGGTTGGCGGCGTCGATCCTGCCGAAGTGTTCGCCCAGGGTGGTCTTCAGCACGCCGCTGTCGATCAGGCCGGCCACGCGTTGCAGCAGTTTGTGCTGCTCGATCATGTCGTCGGTCTGGAACATCGAGCGGGTGTACATGAACTCCCAGTGCAGCGACAGGCTCTTCTGCTTGAGCAGGCGCACGTCGAGGTTTTCCGGGTCGTCGATCAGCGCCAGGCGGCCTTGCGGTCGCAGGCTGGCGACGATCTCGGCCAGGTGCTGTTCGGTCTGGTTCAGGCTGGCCACGTGGGTAACTTCGCCGATGCCGATGCGTTTGAGCTCTTCGCTCAGCGGCTTGCGGTGATCGATCACATGGTGCGCGCCGAGGTGGCGCACCCATTCCTGGGTTTCCGGGCGCGAGGCGGTGCCGATCACGGTCATGCCGGTGAGCTGGCGCGCCAGCTGGGTGAGGATCGAGCCAACGCCGCCGGCGGCGCCGACGATCAGCAGGCTCTGGCCCTTGCTGGCGTTGCCCTCGGCCACCTGCAGGCGGTCGAACAGCAGCTCCCAGGCGGTAATGGTGGTCAGCGGCAGGGCGGCGGCATGGGCGAAGTCGAGGCTCTGCGGCATGTGGCCGACGATGCGCTCGTCCACCAACTGCAGTTCAGCGTTGCTGCCGGGGCGGGTCAGGTCGCCGGCGTACCAGACCTTGTCGCCCGGCTTGAACAGGCTGACTTCGCTGCCCACCGCGCGGACCACGCCGGCGGCATCCCAGCCGAGCACCTTGTACTGGCCTTCGGCAGGCTGGGCGCGCTGGCGCACCTTGGTGTCCACCGGGTTGACGGAAATGGCGCGCACTTCCACCAGCAGGTCGCGCGGGCCGGGCGTGGGGTCGGGCAGCTGGATGTCAAGCAGGGAATGGGCGTCGCTGCTGGGCAGGCTCTGGGTGTAGCCGATGGCTTTCATGGGGGGTCCTATTCGTTTTGAACGATCAGTCGATGCGGTTCATCAGGCGGATGTCGAGTTCCGCCAGGTCAGGTTCGGCGGCCTTCACGAAGGCCTGGAAGTGCGGGCTGGCCTCGTGCTCGGCCAGGGCTTCCTCGTCGCGCCACTGCTCGATCATGTAGATCAGCTCGGCGTCCTTGATATCGCGGTGCAGGTCGTACTGCAGGCAGCCGGCCTCGGCACGGGATGGCGCGAGCATGCCGTGCAGGCGCTCCTGCAGGCTGTCGGCGCGGCCGGGCTTGGCGCGAATGATGGCGATCAGGGTCAGGCTCATCCGGGTATCTCCAGATTGGTGGGGCAGGTGCATTGAACGTGAAGGCATGCTGCTCTCTTTCGCCGTGAAGAAAAACCGCGTAAGTAGAGAGTCTCTTTCAAAGGAATTTTGAAAATGCTGCGTTTCGACGACCTGCAGATTTTCGTCCGCACCGCCGAGCGCGGCAGCCTCTCCGCCGCCGCCCGCGAGCTGGAACTGTCGCCGGCGGTGGCCAGCGCGGCGCTCAAGCGCCTGGAAAGCGAGCTGGATGTGCGCCTGTTCGCCCGCTCTACCCGCAGCCTGCGCCTGACCGCCGAGGGCGAGCTGTATCTGGCCCATGCCCGTGCCGCGCTGCAGAGCCTGGACGACGGCCGCCAGTTGCTGGCCGGCGGCAAGAGCGAGATCGCTGGCAACTTCCAGGTTTCGGCGCCTTCGGACTTCGGTCGCAACGTGCTGTTGCCCTGGCTCGACGAGTTCCAGATGCTGCACCCGCGGATGAACCTGCGCCTGCTGATCAGCGACCGCCAGGCCGACCTCTACCGGCAGCCGGTGGACGTCGCCTTCCGCCTCGGCCTGCCGGGCGATTCGAATCTGGTGGCGCTGCCGCTGGCCCCGGATAACCGCCGGGTGCTCTGTGGCGCTCCGGACTACTTTGCCCGCCATGGCAAGCCGGCGCACCCGGACGAGTTGCAGAAACACAATTGCCTGCTGTACATGCTGGGCGGGCGCGCCCACGAGCGCTGGCGTTTCAGTGATAGCCGCAAGCAGCACGAAGTGACGGTGCGCGGCGATCGCCTTTGCGACGATGCCGATGTGGTGCGGCGCTGGGCCGTGGCGGGGCAGGGGCTGGTCTACAAGTCCTGGCTGGACGTGGCGGCCGACGTGCGCGCCGGCCGGCTGGAAGTGGCGCTGGCGGACTACCTGGGCGAAGCCACGCCGATGAACCTGTTCTGCACCCACCGCGCCCAGCTCAGCCAGGCGGTGACCCAGTTGCGCGAGTTCGTCCAGTTGCGCTGCGCCGAACTGATGCGCAAGCGCCCTTGGGCTTGAGTCAGAGCGGCGTGTAGCGGTGGATCGCCGCCGACAGGCCCCAGGCGCTGGCCACTGCCAGCAGCACCATCGCCGTGGGCAGCAGGCTCCACCAGATGCGTGGCGCAAGGGCTGGCAGCTCGATGCGGCGCTGGCTCATCCACAGGCTGGCAGCGCACACCGAAGCGCCGAGCAGGGCGCCGGCCACGATATCGCTGGGCCAGTGCGCCCCGAGGTAGACCCGCGACAGCGCGATGGTCGCGGCGGGGATCACCGCCAGCAGCATCCAGGTCAGGCGCACGCGCGGGGATTTCTCCCGGCTGGCCAGCACGCCGAGTACCAAAAAGAATGCGAAGGACGCCGAGCTGTGCCCGCTGGGCATGCTGAAGGCAGACAGCGGGTCGGCGATCACTTCCGGCCGTGCGCGGCTGAACAGGTGTTTGAGGGTGGTGTTGAGCAGCGCGGTGCCGACCATGGTGCCGGCGGCGAAGAGCGCGTGGCGCCACAGTCGCAGCGCGGCCAGCAGCACCGCCAGCAGCGCGCCGGCGATGAACTGGGTGCGGAAGTCGCCGACCCGGGTGACGGCCACCATCACGTCGTCCAGCCAGGTTTGGCGGTGTTCCTGCACCAGCGCCATCAGGCCCTTGTCGAGGGCGTCCAGGTAGGGCCAGCCGATCAGCATGGCGGCCAGCAGGGCGAAGCAGCCAATGGCACCGATCAGCGGGGCGTTGCGCTCCTTGCGCAGCTCAGCGTGAATGATCAGCGCAAAGACCGCGGCGATACAGGCGGCCACGACGCCGGCCTCGGGCCAGAAGCCTTCCGGCAACGGCAGGCGCATCGCCGCGCCCGTGGCCCAACCCGGCACCAGGTAGGCGACGGACCAGCCGGCGGCGGCGATCACTGAAACGCCGAGGAAGCGGCCGAAGGGCATGTCCAGCATGCCGGCAACCATGGGCAGGAAGGGCCGCAGTGCACCGATGAAACGGCCCACCAGCAGGCTGGCGACACCGTAGCGGTGGAAGAAGCCTTCTGCGCTGGCGATCCATTCAGGATGATGGCGCAGCACCGGCAGGCGGCGGATGTCCTGGTGGAAGTGACGGCCGATCCAGTATGAGGAGAGATCGCCCAGCAGCCCGCCGAAGAATGCGAGCGCCAGGGTTTCACCGAGCCCGAGGGCACCGCTGCCGGCGAGTACGGCAATGGCGAAGAGCATCACGACGCCCGGCAGGAGGATGCCGATGATGGCGGCGCATTCAAGGAAGGCGACCAGGAACAGGACCAGGGCGAGCCATTGCGGGTGGGTGGCCATCCAGGTGTTGAAGGCGGCGAGATCGATCATCGGATGGAGTCGTCCTGAGGTCCTAGCAGGTGGTAGTCACGTCCTTCGACCTGTCCGCGGCGCATGGGGTTGCGTGTGCAGAAGGGAGCGAAGGCGGCGTCGACGAAACGGTATGGCAGGTATTCGTCGCGGCCGTGGGGAATGCCCAGGCGCGCGGCCTGGATGATTTGCGAGGGCGTCTCGTCGAGGTCGTCGACGAACAGCCGCTGCGGGTCGAAACGCTGGGCGTCCCAGTCCGGCACCTTCAGGCCCATCGAGCGGCAAAGCAAGGTCTGGCCGGCGCACAGCTTGCCCAGTGCGCGCTCGCTGCCGTCCGCGGCGGGGTTGAGCTGGCGCATGCAGGCCAGTGCGGCATCGCCGGAAATGCGGTCCAGCCACGGGTGGCCGGACTTGATCAGCACCGCATTGCCCGGGCCGCCGGCGCTGAAGTTCAGCGAGTCGCCGCCACGGGCGTAGTACATATAGATGTGCCCGCCATCGAGGAACAGCGCCTTGCGCTTCTCGGTATAGCCCAGCGAGGCGTGGCTGCCTTTTTCGGCCAGGTAATAGGCCTCGGTCTCGATGATCCGCGCGGACAGCCACAGGTCGCCGACCCGGTGGCGGATCACCTTGCCCAGCAGTTGGCGGGCAACAGTAAGGGCGTCGCGGTTGAAGAAGGCGTCCGGCAGCGGGTTGGCGCCAGGCCAGGGCAAACTTAGGTTGGGTTCGGCAGACATTGGATTGTCGCGGTTCTCGGGCCGGTCTTAGGCTGGGGAATCATAACAACAAGAATCTTAAGCATGGCTGAACGGATCCGGGCCGACAGCGCCCACATCACCCCCAGTGCGCACTACACCGGTTACGTCTGGTATCGGCACCAACTGGCCGACCCGGCCTTCGCCACCGCCTTCGGCCGCTGGGTGCATGGCTGCGTGGCGCCGATCAACTGGGGCGCTCGGATCGGCTTCGGGCTGAATATCGAAGACTTCCTGCTGCAACGTCACCTGCTGATCGATGCGCGGCTGACCCAGGCCATCGAACTGCGCAGTGTGACCCAGGTGGTGGAGATCGCTTGCGGGTTGTCGCCCCGTGGCCGGCGCTTTCGCGAGCGCTATCCGCAGCTGACCTACCTTGAAGCCGACTTGCCGCCAATGGCCGCGCGCAAGTCCGCGCTGCTGCAGGAACAGGGCTGGCTGGACGGCAAGCACCGCGTCCGGGCTGTGGATATCCTCGCCGAACAGGGCGAGCAGTGCCTGGCGGCGTTGCTGTCCGAACTGGACCCGGATCGCCCTGTGGCGGTGATCACCGAAGGACTGGTGAATTACTTCCAGCGCCCGGTGATCGAGGGATTCTGGCGGCGCCTGTGCGCGGCGCTGCGGGCGTTTCCCGACGCGACCTACCTGACCGAGCTGTATCCCGACCTGCGCGAACACCCACGCTACCGGCAGATCCGCTGGGGCGTCGGGTTGATCGGTCGGCTGACGCGGGGCGGTTATCCACTGCATTACCGCAGTGCGGCGGAGATCGAGGAGGCGTTCATCGGTTGCGGGTTTGGCCGGGTGGGTGTGCTCGATCCGCAGGTGGATGGCGTGGGGCTGGGCTTGCCGGAAGGGCGGATGCCGAGTCTGGTGCGGGTGATCGAGGCGCGGGTTTGATTCGATATCTTTGTAGGTTCGGAGTGGGGATTGCCCTCTCCCTAGCCCTCTCCCTGAAGGGAGAGGGGACTGTCCTCAGCCGCTTGTGGCAGGGGAGTCCCCATGAAGTAACCGGCTGACGCCAGAGTCCCCAGCCTCGCCGAACGGCTCCCTCTCCCTTCAGGGAGAGGGCAGGGGAGAGGGAAGCAGCTCGAGCGCGGGGACATCATCGCTCAGTCAATCAAGCCGCACACGCCCCCTGCTGCATCGGCACCACCAGCGCCGCCAGCGCCGCGCTGGCCTGTGGGTCGCCGTGGGCGAAGATGAAGGCCAGGCCGTCGTCGCCGTAGCGCAGCGGCAGGATATCCAGCTCCGGCAGCCCGGCGGCGCTCAATTTCCAGCCGCGCGCGGGGCGATCCATCGGCAACTCGACGCGGATCAATCCGCCAAAGTACCCCAGTTCCGCCAACTCGCAGTGCCACTCGCCACCTTCACCGTTGCTCAGCACGGCGCGTGTGTCTGCCGGCGCCAGGCGCGGCTCGAAGCGGCGCTCCAGATGCAGCAGTTGCTGGCGCTGGAAGCGCGTGCTACCGGCGGCGCTGCGCGGCAGCGCTTCGCCACGCAGGAAGGGGTTGTAGAGGCGGGCGCAGGCGTCGCGGCGTTCGAACTGGGCCAGGTGATCGGCGTTGTGGATCAGCGCGAACTCGGCGTCCGCGCAGGCGTGGGCGAATTCGGCGTGCTCCCAGGGTTGGGTGAAGTGGTCGTACTCGCCTGCCAGCACCAGGGTCGGGCACTGCGGGTGGCGGTCGAAACCGCCGAAGGCCAGCAGGCGCTGGCTGTTCTGCCGGTAGCGTTCGATCTCCGCCGGGGTCAGGCGCTGCAATTGGCGCAGCAGGGCTTTGCGGAACACCGGGGAAACACCGGTGTCGGCCAGCCGCAGCGGGTTGATCAGTCCGGTCAGCACGCCGTGTGCGAAAGGCGCCTGCTCGCCCAGTTCCAGGCGCGCCAGGGCTTCCACCAGCAGCGCGCGGGCGCCGGGACGGCCGAAGGCGGTGATGCCGGCCAGCAGCAGGCGGCCGCAGCGCGCCGGATGGCGGGCGGCGAACAGCGCGGCCAGGGCCGAGCCGTAGGACAGCCCAATGGGCATCAGCGGCGGCAGTTGCAACGTTTCGGCGAACGCGGCGATCAGGTCGGCCAGGTCCTCCAGGCTCAGCTGCGGCGCCAGTTGCAGGTTGCCGCCCTGGCTGGGCAGGTCGAGCAGGATCACCGGGTGCCCGGCGAGCAGCTCCGAGACCTCGCTGGCGAAAGAGCGGAAGCTCTGGAATGCGCCACCCAGCAGCAGGACGGGCGGGCGAGTGTCATCTTCCCGGGAGGAGAAGGCCTGGTAGTGCAGTTGCCAACCGTCCAGTTCCAGCACCGCCGGGGCGGCGGTCAGGGACTGGGCGCTGTAATCGGTGCGATAGCGCATGGCAGTTCTCCGGCGGTGGGCCGCCTCTTGTTGTTCTTCCCTGGCCTGAGTCCCTGACATGCGAGCACTGCGGGGGCAATTAGCCATGCTTGCAAAGTAACCAGCCGATACGAATTTGGTTACCCAACCTTCGGGGGGGCGGAGGGGGCGGCGGGAGCCGTGGATGTCACCGTTTCACCGATGGGGCGGGGCGCGGAGGCGGCTAAGCGTTACGTGCGGCGCGTCGCTGACCGGCCGGCTGCTGTGGCTGGCCGCTGAGGGGGCGCTCCCGCTATACTTGCGCATTTCCCTCACGCAGACGCGTTTGATCATGACCGAGTCCGTTCTCGACTATATGAGCCGCCTGGGCCGCGCCGCCCGTGAAGCGTCGCGCGTGGTCGCGCGCGCCACGACCGCGCAGAAGAACCAAGCCCTGCTGGCCGCAGCCGATGCCCTGGACGCCGCCCGCGCCCAGTTGACCGAAGCCAACGAACAGGATCTGGCCAATGGCCGTGCCAATGGTCTGGAGCCAGCCATGCTCGACCGCCTGGCCCTGACCCCGGCGCGCATCGACGACATGATCGAAGGTCTGCGCCAGGTCGCCACGCTGCCGGATCCCATCGGCGAGATCCGCGACATGCGCTACGTGCCTTCCGGCATCCAGCTGGGCAAGATGCGCGTGCCCCTGGGGGTGGTGGGCATCATCTACGAGTCGCGTCCGAACGTGACCATCGACGCCGCCAGCCTGTGCCTGAAGTCGGGCAACGCGACCATCCTGCGCGGCGGTTCCGAGGCGATCCACTCCAACCAGGCGATTGCCGCGTGCATCCAGAAGGGCCTGGCCGCAGCCGGCCTGCCCGCCAGCGTCGTGCAAGTGGTGGAAACCACCGACCGCGCAGCCGTGGGGGCGCTGATCACCATGCCCGAATACGTCGACGTTATCGTTCCGCGCGGTGGCAAGGGCCTGATCGAACGCATCAGCCGCGACGCCAAGGTGCCGGTGATCAAGCACCTGGACGGCATCTGCCATGTCTATATCGACGTCGCTGCCGACCTGGACAAGGCCATCCGCGTCGCCGACAACGCCAAGACCCAGCGCTACGCGCCGTGCAACACCATGGAGACGTTGCTGGTGCACGCCGGCATCGCCGACCGCGTGCTGCCGCCGCTGGCTGCCATCTATCGCGACAAGGGCGTGGAATTGCGTGGCGATGCCGCCACCCGCGCGCTGCTGGGCGCCGACGTGCTGGAAGCCACCGAGGAAGACTGGCGCACCGAGTACAACGCGCCGATCCTGTCGATCCGCATCGTCGACGGCCTCGACGCCGCCATCGAGCACATCAACACCTATGGCTCGCAGCACACCGACGCGATCATCACCGAGAACTTCACCGATGCTCGCCGCTTCCTCACCGAAGTGGACTCGGCCTCGGTCATGGTCAACGCCTCGACTCGCTTCGCTGACGGCTTCGAGTACGGCCTGGGCGCGGAGATCGGTATTTCCACCGACAAGCTGCACGCCCGCGGCCCGGTCGGCCTGGAAGGCCTGACCAGCGAGAAATACGTGGTGTTCGGCGACGGGCACGTGCGGACCTGATGAACAAGGCGACTTTCCGTCGGGTCGGCCTGTTCGGCGGCACCTTCGACCCGGTGCACATCGGCCACCTGCGCAGTGCGCTGGAGATGGCCGAGCAGTTCGAATTCGACGAGTTGCGCCTGATCCCCAACTTCCGCCCGCCGCACCGCGACACGCCCCAGGTGAAACCTGCGCAGCGGCTGGCGATGGTCGAGCTGGCAGTAGCCGGCGTAGACCCGCTGGTGGTCGACGACCGCGAGCTGAAGCGTGACAAACCCTCCTACACCATCGACACCCTGGAGTCGCTGCGTGAGGAGCTGGATGTGCAGGACCAGTTGTTCCTGCTGGTCGGCTGGGACGCATTCTGCGGCCTGCCGACCTGGCATCGCTGGGAAGAGTTGCTGGAGCACTGTCATATCGTCGTGCTGCAGCGCCCGGATGCCGACAGCGAGCCGCCGGAAGACCTGCGCGACCTGCTGGCGGCGCGCAGTGTTGCCGACCCGAAGGCGATGACCGGCCCTGCCGGGCAGATCACCTTCGTCTGGCAGACGCCGCTGGCTGTATCCGCCACCCAGATCCGCCAACTCCTGTCGCAGGGGCGCTCGGTGCGCTACCTGGTGCCGGATGCGGTATTGAACTATATCGAGGCGCACGGCCTGTACCAGGCGCCCCACTGAACAAGTCAGAGAGTCATACATGCAAACCGAACAACTGGTCGAACTGACCATCGCTGCCCTGGAAGATCTCAAGGCGCAGGACATCGTCGTCATCGACGTGCGCGAGAAGACCAGCATCACCGATACCATGGTCATCGCCACCGGTGCCTCCAGCCGTCAGGTCAAGTCGCTGGCCGACAACGTCCTGGAAAAGGTCAAGGAACAGGGCGTGCGCCCCATCGGCAGCGAAGGCCAGGAAGGCGGCGAGTGGGTCCTGATCGACCTCGCCAACGTCGTGGTCCACGTCATGCAACCGGCCACCCGCCAGTTCTACGATCTGGAGCGCCTGTGGCAGGGCGCCGAGCAGAGCCGCGCCTCGCACAGCGCCGAGTAAGCCAGCCGTGCGTCTGCGTCTGATCGCGGTCGGCTCGCGCATGCCGCGCTGGGTGGAAGAGGCCTGGGCGGAGTACGTCAAGCGCTTGCCCTCGGAGCTGTCCTTGGAGCTGGTGGAAATCCCGCTGAACACGCGCGGCAAGAATGCCGACGTGGCGCGGCTGATCCGCCAGGAAGGCGAGGCCATGCTGGGCAAGGTCCAGCCGGGGGAACGCATCGTCACCCTGGAAGTCGAAGGCAAGCCCTGGAGCACCCCGCAGCTCGCGCAGGAACTCGACCGCTGGCGCCTGGACGCGCGCACCGTGAACCTCATGGTCGGCGGGCCGGAAGGCCTGGCGCCGGAGGTCTGCGCGCGCAGCGAACAGCGCTGGTCGCTGTCGCCGCTGACCCTGCCGCACCCGCTGGTGCGGATCCTGGTCGGCGAGCAGATCTACCGCGCCTGGACGGTCCTGTCCGGGCACCCCTACCACAAGTAGTCGTAGCCGTTTTCGATGCCGCAGCCGATACAGCTCAAGGACCATGAGAAGGACGCCCGTCAGGTCCGCGCCCGCGTCATCGTCGGCGGGGTGGCGATCTTCCTGCTCGCCCTGGTGCTGGTGGCGCGCATGTATCACCTGCAGGTGACGCAGTACGACTACCACTCGACGCTGTCGGAAAACAACCGCGTCCACGTGCAGCCGATTCCGCCCAATCGTGGGCTGATCTTCGACCGCAACGGGGTGATCATCGCCGACAACCGTCCCAGCTTCAGCCTGACCATCACCCGCGAGCGCACCGAGAACCTGCAGGAAACGCTCAAGACCCTGGTGGATATCCTCGGCCTCACCGAGGAAGACAAGGCCATCTTCGAGAAGCGCATGAAGCAGGGGCGCCGGCCGTTCGAGCCGGTGCCGATCATGTTCGAGCTCTCGGAAGAGCAGATCGCCCGAATCGCAGTGAACCAGTACCGCCTCAACGGCGTCGACGTGGCCGCGCAGTTCGTCCGGCACTACCCGCTGGGCGAGCACTTCGCCCACTCGGTCGGCTATGTCGGGCGGATCAACGAGTCGGAGCTGAAGAAGCTCGATCCGGTGGCCTATTCGGGCACCCACCACATCGGCAAGACCGGCGTGGAGAAGTTCTACGAGGACGCGCTTCACGGCACCGTGGGTTACGAGGAAGTCGAGACCAACGCCCGTGGCCGCGTCCTGCGCGTGCTCAAGCGAACCGAGCCGGTCTCCGGCCGCGACATCGTGCTGAGTATCGACAGCAAGCTGCAGGCTGCCGCCGAAGCGGCGCTGGCGGGCCGGCGCGGCGCCATCGTGGCGATCCAGCCGTCCACCGGCGACGTGCTGGCGATGGTCAGCCAGCCGAGCTACGACCCCAACCTGTTCGTCACCGGCATCAGCTTCAGGGACTACGCGGCCCTGCGCGACTCCGAGGACCGCCCGCTTTACAACCGTGTACTGCGCGGCTTGTACCCGCCGGGCTCGACGGTGAAGCCGGCGGTGGCCATCGCCGGCCTTGACGCCGGGGTGGTGACGCCCACCAGCCGCGTGTTCGACCCCGGGTTCTATCAGTTGCCGAACTACGATCACAAGTACCGCAACTGGAACCGCACGGGTGATGGCTGGGTGACCCTGGAGACCGCGATCATGCGCTCCAACGACACCTACTTCTACGACCTGGCGCATAAGCTGGGGATCGACCGCCTGCACGACTACATGAGCGAATTCGGCTTCGGCCAGCGCGTCGCCCTGGACATGTACGGCGAGGCCGAAGGCTTGATGCCGTCGCGCCAGTGGAAGCGCGCCCTGCGCCGGCAGGCCTGGTTCCCGGGCGAGACCCTGATTCTCGGTATCGGCCAGGGCTATATGCAGGCTACGCCGTTGCAACTGGCGCAGATGACCGCGCTGCTGGCCAACAAGGGTAAGTGGATTCGTCCGCACCTGGCCAAGACCATCGATGGCAAGCCGCCGGTCGACGAGGACCCGATGCCCGATATCGTGCTCAAGGACCCGAACAACTGGAACCTGGTGGACTACGGCATGCAGCAGGTGGTCCATGGGGCTCGCGGTACCGCGCACAAGGTCGGCGCCACTGCCGTCTACCGCATCGCCGGCAAGTCCGGTACCGCACAGGTCGTCGCGATCAAGCAGGGCGAGAAGTACAACCGCTCCAAGCTGCTCGAACGCCACCGCGACCACGCCCTTTTCGTCGGCTTCGCCCCGGCGGACAACCCGCAGATCGCCGTGGCGGTGATGGTGGAGAATGGCGAGTCCGGCTCCGGCGTCGCCGCTCCCGTGCTCAAGGCCGTGACCGACGCCTGGCTGCTCGACGAGACCGGCAAGCTCAAGCCCGAATACGCACCGCAGGCCACGGCGGAGGCGCCCAAGCCATGACCATGAACGGTAATTTCGACCGCACGCTGTCCAGCGAAGACGTGATGAAGCGGCGATCCAGCCTGCTGCAGCGCCTGCACATCGACGGCCTGTTGCTCCTGCTGCTGCTGACCCTAGGCTCGGTCGGCCTGTTCGTCCTGTATTCCGCCAGCGGCAAGAGCTGGGACCTGCTGATCAAGCAGGCTTCGTCCTTTGGCATGGGCCTGGGCGCGATGTTCGTGCTGGCGCAGATCGAACCGCGCTTCCTCGCTCGCTGGGTGCCGCTGGGCTACCTGATCGGCGTGGCGCTTCTGGTGGTGGTCGACGTCATGGGCCACAACGCCATGGGCGCGACCCGCTGGATCAACATTCCAGGGGTGATCCGCTTCCAGCCGGCGGAATTCATGAAGCTGCTGATGCCCATGACCATTGCCTGGTACCTCTCCAAACGTTCGCTGCCGCCCGGCTTCAAGCACAGCGTGGTGGGGCTGGCGCTGATCGTGGTGCCCTTCGTGCTGATCCTCAAGCAGCCGGACTTGGGCACCGCGATGCTGGTACTGGCTTCCGGCGCCTTTGTACTGTTCGTCGGCGGCCTGCGCTGGCGCTGGATCATCATGGCGGTGTCGGCTGCCGTGCCGGTGGCCGTGGGCATGTGGTACTTCGTCATGCACGACTATCAGAAGCAACGCGTGCTGACCTTCCTCGACCCGGAAAGCGACCCGCTGGGCAGCGGCTGGAACATCATCCAGTCCAAGGCCGCCATCGGCTCGGGCGGGGTGTTCGGCAAGGGCTGGCTGCTGGGTACGCAGTCCCATCTGGAATTTTTGCCCGAAAGCCACACGGACTTTATCATTGCCGTACTCGGCGAAGAGTTCGGCCTGGTCGGCGTGTGCCTGCTGCTGGTGCTGTACCTGCTGGTGATCTACCGGGGGCTGGTGATCACGGCGCAGGCGCAGACGCTGTTCGGCAAACTGCTCGCTGGCAGCATCACCATGACCTTCTTCGTGTATGTGTTCGTCAACATTGGTATGGTCAGCGGATTGTTGCCAGTGGTGGGGGTACCGCTGCCCTTCATTAGTTACGGCGGAACTTCGCTGGTGACCCTGATGTCAGGGTTCGGCGTTTTGATGTCGATCCACACCCACCGGAAGTGGATCGCCCAGGTTTGATGACAAGAGTGAAGAAAGGAATGCAAGTACTGCGCGCCTGGGCTGCCAGGGGGGTGCATTGGGTCGGAATCGCGGGGGCGATCGGCATGTCCGGCGCCGCTGGTGCGGGCGACTACGATGGTTCGCCCCAGGTCGCCGAGTTCGTCAGCGAGATGACCCGTGACTACGGCTTCGCCGGCGAACAGCTCATGGGCCTCTTCCACGACGTGGAGCGCAAGCAGTCCATCCTCGATGCCATCTCCCGCCCGGCCGAACGGGTGAAGACCTGGAAGGAATACCGTCCGATCTTCGTCACTGACGCGCGCATCAGCCGGGGAGTGGACTTCTGGAACCAGAACGCCGAGGCCCTGGCCCGCGCCGAGCAGGAATACGGCGTGCCGGCGCAGTACATCGTCTCCATCATTGGCGTGGAGACCTTCTTCGGCCGCAACACCGGCAACTTCAAGGTGATGGACGCGCTGTCCACCCTGGGCTTCGACTACCCGCCGCGCGCCGACTTCTTCCGCAAGGAACTCAAGCAGTTCCTGCTGCTGGCCCGCGAGCAGCAGGTCGACCCGCTCAGCCTGACCGGCTCCTATGCCGGCGCCATGGGCCTGCCGCAGTTCATGCCGAGCAGCTTCCGCGCCTACGCCGTGGACTTCGACGGCGACGGCCACATCAATATCTGGAGCGACCCCACCGATGCCATCGGCAGTGTCGCCAACTACTTCAAGCAGCACGGCTGGCACACCGGCGAGCCGGTGGTGTCGCAGGCGGAAATCGGCACCTCCACCGCCGAGGGCGCGCTCACCCAGGGGCTGGAACCGCAGATGAACCTCGGTCAGCTACGCTCCCAGGGCTGGCGCACCCATGACGTGATCCGCGACGACCTGATGGTGACCGCCATGCGGCTGGAGGGGGCGCAGGGCACCGAATACTGGGTCGGCCTGCCGAACTTCTACGTGATCACCCGTTACAACCGCAGCGCCATGTATGCCATGGCGGTGCATCAGCTGGCCGGCGAGATCGCCAAGGCGCGAGGTGTCCATTGAGCAAGCGAATCGCAAGTCCCGGCCTCTGGTCGCTGGCCGCCTGCGTTGGCCTGAGCACCCTGTTCCTCGCCAGCTGTACGGGCAACCGCGCGCCGCAGCCCCAGCCGCAGGTCAGCAGCGGCATTTCCGGGCCCTACGACTACAACCGCCCGCACCGCGATGGCGCGCCCTGGTGGGACGTGGACGTTTCGCGCATTCCGGATGCCGTGCCGATGCCGCACAACGGGCCGTTCAAGAACAACCCCTACACCGTGCTGGGCAAGACCTACTATCCGCTGAACAACGCCAACACCTACAGCGTTGTCGGCACCGCCTCCTGGTACGGCACCAAGTTCCACGGCCAGGCCACCGCCAACGGCGAGCAGTACGATCTGTACGGCATGACCGCCGCGCACAAGACCCTGCCGCTACCCAGCTATGTGCGCGTGACCAACCTCGACAACGGCAAGAGCGTCATCGTTCGCGTCAACGACCGTGGCCCGTTCTACTCGGACCGGGTGATCGACCTGTCCTTCGCCGCCGCCAAGAAGCTCGGCTACGCCGAGACCGGCACTGCCCACGTGAAGGTCGAGGGTATCGACCCCGACCGCTGGTGGGCCTCCCAGGGCAAGCAGCCGCCGATGATCATGGCGCTGCCGAAGATGGCCTCGCAGCCCGCTGCGCAGCCGCAGGCGGTCGCCATGGCCCAGCCGATCGAAACCTACACGCCGCCGCCGGCGCAGCACGCCGCGCCGGTGGCGCCGGTGCAGATCGACTCAAAAAAAAACGCTTCATTACCAGCCGATGGCCTGTATCTCCAGGTGGGTGCCTTCGCCAACCCGGACGCTGCGGAGCTTCTCAAGGAGAAGGTCGGCGGCCTGACGGGGGCGAAATCCTTTATCAGCTCGGTCGTGGTCAACCAGCAGACCTTGTACCGGGTACGCCTGGGGCCGATCGGAACGCAGGATGAAGCAAGCAGGATGCAGGACAGCATCCGCGTGGCCAACCTTGGCCAACCCAAGCTCGTGCGCCTGGACTGAGATTCCACCGCACGCGCTGCAGCGGCCCGTCAGAGGTCGCAGCACCGAGTTCCCCCCCAGGGGATTGTTTGACCATTAGTGAACCCCAGAGAGACGGATGAACATCTTCAACTTCGCCAAACGCCTGTCCTTGCTCGTGCTGTTCAGCGCCCCCGTGGCCAGCTGGGCAGCTGAAGTCGTTCCCGCCGCCCCGCAGCTCGCGGCCAAGGCCTGGGTGCTGATGGACGGCGCCAGCGGCAACATCCTGGTCGAGAACGCCGGCGACGAGCGCCTGCCGCCCGCCAGCCTGACCAAGCTGATGACCGCCTACATCGCCACCAAGGAAATCGAAGGCGGCCGCATCGCCGAATCCGACCTGGTCACCGTCAGCGAACACGCCTGGCGTACCGGCGGCTCGCGCATGTTCATCAAGGTCGGCTCCCAGGTCTCGGTGAGCGACCTGCTGCACGGCATCATCATCCAGTCGGGCAACGACGCCTCCGTCGCCCTGGCCGAGCACATCGCCGGCAGCGAAGACGCCTTCGCCGACATGATGAACACCACCGCGCAGAAGCTGGGCATGACCAACTCCCACTTCATGGATGCCACCGGCCTGCCCAACCCGGACCACTACTCGTCCGCCAAGGACATGGCCGTCCTGGCTCGCGCCATCATCTACGGCGAGCCGACCCACTACGCCATCTACGCGCAGAAAGAGTTCTTCTGGAACAACATCAAGCAGCCCAACCGCAACCTGCTGCTGTGGCGCGACAAGACCGTCGACGGCTTGAAGACCGGCCACACCGACGAAGCCGGCTACTGCCTGGTGGCCTCCGCCGTGCGCGACGGCCAGCGCATGATCGCCGTGGTGTTCGGCACCAACAGCGAACAGGCCCGCGCCGCCGAGACCCAGAAGCTGCTGACCTACGGCTTCCGCTTCTTCGAATCGCAGACCTTCTACAAGAAGGGCGCCGAGCTGACCAAGGCCATGGTCTGGAAAGGTTCCGAGCACGAAGTCAAAGCCGGCCTGTCCGAAGACCTGACCATGACCGTGCCGCGCGGCCAGCTCAAGCAGCTGCAGGCCAACATGGTGGTTGAGCCCAACCTGGTCGCGCCGATCCAGCAGGGCCAGGTCATCGGCAAGGTCGAGGTCAAGCTGGGTGACAAGGTCGTCCGCACCTCCGACCTGGTCGCCCTGAACGCTGTGGAAGAAGGTGGCTTCTTCCGCCGTATCTGGGACAGCCTGCGCATGTTCTTCTACGGTCTGTTCAACTGACCGCTCGTCCCGACCTTGCACTTTTGTATACAAGGCCCGGATTGACCCGCCCGCGCAGTCGCAAACTCGGGTAAAATGCCCGCCTGCGACTGCCCGGTCCCTCCAGTGGCCCGGCAGCCGTCGTCCGATCCACCCGGAGCGCCCCGATCCCGGACGCTCATGCGGAGGCGGGCCACCCGCCCGCGAGAGCCATGACTGATACCCCTGATTCTGTCGATACCACAGAACAACCCGCGCCGAAGATCGAGTTTCCCTGCGAACGCTATCCGATCAAGGTCATCGGCGATGCCGGCGAAGGATTCTCCGATCTGGTCATCGAAGTCATCCAGCGCCATGCGCCGGAACTCGACATCACCACCCTGGTCACCCGTGACAGCCGCAACGGCCGCTTCCTGTCCGTGCAGGTGCTGATCACCGCCACCGGCGTCGACCAACTGCAGAACATCCATAAAGACCTGCGCGCCACCGGTCGCGTCCACATGGTGCTCTGATGGGCGAAACGCTGGGCTTTCGTGAGCTGGGTATCCTCCCTTACGAGCCGACCTGGCACGCCATGCAGCGCTTCACCGCCGAGCGCGAAGCCGCTACGCCCGATGAGGTCTGGCTGCTCGAGCACGAGCGCGTATTCACCCAGGGCCAGGCCGGCAAGGCCGAGCACGTGCTGTTCCCCGGCGACATTCCGGTCGTCCAGGTCGACCGCGGCGGCCAGGTGACCTACCACGGCCCCGGCCAGCTTGTGGCTTATCTATTGCTCGATGTGCGCCGCTCCGGCATTGGCGTCCGTGACCTTGTCTCACGCATCGAGCAGAGCCTTATCGGCCTGCTGAGCAGCTACGGCGTCACCGCTGTGTCCAAACCTGACGCTCCGGGCGTCTATGTAGACGGCGCGAAGATCGCATCCCTTGGCCTGCGCATCCGCAACGGCCGCTCCTTCCATGGCCTGGCGCTGAACGTGGACATGGATCTGGAACCCTTTCGACGCATCAATCCCTGCGGTTACGCAGGCATGGCCATGACCCAGCTGCGAGAGCTGGCGGGCCCCATCGCATTGGCCGATGTGCGCGAGCGCCTGCGTGGCGAACTCGTCGAACGCCTTGGCTACGCGGCACAGAAGACCCTAACGGGCGGGATCTAACCTAGATGAGCACTGTTGTGGAGAACTCCGGTCAGGCCGCCCCGGCCGCCAAGCCCGGCAAGGTGGAAGTCGGCGTCAAGCTGCGCGGCGCAGAGAAGGTCGCGCGCATTCCGGTGAAGATCATCCCCACCGACGAACTGCCGAAGAAGCCTGACTGGATTCGCGTGCGCATCCCCGTATCCCCCGAGGTCGACCGCATCAAGCAACTGCTGCGCAAGCACAAGCTGCACAGCGTCTGCGAGGAGGCCTCCTGCCCGAACCTGGGCGAGTGCTTCTCCGGCGGCACCGCCACCTTCATGATCATGGGCGACATCTGCACCCGCCGCTGCCCCTTCTGCGACGTCGGCCACGGGCGGCCGAAGCCGCTGGACGTGGACGAGCCGAAGAACCTCGCCATCGCCATCGCCGACCTGCGCCTGAAATACGTGGTGATCACCTCGGTGGACCGCGACGACCTGCGTGACGGCGGTGCCCAGCACTTCGCCGACTGCCTGCGCGAAATCCGCCAGCTGTCCCCCGGTATCCAGCTCGAAACCCTGGTCCCGGACTACCGCGGCCGCATGGACATCGCCCTGGAAATCACCGCCAACGAGCCGCCGGACGTGTTCAACCACAACCTGGAAACCGTGCCGCGCCTGTACAAGTCCTCGCGTCCGGGTTCCGACTTCGAGTGGTCGCTGGACCTGTTGCAGAAATTCAAGCAAATGGTTCCCCACGTACCCACCAAGTCCGGCCTGATGCTCGGCCTGGGGGAGACCGACGAGGAAGTCATCGAAGTCATGCAGCGCATGCGCGAGCACGACATCGACATGCTCACCCTCGGCCAGTACCTGCAGCCCTCGCGCAACCACCTGCCGGTGCAGCGTTTCGTCCACCCGGACACCTTCGCCTGGTTCGCCGAGGAAGGCGCGAAGATGGGCTTCAAGAATGTCGCCTCCGGCCCGCTGGTGCGCTCCTCGTACCACGCCGACCAACAGGCGCACGGGCACAAGATCGGCTGATCCTGCCCGCTTTGAACAAGGCCGCCTCCTGCCTGGGACGCGGCCTTTTTCTTTTATCTCAGCATTACCTCGCCAACATCGGCATCGCTGAAATGTCCGCTGTGTCGCTCTCCCGGCTCCGTCATCCGCAGCGAGCCCGTCGCTGATCCCCAACCACCTCGCAAGTTCTGAATACGTTGAACTCCCTTCGATCGGCTTTGAACAAGAAAATTCTGATAGGTCGTGAGGGAGTCGCCGACAGCGCCCAGGTCCAGCAGTCTGGAAAATCGTCGACGTCGCTAGCCCTCATCCAACGGGCAGCGCCATGTGCCACGGGGGAACAACGATGTGGCTCGACTCCCTGGAAGGATAACCCCGGCCTCCCAGAACACTGCTGAGAAATTCAAATGAAAAAGCTGCTCGTAGCTGCCCTGGTTTCTGCTGCCTCCATCAGCGCTTACGCCGCTGACGTCAAAGTCACCTTCGACGGTGAAGTGGTTGACCAGACCTGCAAGATCAACGGTTCCGATCCGATGGTTGACGTCGCCGTCACCCTGCCGAAGGTTGGCGCAACCTCCTTCACCACCAACTCCCGTGTTTCCGGTGCCAAGAAGTTCGACCTGAGCCTGACCGACTGCACCGCCGCGCCGACCGTACGTTGGGAGCCGCTGCCGAACGTCGACCTCACCACTGGTGCCCTGAGGAACCTGACCGCTGGTGGCTCCAACGTGCAGGTCCAGGTTCTGAACCAGAACCAGCAGGTGATCGACCTGAACAACGACGCTGGCTACGCAGTGACGCTGGACGCTTCCAACAGTGCCACCGTCAGCTACTACGGCCAGTACTACGCCAACGTACTGTCGGCCACCGCTGGCCTGGTCAATACCTACGGCTACATCACCCTGACCTACTAAGGTCGAGCGGCCTCCGGCCGCAGCGGGTGACTGCAATACCCGCCGGGACGTTTGTTCCCGGCGGTCTTACTCAAAGGTTGGTGCGTGATGGTCAAGCTTTCTTCCAGGTCTCTGTGGTTTGCCGGCTGCATGAGTGCAGTCGTCCTGTGGTCCAGCATGGCCAGTGCTGGCATCGTGATTACTGGCTCCCGCGTTGTTTACCCCGCCAAGGACAGAGAAGTGACGGTCAAGATGACCAATAACGCGGAAGAGCCGTCGCTTGTTCAAGCCTGGGTCGACAAAGGCGATGCCAAGCTGACGCCGGACAAGGCCGACGGCCCGTTCCTTATCACTCCCCCCATTACGCGGGTGGAGCCAAAGAAGGGGCAGGCGCTGCGCCTTGTCTATACCGGCGATGACGCTGCTTCCAAGAAGCAGGAAACCGTTTTCTGGCTGAACGTGCTCGACGTTCCGCCCATGCCCAAGGACAAGGAAGCCAACTTCCTCCAGGTGGCCGTCCGTTCGCGCCTCAAGATTTTCTATCGCCCTGACGGTTTGCCGGGTTCTCCCGCTGAGTCCGCCCAGGGTCTGAAGTGGTCGGTTGTGCAGAGTGGCGTCGGTTATGGAGTGAAGGCTACGAACAGCGGTGCCTTCCACGTCTCGCTCTCCGCTATCACTGTCCAGACCAATGGCAAGACTTATCAGGTCAAGCCTGAGGAAGTGAAGATGGTTGCCCCTGGAGCCAGCGAAGTATTTCCGCTCCATGATCTGAGCACAGCCCCTGGCCCTGGAACCCAGGTCGACTACCAGTGGGTGAACGACTGGGGCTCGCCGCAGAAGCTTGAAGCCAAGCTTTGAGCACCTGATTCAGCCAGCAACGCCAAGCGTCAACTGGCCCGCTAGCGAACCAAATGCGTTTCCTCCCTGCGCACCCAGCCTTCGCTCGGGTGTGGACCAGCTCGTCCGCAAGAAGACGGATCAACAGAGAAATCGATGATGGATATCACGCAAGGCTCCCTCTCCCAGCAACGCACTCCATTGGCGTCCGCAGTCGCCATGGGGGCGACTTGGTTCCCTGTCGCCATGGGATGTTGCCTGCTGTATGGGGCCTTGCTGGCTTGTGGCACGACATCTGCCCTGGCGGATGATGTGCCTGCCGTAAAACGGAATTCCAGCTCCTTGGAGGTCGCCGAGTTCAACCCCAGCTTCTTCGATCATGGCGGTAGCGTACCCAGCGTGGACGTGTCCCGTTTCGAGAACGGAACGCCCGTAGAGCCAGGTGTGTATCGACTGGACGTTTACGTCAACCAGTCCTGGGTGGGCCGGATGCCAGTTCGTGCGGTGTCTCAAGGGAGCGGCAAGGAAGCAAGCACGACGTACTGCATCAAGAGTTCTCAGTTCGCGGAACTGGGTGTCGATGTCAGCAAGCTGCCCCCGGAAAAGCAGAAGCTGATAACTGGTGATTGCGTGGATTTCAACGCGGTTGTCCCGTCGGGGAAGCTCGATATCGACCTGTCCGAACTCTCCGCCAGCATCTCCGTGCCGCAACTGTATCTGGGCCGGCAAGTCCACGGCTACGTCGATCCATCGGAGTGGGATAGCGGTGTGACTGCAGGCTTCCTCATGTACGACACCAATGTCTACAAAAGCGATAGCCATGGTTCCGATTCGACCAACTATTACGCGGGCATCAACGCGGGTGTGAACCTGGGCGAGTGGCGTGCCCGCTATAACGGTAGCTACAGTCGTAACGAGGCGGATAACAGCAAGTCCACAAGCAACTACAACTCCATCAGCACCTACGTCCAACGTGACGTTACGCCGTTGAAGTCGCAGTTCACCGCCGGTCAGTACTACACCGACAGTGCCGTCTTCGATTCCGTGCCGTACACGGGCGTACAGCTTGCCAGTGACGACCGGATGCTGCCGGACTCGCAGCGAGGCTTCGCGCCTAACATTCGCGGTGTGGCGGACACCAACGCGCGGGTACGAGTAAAGCAGGGCGACAACGTCATCTATGAAACCAGCGTCGCTCCTGGCCCGTTCGAGATCAACGACCTCTACAACACCGGCTACTCCGGTGACCTGACGGTGGAAATCACCGAAGCTGATGGCCGTGTGAAATCATTCCTGGTGCCGTTCGCGTCGATCAACCAGCTGGTTCGCCCTGGCATATCCCGGTACAGCGTAACGGCGGGCAAGTATCGTGACGATAACCTGGATCGAGAGCCCAACTTTGCCCAGGGTACCTACCAGTACGGTATCAACAACTACTTGACCGCCTATACCGGCGGCATCGTGGCCGAAGACTACGCGGCGGCTCAGGGGGGGCTCGCGTTGAGCACGTCGCTGGGTGCCTTGGCGGCGGACGTGACGCAGTCCAAGGCCAAGAACCTCAATGACAGCCAATACGGGCTGAAGAAGGACATGAGCGGTCAGAGCTACCGCGTGACCTATAGCAAGTTGCTGGAACCGACGAATACCAACTTCACCATTGCTGCCTATCGCTTCAACAGCGAAAACTACCTGAGCTTCCAGGATTTCGCACAAGCCTGGGGCACTGACCGGGAAAATAACTACAGCCTCTATCGGCAGCGCAATCGTTATCAGTTGGGTATCAACCAGCCGTTGACCGATCGCAGCTCCCTGTTCTTCAGTGGTTCGAAGCAGAACTACTGGAACAAGGACAGTAGCGATACCAGCTTCCAGGGTGGCATCAATACTGGCTTCACCTGGGGCTCGATGGCGTTATCCGCTTCACGAACCAGCAATGAAAAAGGCGAGTACGACAATACCTACATGCTGAGTGCGACTGTCCCCATTGGTATGGGGAATCGCCATCCCATGTCACTGACCAGCAACGTCAACTTTACCAATGGCAAGAACAACAGTATCCAGACCAGCCTGAGTGGCTCCGCTGGTGAAAACAACCAGATGTCCTACGGCATCTATGGCTCGGGCAACAAATACGATGGTGACCGCACCTATAACGGTGGCGCGAACCTTTCCTATAGTGCGCCGGAAGCTATCTATAACGCCAACTTCAGTACGGGCGATAGTTACAAGCAGGTGGGATTGGGTGTGCGCGGGTCGGTCGTCGCCCACCCCGGCGGTATCAACTTCTCGCAGAACCAGAGTGAAACCATGGCCGTGGTTGAGGCCAAAGGCGCCGAAGGCGCCACCATCAGCACTAACGTCGGCGCCAAGGTCGCTAGCAACGGGTATGCCGTCGTGGGCGGCCTGACCCCTTATCGCCGTAACGACATCGATCTTGACCCCAAAGGCACTTCCAAAGACGTGGAGCTTGAGGTCACCTCGCAACAGACCGCACCACGTTACGGTTCCGTCGTGATGCTGAAGTACTCCACCATCACCGGTGCGCCTGTGTTGATGCAGGTAGCTCGAGATAACGGTGAGGCAATCCCGATCGGTGCGGATGTACTGGATGCCAAAGGAAACAATCTGTCTATGGTGGGGCAAGGGGGACGAATATTCCTTCGTGGTTTGGATCACACAGGTCGGTTGATCGTCAAGTGGGGTAGTAAATCAGGGCAGGGTTGCCAAATTAATTATGAACTGCCGACGAGTACGGCCAATGATGCTCCGTTCATGAAGATAGATGTTACTTGCCACGCTCTACTTGATGCTCCACAGGTTGCGGGACGGTAGTTTGACGATTTTGTTGGGGAATTCAGGTGGTTACTATGGTCGCTAGATTAAATAAAGGGGATTGGTGGTATCTATTCGCCATTTTATTTTTCCTACTTTGTGGTGTGGCTCGAAGTAGTTATGCAGCTATTTCCTGTGATGGTCCCTCGCCTGCGGCTAGTACAAATACTGTGCCAACGGGTACTTATAGTATCCCGCGGGATGCTGTTGTCGGAACACAGTTGACCCCATGGACGTCCTATCAAGGATCAGCCAATGTTTGGACGAACTGTGCCATACAGGCAAATATCTTTTATGGCGTCCTTTCTCGTGGGGTATTGCCATCAAATGGTACTGTCAGTGTGGATGGGGTGAGCTATACGGTTTACCCAACGACGGTTCCAGGGGTAGGTCTAATAATTGGCGGAAGATATAGTACGGCTTCTTCCTGGTTCCCCAATCCTTTCTCTGTAGGGGCTGACTGGACCAACGTGGTGGCCGGTAAGAATACTGCGGCTACCAGTTGGAACTTTGGCGACTCGTTCAGATATGCCTTCGTTAAAACTGGTCCAATTACAAGTGGTACCGTCACTTATGGTGGACAATTGGCAGTGCAGGCAGCAGTGGACTCCCGTCCTGTAACATCCCCAAGCTATATACAGAACATTTCGCTTGTGGGAAGTGCGACCTTTGTAGTACTGGCATGCGACGTTCCACCCGTTTCGGTCAACCTAGGTGAACACTATAAATGGGAATTCTCTGGGGTTGGTTATGTAAGCAATGCGCGGGATGTAAATGTTAGGCTCAATAGTTGTCCTCCTAATATGAATTATATTAGGTATATGATTGAGTCAACAACTTCGGTCGTGAACACTTCTTTGGCTGTTGTTTCATTGGATGGGACTTCATCTGCATCGGGAGTAGGGGTTCAGTTGCTGGATTCGACGGGAACTCGTCCTTTTGTGTTGGGTGATTGGAATACTTTTAGCTCTTATAATCCTTCGACAGGTGGTGAGTACGTTATAAATCTCAAGGCTCGATATTATCAGGTTAGTCCTGTCGTTGGTCCCGGGGAGGCAAATACAAGTTTAACAATAACAATGTTGTATTTGTAGTTAAGGCTTTGGTGTTTCATAGGGTAATTTTGGGTGAGGCTATATGATGAAGAAAATATTTCTGGCGGTAGCGCTTTCCTCCTTGTTTGTTGATGTCTGTTTTGCGATCCCGGATGCGCAGATAAATATTACAGGGAGGGTCATAGACGGAACTTGCACTATTGCCGGAACCGGCAGTGGTCCCACACAGATTAACGTACCGCTGAGTTCGGTTATGAGCAGTGATTTCACCTCTATCGGAGCTCTCAGCAAAAATCAAAAATCATTCAATGTTGTGCTGAGCAACTGCCCAACTGCCACGATGACAATGAATTGGGATACAGCGATGAATGTCGATGCTGGCGTAGGTACACTGAAAAACACCAGTTCAGGCGGCACAAACGCGCAAATTCAGTTGTTCAAAAGTGATGGGACGACGGCCATCAATCTAATGAATGATCCGGGTGAAACTTTCACTGAAACTAACAAGACTTTCACATATGTGGCCAAATACTATGCCAAGGCATTACCAGTAACCGGTGGTAATCTCTCGACCTTTACATACCTCTACCTTACCTATAATTGATACTAGTGAGCGCATGGTCCGGTTAGGCCAGAAGGGCACCAACGTGGCGCCCTTTTTATTGGGTGTCCAATTTATTTTCGCAGCCGCATCAGCAGTGTCTGTGTCGGATAACCATCTGCTGGCCAACTGATAGTTTTCTGGAAAGAGCGGACCGCATGTCGGGTATTAGCACCGATAATGCCGTCCACACTTCCAGGGTCATAGCCGCGATCCGTCAACTTCTGTTGAAGCTCAATACGCTCGCTTCGGCTGAGCGGATTCTCATCCATCGGCCACTGTCCGACCAACTGTCCACCTCCCTTGAAGCTATCGGCCAGCAGCCCAACAGCCAAGGCGTAGGCGGTTGAGTTGTTGTACTTGAGGATGGCGCGGAAGTTATCCGTGATCAGGAATGCCGGACCCCGATAGCCAGCCGGTAGTAGCAGCGAGGCGTTGGTCTTAAGGGCGTCGAACTGTTTGGCGCTCATTGGCTGCACCCCCAGCCGCTGCCACTCTGCCAAGGGTTTTCGGATGCTCATGTCCGCTTGGGAATAGTCGAATCCCGGCGGTAGCTTCACTTCGAATCCCCAGGCCTGGCCGGGCTGCCAGCCCGACACATGCAGGTAGTTGGCGGTCGAGGCCAGGGCGTCCTCAGATGAGCCCCAGATATCACGGCGACCGTCACCGTCAAAATCCACCGCATACTGGTTGTAGGTGGTGGGAATGAACTGGGTCTGCCCCATGGCGCCAGCCCAGGAGCCGATCATGTTGCTAACCGGCACGTCACCGTGCTGGATGATCTGCAGCGCGGCGATCAGTTGGTCGCGGCCGAAGTCAGGGCGGCGGCCTTCATAGGCCAGGGTAGCCAGCGAGCGGACCACGTTCTTGCTGCCCATCTGTTGGCCGAAGTTGCTCTCCATGCCCCAGATCGCCATCACGGCTTCGCGGTCGACACCGTAGGT
Source organism: Pseudomonas nitroreducens TX1 (assembly GCF_000313755.1). Taxonomy (GTDB): domain Bacteria; phylum Pseudomonadota; class Gammaproteobacteria; order Pseudomonadales; family Pseudomonadaceae; genus Pseudomonas; species Pseudomonas nitroreducens_A. The sequence goes on along the minus strand of NZ_AMZB01000136.1, from coordinate 259,910 downwards.
GCTGTCGATGCGTTGCAGCACCTCGGCATTCTGTAGCAGGCGGTCCTGACCATTGCGCACTCTCGCCGCGGAGACGGCGCTTTCCAGGTACTGCCAGACGGGGCGAGTGAACTCGGGCTGACTGCGGTCGGCGGTCACCACCGAGTCATCCGGTTCGATGCCTTCGAACGCCTGATCGAAGGTCTGCGGGCTGATGCCGGCAGCCAGCGCTTGCGCACGAAAGCCGTCGCGCCATTGGGCGAAGCTTTGCGTTGGTTGTACATGCTCTACGGCTGCGCCCTTGGGTGGAGGCTCGGTGCAGGAGGTCAGCAGGCCGAAGCTGGCCAGGGACAGAGCGGCGACGAGCAGGCAGCGTTGGCCGACAACAGGTGAAACAGGCTTGCGCATTGCTCTCCTCGGGAACTGGCAGGGGAGGGGCCACCTTAGCATGGCCACCGTGACGCGTCTGCCTGGGCAAAAGCGGTGGGTCTGCAGGTTCGATGACACGGACGCGGGAAAATTCCCCTTCCCGATAGATGCCCCGTCGAGTGGTGCATCTGATGGGTCTTTTAGGAGCGATTTATACGCCATCCTCCGGCAGGCGCATCCTAGGGAAGGCCTATCGCGGCCCTACACGGGCGGCGATCGGAAGTCTGCGGGAGGCATGGCGCAGCGGCTACTGCTTTGGCTTGCTGCCGGTTTCCTGGTCGACCTTCGGCGCGCTCTGGTTCAGTTCCTTGAGCATGTCGTCATAGGCGGCGCAGTCATCCGGACGCTGTTTGCTGGAGCGAGCCTTGTTCAATTCGACCAGCTTTTCATTGAGCTTCTGCGCGCGCTGCGGATCGCTGCGGGTGACTTCGGTGACCTTGGCAGCGACCTGCTTGCCCTTGGCTTCGGCTTCCTGGTCGGAGCAGAACGCGTGGGCGGACAGGCTGAAGGGAAGGGCTAGGATGGCGACTATCAGGGGCGCTTTCATGGGTGGACCTCCATGGCTTGGCTGTCCGGTTGAAAGCGAAAGGGTGGGGGTGGTTCAGGTTTTCTGACGTTTCAGGCCGCCAGAAGCGAAGAAGCCTCCCAATTGTGGGAGGCTTCGCGGCGGTAACTGCCTTTGCCTTTGAGCGGTTGCTCCTGGCGGCTGCGGAACAGCGGTTGTGCGACCAGGGACTTGGCCTTGTTCGGCCGTTTGGATTTCTTCGCCATCTGACTTTCCTCGTTGGAGCCGGCGCCGTTGCCGGCGCGCGCATCTTCCGCCCATCCGGGATGCTTGTCCATGCCGCTGGTCTACCGGCGGGCGGGCCAAGGCAAGCCGTCGGCGTTCGGGGTTACGCTGGGACGACGGACATTTCTGACATAACAGACAAGAACGAGGACAAGGGTGATGAAGTTTCTCTGCATGATCTATTTCGACGAGCGCAAGGCCGCCGCGCTGCCGGAAGCCGAGCTGCGTGGCATCGTCGACGAGTGCATGACCTACAGCGAACAATTGCGCCGCAGCGGTAACTACATCGCGGCTAACGCGCTGTTGCCGACGCCGACCGGCCGCACATTGCGCGGGCAAGGTGAAAAGCTCTCCGTTACCGACGGACCGTTCGCCGAGACGCGTGAGCAGTTGGGTGGTTTCTACCTGATCGAGGCGCAGAGCATGGAGGAGGCCGAGCGCATCGCCGCGAAGATTCCGCCGGGGCGGCTCGGGTGCGTGGAGGTTCGACAGGTACGGGAGTGGGAGTGAGGCGGTGCCCGGCAAGTTCGCTCCCGTTGGCGCGCTCCCAGGCATCGCCTATTCCTACAAAGGAAATCACCCTTCAGACGTATCGAGTGTCGGTTCTTGAGAGGTGAACAAGACCACGCTATTGGGCGAAACATCCCAATCTAGATCCTTCGGAACAGTGAATTCTCCTACCTTCTTTTAGCCTTGAGGGCCTACGCGCGCGCTCGCTAGATTCCGTCTGCCACGGTCAATCCCGTGGCCGGGTGTCGCAGCCTGGAATGTGAGAGGAGAGTTCACGTAGCGCCATGGCTATCGGTGCAGGCATATTCAATTGCTTGTGGCCGCAGTGCTTCTATGGCGGATCGTGCGGTGCAGGCTCACGCCTGACCGGTTCTTGGCTCTCGTCTCCCGGTACTGCGACCTCCGCACGGTCCGCCTCCCTTACTCGCGTCGCAGCGAGTGCGGAGGCGCTTCTTCGGCATACGAGAGCCCCGAATCATGCACTATCCCGTTTTTACGCCCGCGCACCGCCTCAGTTTCACCTTTCCAGTCTTCTCTTTCCCGGAGGTGCAAGGTGCCTGAATTCCTCCCCGTTCCGCTGGAATCCCGCCCCTACGAAGATGTGATGTTCATCAATGCCCTGGCCTCGGTCGAGGCATTGCGCGACGCCGCGCTGCGGCGCCTGACGGCGGTGGAAGACCTGCTTTGTCTGCTGGAGGACGACTCCGATCCTGGCTTGATCCGCGCGACGTCGCGTCTGGCAGCGGCGCTCTCGCCGCTGGTCAGCGAAGCTCGGCAGCTTTACGAGCTGGCGCTGGATCGGCCGACCGAGGAGCGGGGGAGGAGGCGTCCCGCTTTGCAGGAGTCCGGAACGGCGGTGCGCTGAACCGTTCGCGGCCATGGCCGCTCGCCTTGCGGATTCGTCGAACCCTGGGCGGCGGCGGATTGTCGCGATTTCTGTAACAGATTTTTTCAAGGGCGCGGCTGTGGCTCGTTCGCTGGCTCAGTTAGCTTGGCAGCTGACTAACTATTGCCTCGGTGTGCAGGGACCGCGACGCCCCCGGCTGGAGATGTGTCATGCAGCAATGGTCCCCGACCCAGCGCAATGTGGTGATCGCTTCGGTGCTCGCCTGGACGCTGGATGCCTTCGACTTCTTTCTCCTGGTCTTCGTCCTCACCGATATTGCGCAGAGCTTCCAGGTGGGCCTCCCGCAGGTGTCGCTGGCAATCCTGCTGACCCTGGCGGTGCGGCCCATCGGCGCGCTGCTGTTCGGACGGGCAGCCGAGCGCTACGGCCGACGACCGGTCCTGATGGTGAATATCCTGACCTACTCGGTGCTGGAGCTGGCCTCGGCTTTTTCGCCGAACCTCGAGACCTTCCTGATCCTGCGCGTGGTCTACGGCGTGGCGATGGGGGGCATCTGGGGCGTGGCTTCTTCGCTGGCGATGGAGACCATTCCCGAGCGTTCGCGGGGGATGGTGTCGGGGCTGTTCCAGGCGGGTTATCCGGCGGGCTACCTGATCGCGTCGATCATCTATGGTCTGTTCTTCGAAGCGCTGGGCTGGCGTGGGATGTTCATCGTCGGTTGCCTGCCGGTGGTGCTGGTGGTGTTCATCTGGTTCAAGGTGCCGGAATCGCCGATCTGGCAGGCGTCTCGCGAGCGCAAGGAGTCGACGCCGCTGTGGTCGGTCCTGCGCAACCAGTGGAAGCTGTGCCTGTACGCGGTGTTGCTGATGGCCTGCTTCAATTTCTTCAGCCATGGCACGCAGGACCTCTACCCGACTTTCCTGAAAGTGCAGCACGGGTTCGATACGCAGACGGTCAGCCTGATCGCGGTGGTCTATAACATCGCGGCGATCCTGGGAGGCATCCTGTTCGGCAGCCTGTCCGAGCGCATCGGGCGAAAGAAGGCCATTATCTGCGGCTCGCTGCTGGCGCTACCGGTGCTGCCATTGTGGGCGTTCAGCCATGGCGCAGTGGCGCTGGGCGTCGGTGCCTTCCTGATGCAGTTCATGGTGCAGGGCGCCTGGGGTGTGATTCCGGCCTATCTGAACGAGCTGGCGCCAGTGGGTACCCGTGCGGTGCTGCCGGGGTTCGTCTATCAGCTGGGCAACCTGATCGCTTCGGTCAATGCGCCGCTGCAGGCGGAGATCGCCAGGAGCTACAGCTATGGCACGGCGATGGCCGTGGTTGCCGGGGTGGTGGCGGTGCTCATCTGTGTGCTGATCAGTACCGGCCGCGATACTCGCGGGGTGGCGTTGGATAGGTCGGAAGGGCGGGAGCACCGGGCAGCGCCGGCGCGGCCCTGAAACTCTCGAGCGTTGGGCGGGTGCGCTAGCAAGGTCGCTCCGGCCGGGCGCCGCGCGGAGGCGGTGACAAGGAGAGGCGGACTTCGTCCGCAAGGCCTCTCGGTCACACCGGTAGTCAGGTCGCGAGCTGCTGCAATCAGGCCGAAGGCAGGTTGATGCGCTGGCCGGCGACCAGCAGGGCGAGACGGGCGAGGCTGTTCCAGACGTTGCCGGTAGCCTGGCCCTTGATCTGCGCGTCGATCAGTTGGGCGTCCTGCAGCATCTGGTTCCAGCGCTGTGCGGTGTGCCGCTGCAGGGCCTTGCTCATCAGCGGGCGGCGCTTGTCCCAGATGGGCGGGCGACACTGGCTGAAGGCTTTGTCCAGCGGTACGCCCTGGCTGAACTGCTGGGCAAGGCTGGAAAGCACGCGGACTTCCCGGGCCAGGGCCCAGAGGATGACCGGCGGCTCCACGCCTTCGCCGCGCAGGCCTTCGAGCATGCGCAGGCAGTGGGCGGCTTCGCCATTCAAGGCTGCATCGATCAGGCCGAAGACATCGAATCGCGCGCTGTCCGCGACCGCGGCTTGCACGGTGTCGGCATCGATCTGCTGGCCATCGGCGAGCAGCTTGAGCTTTTCGATTTCCTGGGCGGCGGCCAGCAGGTTGCCTTCGACGCGCGCGGCGATCAGGTCCACCGCTTCCTGGCTGGCAGCGAGTCCGGCCTGGGAGAGGCGCTGGCGGATCCACTGCGGCAACTGGTGCGCGTCGATGGGCCAGATCTGGATGAATTGTGCGGCGTCGCCGTCGATCAGGGCCTTGGCCCATTTGGTCTTCTGCGTGCTGCCGTCGAGCTTGGGCAGGCTGACCAGCAGGACGGTGTCTTCCGGCGGCCGTTGCAGGTATTCCTGGATGATCGCCGCGCCCTTGTCGCCGGGCTTGCCGGAGGGCAGGCGCAGTTCGATCAGGCGCTTTTCGGCGAACAGCGACAGGCTGGCTCCGGCTTCAAGCAGCTGGCCCCAGTCGAAGTTGGCTTCGGCGTTGAACACCTGGCGCTCACCAAAATCACGCTGGCGGCAGGCGGCACGGATGGCGTCGCAGGCTTCCTGGCAGAGCAACGGTTCGTCGCCGCTGACCACGTAGACGGGCGCGAGGTTGCCTTGCAGGTGCTTGGCGAGTTGTCCGGGATTGAGCTTCATGATGAGAAAGGGGCCGGTTGGCCGGCCCCTTGTCGCTTACTGCTTCGGAAATTCGATCGGCGACTGCTGCGGCTGAGACTTGGCAGCCTCGTCCGCGGCCTTCATCGCGTCTGCTTCGGCCTTGGCCTTGGCTTCCGCCTTGGCTTGCAGGTCGTCGAGCTGAGCCGGGGTGATGAGTTGCAGGCGGGTGACCATCTGCTGGACCAGATCGCGGCGCATTTCGTTGCGGATCTGCTGGGCTTCCTGGTCGGAACCGATCAGGTTGTTCTCGTCCTGTACGTAGACCTTGCGCACCTGAACCTGGTTGGCGAGCAGCAGCAGGTTGTCGCTGCCACGGATCTCGTAACTCAGGGTGTTGGTCAGTTCGTTTTCCGCGCTGCGCGCCGAACTGGTGTAGCTGACGCTGCGCTGGGTCACGTCCTCGCGGGCAAGGATCAGGTGGTAGGGCGCGCGGGAGACGACTTTCACGCCGCTGCCTTGAAGCACCTGCTTGAGCTGCGTGACGGTTTCGCCGTAGGCATTGCGCGCGCTCACATCGATTTCCTTGAGCGCAAAGTTCGTATCGCCCAGGCCGCGCAGTTGGAAACCGCAGGCGCTCAGCACGCCGGCCAGGCCGATCAGCGCGAGGCTGGTCAGGATACGTTTCATCAAGCTTCCCTCACTCCTGTTGATCCGGTATGCCCGTGGCGAAGGTGCCACGGGCGAATGGGTCTTTTCCAGCGTTGCTTTAGTTGGCGACGATATTGACCAGCTTGCCGGGCACCACGATGACCTTGCGGATGGTCAGGCCGTCGGTGAAACGCAGCACGTTTTCGTTGGCGCGCGCGGCTGCTTCGACGTCCTCGCGGCTGGCGCTGGCGGGCATTTCGATGTGGCCGCGCAGCTTGCCGTTGACCTGTACCACCAGTTGCAGGCTGTCCTGCACCAGGGCGGCTTCGTCGACCTGCGGCCAGCTGGCGTCGATCACGGCGCCGTCCTTGCCCAGTTCCTGCCAGATAACGTGGCAGATGTGGGGGGTGATCGGGGCGAGCAGCAGGGTGACGGTCTCCAGGCCTTCCTGCAGCAGGGCGCGGTCGGTGGCGGATTCGGTCGGGGCTTTTTCCAGTACGTTCATCAGGGTCATCACGGCGGCGATGGCGGTGTTGAACTTGTGGTGCTGGCCGACGTCCTGGCTGGCCTGACGGATGGCCAGGTGGATGGCGCGGTGGATGGCTTTCTGTGCGTCGTCCAGCGCGGACTTGTCCACGGCGCCAGCGGGGCCTGCGTTGACGTGGGCCTGGGCCAGACGCCAGACGCGGCGCAGGAAGCGGTTGGCGCCTTCAATGCCGGAGTCGGACCATTCGCAGCTCATGTCCGGCGGCGAGGCGAACATCATGAACAGGCGGCAGGTGTCGGCGCCGTAGGCATCGATCATCGCCTGCGGGTCCACGCCATTGTTCTTGGACTTGGACATCTTCTCGGTACCGCCGATTTCCACCGGCAGGCCGTCGCTCTTCAGGCGTGCACCGATGACCTTGGCCTTGGCATCCCGCTCGACTTCGACGTCGGCAGGGTTGAACCAATCCTTGCTGCCGTTGGGATTGGTGCGGTAGTAGGTCTCGGCGACCACCATGCCCTGGGTCAGCAGGTTCTTGAACGGCTCGTCGGAGTCGATCAGGCCTTCGTCGCGCATCAGCTTGTGGAAGAAGCGCGCGTAGAGCAGGTGGAGGATGGCATGCTCGATGCCGCCGATGTACTGGTCGACCGGCAGCCAGTAGTTGGCGGCCTTCTTGTCCAGCATGCCGTCTTCGAACTGCGGGCAGGCGTAGCGGGCGAAGTACCAGGACGACTCGACGAAGGTGTCCATGGTGTCGGTTTCGCGCTTGGCCGACTGGCCGCATTTCGGGCAGCTGCACTCGTAGAACGATGGCAGCTTGGCCAGGGGCGAACCGGCGCCGTCCGGCACCACGTCCTCGGGCAGGACGACCGGCAGCTGGTCGGCCGGGACCGGCACGTCGCCGCAGGCGTCGCAATGGATGATCGGGATCGGGCAGCCCCAGTAGCGCTGGCGGCTGATGCCCCAGTCGCGCAGGCGGAACTGGGTGCGCTGCTGGCCGAGGCCCTTGGCGGCGAGGTCGGCGCCGATGGCGTCGAACGCGGCCTGGTAGCCGAGGCCGCCATACTTGCCGGAGTTGACGGTGATGACGCTCTCGTCCTTCAGGCCGTACCACTCTTTCCAGGTGGTCGGTTCGAAGTCGTTGTCCGCGCCGACCTGGGCGATGACCTGGACAATCGGCAGGCCGTACTTGTTGGAGAACTCGAAATCGCGCTCGTCGTGACCCGGCACGGCCATCACGGCGCCTTCGCCGTAGGTCATCAGGACGTAGTTGGCGATCCACACCGGCAGCTTGTCGCCGGTCAGCGGATGCTCGACGAACAGGGAAGTGGCGACGCCTTTCTTCTCCTGGGTGGCGATGTCGGCTTCGGCGACGCCGCCGCGTTTGCATTCGTCGATGAACGCCTGCAGCGACGGATCGCGCTGGGCGGCCCGGGTAGCCAGCGGGTGCTCGGCGGCCACGGCGACGTAGGTGGCGCCCATCAGGGTGTCCGGACGGGTGGTGAAGACCTTCAGCTGGCCGGCTTCGCCGATGGAAGCCTGGTCATAGGGGAAGGCGATCTCCATGCCGCGCGACTTGCCGATCCAGTTGCGCTGCATGGTCTTGACCTGCTCGGGCCAGCCCGGCAGGTCGTCGAGGCTGGACAGCAGCTCTTCGGCGTAGGCAGTGATCTTGAAGTAGTACATCGGGATTTCGCGCTTCTCGATCAGCGCGCCCGAACGCCAGCCACGGCCGTCGATGACCTGCTCGTTGGCCAGTACGGTCTGGTCGACCGGGTCCCAGTTCACGGTGCCGTTCTTGCGGTAGATCACGCCTTTCTCGAACAGGCGGGTGAACAGCCACTGCTCCCAGCGGTAGTAGTCCGGCTTGCAGGTGGTGACTTCGCGGGTCCAGTCGATCGCCAGGCCCAGGCTGTTGAGCTGGGACTTCATGTAGGCGATGTTGTCGTAGGTCCAGGCCGCCGGTGCGACGTTGTTCTTCATCGCGGCGTTTTCCGCCGGCATGCCGAACGCGTCCCAGCCCATCGGCTGCAGGACGTTCTTGCCCTGCATGCGATGGTAGCGGCTGATCACGTCGCCGATGGTGTAGTTGCGCACATGCCCCATGTGTAGCTTGCCGCTCGGATACGGGAACATCGACAGGCAGTAGAACTTCTCCTTGCCGGCGACTTCGTCGACGCGGAAGGAGTTGTGTTCGTTCCAGAACTTCTGGGCCTGGGATTCGATCTCGAGAGGCTGATATTGCTCGTGCATGGCGCGATTTGAACCTGTACGGAAAAGAAGTGTGCAGCCAGGGAGGTCGAGTGGCCCTCCGCTGAACCGACCCCCGAGAAGACACGGGCCGGGCGGCTACAGAAAGCCCCGTAGCATACATGACCCCCACTCGAGCCGGTAGCCCGCGCCGTTTGTCGCACGCTCGGTGTGGCGCGGGGTGGCCCGCTAAGCTTTGCCTGAGGGCGGGAGGTTTCCGCCTGTCTTGAGGTGACTGATGGCTGAGCTGCATCGCGCAAGTGCTTCGGGTTCCGGTCTGTATGAACGGTTGTTGCAACGACTCGCGCTGGCCCTGGATGAGGCCGATACCGCTGAGAGACTACGTGACGAATGCCCCGTGGAACTGGAGTTGCGCGGCTTGAGCAGTGCCGAGATGGAGTTGATCAGGGCTTATCTGGATCAGGATGTGAACTGGCTGCGCGGCTGGCATGCCGCCGCGGAAGAACTCGCCATGCTGGAGCGCGCCCCGGCCCGCCCGCCGCGCCATGTGCGCCAACCTGCAGCGCCCAGCCGTCTGCGCCTGGTGCCGCGCCCGCAATCGCTGCAATGCGCGCTGTGTGGCTCGCCCGTGGCCTGGAGTCGCAACCAGGGCGTGCTGCCCTGCACTTCCTGTGGCTCGCAGCTGTTCCGCAACGCGAAAGCACGCTGACATTTCCCCGATCCGTTAGGCTTGGCGCCTCGACAAGGAGGCGCCAATGCCTATCCGCTTCATCCTCAAACAGATCTTCATGCCGCCTGGGTTGCTGCTGCTGTTGCTGCTCCTGGGCTTCGTGCTGCGCCGCCGTTATCCGCGATTCTCGGCGTTCTGCTTCTTTTCCGGCTTTCTCGGCCTGCTGGTGATGAGCCTGCCAGTCTCCGTGGAGTGGGGCGCGCGTCAGTTGGAGCAGCAGGCACCGCTCAGGCAGGCGGACTGGGCGGGGCTGGCGCAGCGCGCCGACGCCATTGTGGTGCTGGGCGCCGGCCGTGTGCGCGGGGATCGTGCCTGGGACGAAGACCAGCCCGGCCTGATGGCCCGCGAGCGTATCCGCTACGCCGCCCGCCTGGCCAAGGCCAGCGGCCTGCCGGTGTTGACCTCCGGCGGCCTGCATTACGGCACCCCGCCCTCGGAGGCGCGGATCATGGCGCAGAGCCTCTTGGACGATTACGGCGTGCCGGTACGCTGGGAGGAGGGCCGCAGCCGCACGACCTGGGAGAATGCGCAATTCAGCGCCGAGATGCTGCGCGAGGCGGGTATCCAGCGGGTGGTGCTGGTCACCAGTGCCATCCATATGCCCCGTTCGATCTGGAGTTTCGAGAAGGCCGGCCTGCAGGTGGTGCCGGCGCCGGCGGCCTATCTCGGCACGGATGACGAGGTGCCCCTGGGCGGCTGGCTGCCCGAAGGACGAGCGATCTGGCAGAGCGGGCAGTTGCTCAACGAGGCGATCGGGTTGGTCGGGTATCGGTTGTTCTATCGCTAGCAGGATTCTGTAGGAGCAATTGTCTTCTTCTGGGAAGTCCGTGCCGAGAATATCCCTCTCCCTAACCCTCTCTCTGAAGGGAGAGGGGACCGGTCGGTGCAGGGTGAATCCATAGCGTCAGCCGGTATGGGCAGCTCCCTCTCCCTTCAGGGAGAGGGCGGGGGAGAGGGTTGCCCCGCACAGAAACCTACGTAGGAGCGGACTCCGTCCGTGATGCTATCCGGCGCGTTACGGGCCTGTCGCGGACGGAGTCCGCACCTACGGAAATACCACCTTCCAGCGAGAAAAAAGGCCTCATCATGAGGCCCATTTCATTCGTCAGCCGAACAGCCGTCGCTCTTCCGGATGCGTGCGCCGGCGCACCAGCGCCCACACCAGCAGCACGGCGCTGAGGATCGCCAGCGGCCAGACGCGCCATTTCAAGTACGGTGTCAGGCCCTGCATCGGCACCACGTCGCCGTGCAGTACGCCCTGCTGGAACTGCGGGATCTGCACTGCGAGCCTGCCGAACGGGTCGATCAGCGCGGTGACGCCGTTGTTGGTGCCGCGCACCATCCAGCGGCCGGCTTCCAGGGCGCGCATCTGTGCCATCTGCAGGTGCTGCAGCGGGCCGATGGAGGTGCCGAACCAGGCGTCATTGCTGATGGTCAGCAGCAGCTGGCTTTGCGCCGCCAGTTCGGCCGCGAACTCCGGATAGACCACTTCGTAGCAGATGTACGGTGCCACGGAGTAGCCCTTGGCCTTGAGCAGGGGCTGGTCGGCCGGGCCGCGGGCGAAGTCGGACATCGGCAGGTCGAAGAAGGCGATCAGGCCGCGCAGCAGGTCCTGCAGCGGGACGTATTCACCGAAAGGAACCAGCTTCTGCTTCAGGTAGTTGCCGCTGCCTTCGCCGACCACGGTGATGCCGTTGTAGTAGCGAATGCCTTCGGCAGTTTTCTCGCGCACCGGCACGCCGGTAATGAGCGCGGCCTTCTTGGCGGTGGCGACGCCGTTGATCATCTCCAGGTAGCCGGTGGCCTGGTCCTTGAGCACCGGGACGGCGGTTTCCGGCCAGACAATCAGGTCGATGTCCTTCTGCTCGGCGGTCAGGTCGCGATACAGCTCCAGCTGGTGGGTGATGGCCTTCGGGTCCCACTTCATTTCCTGGGCGATGTTGCCCTGCAGCGCGGCGACCTTCAGCGGTGCGCCGGCCGGAGTGGTCCAGGCGTGGCCCTTGTAGCCCAGGCCGACGGCCCAGGGGGCGATCAGCAGGATCAGCCCGATTACCAGGCGCGCGGGGCGGCGGGCCAGGGCCGGGAGGTTGATGATCAGCGCGCCGGTCAGGGCGATGCCGAAGGATGCCAGCCAGACGCCGCCCAGCGGCGCGAGGCCGGCCAGCGGGCCTTCGAGCTGGCTGTAGCCGGCGTAGAGCCAGGGGAAGCCGGTGAGGAACCAGCTGCGGAACAGCTCCAGCACCACCCACAACGCGGCGAAGGCCAGCGCATCGCTGACCGGGGCGTTGTTGCGACGGAAGAACTTCGCCCAGACCCAGGCGGGCAGCGCGAAGAAGAAGGCCACGCCCGCACTGAAGCCGCCGACCAGGAAGCCGGCCAATGGTCCGGAGGCGCCGCCGAAATTGTGGATGCTGAAGTAGATCCAGCTGGTGCCGGCGATGAAAGCGCCGAAGCCGTACCACCAGCCGCGCCAGAGCGACGAGCCGGGGGGGGTGCCGCGCAGGCCGAGGTAGAACAGGGCCAGCGAGAGCACCGCCAGCGGCCAGTAGCCGAACGGAGCGAGGGTCAGCGGCGTGAGCGCGCCGGCGGCCAGGGCGAGCAAATGGCCTGGCAGGCCGGGTCGGGTGATCCAGCGCATCGGAAATCCTTGTTGCGGTTAAGCGATGCGCAAGAGTAATGGAGAGACGAACGGTAGGCTATGGGGATGAAAGCCAAAAGCCATGAGCTGACTGCGGCGGGATGTTGCAGGAAAGGTCGGGGTTGATTGTAGGAGCAAGCTTGCTCGCGAACGGCCGCCGCAGCGGAGTTCGTTCGGGAGCAAGCTCGCTCCTACAGGTATCTACCTTTAGTCCTGCAGCGGGGTGAGGCGCAGCAGGTGCAGGCGGCGACTGTCCGCATTGAGGACGCGGAAGCGGAAACCGCCCAGTTCGGTGGTTTCGTTGCGCTTGGGCAGGTGGCCGAAGGCGCTCATCACCACGCCGCCAACGGTGTCGAATTCCTCATCGGAGAACTCCGCGCCGAAGAAGTCGTTGAAGGCTTCCACCGGGGTCAGCGCCTTGACGATGAAGTCACCGCTGGGCAGCGGCTTGATGTAGCTGTCTTCCTCGACGTCGTGCTCGTCCTCGATGTCGCCGACGATCTGTTCCAGCACGTCCTCGATGGTCACCAGCCCCGCCACGCCGCCGTATTCGTCGATGACGATGGCCATGTGGTTGCGGTTGGCGCGGAACTCGCGCAGCAGCACGTTCAGCCGCTTGGACTCGGGCACGAAGGTGGCAGGGCGCAGCAGGTCCTTGATGTTGAAGGCGTGGTTCTGGTCGTGAAGAATCAGCGGCAGCAGGTCCTTGGCCAGCAGCACACCCATGATGTCGTCCAGGCTCTCGCCGATCACCGGGTAGCGCGAGTGCGCCGCTTCGATAATGGCGGGGAGGAAGTCAGCAGGCTTCTGCGTCGACTTGATGGAGATCATTTGCGAACGCGGGATCATGATGTCGCGGACCTGGAGGTCCGCCACCTGGATCGCGCCCTCGACGATGGACAGCGCTTCGCTGTCCAGCAGCTTGTTGGCGTGTGCTTCGCGCAGCAGCTCAAGCAGCTCCTGGCGGTTTCTCGGCTCATGGGCAAAAGCCTGGGTGATCTTGTCCAACCATGACTTGTGCCCATTGCTCGATCGGTCTTCGCTCATCTTTTCCTTGCTCGGTGGCTTTTATTCTTCGTCGGCCGCATACGGGTCGGGGTGACCCAGTTCAGCCAGCAATTCGCGTTCCAGGCCTTCCATTTCCTCGGCTTCTTCGTCTTCGATGTGATCGTAGCCAAGCAGATGTAGGCAACCATGGATGACCAGGTGGGCCCAGTGGGCCTCGGCAGCCTTGCCCTGTTCGGCGGCCTCGCGGGCGACTACGGGGGCGCAGATCACCAGGTCGCCGAGCAGGGGGATGTCCAGCAGCTCATCGGGAACGTCGGCGGGGAAGGACAGTACGTTGGTGGCGTAGTCCTTGTGTCGCCAGGTCTTGTTCAGTTCGCGCCCTTCGGCTTCGTCCACCAGGCGGATGGTGAGTTCCGAATCGTTCTGGCGCTGGCGTAGGGCCAGTTCGCACCATTGGCGGAACTGCGCTTCGCTCGGCAGTCCGGGCGCTTCGGAAACGACCTGCAGGTCCAGTTCAAGCATGCTTGTTGCCCTGGCCTTCTATGCCGGTCAGGCGATTCTCGTAAGCGTCGTAGGCATCGACGATGCGCTGCACCAGCGGGTGGCGCACCACGTCCTTGGACTTGAAATGGGTGAAGCTGATGCCGGGAACGTCGCGCAGCACTTCCATCACGTGCTTCAGGCCGGAGCGGGTGCCCTTGGGCAGGTCGACCTGGGTGACGTCGCCGGTGATCACCGCGGTGGAGCCGAAGCCGATCCGGGTGAGGAACATCTTCATCTGTTCCATCGTGGTGTTCTGGCTTTCGTCGAGGATGATGAAGCTGTTGCTCAGCGTGCGGCCGCGCATGTAGGCCAGCGGTGCGACTTCGATCACCTGGCGTTCGATCAGCTTGGCCACGGTTTCGAAGCCGAGCATTTCGTACAGCGCGTCGTACAGCGGGCGCAGGTAGGGGTCGATCTTCTGCGACAGGTCGCCGGGCAGGAAGCCGAGTTTCTCGCCAGCTTCGACCGCCGGGCGCACCAGCAGGATGCGGCGGATCTGCTCGCGCTCCAGGGCGTCCACGGCGCAGGCCACCGCGAGGTAGGTCTTGCCGGTGCCGGCCGGGCCGATGCCGAAGTTGATGTCGTGGTCGAGAATGGCCTTCACGTAGCGCTGCTGGTTCGCACCGCGCGGGCGGATGTGCGCCTGGCGGGTCTTGAGCGTGACCAGCGGGGCGGCGGGCTCGACGGAGAGTTCTTCCAGGCCGGACTCCTGCAGGAACAGGTGGACCAGGTCGGGCGTCATCTCGGTGCCGTTCTGCACTTCGCGGTAGAGACGTTGCAGGAGGTTTTCGGCCGCTTGGGTGCGCTCGGCGTCACCGACCAGTTCGAACTGGTTGCCGCGGTTGCGGATCTCGATGCCGAGGCGCTTCTCGATCTGGTGCAGGTGTTCGTCGAACTGGCCGCACAGGTTGGCGAAGCTGCGGGCCTCGAAGGGCTCGAGCATGAAACGATGAATATCCAGGGGGGCGTTCAAGGTGTTGTCTAAGTCGCCGTGCTTCAAAGGGAGATGGTCGAAGAATAACCCCGCGCGACCGAGTACGAAAGTTCAGTCGCCACTGGGGCCTTCAACGGTCGTTTGTCAGTGACTGGCTTTCACTGTCAGTGCGGCGCTTCCACGAGGGTCGCGCGCAGGGAGTTGGGCAGCGCCTCGTAGATTTCCACGTCGACGAACTGGCCGATCAGGCGCGGATTGTCGCAGCGGAAGTTGACCACGCGGTTGTTCTCGGTGCGCCCCTGCAACTGGCCGGGGTCGCGCTTGGCGTAGTCGGTGACGAGGATGCGCTGGAGGGTGCCGACCATCCGTCGGCTGATCTCGAAGCCCTGCTGGTTAAGGCGGCTGTTGAGGATCAGCAGGCGCTGCTTCTTCACCTCGTCCGGGGTGTCGTCGACCAGCTCGGCGGCCGGGGTGCCTGGGCGCGGGCTGTAGATGAAGGAGAAGGAGAAGTCGAAGCCGACCTCTTCCACCAGCTTCAGGGTCTGCTCGAAGTCCTTTTCTGTCTCGCCGGGGAAGCCGACGATGAAGTCCGAGCTGATGCAGATGTCCGGCACGGCAGCCTTCAGCTTGCGGATGCGCGACTTGTATTCCAGCGCGGTGTGGTTGCGCTTCATCGCGGCCAGGATGCGGTCGGAACCGGCCTGCACCGGCAGGTGGACGAACTTCACCAGTTGCGGCACTTCGGCGTGGGCGGCAATCAGCGAGTCGGAGAATTCCAGTGGATGCGAGGTGGTGTAGCGGATGCGCTCGATGCCATCGACCTCGGCGACCACGCGGATCAGTTCGGCGAAGTCGGCGATGCGCCCGTCATGGGTCGGCCCGCGGTAGCCGTTGACGTTCTGTCCGAGCAGGGTGACTTCCTTCACGCCGTTCTCGGCCAGGTGGATCACCTCGGCCAGCACGTCGTCGAACGGGCGGCTGACTTCTTCGCCGCGTGTGTAGGGCACTACACAGAAGGTGCAGTACTTGCTGCAGCCTTCCATCACAGAGACGAAGGCGGTGGGGCCGTCGACCCGGGGCTCGGGCAGGCGATCGAATTTCTCGATTTCCGGGAAGGACACGTCCACCTGCGGTTTGCGGGTGGTGCGGGCGGCGTCGATCATTTCCGGCAGGCGGTGCAGGGTCTGCGGGCCGAACACCACATCGACGTAGGGCGCGCGCTCGCGGATCGCCGCGCCTTCCTGGCTGGCCACGCAGCCGCCGACACCGATCACCAGGTCCGGGTTCTGCTGCTTGAGCACGCGCCAAGCGCCCAGCTCGGAGAACACCTTCTCCTGGGCCTTCTCGCGGATCGAGCAGGTATTGAGCAGGATGACGTCGGCTTCCTCGGCTTTCTCGGTGATTTCCAGGGCCTGGTGTTCACCCAGCAGATCAGCCATGCGCGAGCTGTCGTACTCGTTCATCTGGCAACCGTGGGTCTGGATGAAAAGCTTCTTGGCCATGGAATCTATCTTGAACTGGTTAAAAAATGACCGCGCATTATAAGCCCCGACGTCGGCCTCTACCAGCGGCGGCCGTGCGAGGCGGCTGTCTGTGCTATCCTGCGTGCCCTTTTTGCAAAGCTGTCATCCTTCGTTCATGAGCAAGCGCGAGAACCCGATCTACAAGGTGGTCTTCCTCAATCAGGGCCAGGTGTACGAGATGTACGCCAAGCAGATCTACCAGAGCGATCTGTGGGGCTTCCTGGAGATCGAGGAGTTCGTCTTTGGCGAGCGCACCCAGGTGGTGGTGGACCCCAGCGAGGAGAAGCTCAAGGCGCAGTTCGACGGCGTCATCCGCAGCTTCGTGCCGTTGCACTCGATCATCCGCATCGACGAAGTGGAGCGCCTGGGCACCGCGAAGATCAGCGAGGCCAAGCCCAGCGGCAATGTGATGCCGTTCCCCATGCCGATGCCCGGCAAGGACAGCTGACGTTTGTAGGAGCGAGCTTGCTCGAGAACCGTTCAGCACCGAAGTCAGCCGTATAGCCCTGTTCGCGAGCAAGCTCGCTCCTACAGGGTATGGGGGCCTGGCGTGCGGCTCAGGGCAGCGGCGAGAACGGCGAATTGCCGGCAGTCTGCAATTCGATCAGGTAGTTGCGGAAAATCTGCCCGAGCACCTTGGTGGCGATGTCCAGTTCGTCCTTGTTCATCTGCTCGGCGACCAGATCGGCGCTGTCCATGGCGTCTTCGGCGCCGTTGACAGCGGCCATCTTCAGCACGATGTAGGCTTGCACGTTGTTGGCCTTCACGCCTTCGCCGCGGAAGAACATGGTGCCCAGGCGCAACTGTGCGTCGGCGTGGCCCTGCAGGGAAGCCTTCTCGTACCAGTGCAGTGCAGCCTGGAAGTCGCGCGGGGCGCGCTCGCCGGTGTAGAAGAATTCCCCCAGTTCGAACTGTGCCTGGGCGTCGCCGGCATTGGCGGCCTGCTGGCAGCTGGCCAGGGCCTGTTGCAGCTGTTCCGGCACGGTATTCAGGGTGCAGCGTCCGGTGGCTGGAATCAGCAGCGAGTTGCCGCCCGCCTGAGTGAACAGGGGCAGTGCGAGCAACAGGCAACCCAGCAGGGTGCGACCGGAACGGTACATGGGGAGAAACGGCCTCCAGGATCGGGGCGGGTAAAACCCGGCCAGCGAAATGCGCCAGCCTTCACATTATGAAATAAGCAGGCGCTTCCTTACAAAGTCTTTACCTTCTTTTCTGTTTTTTTGTCAGAAAACGGCGACAGCTTATGGGCGGAGTAAAGCGTGGGTGAAGTCCTCGGAGCGGCGCGGCAGGGCGGAAGGCGCCCGCTCGGGCGCCTTCGCAAGGAGCATCACTTGAGGGCGGCGAAGGCGCGCTCGGCGGCGTCCAGGGTCAGCTTCAGCTCGGTTTCGCCGTGGGCGATGGAGGTGAAGCCGGCCTCGAAGGCGCTCGGCGCGAGGTAGACGCCTGCGTCCAGCATCAGGTGGAAGAAGCGCTTGAAGCGCTCCACGTCGCTACCCATGACGTCTTCGAAGGTGATGATGTCGTCGGCGCCGCTGAAGTACAGGCCGAACATCGCGGCGCCCGCCTGGGTGGTCACGAACGGCACGCCGGCTGCGTCGGCACGGTCCTGCAGGCCCTGCAGCATGCGGGTGGTGTAGCGGGTCAGCTCGTCGTGGAAGCCGGGGCGGCTGATCAGGCGCAGGGTGGTCAGGCCGGCGGCCATGGCCAGCGGGTTGCCCGACAGGGTGCCGGCCTGGTAGACCGGGCCGAGCGGAGAGATGTGCTCCATGATCTCGCGCTTGCCGCCGAAGGCGCCCACCGGCATGCCACCGCCAATGATCTTGCCGAAGGTCGACAGGTCCGGGGTGATGCCGTAGTGCGCCTGCGCACCGCCCAGGGCCACGCGGAAGCCGGTCATGACTTCGTCGAAGATCAGCACCACGCCGTACTGGTCGCACAGGCTGCGCAGGCCTTCGAGGAAGCCGGCGGTCGGCGGCACGCAGTTCATGTTGCCGGCGACCGGCTCGACGATGATGCACGCCACTTCCTTGCCGACTTCAGCCAGGGTCTTTTCCACCGCGGCGATGTCGTTGTAGGGCAGGGTCAGGGTGTGCTTGGCAAAGGCCGCCGGCACGCCCGGGGAGTTCGGTACGCCGAAGGTCAGGGCGCCGGAGCCGGCTTTTACCAGCAGGCTGTCGGAGTGGCCGTGGTAGCAACCCTCGAACTTGATGATGCTGTCGCGGCCGGTGTAGCCACGGGCCAGGCGGATGGCGCTCATGGTGGCTTCGGTACCGGAGCTGACCATGCGCACCATGTCCATGGACGGGACCAGGGAGCAGACCAGGTCGGCCATTTCCACTTCCAGCGCAGTCGGCGCGCCGTAGGACAGGCCGTGGTCGAGTTGCTTGCGCACGGCGTCAAGGACGTCCGGGTGGCTGTGGCCGAGGATCATCGGGCCCCAGGAGCCGACGTAGTCGACGTAGCGCTTGTCATCCTCGTCCACCACGTAGGCGCCTTCCGCGTGCTTGAAGAACAGCGGGGTGCCGCCGACGCTCTTGAACGCGCGCACCGGCGAGTTGACGCCACCGGGGATGTGTTTCTGGGCATTGGCGAAAAGCGTTTCGGAACGGGACATGGTGTACCTCGCGAAGCGGTGAAGGGCTGGGCGCGTGGCGCTCAGCGGGTTTCGAAGAGTTGGCTGAAGGCGCGGGCACGCTGCTCGACTTCCGCCGGGGTGTCGGCGGCGAACAGGGCGTGGATCACGGCGATCATGTCGGCGCCACGGGCGATCAGCTCGGGTGCGTTATCCAGGGTCACACCACCGATGGCTACCAGCGGCACGTTGAAGCGGGCCCTGGCCTGCTCCAGCAGTTCGACGCTGGCAGCGGAGGCGCCGGGTTTGGTCTGGGAGGCGAAGAAGCGGCCGAAGGCGACGTAGCTGGCGCCTTCGGCGATAGCTTTCTCGGCCATCTCCAGGCTGGCGTGGCAGGTGCCGCCGATGACCGCGTTGCGGCCAAGCAGGGCGCGGGCGGCGGCCAGCGAGCCGTCGGTCTGCCCCAGGTGCACGCTGACGCCCAGGCGCGCGGCCAGTTCGGCGTCATCGTTGATCAGCAGCGTGGCGCCGTAGCGCGCGCAGAGTTCGCGCAGGGCCTCGGCTTCGCGCAGGCGGCGCGAGGCGTCGTCGGACTTGTCGCGGTACTGCAGCAGTTTGGCGCCGCCCTTCAGGGCGGCTTCGACGTAGGGCAGCAGGCGGCCGCCGTCGAGCAGCTGGCTGTCGGTGATGGCGTAGAGTCCGCGCAGTTTCATCACAACCTCGATTTCAGGTGCCCGCCGCGGCAGGCGCCGCACATATTAAGAGCAATAGTCCAGCGGCAGGCGGCGCGGCACGTACTGGCCGTGGCCGGGTGCTTCCGCGTCGCGCAGGGTGCGCCAGGTGTAGTCCAGGGCGCTGCGTACCGCGCTCACCAGTTCCTCCCCCAGGGCCAGGCGGCCGGCGAGGGTACTCGCCAGTGTGCAGCCCGAACCATGGTAGCTGCCGGGCAGACGCTGGCAGGTGAAGGTGTGGCGCTGGCCGTCGCGGGTGTACAGGCGATTGTGCACCTCGGACTCGTCGCCATGGCCACCGGTGATCAGCAAGGTCTGGATATACGGCAGCAGCTTGTCGGCGCACTCGTCCGCGGTGCCCTCGGGCAGTTCGGCGAGGATGCGCGCTTCGGGCAGGTTCGGTGTCGCCACAGCGGCGATTGGCAGCAGGCGTTCGCGCATGGCGTAGCCGACGTCGTCCTTGCCCAGCGAGCCGCCGCCGCCGGCGCGCAGCACCGGGTCGCAGACCAGCGGGATGCCCGGCAGCGACTGCATGATTTCGACCACGGTGTCGACCATCTGCACCGAACCGAGCATGCCCAGCTTGACCGCGGCCACCGGCAGGTCGGCGATCACGGCGTTGGCCTGGGCCAGCACCCACTCGCGGTCAAGCACGCGGAAGTCGGAAACGTTGACGGTATCCTGAACGGTCAGCGCAGTGACGGTCGGCGCCGCATGGCAGCCTTGGGCGATCAGGGCTTCGATATCGGCCTGCAGGCCGGCACCGCCACTGGGGTCGTGGCCGGACAGGCAGAGCACTACGGGACGGGAGGCAGGTGTTTTCATGGCGCGGGAGCTTATCACCAAAATGGGCTGCTGAGCTGACCGAGCGGTCCGGTGCGCATCGCCTGGCCACGCCCTGTCCGAATGGTCGAATGTCACGTGGCACAAGGCCTGTGCTAGAGTTCGCCGATTCCAACACAACGCCACCACGGCGCGCCAAAGCGGGAGATGGGGATCTCCGGCGCAGCTGTCGGCGGCAACGGCGGGGCACCATGCGGCACTGGTTGATCTTCCTGATCCTACTCATCCTCTCGCCAGTGGCGAGTGCCATCAGCTTCGACGAACACGTCGGGCAACTGCCCCTGGGGCGGGCGATGGATGTCTTCGAAGATGTTCGCGGCACGGCCGATATCGCCGAGATCAGTTCGCCGGCGCTGGCCGCCAGCTTCCGCCGCCACGAGCGCGATGTGCTCAACGCCGGCTATTCGCGCTCGGTGTTCTGGCTGCGGCTGGATCTGGACTACCAGCCCAAGGCCTCGAGCGATCCTGCCAATTGGCTGCTGGAGCTGGCCTACCCGCCGCTGGACAAGCTCGACCTCTACCTGCCCGACGGCCAGGGCGGTTTCAAGCTGGCCCAGCGCACCGGCGACACCCTGCCATTCGACAGCCGGCCGATCCGCCAGAACAACTACCTGTTCGACCTCAGGCTGGAGCCGGGCAAGCCCCTGCGCGTCTACCTGCGCCTGGAAAGCCAGGGCTCGATCCAGGCGCCGCTGACGCTCTGGTCGTCCAGGGCCTACCTGGAGGAGCAGCCGCAGCGCATCTATGTGCTGGGTATCATCTACGGCGTGCTGCTGGTGATGCTGATCTACAACCTGTTCATCTTCCTCAGCGTCCGCGACACCAGCTACCTCTATTACATCCTTTATATAGCCTCGTTCGGCTTCTACCAGGTCTCGGTCAACGGCGCGGGCATCGAGTACTTCTGGCCCGACAGTCCCTGGTGGGCCAACGCCGCCACGCCCTTCCTGATCGGCTCGGCGGGGCTGTTCGGCTGCCAGTTCGCCCGCAGTTTCCTGCACACCCGCGAACATAGCCTGTGGATCGACCGCATCCTGCGCGTGCTGATGGGCATCGGCGCACTGGTGATGGTGCTGGCGCTGACCGTCAGCTATGCCATCGCCCTTCGCCTGGCCACCTACCTGGCGCTGGCCTTCACCGTGGTGATCTTCACCGCCGGCATCGTCGCCTGGCTGCGCGGGATGCGCGTGGCGCGCTATTTCATCTTCGCCTGGAGCGCCTTCCTGCTCGGCGGAGTGATCAACACGCTGATGGTGCTGGGCCTGCTGCCCAACATCTTCCTCACCATGTACGCCAGTCAGATCGGTTCGGCGCTGGAGGTCGGCCTGCTGTCCCTGGCGCTGGCGGACCGCATCAACGCCATGAAGGAAGAGCGTACGCGCATCCTCCAGGAAACCAGCCGCAAGCTGGAGCAGTTGAACCTGGAGCTGGCCAGCAGCAACCGCCTGAAGGACGAGTTCCTCGCGACCGTCACCCACGAACTGCGGACGCCCATGAGCGGAGTGATCGGCTCGCTGGAGCTGATGCAGACGGTGCCGATGGACATCGAGCTGGCCCAGTACCACAAGACCGCCACCGGTTCGGCGCGCGACATGATGCGCATGGTCAATGACATCCTCGCGCTGATCGAGCTGCAGGCCGGCAAGCTCTACCCGCGCCGCGAGCCGTTCAGCCTGCGCGGCCTGTGCGATGGCCTGCGTGCGCAGTACGCGCCACGTGCCGAGGAGCGCGGGCTGCGCTTCGTCCTGCAACTGGACGAGAGCCTGCCCGACACCCTCGAAGGCGATGCCGGCAAGCTGACCCAGGCGCTCGGCTACCTGATCGACAATGCCATCAAGTTCACCCACCAGGGCGGCGTGAGCCTGCGGGTTGGCGGTGTGCCGAACAATGAAGGGCTGGCGCTGCGCATCGAAGTACAGGACAGCGGCATCGGCTTCTCCACGCCCTCCGATGGCACGCTCTATCAGCGCTTCTTCCAGCTCGACGGTTCGCTGACCCGCGAGTACGGCGGCCTCGGTATCGGTCTGGCGCTGACGCGCAAGCTGGTCGCGCTGCTGGGCGGCACGCTGGCCCACGAATCCGTGCCGGGGCAGGGCAGCCGCTTCACCCTGGAATTGCAGGTTGGCCAGCCGGTGCAAGGCATCGCACCGCCGCCGCGTCGCGCAGGCGGCCAGGTATTGCGCAGCCCCGACCAGTGCACCGTGCTGGTGGTCGAGGATAACGCCATCAACCAGCTGGTGATCCGCGGCATGCTGCTCAAGCTCGGTTATCGCGTGCGCACCGCCGACAATGGCGCCGAGGCCATCGAACTGCTGCGTCGGGAGACCGTCGACACCGTGTTGCTGGATTGCCAGATGCCGGTGATGGACGGCTTCGCCACTTGCCGGGCGATTCGCACGCTGCCGCGTTGCGCCGACCTGCCGGTGCTGGCGATCACCGCCCATAGTCATAGCGGCGACCGCGAGCGCTGCCTGGCTGCCGGCATGAGCGACTACATGGCCAAGCCGGTAAAGTTCGAGGAGCTGCAGGCGCTGTTGCACGACTGGACGCTTTGCCAGCCGGCGTTGCCGAGCTCGGTTTGAGATTGGCCCTGCGGAGCGGACTTCGTCCGCGATAGCCTTGTGCGGGTCGGTTCGCGAGCGAGCTCGCTCCTACGAAGAGCGTGCCGGCGCAGGCTGGTAGGAGCGAGCTTGCTCGCGAACGGTCTGTGCGGCGGAGCGATGACTCTGCGTACAACTGAATGAAAAACGCCGCGATCCCTTTCGGTATCGCGGCGTTTTGCGTTTCAGCGAGAAGTCAGTCTCAGTCGACCTTGACGACCCAGCCTTCCGGGCCTTCCACGTCACCCTTCTGGATGCCGGTCAGCTCTTCGTAGAGGCGTCGGGTCACCGGGCCGACGTCTTCACGGCTGAAGAATACGTGCAGGTTGTCCTTGTACTGGATGCCGCCGATCGGGGTAATCACCGCGGCGGTGCCGCAGGCGCCGGCTTCCTTGAAGCGCGCCAGGTCATCGATCTGCACGTCGCCTTCGATCACTTTCAGGCCCAGGCGCTGTTCGGCCAGCTGCATCAGCGACAGGCGGGTGATGCCCGGTAGTACCGAGCTGGAGCGCGGGGTGACGAACTCGTTGTCGTGGGTGATGGCGAAGAAGTTGGCCGAACCCACTTCCTCGATACGGCTGTGGGTGGCCGGGTCTAGATAGATGCAGTCGGCGAAGCCATCTTTCTTGGCCTGGGCGCCCGGCATCAGGCTGGCGGCGTAGTTGCCGCCGACCTTGGCGGCGCCGGTGCCGTTGGGGGCGGCGCGGTCGTAGGTGGAGATCACGAAGTCATGGGGCTTCATGCCGCCCTTGAAGTAGGCGCCGACCGGGATGCAGAACACCGAGAAAATGAACTCCGGAGCCGGGCGCACGCCGATGTTGTCGCCCACGCCGATCACGAACGGGCGCAGGTACAGCGCGCCGCCGGAGCCGTACGGAGGAATGAAGCGCTCGTTGGCGCGCACGACCTGCTTGCAGGCGTCGATGAACTGCTGTTCGGACACCTGCGGCATCAGCACGCGGGCGCAGCTGCGGGCCATGCGCGCGGCGTTCTGGTCCGGACGGAACAGGTTGATCGAGCCGTCCTTGCAGCGGTACGCCTTAAGGCCTTCGAAGCACTGCTGGCCGTAGTGCAGGGCGGAGGAGCCTTCGCTGATGTGCAGGGTGTTGTCTTCGGTCAGCTTGCCGTCGTCCCACAGACCATCGCGCCAGTGGGAGATGTAGCGGAAGTCGGTCTTGATGTAATCGAATCCGAGCGTGCCCCAATCGATGTCTTTCTGTTCCATGGTTGCCTCATTCAATGGGATTACCTGCGGAGGCCGCAAGCCATGCAAGGCGGGCGAGCATCCGGGCAGAGGGTTTGGCGGGCTCTGGCGGCGGGCTGCCCGGATCGCACAGGGATTCGGGCTTGCGGCGGGAACGGCGTTCTCCGCGCGATGGTCACCGCCAGGACTCCATCAAGACTTGCCATGATACCGGCGATAGCTGCGGCTGTGGGCCCCTGGCGGCGAATATCGCTGCCATCAGTCGCATCGGGAATGCTGCGACACGGGCGCCGGCGTGCGGAGGGCGTTGTGCGGTTCCGCGCCAGTTCCGCTGGTTTCGGTGAAAGCATCCATTCGGAAGAATGCCATTTCATATGAAGAATAGTTGGTGGCTTATTCCGCAGTGCCAATCTGTGGGAACAGCGAGCGGCTGATGAAGCGCGCCGTCTCGTGCAGGCCGGCGCCGATCTGCTCCAGCTTTTCACGGTCGTGCTGGGCGCTGATGCCGATGCCGGAAATGATGAAGCGTGGCTGGCGATCGTGATCGATGATCGCGCTGGCGACCATGCTGACGCCGCGATACAGGTGGTCCTGGTCGATGGCCCAGCCGCGCTCCAGGGTGGCCGCAGCGTCGCTGCGGTACTCCTCGAAGCTCGGCGGATTCTCCCAGCGTACGCGGGTCAGGCGGCGACGCAGTTCGTCCTCGGGCAGGTTGCGCAGCCCGGCGACGCAGCGCCCGGCGGCCCCCACCAGTTCCGGCAGGCGCGAGCCCACGGCAACATTGACGTGCGCCACGGTTGGGGCGGAAACGGCGATCACGCGGATGTGCGCATCGTCGGTGACCTGCCACAGGGTGATCAGGATGCTGTGGTTGGTGCTGAGGCGCTCCAGTTCCGGCTGGATCAGGTCGGCGTAGCTGCGGCCGATGAAGCTCACAGCCAGCTCCGACAGGCCCAGGCCCAGGCGATAGGTCTTGGTCTCGTTGTCGAACGAGGTCAGCTGCTCGTTGCTCAGCGTGCGCAGGATATTGAATGTGGTGCTCGGGCTGATGCCGGTGGCGCGGGCGATGGCGGTCGCGCCCTCGGGGCCTTCGGCATTGGCCAGGTGGCGGAGGATCTGGATGGCATTCACCACGGCGCCGACATCCTTTGCGCCGCCGGTGCGTTTGCTGCTGGCTTCTTCGACGGTTTTTTCAGTGGTCATATTCTGTATTCTGATTGACATTCAGTATTGTGAATGTATTCTGACCCTGCGACGCCTGCAACGGCTTCCGTGAAGCTGGCTTGGCATGGGCGGTAACGCACTTTGCAACAAAGGCAGAACAAGAACAAAGGAGAAACCTCGATGGTGGATTTCCCCGACCGCAACATGCCAGGGCCCGAGGCGCAGTACCTCGCCTTCCTCGCCCAGGGGCGCTTCATGTTGCAGCGCAGCGCCTCCACCGGCCGGCACGTGTTCTACCCGCGCACCCAGGTGCCCGGCAGCGGCGAAACGGACCTGGAATGGGTTCCCGCCAGTGGCCTGGGCACCCTCTATGCCCTGACAGTCAACCGCGCCCGCAGCGGTGACTACAACGTCGCCCTGGTCGACCTCGATGAGGGGGTGCGCATGATGTCCCGCGTCGAAGGCCGTCTCAGCCTGCCCATCGGCACCCGTGTCAAGGCGCGCATCGTCCAGCAGGACAGCGGTCCCGCCGTCGTCTTCGAGCCCCTGGCGGAGGTGCAGCCATGAGCCAGGTCCTGCGCGGCAAGACCGCCATCGTCGGCATCGGCAGCGCCGGTATCGGCGAAGCCCACGGCTACAGCGCCATGGAACTGCTCGGCCAGGCCTCGATGAAGGCCATCGCCGATGCCGGACTGAAGCTCTCGGACATCGACGCGGTATTCTCGGCCACCAGCTCCCACGCCTTCCCGACCCTCTCGGTCTGCGAATACCTGGGCATCAAGCCGAAATTCGTCGACGGCACCAATGTCGGCGGCTCCAGCTTCGAATTGCACCTGCTGCAGGCGACCCTCGCCCTGGAGGCCGGCCTGTGTGACGCGGCGCTGATCTGCTACGGCTCCAACCAGCGCACTGCCGGCGGCAAGCTGGTGTCGATGAGCGAGCCGCAGTGGCACGAGACGCCGTACCAGCCGCGGCACCCGATTACCGCTTATGCCTTGGCCGCCAGCCGCCACATGTATCAATACGGCACTACCCGCGAGCATCTGGCCGAAGTGGCCGTGGCGGCGCGCGGTTGGGCCAACCTGAACCCCGAGGCCTTTGCCCGTGGCCCGCTGAGCATCGACGAAGTGCTCGCCGCGCGGATGGTCAGCGACCCGCTGAGCAAGGCCGACTGCTGCCTGGTCACCGATGGCGGTGGCGCCTGCGTGATGGTGCGCGCCGACCGCGCGCGGGACTTGCCCAAGGCACCGATCTACTTCCTCGGCGCGGCCGGTGCGCAGTGGCACCGCTCCATCGTCGCCATGCCCGAGCTGACCGTCACCGCTGCCTCCGAAAGCGGCCCGCGCGCCATGCAGATGGCCGGCGTGCAGCACGCGGACATCGACCTGGTGATGGTCTACGACGCCTTCACCATCAATACGATCCTGTTCCTCGAAGACCTCGGCTTCTGCCCGAAGGGCGAGGGCGGTCGTTTCGTCCAGGGCGGGCGTATCGCTCCCGGTGGCGAGCTGGCGGTGAACACCAACGGCGGCGGGCTGTCCTGTGTGCATCCGGGGATGTACGGCATGTTCCTGATCATCGAGGCGGTCACCCAATTGCGCCGACAGGCCGGTGAGCGCCAGTTGAAGAAGGCCGATATAGCACTGCTGCACGGCAACGGCGGCACCCTGTCCAGCCAGGTCACCGCGCTGCTCGGCACCCAGAACGTGCTCTGAGATTCGGGTTCGACGCTCCCGGTGGCCGTTGCAGATGGCCCGCCGTGGACGCGTTCGCCCTCGCGCCGGCCCACAAACGGCCGGCACCCGCTACTTGTTCAGGTGGAACGTCATGTCCGTGAGTCACTTGCAACACACCGGTTTTTCCAGTCTCACCCCCCTGGTGCAGCCGCGCTCGGTCGCAGTGGTCGGCGCCTCCAGCGACCCGCACCGCATCGGCGGCCGCCCCATCGCCTACATGCTGCGCAACGGCTACACAGGGCGCATCCTGCCGGTGAACCCCAACCGCACCGAGATCCAGGGCCTGCCGGCCTACGCCAGCGTCGATGCGCTGCCCGAAGCGCCGGACGTGGCGATCATCGCGGTGCCCGCGCCGCAGGTGCTGGAGACCGTCCAGGCGCTGGGCCGAAAGGGCGCGCGCAGCGCCATCGTGTTCTCTTCCGGCTTCAGCGAAGTCGGCGAGGAAGGCGTGGTCATGCAGGATGCCATCGTCGAGGCTGCCCGCGCGGCGAACATGCGCCTGCTGGGGCCGAACGCGCTGGGCGTGTTCAACGCCAACCTGGGCTACTACGCCTTCTTCTCCACCAGCCTGGAGCGCGGCATTCCGCTGGCCGGGCGCGTCGGCATCGCCACCCAGTCCGGTGCCTACGGCGCGCACCTGCTGGGCCTGTCGCGGCAGCGCGGGCTGGGCACGCCGATCTGCGTCGCCACCGGCAACGAAGCCGATGTCACCCTGGGCGACGCCATCGGCTGGCTGGTGGAGTCGCCGGAGATCGACGTGGTCATGGCCTATGCCGAATCCATCCGCAACGTCGACAGCTTCCTCGCCGCCCTGGAAGCGGCGCATCGCGCCGGCAAACCGGTGATCCTGCACAAGGTCGGGCGCAGTGAACTGGGCGGCCGCGCGGCGATGTCCCACACCGCCTCCCTGGCGGGCGACGACAAGGTGCTCGATGCGGTGCTGGCCGACTACGCGGTGGTCCGCGCGCGCACCACCGAGGAACTGGTGGACATCGCCTACCTCGCCACCCAGCGCATCTACCCGGTGAACAACAGCCTGGGGATGATCACCGTCAGCGGTGGCGCCGGCATCATCGTCAGCGATGCCGCCGAGGACGTCGGCCTGCCCATGCCGCCGATGCCGGAAGAGGCCCAGGCGCGCCTGAAACAGCGCCTGCACTATGCCTCGCCGCTCAACCCGGTGGACTGCACTGCCCAGGCGCTCAACGACCTGAGCCTGGTGCACGACTTCACCGAGTCCATGGTGGTGGACGGCGGCTACCGTTCGCTGATCGCCTTCTTCACCCAGGCCGGAACCGCCGCCTCCATCGGCCCGCGCCTGGCCGAGCAGTTCGCGCGGATCAAGGCTGACCATCCGGATCGCCTGTTCGTGGTCTCGGTGATGGGCGAGGGCGAGGAATTGGCGCCCTACCAGAAAGCCGGCTTCGCCCTGTTCGAAGACCCGACCCGTGCGGTACGTGCCATCCAGGCCATGGGCCAGTTGGGCGAGGCCTTTGCCCGACCGCTGCGCAGGATTCCCGGACCTGGCGGCGTCGAGCTGCCGGCCAGCACGCCCGGTGAGGCCGAAGCCAAGCAACTGCTGGCCCGCGCCGGCATCGAATCGGCTCCCGAGCGGGTACTGAAGAGTGCCGTGGAAGCTGCAGCTTTCGCCGAGCAGATCGGTTTCCCGGTGGTGCTGAAGATCGCCTCGGCGGACATCCTGCACAAATCGGAAATCGGCGGCGTGCTGCTCAATGTGAACAGTGCCCAGGCGGTGCGCGAGGGCTATGAGCTGTTGCTGCAACGCGCCGCCGAACACGCGCCGAACGCTCGCCTCGACGGCGTGCTGGTGGCCCGTCAGCTGCAGGGCGGCGTGGAGTGCTTCATGGGCATCCAGCGTGACCCGCAGTTCGGTCCGGTGGCCGTGTTCGGCCTTGGCGGGATCTTCGTCGAAGTCCTCAAGGACGTGGTGTTCCGCCGCTGCCCGTTCGGCGTCGACGAGGCTGAGCAGATGATCCGCAGCATCAAGGGCGCGCCGCTGCTGCTGGGTGCCCGGGGTCGTCCGGTAACCGACATCAAGGCGCTGTCGCGGGTGCTCGCGCAGCTCTCGCAGTTCGCCGCCGAGGCGGGGCCGCGCCTGCGTTCGGTGGACCTCAACCCGGTCTTCGCCATGCCCGAGGGGCAGGGCGCCTGGGCCGCCGACGCGGTGCTGGAAGTGGAGGAGGTGGCCCATGGCGCTGAATCCTGAGCACCTGCTGAACTACCCGATTCCCGAAGTGCGGCAGCGCTTCAGCCGCCATGACAGTGCTTTCTATGCACTGTCGGTGGGGCTGGGGGCTGACCCGATGGACGAACACCAGCTGACCTTCGTCGACGCCAACCGCGACCTCCAGGCGCTGCCCTGCATGGCCGTGGTGCTCGGTCATCCCGGCTTCTGGCTGGGCAACCCGGACACCGGCGTCGATGCCCTGCGCCTGGTTCACGGTGAGCAGAGCATCGAGTGGCGCAAGCCGCTGCCGGTGGAGGGGGAAGTGATTGGCCGCACCCGTGTCACGGGGCTGGTGGACAAGGGCGCCGGCAAGGGCGCGCTGCTCTACAGCGAGAAGGTCGTCAGCGATGCGCAGAGCGGCGAGGTGCTGGCGATCGCCCGTGGCACCACCTTCCTGCGCGGCGACGGCGGCTTCGGCGGCGACAGCCAGTCGCTGAGCCAGCCGCACCGTCTGCCCGAACAGGCGCCGGACCTGCTCATCGATCTGCCGACACGTCCGGAGCAGGCGTTGTTCTACCGCCTGAACGGCGACGACAACCCGATCCACGCGAGCCCCGCGGCGGCCGCCCGCGGTGGTTTCCCGCGGCCGATCCTGCACGGCCTGTGCACGCTCGGCGTGGCCTTCCACGCGTTGCTACGCGGCTTCGCCGACTACCGCGCGGAACGCTTCGCCCACCTGCAGGTGCGCTTCTCGGCACCGGTGTTCCCCGGCGAAACCCTGCGTACGGAAATCTGGAATGACGGCTCCTTCCGCACCCGCGTCCTCGAGCGCGACGTGGTGGTGCTGGACAACGGCCGCGTGTGCCTGACCCCGGACAGTGGAGAACCAGCCGGGCGGGCCTAGCGCGACGACGACCTCAACCAACCTGCGAGAACAACAACAATGAACGCACCCGACAGCTTGGCCCAGGGCACCGCGCTACCGCGGCGGACCCTGGTGATCGCCTTCTTCTTCTGCTTCCTGGGTCTGCTCGCCGACGGCGCGGACCTGATGTTCCTCGCCTACAGCCTGAACAGCCTCAAGGCCGAATTCGGCCTGTCCAACTTCGAGGCCGGCTCGCTGGGCAGCATCACCCTGGCCGGCATGGCCATCGGCGGCATCTATGGCGGCTGGGCGTGCGACCGCTTCGGCCGGGTGCGCGTGGTGACCTGGACCATCCTGGTGTTCTCCGTCGGCACCGCGCTGCTGGGCCTGGCGCACAACTACTGGGCCTTCGCGCTGATCCGCTTCGTCTCCTCGCTGGGCCTGGGCTCGCTGTTCGTCGCCTGCAACATCCTGATGTCCGAGTTCGTCACCGCCAGGTACCGCACCACCATCCTGGCGACCATGCAGGCCGGCTGGACCGTGGGCTACCTGGTGGCGACGGTGCTCGCCGGACAGATCATCCCGGATTACGGCTGGCGTGCGCTGTTCTTCACCGCCATCGGTGCGGCACTGATCTGTCTGGCGCTGCGGCCCTGGGTGCCGGAGTCGCCGTCGTGGCTGGCCGCTCGTGCGCAACGGGCGCAACAGCGCGCCGCCGGCGCTGCCCGCCCGGCCGCCAACAGCGGCGGCATGCGCCAGTTGCTGGTCGACCCGTCCACCCGACGCATGTTCGTGCTCTGGAGCCTCACCTCGTGCTTCCTGCTGTTCGGCTACTACGGCACCAACAACTGGATGCCCTCGTACCTGGAAAGCGAACTGGGCATGAACTTCAAGTCCATGACCGGCTACATGGTCGGCACCTACACCGCGATGATCCTCGGCAAGGTGCTCGCCGGGATCGCCTCGGACCGCTTCGGCCGCCGCGCCACCTTCGCCGCCGGCGCCATCGGCACCGCCATCTTCATGCCGGTGATCGTGTTCTGGCACACGCCGGACAACATCGTCTGGATCCTCGCGCTGTTCGGCTTCATCTACGGCGTGCCGGTAGGCGTGCTGGCCACCTACATGACCGAGAGCTTCTCCACCCAGGTACGCGGCGCCGCCGTGGGCACTTCCTACAACCTCGGCCGCATCGGCGCGGCGGTGGCCCCGGCGGCCATCGGCCTGCTGGCCTCCCACGTGTCCATCGGCGCGGGCTTCCTGGTGATGGGCATTACCTACGTCATCACCGGCCTGATCCCCGCGCTGCTGATCCCCAACCGCCTGTATGACCCGAACCGCGAAGCGCGCTCGGTGCAGGCCGGCGCCCCCGAGCGTGCACCGGCGCACAGCACTGCCCGCCCGCTGGGCCAACCCGTCACGGAGGAAAGCCTGCGATGACCGACCTGAACAGTGCGGCGACTCCGCTCGGCCCGGACATGTTCCCCCGCGGCCGCTTCACCTTCCAGGAGTTCCTCGGCCTGGAACGCTGGATCGACGGCGACGTCGTGCGGGTGCGCCTGCGCCATCGACCGGAGCTGATGAACTACATCGACAGCTTCCATGGCGGCGTGCTGATGAGCGTGCTCGACGCCGCCATGGCCGGTGCCATCCGTGCGCAGATGCCGGGCTGCTCGATGGTCACCATCGACATGGCCACGCACTTCATGGGCAGCACGCGCGGCGAGATCAACGCGGTCGGCCGGGTGCTCAAGCGCACCCGCACGCTGTGCTTCTGCGCGGCGGATATCTATGACGAGGCCGGCGAGCTGATCGCCAGCGCCACTGGCAGTTTCAAATACCGGCCCGCGGCGGCCGGAGCTGTTCAACCGACACGGGAATGATGAAATGACCGACCACACCGCGATGGCCGAGGAACGCGAAGAGCGCCTGCGGCTGATCCGTGACAGCGCCGCCTCCCTGGTCCCGCGCGGCGGCGACCTGGGGCGGGTGCGCCGCCTGCGCTTCCAGTCGGCGGGCGTGGACCGCGACGCCTGGGGCGAAGTCTGCGCCATGGGCTGGCCGGGCCTGCGCCTCGCTGAAGAGCTGGGCGGCAGCGGCCTGGGCATGGCCGAGTACACGGCGCTGCTGGAAGAGCTCGGGCGCGGCCTGCTGCCCGAGCCGCTGATCGAGGCGAGCCTGGTGGCGCCATTACTGCCGGCTGACGAGCGCGATGCACTGCTGGCTGGCGAGCGGCTGATCCTGCCCGCGGGAATCGGCTACGAGGCGGGCGCTGCATTGCCGGTACTGCGCGACGGCCAACTGCGCGGTGAGATCGCCCACGTTGCTCTGGGTGCTGCCGCTGATGCGTGGCTGGTGGCCTGCAACGCCGGCCTAGCACTGGTGCAACGCAACGCCGAAGGGCTCAGCGTTCACCAGGAGCCGACCCAGGACGGCGGCCACCTGGCGCGCCTGCGCTTCGATGGCACGCCGGCGCAACTCGTCGAAGCCGCGCCCGCAGCGCTCGATGAGTCGGCACTGGCCTGCGCCGCCTACCTGGTGGGGCTGATGGATGCGGCCTTCGAACTGACCCGCGACTACCTCGGCGTGCGCCGCCAGTTCGGCCGCGAGATCGGCAGCTTCCAGTCGCTGCAGCACCGGATGGTCGACCTGAAGCTGCAGATCGAACTGGCCCGCGCCATCGTCGGCGAAGCGGCCACCGCGCTGGATGACGGTGCGCCGACTGCCCTGGTACAGCGCCTGGTATCCACCGCCAAGGTGCGTGCCGCCGAAGCGGCCATGCTGGTCACCCGCCAGGCGATCCAGCTGCACGGCGGCATCGGCTACACCGACGAGGCCGACATCGGCCTGTTCCTGCGCCGCGCCATGGTGCTGCTCAACAGCCAGGGCTCGCTGGCCTTCCACCGGGCGCGCTACATCGCCCTGCTGCATGCGGAGGTGGCGTGATGAGCGAGATGCTGCTGCAGGAAACCCATGGCTCGGTGCGCCTGCTGCGCTTCAACAATCCGGCGCGGCGCAATGCATTGTCCCCCGCGCTGCGTGCCCAGTTGCTCGAAGCGCTGCGTGAAGCGGACGCTGATGCTGCCGTGCGCAGCGTGGTGCTCACCGGCTCGGCGGAAGTCTTCAGCGCCGGCGGCGACCTGAGCGACATGCACGTCACCGACCTCAGCGCCGGCCGCGTGCGCATGCAGAAGAACGCCGACCTGATCCGCCAGATGCTGCGCATGGGCAAGCCGATCGTCGCCGCCATCGAAGGCTGGGCGGTGGGGGCCGGGCTGTCCGTGGCGCTGGCCTGCGACAGCCTGGTATGTGGCGGCACGGCGCGCTTCGCCGCCGGCTTCGGCAAGGTCGGGCTGATCGCTGATCTTGGCCAACTGCACACCCTGCCCGCGCGTATCGGCATCGGTCGCGCCCGGCAGGTGCTGATGTTCGGCCAGGTGATCGAAGCGGAGGAAGCGCTGCGCATTGGCCTGGTGGACCAGCTCTGTGCGCCAGGTGCCGCGCTGGATGCAGCCCTTGCGCTGGCCGCGAAGGTCGAGCAGCAGGCACCGCTGCCGCTGGCGCTGACCAAGGCATTGCTGGCCGACGGCCTGGAACTGCTGCTCGAACGCGAGGGCGACTTCCAGAGCCAACTGTTCCTCAGCGCCGACCATGCCGAAGGCAAGGCGGCGTTCCTCGAAAAACGTTCCCCGAATTTCCGGGGCCAGTAATCAAGAGAGCCGTGACATGACCGATTACAACGCCCTGGGCGATGACGAATTCCGCCGGCTGGTGCGCG
Source organism: Pseudomonas nitroreducens TX1 (assembly GCF_000313755.1). Taxonomy (GTDB): domain Bacteria; phylum Pseudomonadota; class Gammaproteobacteria; order Pseudomonadales; family Pseudomonadaceae; genus Pseudomonas; species Pseudomonas nitroreducens_A. Next base: position 226,375 of record NZ_AMZB01000136.1, on the reverse strand, counting down.
ACTGGGTCGCCGCCAACTACCCGCAGCGCATCCGCAACCCGGCCCACCGCCTGGGCCGCGACGACACCTGGGAGTGGTACCAGGCGCTGTCCAAACAAGGTTGGTTGTGCCCTGGCTGGCCAGTGCAGCACGGCGGCATGGGCCTGTCTGCCGGCAAGCAACTGATCATGATCGAAGAGATGGAAAACTACGGTTGCGCGCGCCTGCCCGACAGCGGCATCACCATGCTCGGCCCGCTGCTGATCCGCTACGGCACCGACGCCCAGCGCGAGCGCTTCCTGCCGCGCATCTTGAGTGGCGAAGACATCTGGTGCCAGGGCTACAGCGAGCCCAACGCCGGCTCCGACCTGGCCAGCCTGCGCACCGAGGCGGTGCTGCGTGACGGCGAATGGGTGATCAACGGCCAGAAGACCTGGACCACCATGGGCACCGAGGCCAACTGGATCTTCGTGCTGGCGCGCACCGAGCGCAGCGCCAAGGCGCAGCAGGGCATCAGCTTCCTGCTGGTGCCGATGGACAGCCCCGGCGTCGAGGTTCGGCCGATCCTCAACCTCGAACTGCAGGGCGAATTCTGCGAGGTGTTCTTCAACGACGTGCGCGTGCCCCAGGAGAACCTCGTCGGCGCGGTCAACCACGGCTGGGGCATGGCCAAGGCGCTGCTTGGCTTCGAGCGCATCTTCCTCGGCTCGCCCAAGCAGGCCACCTTCGCCCTCGAACGCCTGGTGCGCCTGGCGCGTCACCAGGGCCTGTGGGACGACCCGGTGTTTTCCCAGCGCTTCGCCGCGCTGAGCATGGACCTGGACTGCCACAAGGCGCTCTACGAGCGCTTCGCCGAACGCCTGCGGCGCGGCGAGGAACTGGGCCCGGACGTTTCCCTGCTGAAGATCCACCAGTCCGAGCTGTACCAGCGCATCAGCGAGCTGGGGCTGGAGATCGCCGGCCTCGATTCGGCGCTGCTCAACCCCTTCAGCGACGATCCCGAGCTGCACCCGGCGGGCATCTTCATCCAGTCGCGGCCGACCACCATCTACGGCGGCACCAACGAGATCCAGCGCAACATCCTGGCCAAGGCCGTGCTCGGCCTGCCGAGCTGATCGTGCGCGTAACCAACTTTCTGATTGAACGAACCGTAAGGAATTAGCAATGACCCAACGACTCAACGAAGGCAAGGTAGCGATAGTCACCGGCGCCGGTGGCGGCATCGGCCGCGAGATCGCCCTGGCCCTGGCCGACAGCGGCGCGCGGGTGCTGATCAACGATATCGGCGTGTCCCTGCAGGGCGAGGGCGGCTCGGCGTCCCCGGCCGAGGAAACCCTCGGGCTGATCCGCCAGCGCGGTGGCGACGGCGCGATCAACACCGACAGTGTGTCGGACTGGCACAGCGCCCGGCGCATCGTCTCCAGCGCCATCGACGCCTTCGGCCGCGTCGACATCGTGGTGAACAATGCCGGCATCCTTCGCGACACCATCTTCCACAAGATGAGCGCCGAGGACTGGCTGTCGGTGATCAACGTGCACCTGAACGGCAGCTTCTTCGTCAGCCGCGCCGCCGCCGAGCACTTCCGCGCGCAGAACAGCGGCGCCTTCGTGCACATGACCAGCACCTCGGGGCTGATCGGCAACTTCGGCCAGGCCAACTACTCGGCGGCCAAGCTGGGCATCGTCGCGCTGAGCAAGTCCATCGCCCTCGACATGCAGCGCTACAACGTGCGCTCCAACTGCATCGCGCCCTTCGCCTGGAGCCGCATGACCGACTCCATCCCGGCCGAGACGCCGGAACAGAAGGCGCGGGTGGAAAACCTGCAGCGCATGACGCCCGACAAGAACGCGCCGCTGGCCGTGTACCTCGCTTCCGACGCCGCCAGTGCGGTCAACGGCCAGGTGTTCGCCGCGCGCAACCACGAGATCTTCCTGATGAGCCAGAGCCGCCCGCTGCGCAGCGTGCACAGCGACCACGGCTGGACGCCGCAGAGTATCGCCGAGCACGGCATGCCGGCGTTGCGCGGCAGCTTCATGGACTTGGCGCGCAGCCCGGACGTGTTCTCCTGGGACCCGATCTGACCTTTCGGAGGCAGGCGCATGTTCAAGACCCGATTCACCGAAACCTTCGGCGTGCGGCACCCGATCATGCAGGGCGGCATGCAGTGGGTGGGGCGCGCCGAGATGGCGGCGGCGGTCGCCAATGCCGGCGGCCTGGCCACTCTGTCGGCGCTGACCCAGCCGACTCCGCAGGCGCTGGCCGACGAGATCGCGCGCTGCCGCGAACTCACCGACCAGCCCTTCGGCGTGAACCTCACGCTGCTGCCGACGCAGAAGCCGATCCCCTACGCCGAGTACCGCGCGGCGATCATCGAGGGCGGCATCCGCGTGGTGGAGACTGCCGGCAACAACCCCGGCGAGCACATCGCCGAGTTCCGCCAGCACGGCATCAAGGTGATCCACAAATGCACCGCCGTGCGCCATGCGCTCAAGGCCGAGCAACTGGGGGTGGATGCGGTGTCCATCGACGGCTTCGAATGCGCCGGCCATCCGGGGGAGGACGACATTCCCGGCCTGGTCCTGCTGCCGGCGGCGGCCAACCGGCTGAGCGTGCCGATCATCGCCTCCGGCGGTTTCGCCGACGGTCGGGGACTGGTGGCGGCGCTGGCGCTGGGGGCCGACGCGATCAACATGGGCACGCGCTTCCTCAGCACCCGCGAATGCCCGATCCACCCGCAGGTCAAGGCGGCGATCCGTGCCGCCGACGAGCGCTCCACCGACGTGATCATGCGTTCGCTGCGCAACAGCGCCCGGGTCGCCCGCAACGTCATCAGCCAGGAGGTACTGGCCATCGAGGCACGCGGCAATGCTACCTACGCCGACATCGCCACACTGGTCAGCGGCCTGCGCGGGCGCACGGTCTACGAGCAGGGCGACACCGACCTGGGGATCTGGTCGGCGGGCATGGTCCAGGGTCTGATCGATGACGAGCCCAGCTGCGAGGAACTGCTGCGCGGCATCGTCGAGCAGGCGCGCGGGCTGATCCGCCAGCGACTGGAGGGTCTGCTCATCCAGTGATTTTCAATTTGGCGGCGTGGGAGCAAGCGCTTTTTCTGAACGCCTGTGCCTGGGCTTGCCCTCTCCCCCCGCCCTCTCCCTGAAGGGAGAGGGAGCTGTCCGTGCCGGCTGACGCCAAGGTTTCAACCTGCACCGAACGGTCCCCTCTCCCTTCAGGGAGAGGAGAGGGAATGGGCTTGCACGGACTTTCATGAAGCAGCGGCGCCGCCTTCACCTCACCTGACGAAGAGACAACAACAATGAAAAATCTTCCCGTACGGGCGCTCGTTTCGAGCGTCGCCTGCCTGCCCCTGTTCGCCCACGCGGACTTCATCGCGGACAGCAAGGCCAACCTGGAACTGCGCAATTTCTACTTCAACCGCGACTACCGCCAAAGCGGTGCCGCCCAGTCGAGATCCGAGGAGTGGGCGCAGGGGTTCCTGCTGCGCTTCGAGTCCGGCTATACCGAGGGCACGGTCGGCGTGGGCGTCGATGCGCTCGGCCTGCTGGGGATCAAGCTGGACTCCAGCCCCGACCGCACCGGCTCCGGTCTGCTGCCGTACTCGGCCAGCGACAAGCGCGCTGCCGACGACTACAGCTCCCTTGGCTTGACCGCCAAGCTGCGCGCCTCGAAAAGCACATTGAAGGTCGGCACCTTGCTGCCGAAGTTGCCGGTGGTGCAGTACAACGATACCCGCCTGGCCCCGCAGACCTTCCAGGGCGGCCTCGCCGAGATCAACGAGATCGACGGCCTCACCACACAGATCGGCCAGCTTCGCCAGGTGAAGCAGCGCGACTCGACCAACGAGGAAGACCTGTCGATGACCCGTGGCAACAAGCGCAACATCGTGCTCGGCAGCCACAGCAGCAGCGACCGCTTCAACCTCGCCGGCGGCACCTACCGCTGGACCGACAACCTCAGCACCAGCTACCACTACGGCGGCCTGGAGGACTTCTACCGCCAGCACTACCTGAGTGTGGTGCACACCCTGCCGATCACCGAGGGCCAATCGCTCAAGTCCGACATCCGCTGGGCGCGCTCCACCGATGACGGCGGCAGCAATGTCGACAACCGCGCGCTCAACGCACTGTTCACCTACCGCATCGGTGGCAGCGGATTCGGCGTGGGCTACCAGCGCATGTCCGGCGACACCGGTTTCGCCTACCTCAGCGGCACCGACCCGTACCTGACCAACTTCGTGCAGATCGGCGACTTCGCCAACAAGGACGAGCGCTCCTGGCAGGTGCGTTACGACTACGACTTCGCCGGCCTCGGCCTGCCCGGCCTGACCTTCATGACCCGTTACCTGCAGGGCGACCACATCGACCTGCTCAATGGCCAGGGGCGCGGCAAGGAATGGGAGCGCGACACCGATATCGGCTACGTCGTGCAGAACGGCCCGTTGAAGAACCTCGGCTTCAAGGTGCGCAACGGCGCCTTCCGCAGCGACTTCGGCAACGATATCGACGAGACGCGGGTGATCGTCAGCTATCAGATGCCGCTCTGGTAGCTGGGAAAATAAGCGGTGGGGGTTTGGCCAGAATCGCTCCGCCCGTGGCGGGAATGTCCCTTTCCGCCAAAGTCTGAACCGTGATTCACTGCTTTCCATGCAGTGAATCAGGATTCAGACCATGGCTTACCGGCAAACCCCGGCCCGCCTGCAAAAGGACGGCGAACAGCGTGAGCGCATCCTCGCGCTGGCGCTGGCGCGGGTTGCCGATGGCGGCTTCAGCGCGCTGACCATGCAGGGCCTGGCGGATGACGCCGGCATCGCCACCGGCAGCCTCTACCGGCACTTCAGCGGCAAGGGCGAGCTGGCCGCCGAGGTCTTCGCCCGTGCCAGCCAGCGTGAGGTCGATACCCTGGGCGAGCTGCTGAAAGCTCCCGGCAGCGCCTCCGAACGCCTGAACCGTGGCCTGCACCAGTTCGCCGCGCGCGCCTGGGGTAGCCGCCAACTGGCCTTTGCGCTGATCGCTGAACCGGTCGATCCGGAAGTGGACGAGCAGCGCCTGATCTACCGCGAAGCCTACGCCGCGCTGTTCGTCACCCTGCTGGAGCAGGGCATCGCCACCGGCGAATTCCAGCCGCAGTCGGTGCAGCTGACCGCCGCCTGCCTGGTCGGCGCCATCGCCGAGGCTCTGATCGGCCCGCTCTCGCCGCCGGCCCGCGCGGCACGGGATGCCGGGCAATCCAGCGCTTCCCTGGAGGACGTCAGCGACGCCCTCGTGACCTTCTGCCTGCGCGCCGTCGGGGCGCGCCCATCCGTTCTGCCAACGCCTGCCTCGCCCACAATCGCCACGGAGGACCCGCCATGAGCCTGCACCAGTACGCCGAAACCCATGAAGTGACCAACCAGGTGCCGCCACTGGACGGTGCCAACCTTTATCGCATCGACCTGCCGCTGCAGGAGTGGGTGCGTCGCTATGACGGCGGCTTCGCCGAGCAGAAGCTCGACGCTTACGGTGCGCTGGCCGGCGGGCCATTGATGGCGGCGGGCTTCCTGGCCAACGAGAACAAGCCGGTGTTCAAGTCCCACGACCGCTACGGCCATCGCATTGACCTGATCGAATTCCACCCGGCCTACCACGAGCTGATGCGCGCCTCCATCGAGACCGGCATTCCCTCCATGCCCTGGACCGACCCGCGTGCCGGCGCCCAGGTCGCCCGCGCGGGCCTGAGCTACCTGCACAGCCAGGCCGAAGCCGGCACCGGCTGCCCGCTGACCATGACCTTCGCCAGCGTGCCGGCGATCCGCCTGCAAGCGGACATTGCCGAGAAGTGGCTGCCGAAGATCCTCTCCACCGAATACGACCCGCGCAACCTGCCCATCGAGCAGAAGGCCGGCGCCACCATCGGCATGGCCATGACCGAGAAGCAGGGCGGCACCGACGTGCGCGCCAACACCACCCGTGCCTATCCGGTGGGCATTCCCGGCCCGGGCCAGGCCTACGAACTGGTCGGCCACAAATGGTTCTGCTCGGCGCCCATGTGCGATGCCTTCCTCACCCTGGCCTACACCGACAAGGGCCTGACCTGCTTCCTGCTGCCGCGCCACCGTCCGGACGGCAGCCGTAACGAGTTCTACATCCAGCGCCTGAAGAACAAGCTGGGCAATTGGTCCAACGCCTCCAGCGAGGTGGAATACCGCGGCGCACTGGCCTGGATGGTCGGCGAGGAAGGCCGCGGCGTGCCGACCATCATCGAGATGGTCGCCATGACCCGCTTCGACTGCATGATCGGTTCCAGCTCCCTGATGCGCCAGGCACTGACCCAGGCCGCGCACCACTGCGCCTACCGCCAGGTCGGTGGCCGCGTGCTGGCCGAGCAGCCGCTGATGCAGAACGTGCTGGCGGACCTGGCCCTGGAAAGCGAAGCCGCGCTGGCACTGACGATGCGCATGGGCCGCGCCCTGGACCATCTGCACGACGAGCAGGAGGACAAGTTCGCCCGCCTGGTCACCGCCGTGGGCAAGTACTGGATCTGCAAACGCGCCCCCGCGATGATCAACGAAGCCGCCGAATGCCTGGGCGGCGCCGGCTACGTCGAAGACACCATCCTCCCGCGCCTGTACCGCGAAGCGCCGGTCAACTCCACCTGGGAAGGCTCCGGCAACGTGCAGTGCCTGGACGTGCTGCGTGCGTTGTCGAAGGAACCGGGCGTGCTCGACGCGCTGTTCGCCGAATTGGGCGATGGCCACGGCGACGCGCGACTGGCCTCGTTCATCGGCAACCTCAAGGCGTCCTTCGCCGACACCCAGGACATCCAGTACCGCGCCCGCCAGCTCACCGAGAACGTCGCCATCGCCCTGCAGGCCAAGCTGCTGCTGGAAGCGGGCAACTCAGTGGTCTCCGACGCCTTCATCGCCAGCCGCCTGGACGATGGCGGTCGTGTCTACGGCACCCTGCCGCGCGGGGTGGATGTGGAAGCGCTGGTAGCGCGCTCGACGCCGCACCTGGCGTAATGCAACTTTGCCAGCTGCCCGCCACGGGCAGCTGGCCCGCTCCTGTCACTGATCGTCTGTGTTGAATCTGTCATCCCTTTCTGTGACGGAAGCAGGCAAGATGGAGCTGATCGTTCAGACAGGATGCCCACCATGAGTCTTACGACTGGCGATGAGTTCTTCGTCGCGCAGACTGCCGAAGAGGCCGTCGATCAACTGGCCGTGCTCCACGAGCGCGCCACCGGCGCCCTGAACCAGGCGCTGAAGCGGTACCTGAAGGACCGCGAAGTCCCCGACGCGCAGCAGCGCGAACAATTCCGCTACCCCCTGCTGCGGGTGACCTACCTGTGCCAGGGCGAAGTGCCCTCCACCACCCGCGCCTACGCCAAGGTCCAGGTGCCCGGCACCTACGCGGTGACCATCACCCAGCCCAAGGCCTTCCGCAAATACCTGCTGGAGCAGCTGCGCCCGCTGATGGAGGACTTCACCGTGCGGGTGGAGGTCGGCGTCAGCCAGCAGAACATACCTTACCCTTATGTGGTGGAGAGCGGCGACGAGCTGGGAGGTTCCGGCGTGACGGCCGCCGAACTGGCGCGGGTGTTCCCCAGTACCGACCTGTCGGCCACCTCCGACGGCGTGGCCGACGGCCTGTACGAATGGGAGAACGCCGACCCGATGCCGCTGGCGCTGTTCGACGCCGCGCGTACCGACTTCTCCCTGCGCCGCATGGTGCATTACACCGGCAGTGACTGGCGCCATGTGCAGCCGTGGATTCTGCTGACCAACTACCACCGCTATGTCGACCAGTTCATCCACCTGGGCCTGGAGCGCCTGCGCGACGACCCGCGCTTCGTGCGCATGGTGCTGCCGGGCAACGTGATCATCGAGCGCGGCACCGACGAGGGGGAAGCGAACGCCATCGTCGCCAGCGTCGAGTGGCACCGCTTCCAGATGCCGGCCTACCACCTGATCGCCGAAGACGGCGACGGCGTGACCCTGGTGAACATCGGCGTCGGCCCGTCCAACGCGAAGAACATCACCGACCACCTCGCCGTGCTGCGTCCGCATTGCTGGCTCATGGTTGGCCACTGCGGTGGCCTGCGCCAATCGCAGACCATTGGCGACTACGTGCTGGCCCACGCCTACATGCGCCGCGACGGCATCCTCGACCGTGTGCTGCCGCCGCACATCCCGATCCCGGCGCTGGCCGAGGTGCAACTGGCATTGCAGGAAGCCGCCGCGCTGGTGACCGGCGAGCGCGGCGACCAGCTCAAGCGTCGCCTGCGCACCGGCACCGTGCTCACCTATGACGACCGCAACTGGGAGCTGCACTGGGCCCAGGAGCGCCCGCTGATCAACCTGGCGCGAGCGATTGCGGTCGACATGGAAAGCGGCACCATCGCCGCGCAGGGTTATCGCCTGCGGGTGCCCTATGGCACGCTGCTGTGCGTGTCGGACAAGCCGCTGCACAGCGAGATCAAGCTGCCCGGCGCTGCCACGGCCTTCTACCAGCGCGCGGTGAGCCAGCACCTGTCCATCGGCATCGCCGCCGTCGACCTGCTGCGCACCCAGCTCAACTCGCTGCACTCGCGCAAGCTGCGCAGCTTCGACGAGCCGCCGTTCCGCTGATCTGCGACAGGGCGCGAAGCGCCTGCCAGGGCGATGGTGGTTGCCCCGGCTGCCGTGTAGGGCGCATAACGCGCCAGCGTTATCCGCCGTGGTGGTTGCGGCGGATAACCTGTTCCAGGTTATGCGCCCTACGGCCTTGAGGGCGTGCTGGTGATTTGTTGCCCTCGCAGGCGGGGCTGAAGAATGCCGAAGGAGAGAGTTGCCGATGACCGATCCTCGCAAGACCCCGGCGGGCCGTGTGCTCGCCCTGCTGGACCTGACCTCGCTGAATGCCGGCGATGACCTGCAAAGCACCGTGGACCTCTGCCGCCGTTCCCTGACGCCATACGGCGAAGTGGCGGCGGTGTGCGTGTGGCCGAAGCTGGTGCACGTTGCCCGGCGTACGCTCAACACCCTGGGCGGGCGCTCGGTGAAGGTCGCCAGCGTGTGCAACTTCCCCGCCGGCAATGCGCCGCTGGCGGATGTGGCGGAGGAGGTGCGCAAGACCCTCGCCGAGGGGGCTGATGAAATCGATCTGGTCTATCCCTGGCGCAAGCTCAAGGCGGGCGACGCCACCGCTGCGGAGGAGCTGATCCGCACCTGCAAGACACTCTGTGGTCCCTACCATCGCCTGAAAGTCATCCTGGAAACCGGCGAGCTGGCGGATCCGGAGCTGATCCGCACGGCCTGCCGCGAAGCCATTGCCGGCGGTGCGGACTTCCTCAAGACCAGCACCGGAAAGGCGACCACGCCCGCGACGCCCGAAGCTGTGACGGTGATGCTCGAATGCATCGAAGAGGCGGGCGGCAAGGTCGGGCTGAAGGTGTCCGGTGGGCTGCGCAGCCTGGCCGACGCACTGCAATACCGGGCGCTGGTGGAGGAGCGTTTCGGCTCGGCGTGGATAACGCCCGAGCACCTGCGTTTCGGAGCCTCCGCCTTGCTCGACGATCTACTGCGCGAGCTGGGCGTTGAAGCCAAGCCCATCTCCACTCGCAGCAATTGAACCGAGCGCATTGACGCTACCCGAGGCGGGCCTGGAAGGCTCGCCTACCGCGCTACGGGGAACCGTGGCGCGTCCCTCCGGTCGGACCTTCGCCGACCTTTTCCGCTGGTGATCCCATGCCGTTTCGCGCTCCTTCTCACCTTACCAACCCGCTGCGCCGTTTCGCCCGCCGACTGGTGGAAAACGGCACGCCCGAAGTTGCCGCGCCGCTCCCCCTGCCCGACAGCATCGCCGGCGAACCCTGGTTCTCCGTGGGCAAGGCGGTGCAAGGGCTGGGCGGTGAGCGGGTGGATGGCTGGTGCCTGGAAGAGTGGCCAGGCCTGGCGCTGCGCGGCCGTTTTAGCGCCTGCTGGCGCGACGCCCAGGGCCGCCTGTGGAACGTGTTGCCGGGCGGGGAGGCCATCGCCTTCCTGCCTGACCCGAAGCGCCGTTACGAAGGCGTGCCACTGGCCGAACAGCTGCACGCGCTGCAGCGTGACGAGCTGCTGGAAGACTACCTCTGGCTCAGCCGCGAGCTGAGCAAACCGCAGTTGGACGACGAGCGCCGAGAAGTCCGTGAATCCATGCGCCAGCGCCTGGAAAGCTGGCTGGAGCTGGGTGGCCGCGGCGACAAGCCGTGTCCGTGCAATAGCGGAAAGCGTTATCGCAACTGCTGCAGCAAGCGCGTCCGCGAAAACTGACCCAAGGGGATTTTTCGTAGGGCGAATAACGCACCAGCGTTATCCGCCGAGAAGGGCCGCCGGATAACCCGTTCTACCGTTCTGACGGTTTTTGTAGGAGCGAGCTCGCTCGCGAACCGCCCAGCATCCAAGTCGCCGGAATGCACGTTCGCGAGCAAGCTCGCTCCTACAGGGATGCATCCGGCATCGGTGGAACCTGCCATTGTTCCCCCGGCTTCGGCGCGCGGAAACGCTCCGCCGCCACGCCTCGTTTCTGCAACGCTGCCGCCAGGTCGCTGACCGGCGTGAACTGGCCTTCGTCGCTCAGGCGGAAGGTGCCGAAATGGATCGCCATGCTGCACTGCGAGTCCAGGTGCTGGTGTGCCTGCACGGCGTCATCCGGGTTCATATGGTGGCGGCGCATGAACCAGCGCGGTTCGTAGGCGCCGATGGGCAGGGCGGCGAAGCGCATGGGGCCGAAGCGCTCGTACATCAGGCCGAACTCTTCGCCCAGCCCGGTATCGCCGGGAAACAGCAGCGGGCCATCCGGCGACTGCAGCACGAAACCCATCCACAGCGTGCGGTTGGTGTCGCGCCGCGAGCGCGCGGACCAGTGCTGCGCCGGCACGCCGGTGAGCAGCATGCCCTCGGGCATCGGCAGGCTCTGCCACCAGTCCAGCTCGGCGATATCGGTGAAGCCGCAGGCGCGGATCAGCTCGCCGTTGCCCAGTCCCGTCACTACCTTCGCCGACGGGAAGCGCCGCGCCAGCTCGCGCAGGCTGTGGATATCCAGGTGGTCGTAGTGGTTGTGACTGACCAGGATCAGGTTGATCGCCGGCAACTCGTCCAGCGCCAGGCCTGGCGGATGCACGCGCTTGGGGCCGACGAAGCTGAACGGGCTGGTTCGCTCGCACCAGAGCGGGTCGGTGAGGATGTTCAGGCCACGGTGCTGGATCAGCAGGGTGGCGTGGTTGATGTAGGTGACGCGCAGTTCATCGCCCTCGACGCGCACCGGAGTTTCCGGGCGCTCATCGCGGCCGGGCTGGGCGATCCATTCCTGCTGGCGGCCGCGTTCGCGCTGCCATTTGAGGAAGGCGCGCAGGCCATGGTGCGGCCGGCGGTCGAGGTTGTGGAAGCGGGTGCCGTCGAAATGCTCCGTCTGCGGGCCGCGATAGCGGGCGCCGAGGCGACCGCTGAGGTTCTGCAGGGTGATCAGCCAGGTGGGGTGGCTCTTGGGCATGCTCGTGCGCGCTCTTGCGATGAGTACTCGGCACAACCTAGCATGCCGGGCATTCGCCGTACCCCCAACCTCGGTTACCAGTCTTTTCGCCATGCCCCGTCCTCCGCGCCCCAGCAATCGCCGCCCCGCCAGCCGTCCCGCGCCTCGCCGCGTGGCCAAGGCGCCGCCAGCGCAACCGAAGCTGATCCTGCTGAACAAGCCGTTCGACGTGCTGACGCAGTTCAACGACAGCGAGGGCCGCGCGACGCTGAAGGATTTCGTCGATGTGCCGGGCATCTACCCGGCCGGCCGCCTGGACCGCGACAGCGAGGGCCTTTTGCTGCTGACCAATGATGGTCGCTTGCAGGCGCGCATCGCCGATCCGAAGCACAAGCTGCCGAAGACCTATTGGGTGCAGGTGGAAGGCGAGCCGAGCGACGAGCAGCTCGAACAGCTGCGCAAGGGCGTGCAGCTCAATGACGGCCCGACCCTGCCGGCCGAGGCCCGGCGGCTGGTGGAGCCGCAGCTATGGGAGCGCGATCCGCCGGTACGCTTCCGCAAGTCGATTCCGACGGCCTGGCTGGAACTGGTGATCCGCGAGGGGCGCAACCGCCAGGTGCGGCGGATGACGGCAGCGGTCGGCCTGCCCACGCTGCGCCTGGTGCGCGTGCGCATCGGGCCGTGGCAGTTGGATGGGCTGCAGCCGGGACAGTGGCGGGAAATCAGCCCCGAGCTCTGAGGCTCGGGGTGGGGCGTGGGTCAGAAGCCGCCTTCGAGCCCGGCGACGACCACGGACTTGATCAGGAAGCCGAGCACGCCCAGGCCCAGTGCGAAGAACAGCACCAGGGTGCCCATGCGGCCGGCCTTGGACTTCTTGGCGAGGTCCCAGACGATGAAGGCCATGAACAGGATCAGGCCGGTCACCAGGCCGTACATCATCCAGTCTTCGAAACTTTCGTTCATTACTGCTCCTGCCCGGTGCGGAGGGTGTCCGAGGGACGCCGGGACGCGGTGGTGGTGAAGAAGGCGCGCATTATACGCATGCGGTGCTTTGGTGTTCAGAACCGTTCATAAAATGATCAGTTCCTGCTGTGGGCTGGGTGGAATGCCGGGCAATTCCCCGCCATGGCGCGGCTGGTGGGGAAATCTGCGGTATTGATTTGATTCTGCGGGAGGCGGGGTGCGGTGCTGTGTCGCAGGGGCGGCTTGTCCGGCGGACGCTGTGCTTTGAGGTCTTCCAGGGAGATATCCGCACGCTCCGGAGTGCCCCTTTCAGGAGGCCGAAGGTGATCGAAGTTTCAGGGGTTGAGCGACATGGATGTCGCGAGAGCCGCGATGGGCCAGGGATGGCCCTTCGCGGCGGGCCCCTGGAACTCCGAAGAACCGAGGGTACTTTTCGCGAAGCGAAAAGCCGGATGGCAGGGGCGAGACCTTTGCCTCCTATGGGGCGTTTGCCAAAGGAGGTTGCCCGAGGGGGCGAAACACGGAGTCCGCGCGGACGCCGAAGCGGCGCATAACACCCAAGCCAAAAGCATCGCGGAGAAGCTCCGCTCCTACAAAAAAACCTCCCGGCTCAGACCCGCAGGTGATCCAGCGGCAGCTCGGTACTGGCCATCACATTGCGCAGCACGAAGCTCGAGCGCACGCTGGTCACGCCCTCGATGCGGGTCAGGGTGCCGAGCAGGAAGTGCTGGTAGTGTTCCATGTCCGGCACCATCACCTTGAGCTGATAGTCTGCGTCCATACCCGTCACCAGGCTGCATTCCAGCACTTCGGGGCATTTGCCGATGATCTGCTGGAAGTGCTCGAAACGCTCCGGTGTGTGGCGGTCCATGCCGATCAGTACGAAGGCGGTGAGGCTCAGGCCGAGCTTCTTGCTGTCCAGCAGGGCGACCTGGCGGACGATGTAGCCGTCGTCCTCGAGCTGCTTGACCCGCCGTGAACAAGGGGAGGGAGATAGTCCGATACGTTCGGCCAGTTCCTGATTGGAGATGCGCGCATCGCGTTGCAGTTCGGCAAGAATGCGCAGGTCGTAGCGGTCCAACTTGTCCATGAAAGCCTCGTGTTTCTATTTAATTGCGCTTGTGGCGTAATTTTTAGGAATTTGTTGCTCAGGTGGTGCCTGTGTTAGCAATCTTAGCAATCATTTCCCCGGCCTGTCGCTTTACTATTTCTTCCAGATTCACAGCCCGGACATCACGTCCCCCTGCGATCCGCCCAATCAGGCGCTTCGCGGCTTGCCGACCCCACAGGATCGCGCCGGCCACCGGGCTACGCACTGCCCAGAAGGCGGAGCGAGGTGAGCCGGCGCCAACAGCGACGAGCAGGACGAGATTCCACAAAGGGAGGCTGACGAGCCTCCCTTTTTTCTTGCCCGCGATCTGTCCCTCCATCTTTACCCTGACTTTACCCAGCGCCTTGCAATGCGGGCGCTGTGTCGTGGTCTATGGCATTGTCACATCACTGGTTTCGGCTGTTGCCGAAGTGAGGATTCCATGAAGTCGGGATTCGGGCGGTTCGCCTGGTTCGCTGTGCTTTCGCTGGCCGTTGCGGTCCAGGCGCTGGCGGCCGATGGGCCCGATATACAGGGGCAGGGCCATCCGTCCGCCAATGCCGGGCAATCACCGATGACCCGCCAGGGGCCGTCGCGCCCCATGGGCAACTGGCAGCCGCACCCGCCGCAGAACTCCGGCGGACAGTCGCAGAGTCGTCCGCAGGGCAACAACGGTGGGCAATGGCAGGGCCATCCCCAGGGCAATAACGGTGGGCAATGGCAGGGCCGTCCCCAGGGCAATAACGGTGGGCAATGGCAGGGTCGTCCCCAGGGCGATAATGATGGGCAATGGCACGGTAACGATGGCGGGCCGTGGCAAGGTCGTCCTTCCGCAGATGACAAGCATCAGCCCGCCCCGCGCCCTTCCGGCGACAGCGGACGCCAGTGGCAAGGCCGTCCCATTGGCGGCGGTACCACTTTGCAGTGGCAGGGTAACGACCACGGCGGCGCCGGTTGGCAAGGGGGTACCCGTCCTCCGCCGGGCGGCTGGCAAGGTCGCCCGCCGCCCTCCCACGGCAATTGGGGGCCGCATCCGTCCTACTGGCGGCCCGGGTACGTGACGGACAGCATGCCCAGCGGGCACTACCGCGTGCCCTATCGCGGTCGCGACTACTACTTCAACGACGGCTACTGGTATCGCCCCTACGGCTCGCGCTATGTGGTGGTGACCCCGCCTTACGGGGCGCGGGTGCGCTACCTGCCGTCCTACGCCGAGCAGGTCTGGATCGGCAGCATTGGCTATTTCCTCGCCGCCGGCACCTATTACATGTGGCAGGCCGGTTCACAGGATTATGAAGTGGTCGCGCCGCCCCAGCAGCAGGCCGTGGCGGCGGCGCAGTCGCCCTACGACGTGATCGCCTATCCGCTGTACGGCCAGGGGCGGGACCAGCAGGCCCGCGACCGCTATGAATGCCATGGCTGGGCGGTGCAGCAGAGCGGCTTCGACCCGGCCTCGGCGAACTACGCGCCGCCGGCCTACGTCGCCGACAACTACCGCCGCGCCCTGGGCGCCTGCCTGAGCGGGCGTGGCTATAGCGTCAACTGATGGTCTCTTTACCCACCACTTCCTGCGGGTCGGCGTGCACCAGCACCTCGGCCCGCGGGAATTCCCTGTGGATCGCCAGCACGGCTTCGTCACACAGGTGATGCGCCTTCGACAGCGACAGCTCGCCGGGCAGCTCCAGGTGCAGCTGGACGAACCAGTGGGTGCCGGAAATCCTCGTGCGCAGGTCATGGGCGCCCAGCACGCCGGGAACCTCGCGAACCAGTTGGAGCATGCGCGTGCTGACGTCGGGCGGCAGCTCTTCATCCATCAGCACCGCGACGGATTCGCGGGCGATCTGGAAGGAACTCCACAGAATGTACAGGGCGATGCCCAGGCCGAAGATGGCGTCCATCTGTTGCCAGCCGAACTGCGCCAGCAGCAGGGCGACCAGGATGCTGCTGTTGAGCAGAAGATCGGAGCGATAGTGCAGGGAGTCGGCGCGGATGGCATTGGAGCCGGTGATCTTCACTACATAACCCTGCACCATCAGCAGGCAGGCGGTGAGTGCCAGGGACAGGATCATCACCGCGATGCCCCAGCCTGCGGCTTCCACCGGTTCGGGATGTTGCAGGCGGTCGATGGCCTGGGCCCCGACCAGCAGGGCGCTGACCGCGATGAACAGCGCCTGCGCCAGCCCCGAGAGCGATTCCGCCTTGCCGTGGCCGTAGCGGTGGTCATCGTCCGCCGGGCGGATGGCGTAGTGCACTGCCAGCAGGTTGAGGAATGACGCGGCACCGTCGAGCAGCGAGTCGGTGAGGCCGGCGAGCAGGCTGACCGAGCCGCTGAGCCACCAGGCGATGGCCTTGGCGACGATCAGGGTGGTGGCGACGCCGAGCGACGCGAAGGTCGCCAGCCGCATCAGGTGGGCGTGGCTGGCATGCTTGAGCATCAGGTGTCCAGGCGGTCGGGCAGGAAGTAGATGTAGTCCAGCAGCGGCGCCTTCTGGCCCAGCGCGGTGAGCGCAGCGCTCATCTGCCCGCGGTGGTGGGTGCCGTGGTTGACCAGGTGCTGGACGATGTTCGCCAGGCTCTGGCGGTGTTCCTGCCCGGCCATGTTGCGGTAGTCCAGCTGGGTGCCGAGGGTGGCGTCGCTCTGCCTGCTCAGCCACAGGCGCCAGGCGCCGACACCGTCGTTGAGGAATTCGGCGAGGCTGGCGCGATCCGGCGCGGCCTCGGCATCGAGTCGTTCGAACTGCCAGGGCTCTCGCTGCACACGGGCGAACCAGATGCGATCGACCACCGCGAGGTGGTTGAGGGTGACGTGCAGGCTGCCGAAGAACAGCCCGCGCGGTGCGCGGTAGGCCTGTTCATCCAGCGGCGCGACGGCCTCCAGGATGCGTTCGTAGGCCCACTGGTGGTACGCCAGGAGTTGCTGAAGGTGTGAAGCGAGAGCGCCGTGCATATCAGGCCTCCGGGCGCAGGCCCAGGCTGGCGAGTTGTTGGAGGCTGCCGCTGCGCTGGATCAGACGCGGGTCGTCCAGGGGCAGGCTGCGGCCGGTTTCACGCTCGAGGATCGCCTTGAGTTTAGCCTTGTCCACGCTGCCGTCTTCACTCACGGCATCCTTGAGCTTCTCCGGTGCGACCGAGTACTTCTCGTCGGGCAGGTAGATCGCGCCGGTGGCGAAGTCTACGCCGAAGGCGATCAGGCCCGGGATGACGTAGAACAACAGGCCGACGGCATCCAGGGCGGCGACAGCCGGGTCGATGCGGCCGTCGATCTGGCCGCGGCGATCGGGGTAGAACAGGGTGCCGCAGGCAGTCAGCTGGCTGAACAGGGCGGCGCTCAGAACGGCACAGGACACTCGGGTGGCAAGACGCATGAAAAAACCTCCGGGAGGATGATGCGGACAACTATAACAACGAGTCCTGAACGGCTGCTGGCAGTTTCGCACTAGCCAGCGTTCTCGTTGCTTCTATGACTGCTGAGTTGGCACCGCGGTTCGCCCGCTATAATCGCCGCCCCCCGCGTATTCCGGGTTACCGCCTTATGAAATTGGAGTTCCAGGAGCCGGCATGAACGCCCTTCCCATCGACAGCGTCCTTCCCGCCCTGCGCCAGGCCCTGGCCGCGCGCCACGAAGTGGTGCTGGAAGCGCCGCCCGGCGCCGGCAAGACCACCCGCGTGCCGCTGGCGTTGCTGGGCGAGGCGTGGCTGGACGGACAGTCGATCCTGATGCTGGAACCGCGCCGGCTGGCAGCCCGCGCCGCCGCCGAAAGACTGGCCGCGGAACTGGGCGAGAAGGTCGGCGAGACCGTCGGCTACCGCATCCGCCTGGACAGCAGGGTCGGACCGAAGACACGCATCGAGGTGGTCACTGAAGGCATCCTCGCCCGCCGCCTGCAGGACGACCCGGCGCTGGAAGGTGTGGGGCTGGTGATCTTCGACGAATTTCACGAGCGCTCGCTGGATGCCGACCTCGCGCTGGCGCTGACGCTCAACGGTCGCGCGCTGCTGCGCGACGAGCCGCCGCTCAAGGTGCTGGTGATGTCCGCCACGCTGGAGGGCGAGCGCCTGTCCGCGCTGCTCGACGACGCGCCGGTGGTGCGCAGCGAGGGTCGCATGTTCCCGGTGGACATCCGCTGGGGGCGGCCGTGGCAGGCCGGCGAGTTCCTCGAGCCGCGCGTGGTGCAGACAGTGCAACAGGCGCTGGCGGATGAGCCCGGCAGCCTGCTGGTGTTCCTCCCCGGTCAGGCGGAGATTCGCCGCGTCGCCGAACAACTGGGCGAGGCACTGGCCGCTCGCCCCGACGTTCTCATCTGCCCGCTGCACGGCGAGCTGGACCTCGATGCCCAGCGTGCCGCCATCGAGCCCGCTCCGGTGGGCAAGCGCAAGGTCGTGCTAGCGACCAACATTGCCGAGACCAGCCTGACCATCGACGGCGTGCGGGTGGTCGTGGATGCCGGGCTGGCGCGGGTGCCGCGATTCGATCCGGGCAGTGGCATGACCCGCCTGGACACCCAGCGTATCTCCCGCGCCTCCGCCACCCAGCGCACCGGCCGTGCCGGACGACTGGAGCCGGGCGCCTGCTACCGCCTGTGGTCCGAGGCGCAGCACGATCAGTTGCCGGCCTATGGCGCGGCGGAAATCCTCCAGGCCGATCTGGCTGGCCTCGCCCTGCAACTGGCGCGCTGGGGCGTCGCCCCGCAGGAGCTGGCCTGGCTCGACCTGCCGCCCGCCGCCGCTTATGCCCAGGCGCAGGACTTGCTGGAGCGCCTTGGCGCGCTGGCCTCCCGCGCCGGTGGCGGCAGCCTCACGCCCCACGGCCAGGCCATGGCCGAGGTACCGGCGCACCCGCGTATCGCCCATCTGCTGCTGCGTGGTCATGCGCTGGGGCTGGGCGCGCTGGCCTGCGATCTCGCCGCGCTGCTCGGCGAGCGTGACATCCTGCGTGGCAACGACGCCGACCTGCACCACCGCATCGCCCTGCTGGCCGGCGAGCAGAATGCCCCGCGTGCCAGTCGCGGTGCGGTGCAGCGGGTGCGGCAGCTGGCGCGGCAGTTCAAGGGCTACCTGCGTGGCCCGGTCCGCGAACCGGTGGCCGACCCCGATCACCCGCGCTGGCTCGGCGGCCTGCTGGCATTCGCCTACCCAGACCGCATTGCCCGCCAACGCCGCGCCGGCGGTGGCGAATACCGCCTGGCCAACGGCCGCGCCGCGCAGTTCGGCGAGCCGGATGCGCTGATGAAAGAGCCCTGGCTGGTGATCGCCGACCTGGGCAGCCGCCAGGGACAGCGCGAGGAGCGCATCTACCTGGCGGCGGCGCTGGAGCCGGCGTTGTTCGAGTCGATCCTGGCCGAGCAGGTCAGCGTCCACGACGAACTGGACTGGGACGAGCGCGAAGGCGTGTTGCGGGCCGAACGCCAGCGCAAGGTCGGCGAACTGGTGCTGTCCACCGAGGCGCTGCCCAACCTGGACGCCGAGGCCCGCAGCCGCGCGCTGCTCGGGCTGGTGCGGCGCAAGGGGCTGGAGCTGCTGCCGTGGACGCCGGAATTGCGCCAGTGGCAGGCGCGCATCGCCTTGCTGCGTCGGCTCGATCTGGACGGCAAGGGCGAGAGCGAGTGGCCGGATGTCAGCGACTCCGCGCTGCTGGCTTCGCTGGACGACTGGTTGCTGCCCTACCTGGGCAAGGTTTCGCGGCTGTCGCACTTCGCCAACCTGGAGCTGAGCGGGATTCTCCACGCGCTGCTGTCCTGGCCGCTGCCGCAACGGCTGGACGAGCAGGCGCCGCGCGCGCTGCAGGTGCCGTCGGGCTCGAACATCCGCCTGGACTACAGCGAGTTTCCGCCGGTGCTTGCCGTTCGCCTGCAGGAGCTGTTCGGCCTTGCCGACACCCCGCGGATCGCGGGTGGACGGGTGGCGGTGAAGCTGCACCTGCTGTCACCGGCGCAACGCCCGGTGCAGGTGACCCAGGACCTGGCCAACTTCTGGCGCAGCACCTACGCCGAGGTGAAAAAGGACCTGAAGGGCCGTTACCCCAAGCACTACTGGCCGGACGACCCGCTGATCGCCGAGCCTACGGCGCGGGCGAAGCCGCGCAAGAGCTGAGCAGGGCCTGTTCAGGAGCAACAATTTGCAAGTCTGTACCGAGGGTTTCCCCTCTCCCTGAAGGGCGAGGGGACCGGTCGGTGCAGGAGGAATCCATGGCGTCAGCCGGCACGGACAGCTCCCTCTCCCTTCAGGGATAGGGCGGGGGAGAGGGCAGGCCCCGGCACGAAATATCAAGTCGTAGCGGGCCATGCCCGCGATCGCGCGCATGGCGCGCTCCTACAGGTGGAGCCCGCCCTCAGTGGGTGAAACGGGTGGCGATTCGGTAGGTGCGATTCATCCGGGATGGTCGGGAGTGGCGGGTGGCCAATCGCGGACGGCGTCCGCTCCTACCCATGGATCAGGCTGCATACGGTTGTGCAGCACGACCGCTTTTCCTACAGGGGGGGTGACTCGGTTCTTTCGCTCAGGGCAATTTCATGTCGTAGCCGGCCGCCTGCAGTTCGTCGTAGGCGTGGTCCAGCCGTGCGCGCAGGGCTTCGGCGTTGGGGGCGTGGCGGGAGACGATGAGCTTGGTCGGCACGCTGTACAGGTTGTCGAAGGCCAGGGGCGCCATGTTCAGCTCCCGGCGTGCCTGCTCCACCGGCGTCTGGTAGTCGATCAGGTAGTCGCCGCGGCCGCGTTCGAGCATCTGCAGGGCAGCGGCGTGGGTGCTGGTGCGGTGCACTTCCAGCTGGAGCTTCGGGTCTTCGAGCATTTCGGTGATCGGCCGCCAGTAGCTGTAGCCGCTGATCAGGATCATCCGGCTTCCGGTCAGCCCTTCGGGCAACTGCGGCGACGGGCGCGAGGCCAGGCGGTAAAGGTTCAGTTCGACGTGCCCCAGCACGCGTTCGCATTCCAGCGTGCTGTCCACCAGCTCCGGCTTGCCCGGTGCGCCGGCCCACAGCTGCACGCTGCCGTCCTGCAGGCCCAGGTAGAGGCGGGCGCTGGGCAGCGGGCGGAAGTCGGCGCGGTAGCCGGCCTTGAGCAGGATGCGCCGGACCATCTCGGCGCCGCTGCCGCGGGTGGTGCCGTCCGGGGCCGTGTAGGTGTAGGGCGGGAATTCATAGTAGCCGACGGTCAAGGCGGGCAGCGGATGCGGCAGCCGGTCGGCCAGCGTGGGCCTGTCGACGGCGAGGGCATTAAGGCAGAACAGGGCGAGGATCAGCCCGGCGAGACGGCGCAAATGCATGGATGGCCCGAGTGCTCGTTATCGTTTTTGTTCGAAGCGGGCCGAGCATGCGACCGCCACGTCGCTCCTGTCCAGCTTCCGCCAGCGACCTTGTGCCGCAGCGCTCAGTGAGGCAGCAGGAAGCGCGCGGACAGCGGCAGATGGTTGGAGATGCGCAGGGTGTCGTGGCTGCGCACGCCGGCATCGAGGCGGTTCAGGCTGGGACTGTGGAACAGGTAGTCGAGGGTGCGATCGGGCTTGTGCACGCGCGGGTCATTGGGGAAGTGGGTGTACCACTTCTCCTGCTCGGCACCGCTGGACTCCTCGACAGCTGGGACCACCGGGAAGCGCGCCGCCAGCAGGTTCAGTTCGCTGTTGGCGCGGTAGGGCGCGCGCAGCACCTCCGGCAGGTAGGGGTACTGGCCCAGCGGCAGCAGGCCGAGGTCGCCGCCTAGCAACCAGGGGCGGCCGGCAGCTTGCAGGGTGTTCAGGTGGGCTTCAACGGCCTCGACCTGGCGTTGCGGCGTGTCGTCGCCGTTGGGGCGCTCCAGCCGCGTGTTGATCACGCTGAACTGGCCACCGCCGCGGATTGGCAGGTCGCTTTGCAGCATCGCCGGCTGCGGGGCGAACAGATGCAGCAGCGGAATGGACGAGCGCTGCGGCAAGGCGATGCGCTCGCCCCCACTGATCTGGAAGCGGCTGAAGGTCACCAGCTTGCGTCCGGCGCTGCCGAATACGTGAGGGTTGGGATCGAAGCGTGCCTTCCAGTCGAAGGCGGCGGTGGAGCAGGGGTAGAGGTCGGTCAGCCGGTCGCCGATGAGCGCCTGCTGGTCCTGCTTGCCGGTGGCGGCGGCACCGTCGTCGACCTCCTGCAGCAGGACGATGTCCGGCGCTTCGTCGCGGATCACCCGCACCACTTCGTCGAGGCTGTAGGCGATGTCCTCGGGGCTGGGGCTGTCGTCGGGGCCGGTGGTGTCGGGCAGGTCGTCCCAGAAGATGTAGCGCTTGCCGGCCAGGTACTGGACGTTCCAGGTCATCACCTTCAGCGCCTGCCCCGGCTGCAGTTGCGGCGCGGGTGCACGGCACTGCACGGCGACCGCCTCGCGCTCGGCGGGGTGCCAGGCCAGCAGCCAGGCGGCAGCGGTGACGACGAGCAGCAGGGCAACCAACAATACGAAAAGTAGGCGGCGGCGAAGCGAGAGGCTCATGGGTGACCAGGGGCTATGCTTGTTGGGTCCAGAGGATAGTGGTTGCGACTTTGTATTTCACCTCTGTGTTTAATGTGGGAATTATCCTGAAACCGTGTGAGATGTAGTTCGCAAGACGTCAACATCGCGCCCTGCGGGCTTCGGGAGACTGCCATGCCCCGCCCACGCTTCTCCCATTCGACCTTCCGGCGCAAGGTGGTGCTGGTCAGCGGCGGCTGTTCCGGCATCGGTCGCGCCCTGGTGCTGCGCTTCGCCCAGGCCGGTGCGCACCCGGTGATCCTCGACCTCGACCAGGCGGCGCTGGACAGCCTGGTGCAGCACCTGCGCGAGCACCTGAACGTCGAAGCCCTCGGCCTGCGCTGCGACATCGCCGACGCTGAGGCGGTGGAGCGTGCAGTGGCGCTTGCCGTCGAGCGCTTCGGCGGCATCGACGTGCTGGTGAACAACGCCGGCATCACCCACCGCAGCCTGTTCATCGAGACCGAGCTGGCGGTCTTCCGGCGGGTGATGGCGGTGAACTTCTATGGGGCGCTGCACTGCACCCAGGCGGCGTTGCCCAGCCTGCTGGCGCGGCACGGGCAGATTGTCGTGCTCAGTTCGCTGACCGGCTTCGCCCCGCTGCTCTACCGCAGCGCCTACAACGCCAGCAAGCATGCACTGCACGGGCTGTTCGACACGCTGCGCATGGAGCTGGACGGCACGGGGGTGGCGGTCACCCTGGCGTGCCCGGGTTTCACCGCTACCGATCTGCGCAAGAACGCCCTGGTGGGCGACGGCTCGGTGATTCGCCAGCCAACCGTGGTGCTGGGCGCGGAAGTGGCCTCGCCGCGCGACGTGGCCGAGGCGATCTACCAGGGGGCCTTGCGTCGCCGGCGACTGCTGGTGCTGTCCAACGTCAACTGGCGGGCGCGCATACTGGCGCGCTTCTTCCCGCGTCTGTTCGAGAAACTGCTGGTGCCGAAGATGTCGGGGCTCAAGCCCGGAAACTGAATGTCCGGGGGCTCTTGCTCCCTCTCCCTTCAGGGAGAGGGTTGGGGAGAGGGCGCTCCCCCTCCCTAGCCCTCCCCCGCAAGCGGGAGAGGGGACCGTTGGGCAGAACGACGAACCCAGCGGCCAGGCGGCAATACCCTTTATGAAGATCCGTTCAGATCAATGCGAGTGCGTGTCGAACCCACCACCTGCCAGCGCCATGTCCCAGAACGATGCCTCGATCTTGTGCCCGTCCAGGTCGCGGATGAAGCAGCCGTAGTAAGGAGCGCCATACTGCGGGCGCGGGCCGGGCGCGCCGTCGTCGGTCGCGCCGGCGGCAATCGCGGCGCGGTAGAAAGCGTCCACTTCCTCGCGGGAATTGGCCATGAAGCCGAAATGCGTGCCGTTGCCCACGCTGGCCGGGCGGCCGTCGATGGGCGTCTGCAGCCAGAATTCGGGAAATACGCGGCCATACGCCACGGCACCGGGGTGTTCCATGATCGGCTGGCAGCCCAGGGTCGGCAGCACCGCGTCGTAGAACGCCTTGGCGCGCGGGTAATCATTGGTGCCGATGGAAATGTGCGAAAGGCAGCTGGGAGGGAAGTCGCTCACGGCGAGTCTCCTTACTCGGTGAAAGGAGACTCCAGCGTAGAACGCCAGCGCGCGGCTTGCCGGAGGATGTGTTGCGACTTGCTGCCGCTCAGGCGGCTTCGCGGCCGAGCAGGATGAAGATGCGGTAGGCGGCCACCGTCAGCAGCAGCTGGAAAAAACCGCTGAGCGAGTGCAGCGCGATGCCCAGTACCGGCGAGTCCTGGCCGGTCTCGGTGATCCAGCCTTCGGCGAGCCACACCGGCGCGAGTATCACCAGGGAGGTCATCAGCAACAGGAAGAAGTGCCCGGTAGTCTGAGCGAAGCTCTCGCGCATGGCGTCGATGGGCGCGCGGCCGCGTTGCACCAGGAGAAATTCGGCGAAGGCCAGCTTGATCATCACGAAGATGCCCGGCAGCACCATCAGGTACAGGCCGAGCACTATCAGCAGCGAGGTGATCGCCGAGAGCAGGGCGAACGCCGGCCACAACCGCAGCGCCGCGCTCCAGAGGTCGCGGACGCCGCGCTCCACGCCTTCGCCCGCGTCGATCATGAAGAGGATCAGGCTGGCGGTGTAGATCGGGTAGAACACCAGGCCCGCGGCCATGCCCCAGGGGGCGAAATTCTGCGAGCCGGCGGCAACGTTGATCTGCTGCTGCACCAGCGTCTCGATGACGATCCAGGGCAGGCACAGCGGCACCAGGGTGCCCAGATGACGGGAGAAGAAGAACCAGGTGTCGCGGAGGATGGAGAGGGGATTCATCAGTAACCCGATACTGTCCGAGGGCTTCGACTCTAACTTAAGCAAACCCTCAGCTGAAGACGCCAGAATTCTGCGATCGGAACTTGTTTTTTTGCGAGCCGATCCAATGTTGCAGAGGCAACGTTCTGCCGAACCACCCGCTCACTCGAGGCCTGCCATGAATTCCGAAGAGCAATCCCTGATCGATGGTCTGTTCACCCGCCTGCGCGACGCCGAGGCGCAGACCGCGCCGCGCGATGCCCAGGCCGAGGCGCAGATCAACCGGCACCTGGTGCAACAGCCGGCGGCGCCGTACTACATGGCCCAGGCGATGCTGATCCAGGAAGCGGCGATCAAGCGCCTGGACCAGCGCGTCAAGGAGCTGGAAGCCCAGGCGAAGGAGAGCCGTCCGAGCAGCGGCGGCTTCCTCGCCGGCCTGTTCGGTGGTGGCCAGAGCCAGGAGCCGCGTCCGGCGCAAACCCAGCAGCGCCCCGACGGCTGGGGGCAGACGCGTTTCTCCCAGCCCGGCGGCAGCGCCGGTTACGCCAGCAATCCCAACGACTTCCGTCCGTCCCAGCCTGCCCAGGCCGCGCCCCAGGGCGGCGGTTTCCTGCGCGGCGCGTTGCAGACCGCGGCCGGCGTGGCTGGCGGCGTGATGGTGGCTGACCTGCTGACCAGCATGTTCCACCACAACCAGCCGCAGGAAATCGTCGAGGTGATCCAGGAGCAGGCACCGGTGCAGCCGGAGCCGTCGAACTTCGATGATTCGCGGACGGACGACGACTCCTTTGGCGGCGGCGACCGCTATGCCGACAGCAACTTCAGTGACGCCAACTACGACGACGGTGACGACTCCGGCTTCTTCGGCGGCGACGACGGCGACCTGTTCAGCTGAGCCGCCCGCCCGCCGGGACTGGCGGGGGCGCGCCGCTGTGCCGATAATGCGCCCCCGCTGTTCGAGTCCCGGAGTCACCGTTGAAGACCATCGCCCTGTTCGCCGACGTGCAGAACCTCTACTACACCGTGCGTCAGGCCTACGGCTGCCACTTCAACTACGCCGCCCTGTGGGCCGAGCTGAGTGCCCAGGGCATTATCGTCCAGGCCTACGCCTACGCCATCGACCGCGGCGACGCGAAGCAGCAGCAGTTCCAGCAGATCCTGCGCAAGCTGGGCTTCACCGTGAAGCTCAAGCCCTATATCCAGCGCGCCGACGGTTCGGCCAAGGGCGACTGGGACGTCGGCATCACCATCGACATCCTCGACGCCGCGCCGAACGTGGACGAGATCGTCCTGGCCTCTGGCGACGGCGATTTCGACCTGCTGCTCGACCGTGTCCGCGCTGGCGGCACCGACGCCACCGCCTACGGCGTGCCGGGCCTCACCGCCCAGGCGCTGATCCGCGCGGCCAGCCGCTACGTGCCCATCGAAGGCGCGCTGCTGCTGCGTTCCTGACCCTGCGGCTACAATGCCGCCCATTCGAATCGTTTTTCGCGAGCGCTCCATGACCTTCGCCAACCTTGGCCTGATCGATCCCCTCCTGCGCGCCCTCGACGGGCTTGGCTACCAGAACCCGACGGCGGTGCAGGCCCAGGCCATCCCGGCCGTGCTCAAGGGCCGCGACCTGCTCGCCGCTGCCCAGACCGGCACCGGCAAGACCGCCGGTTTCGCCCTGCCGCTGCTGCAGAAGTTGCTGCAGGAGGGCCCGCAGGTGGCGGCGAATTCCATCCGCGCGCTGGTGCTGGTGCCGACCCGCGAGCTGGCGGAGCAGGTGCACGAGAGCTTCCGCGCCTACGGCCAGCACGTGCCGCTGCGCACCGCCGTGGCCTACGGTGGGGTCAGCATCAACCCGCAGATGATGAAGCTGCGCAAGGGTGTCGACGTATTGGTGGCCACCCCCGGCCGCTTGCTCGACCTGTACCGCCAGAACGCGCTGAAATTCACCCAGCTGCAGGTGCTGGTGCTGGACGAAGCCGACCGCATGCTCGACCTGGGTTTTGCCCGCGAGCTGGACGAAATCTTCGCCGCGCTGCCCAGGCGCCGGCAGACGCTGCTGTTCTCCGCGACCTTCTCCGACGCCATCCGCCAGATGGCGCGCAATCTGTTGCGCGACCCGTTGACCATCGACGTGGCGCCGCGCAACACGGCGGCGAAGACGGTGAAGCAACACCTGATCACCGTAGACAAGAAGCGCAAGGCCGAACTCTTCCTGCACCTGCTGCGCGAGCAGGGCTGGCGCCAGGCGCTGGTGTTCGCCAAGACCCGCAAGGGCGTCGACGAGCTGGTCGGCGTGCTGCAAGAGGAAGGCATCCGCGCCGACTCGATCCATGGCGACAAGCCGCAACCGGCACGCCTGCGCGCCCTGGCGCGGTTCAAGACCGGCGAAGTGGACTTTTTGATCGCCACCGACGTCGCCGCCCGTGGCCTGGACATCGAGGAGATGCCGCTGGTGGTCAACTTCGACCTGCCCATCGTCCCCGAGGATTACGTACACCGCATCGGCCGCACCGGCCGTGCCGGCGCCAGCGGTCAGGCGATCTCGCTGGTCTGCGCCGACGAAGTGCAGCAGTTGGCGGCCATCGAGACGCTGATCGGCCAGACGCTGCAACGCCAGGAAGAAGATGGCTTCGAGGCGGAACACCGGGTACCCGTCACCGCCCCCGGCGGCCAGGTCATGAAGAAGCCGAAGAAGCCCAAGCAACCCAAGGTGCCCGAAGGCAAGCCGGGCAAGGTGCACCTCGGCTCGCTGCTGGACGACAAACCGCAGGTCAAGGCGGTGCGCAAGGCGCCGGGGTTCGGGCTCGGTGGCAAAGCGGCAGGCGGCAAGCCCGCCGCTGGCAAGTCGTCGTCCGGCAAGCCGGGTGGCGGCAAGGGCGGTCGCCGCCCCTGAGCCGATAAGGCGCGCGCCTGCTTCATCGCGGTGCGCGGCCGAGGCCGGATCAGTTGCTGTCGTCAGGCGTGGCGGGGCTTTGCCGGGTGTGGCGCAAAAGCTGCATTTCCGTGTGGAATCCCGAACGCCTATAGTGTGCCCATTGCGCACACAACAAGAACGACAGCCCATGCGCCACAAGGAACTCAAAGCCTGGACCGGCGGAGTCGCCCACCTGCTCCCGCTGGCTTCCGGTCGCCCGCGCCTGCTCGGCCTCAGCCAGTGGCTGCAGCAGGTCTGCGCGGTGGATAACTTCGTGCTCTTCGTCTACGAGGGCAACCACCGGCCACTGGACCTGTTCGACACCTTCCCGGCCGATGTCCGACACGTCTACGTCGAGGACTACCAGGCCGGCCCCTACCTGCTCGATCCTTTCTACCTTGCCTGCACGCGCAACCAGCCACCGGGGCTATGGCGCCTGCGGCAGTTCGCGCCGGACCACTTCTACCTGGGCGAGTACTACCAGACCTACTACCAGCAGACTGGCCTGACCGAGGAGATCGCCTTCTTCGTCGACCTCGCCGATGGCGCCACAGCCGTGCTCTCGTTGATGCGCAAGACCTCCAGCCCCGCCTTCAGCCGCGACGAGATGCAGCTGCTGGAGTGCGCACGGCCGGTGGTCGAGCAGGTGGTGCGCGAGGCCTGGGAGCTGCGGCGTGCGCAACCGCGCCCGGCGCAGGACCTGGACTACCAGATCCGCGAGGCTTTCGACCAGTTCGGCGCGCAGTTGCTCACGCCGCGCGAGCAGGAGATCGTCCAGCTATTGCTGCGTGGCCACTCCAGCGCCTCGGTGGCGGAGCAGCTGGACATCAGCCCCGGCACGGTGAAGATCCACCGCAAGAACCTCTACGCCAAGCTCGGTATCGGCAGTCAGTCGGAGCTGCTCGGGCTGTTCATCCGCGAGTTGGCGGGGCGGGATGCGGCGGGTGGGATGCGCGCGGTGGGGTGAGCAGACCTCCGGCGAAATCCGTGTCTGGGTTTCCCTCTCCCTAACCCTCTCCCTGAAGGGAGAGGGGACTGGTTCGGTGCAGGTTCAAGTTGATGCGTCAGCCGGCACGGATGGCTCCCTCTCCCTTCAGGGAGAGGGCGGGGGAGAGGGTTAGAGCTTGTGCCGAACTTTCCCCGTGGGCCTATCCAATCCCGCCATCTATCCCCCGAGGGATATATACACCCCGAAAGCCGCGTTGCTAGCGTGAGCCCCAACAAGAACAAAGTGGGAGCGCGCAGTGATGGAAAGCGGTCAGGACTTCGATATCGAATTCCGTAACGTGGTCAAGCGCTACGGCAGCGTGCCGGCGGTCAACGGGCTGAGTTTCAAGGTCAAGCGCGGCGCTTTCCATTCCTTCCTTGGCAGCTCCGGCTGCGGCAAGACCACCACCCTGCGGATGATTGCCGGCTTCGAACAGCCCAGCGAAGGCGAGGTGCTGCTGGCCGGCCAGGCGGTGGCCGGGGTGCCGGCGCACCAGCGCCCGGTGAACATGGTGTTCCAGCATTACGCGCTGTTTCCTCACCTGACCGTTGCCGAGAACATCGCCTACGGCCTGCGCTACCGCACGCCGCGCCCCGATCGTGCGCAGCAGCGCCGCATGGCCGACGAGGCGCTGGAGATGGTGCGCCTGTCCGGCTTCGGCACGCGCAAGCCACATGAGCTTTCCGGCGGCCAGCAACAGCGCGTGGCACTGGCCCGTGCATTGGTGAACAAGCCCACCGTACTGCTGCTCGACGAGCCGCTGGCGGCGCTGGACCGCAAGCTGCGCAAGGAGATGCAGTCGGAGCTGCTGCGCCTGCAGCGCGAGGTCGGCATCACCTTCGTGCTGGTCACCCATGACCAGGAAGAGGCGCTGTCGATGAGCGACAGCATCAGCATCATGAAGGACGGCCTGATCATCCAGACCGCCACCCCCGAGGCGCTCTACGAGACCCCGGCGAGCCGCTACGTGGCCGACTTCATCGGCGAGTCCAACCTGTTCGCGGGCACTGTGCGCCGCCTCGATTCCGGCCGTGTGGTGCTGGGCACGCCGGCGGGACTGGAACTGAGCAGCCCGCCGACACCCACCGGCCCCTCGCTGGCGCCCCAGGCCGAGGGCTGTATCGCCGTGCGCCCCGAGCTGGTCGGCATCGCCGCCGTCGATTCGGACCTGCAGCGCGAGGTGCGCCTGAAGGGGCGCGTCGAAGATCGCATCTACCTGGGCAACCTCACCGAATACCGCGTGCGCACCGACGCTTTCGGCATCGTCTGCGTGCGCGTGCCGCGCAAGGCGGGGGGCGAGGCGGAAGCCTTCGAGCACGGCGCGCCAGTGCAGGTCGGCTGGAACCAGGCCAGCGGCCTGGCCATGGCCCTTTGAGTTCGATGATTCAACCATAACGACAATCAGCAGACAGGCGGGGAGTGACGATGGACAAGAAGAGCTTCATCAAGACGATGCGCAGCTGGGAAAACGGCTCCATCACGCGGCGCGACTTCCTCGGCAGGACCGGTCTCGGCCTGGCGATGGCGGTGGTCGCCGCCAACACCCCTGGTCTGCTGACCGGCAAGGCCTACGCGGCCGAGGGCAGCAATATCGGTGACCGGCTCGCGCTGGCCACCTGGCCGAACTACCACAGCCAGGAAAACTTCGACGCCTTCGCCAAGGCCACGGGCGCGCGCGTACAGATGAACGTGTTCGGCTCCAACGAGGAGATGCTCGCCAAGCTGCAGGCCGGCGGCAGCGGCTGGGACGTCTTCGTGCCGACCAACTACACCATCAGCACCTACGTGCAGCTCGGGCTGATCGAACCGCTGGACCTCTCGCGCATCCCCAACTTCGACCCCAAGGCCTTCGAGGAGCGCTTCATGGCCCAGGGCACGGTGGACGGCAAGGTCTACGCGGTGCCGAAGAACTGGGGCACCACCGGCATCGTCTATGACGCCAGCAAGGTCAAGGGCAATCCGGATTCCTGGAAGCAGTTCTGGGACCTGACCCTCACCAGCGCCTCCGGCCGCACCATCGTCCACGACTACCAGCTCACCGCCATCGGCAACGCGCTCAAGTACTACGGCTACAGCTTCAACTCGCTGGACCCGAAGGAACTGGCCGAGGCCGAGAAACTGCTGATCCAGGCCAAGCCGCACCTGTTCGCGATCAACTCCGACATCCAGCCCTCGTTGCGCAACGGCGACGCCTGGATGGCCATGGCCTGGACCGGCGACGCCTCGCAGCTGCACCGCGACAACCCGGACATGACCTTCGTGCTGGGCAAGGAGGGCGGCGAGATCTGGAGCGACTTCTTCGCCATTCCCAAGGGCGCCGAGCACAAGGATGCCGCCTACGCGTTCATCAACTACCTGCTCGATCCGCAGCACAACAAGCTGGAGGTGCTCTCCCACGGCTACCCGAGCGGGGACAAGCGCGTCGATGCGCTGCTCTCCAGGGAGATGCTCGACGACCCGATCATGTACCCGGCGGCCGAGCGTCTTTCGCCGCTGGAATTCGGCGCCGCGGCGACCCTCACCAGCCCGGCGCGCGCCGAGCTGATGGCGCGCTTCAAGGCCGCCTGAGAACTGTAGGAGCGAGCTTGCTCGCGAACCGCCCAGCTCCCGAGCTGCCGGTGAGTTCTTTCGCGAGCAAGCTCGCTCCTACAGGGGAACTGCGTAACCCCATGCGTAGGGAATCGAACATGAACATCGCTGTCAGCGCTCCGTTGCCGCAGACCCGGCCGACGCCCACGGTCTCGCGTGCGAAAAGCCTCGGTCGGCGTGTCACCTGGCTGCTGCTTTTGCCCTCCACCCTGTGGTTCCTGCTGCTGCTCCTGATGCCGCTGGTGATCATCCTGGTCTTCAGCTTCGGCGAGCGCAGCGCAGTGGGCGGCTACGGTGGCGGGCTGACGCTGGAGAACTACCTGAACCTCGGCTCCCGCGCCCAGGCCTTCTGGAACACCCTGACCCTGGCGCCGCTGGGCACCCTGGCCTGTCTGCTGGCGGCCTACCCGCTGGCCTACTTCCTGGCGGTGAAGGTGCGGCGCAACAAGTCACTGTTGCTGACCCTGGTGATCGTGCCGTTCTGGACCAGCTTCCTGATCCGCACCTATGCCTGGATCTTCATTCTCAGCGGCCGCGGCATCCCGGCGCTGCTGGAGAGCTTCGGCATCGCCGACGTGCGCCTGATCAACACGCCCTACGCGGTGCTGATCGGCATCGTCTACGGCTACCTGCCGCTGATGGTGTTCCCCATCTACGTGACCCTGGAGAAGCTCGACAAACGCCTGCTGGAAGCCTCGGGCGACCTGGGCGCCAGCGCCTTCGAGACCTTCCGCCGGATCACCCTGCCGCTGTCGGCACCGGGGGTGATCACCGGGGTGATGCTGGTGTTCATCCTGCTCATGGGCGAGTTCCTGATCCCGGCCATTCTCGGTGGCGGCAAGGTGTTCTTCGTCGGCAACGCCCTGGTCGACCTGTTCCTGCAATCGCGCAACTGGCCGTTCGGCAGCGCGGTGGCGATGACCCTGGTGGCGATGATGCTGGCGATCATCGGCGTCTACCTGAAACTCGTGGCCCGCTACGGCGGCTCGCGCAACGACGGGGTGCTCTGACATGTGGCTGCGCGGTTATTCCACCTCGGTCTACCTGTTCCTCTACGCGCCCATTGCGCTGATCATGCTCTTCGCCTTCAACGCCGGGCGCAGCGGGCTGAGCTTCCAGTGCTGCTCGGTGCAGTGGTTCGGTCGCGCCTTCGGCAACCCGTTCATCATGGAAGCGCTGGGCAACAGCGCGATGATCGCCTTCTGCTCTGCGCTGATCGCCACACTGTTCGGTACCCTCGCGGTGTTCGGCCTGCAGCGGGTCGGCAAGCGCGTGCGCCTGCTGTTCGACGCGCTGACCTACTGCGCGATCATCGTGCCGGGCATTGTCATCGGCATTGCCACGCTGATCGCCTTCATCACCCTGTTCGACGTGCTCAACCCGCTGCTGGCGCTGCTGGACATCGGCCTGCCGAAGCTCAACATGGGCTTCGGCACCGTGGTCGCGGCGCACTCGCTGTTCACCATGGCGCTGGTCATGGTGATCGTCCGCACCCGTGTCGAGGCGATGGACAAGTCGCTGCTGGAAGCGTCCGCCGACCTCTATGCGCCGCCGCTGGACACCTTCTGGCGGGTGACCCTGCCGCAGATCGCCCCGGCCATCCTCGCCGGCTTCCTGCTGGCGTTCACCTTCAGCTTCGACGATTTCATCATCGCCTTCTTCGTGGCCGGCTCCGAGACCACGCTGCCGATCTACATCTTCTCGTCGATCCGCCGAGGCATCACACCGGAGATCAATGCCATCTCCACGGTGATCATCTGCGCCTCGCTGGCGCTGCTGTTCACCTCCCGCTACCTGCAGAACCGCCGCACCGGCGTTCAGGCCGCCTGAGGGCCGACTTCAAGGAGACTCGAGGATGCGCGACCAGCTCTACATCAACGGGCAATGGGTCAGGCCGGACCTGGGCGGCCGCTTCACCAGCTTCGACCCGGCCACCGGGCAGCCCCTGCAGGACGTGCCGGCGGCGACCGAGGAAGACATCGACCACGCGGTACGCGCGGCGCGCACCGCGTTCAATCGCGGCTGGGGCCAGAGCCGTGGCGCCGAGCGCGCCGAATGGTTGGAAGCGCTCGCCGCTGAACTGGAACGCAACCAGGGCTCACTGGCCGAGCTGGAAGTGCGCGACAACGGCAAGCCGCTGCCCGAGGCACAGTGGGACGTGGCCGACGCCATCGGTTGCTTCCGCTACTACGCCGAGCTGGCGCGGGAACTGGATGAGCGCCAGGACCAGACTCTGCCACTGCCCGACGAGCGCTTCCGCTGCCGCATCCGCCAGGAGCCGGTGGGCGTCGCCGGGCAGATCATTCCCTGGAACTACCCGCTGCTGATGGCGGCCTGGAAGGTCGCGCCGGCCCTGGCGGCAGGCGCCACCTGCGTGCTCAAACCGTCCGAGCTGACGCCGCTGAGTGCACTGGAACTGGCCGCTGCGGCGGATGCCGTGGGCCTGCCGGCGGGCGTGCTCAACGTGCTGCCGGGCCTCGGCGCGGAAGCCGGCGGACCGCTCAGCCAGCATCCGGGGGTGGACAAGCTGGCCTTCACCGGCAGCGTGCCGACCGGCTCGCGGATCATGTCGGCGGCAGCCCAGGACATCAAGAACGTCAGCCTGGAGCTGGGCGGCAAGTCGGCCTTCATCGTCTTCGACGACAGCGACGTCGAGGCGGCGGTGGAGTGGATCCTGTTCGGCATTTTTTGGAACCAGGGCCAGGTGTGCAGCGCCACCTCGCGCCTGCTGGTGCAGGAGGGCATCGCCCCGCGGCTGATCGAGCGTCTGGTGGAGGCGACTCGCGCCATCACCATCGGTAATGGCCTGCAGCCCGGGGTGCTGCTCGGCCCGTTGGTCAGCCAGGGGCAGCACGAGAAGGTGCTGGGCTTCGTCGAGAAGGGCCGCGCCAGTGGCGCCAGGCTGCTCACTGGCGGCAAGCGCCCGGCGGGGCTGGAGCAGGGCTGGTTCATCGAGCCGGCGATCTTCGACGAACCCGCCGAGGATGCGCTGATCTGGCGCGAGGAAATCTTCGGCCCAGTGCTCTGCGTGAAGCGCTTCAAGACCGAGGCCGAGGCCCTGCGCCTGGCCAACGACAGCCGCTTCGGCCTGGCCGGCGCGGTGATGTCGGGCGACCCGCAGCGCGCCGCGCGGGTGGCCGACGGGCTGCGAGCGGGGATCGTCTGGATCAATTGCTCGCAGCCCACCTTCACCCAGGCGCCCTGGGGCGGCATGAAGCACAGCGGCATCGGCCGCGAGCTGGGCGTGTGGGGGCTGGAGAACTACCTGGAGGTGAAGCAGGTGACCGAGTACATCTCGGATCAGCCCTGGGGCTGGTACCTGAAATAGCTCCTGCAGTCCCCCGTCATTTCCCGTCGTGTAGGAGCGGATCTTATCCGCGATCCGGCCGACAGGCCGGTGCCCCGTCCAGCCTCCCGGCTGCGCCGGGAGTTCGCGGATGAGATCCGCTCCTACGAGAGCAGGAGCGCACTGCGCAATCAGTCGAGGTCATGCCCGATCCGCCAGAGCACGCCGCTCGGGTCGTGCAGAGTGAAGTCGCGCATCCTCCATGGCTGGTCCTGCAGGGCGCCCAGGCGCACGCCGTAGCGCTCGGCGAGGCCGGAGCCGCGGACCTTGGCGTACCAGGCATCGGCGTCCTCCACCAGCAGGTGCAGCATCAGGTTCTCGGCGAATTCCTTGACGTAGTAGTTCTGCAGCAGGAAGGCGCAACGGTCGCCGTGATGGAAGTAGGCGAGCTCCTCGGAGTTCCAGGGCGAGAGGAATCCCAGCTCCTTGTAGAACTGCTGGGAGAGTGCGAAATCGCGGGCGGGGACGAAGACCTTCAGTTCAACGCTGGCAGTGCTCATGGGGCAACCTTCCTGGTTCATGCGTGAGCAGGCTTTCTCGACGGCGACGGAGCAGGCCGCCTCTGGCGGGCGGCTGGCCGCGAGTCTATCTCAAAGCGGGCGCTGCATGTAGCGATGGCTGGAGACGCCCGGCAGGGTCGAGACGCGCTCCGCCTGCACGCTGAAACCCAGCCGTTCATAGAGCGCCTGGGCCCTGGGATTGGCCGCCGAGACGTCCAGTGCCGCCATGGGCAGGCCGACGCTGCGGCCGATCTGCAGGAAGTGGTCGATCAACTGGCTGCCCAGGCCTTCGCCGCGCAGTGTCGGCGTAACGCCCAGGTGCGCCAGATACAGTGTCCGGCGCGGCGGCGGGCAGATGATCCGTTCCAATTGCAGGCCGCGGCGAATCACCCCCGCCGAGCTCCATCCGAAGTAACCGAGGATCTGCCGCGTCGCCGCCAGCATGTAGCCCAGGTTGGCTTCGCCGCCGAACACCGTGCCGGCCGCTACCACCTCGCCGTCCTGTTCGCCGACCCAGTGCTGGCGCCAGCCGAACTGGCCGCCGCCCTGGACAAAGGCGTAGCGCAGGAAATCCTGGGCGCTGTTGCGGCCGGGGCGGGCGAAGGCGTAGTCGAAGGCGTCGGGGCCGGAACTGTAGATCAGCGGGATGGCGGCATCGACATCATCGGGACGGGCGCGGCGGAAGGTCAGCGACATGCAGGCGACTCCTGAGTGGGAGTCGAGAATCTAGCACTATGGTTCCATGAAAAGCAGGGTCAGCCTGGCGCCTGCAGCCACTGCAAGGCGCCGAGCCCGGCGGCGCGACCGCTGGCGAAGCAGGCGGTGAGCAGGTAGCCGCCGGTGGGTGCTTCCCAGTCGAGCATCTCGCCGGCGCAGAACACGCCCGGCAGTGCCTTGAGCATCAACTGTTCGTCCAGCGCTTCGAAGGTCACGCCGCCGGCGCTGCTGATGGCTTCATCCAGTGGGCGGGGGCGTACCACGGTCAGTGGCAACGCCTTGATGAGTTGGGCGAGGCGCTGCGGATCGGCGTAGTCCTGCGCTGTGGACAACTCGCGCAACAGCCCGGCGCGCACGCCCTCCAGCCCCAGGCGGCCGCGCAGGTGGTTGGCCATGGACTTCGAGCCGCGCGGCTGGGCGACGGCCTTGGCGACCTGCTCCAGGCTGCGGTTGGGCAGCAGGTC
The DNA here is from genome assembly GCF_000313755.1 of Pseudomonas nitroreducens TX1. GTDB lineage: Bacteria > Pseudomonadota > Gammaproteobacteria > Pseudomonadales > Pseudomonadaceae > Pseudomonas > Pseudomonas nitroreducens_A. Next base: position 190,597 of record NZ_AMZB01000136.1, on the reverse strand, counting down.
CAGGTGCAAGGTGGTGCTGCCGGTCTGTTCGATGCGCTCGCGGATGCCGGAGGACAGTGCATAGACCAGGCTGCCTTCGATGCCGCCGACGGTGACCACGAACTCGCCCTGGCGCGGCGTGCCGCCGGCCAGCGAGAGCGCCACCGGCTTGACCGGCGCGCCGGCGAACTTGTCGCGGAAGAACTCGCTCCAGCCGGTCACCTCGAAGCCGCAGTTGGCCGGGCGCAGCGGCGAGATATCCACAGCGCGTTCGGCCAGCAGCGGCACCCAGGCGCCGTCCGAACCCAGGCGCTGCCAGCTGCCGCCACCGAGGGCCAGCACGGTGGCGTCGGCGCTGACGCTGCGTTGGCCTTCCGGCCCGTCGATCAACAGCGCGCCCTCGGCGTTCCAGCCCAGCCAGCGGTGCCGGGTGTGGATGATCACACCGGCTTCGCGCAGGCGCTTGAGCCAGGCGCGCAGCAGCGGCGCGGCCTTCATGTCGGTGGGGAAGACGCGGCCGGAGGTGCCGACGAAGGTTTCGATACCCAGGCGGTGAATCCACGCGCACAGCGCCTGGTTGTCGAAGGCGTCGATCAGCGGCGCGAGGGCTTGCGCGCGCTGGCCATAGCGCGACAGGAAGGGTTCACGTTCCTCGGAGTGGGTGATGTTCATGCCGCCCACGCCGGCCAGCAGGAACTTGCGCCCGACCGAAGGCATGGCGTCGAACAACTCCACCTGCACACCGGCGCCGGCCAGGACTTCGGACGCCATCAGGCCGGCAGGACCGCCGCCGATGACGATGGCGGTGCGGGAGGCGAGCGGGCGGGAGTCGGTCATGCAAAGGGCCAGGCAAAGGAGTGCGGGAAAGGGCGCAATTCTAGCGCAGCGACACGGTGCACCGGTTGCTCATTTTTTGTTCAGTTTCCCCGGAGCCTGAGAGGGTGCGCCTGGCAGGCGTTTTCCCGCAGCTTATCCACAGACCGCTCCACCGCTGCCGTGGAAAAAACTGGGGAGCGGGGAAGAGGTTTTCTGTCTCCTGAACGCTAGGGGTTGCGATAATTCTTACAGGGGATCGGGATTGCGCCGATGTTGGCGCTTTTGTGAATCCATCAGCATGCGGGCCTCTTGCAACCTGGTCCGACTGACGATGAAAGTCCGTGATTACCTTCGCTCTCATGAGGCCCACCTGTGGGTGGAGGGCAGCGACACCCGCGTCCGGGTGAATGGCCTCGACATTGTCATCCGCAGCCTCCCCAGCGAGGAGATTCGCACCCTGCTCAACGAGGCGGTGGCCCATATGGTGGTGCGCCTGAACAAGAACCTGCAGGGTTCGAAAGTGAAGTTCGAACAACGCGTGCTGGAGTTGCTGTCGATACAGATCGCCCTGCACAACCTCTACGTGTTCACCAACTGGAGCCGCCTGCTGCCGCGCTACCTGCAATACGCGGGACCGCTGCGCGCGCAGGAGCTGTTGCAGCACCATGTTCCCGAACAGGTGATGCGCTTCTGCGAAAAGCACTACGCCGCCGAATGCCGGCCACGCGCCGCTGCTTTGCTGGGGTACTCCGACCACGAACTGATGCGCTGGGAACAGCAGCGCCTGCCGTCGCGCATGGACACCAACAACTCGCGCTACCGGTCCAGCTGAAACTCGCGCGCTACCCGCGCGGCGCTGTGGTGCAGGATGCCGTGGCGCCGGGCCAGCGCCTGGCGGTCCCTGTCGTAGCCACCGCCGATCACGCCCACCACCGGGATGTCGCTGGAAAGGCAGCGGCGGATGACGTGCTCGTCCCGCGCCGCCAGTCCCGCGTCGGTGAGTTGCAGGTAACCCAGGGCGTCGTCCTTGTGCACATCCACGCCGGCGTCGTAAAGCACGATGTCCGGCTGGTACAGCGGCAGCAGGTAGTCCAGCGCCTCCTGCACCACCTTCAGGTACTCCGCGTCACCCAGGTGCAATGGCAGGGGTATGTCCCAGTCGCTCTGAGCCTTGCGCGCGGGGAAGTTCTTCTCGCAGTGCAATGATACTGTCACCGCGTCCGGCACGTTCTCCAGGATGCGCGCCGTGCCGTCGCCCTGGTGCACGTCGCAGTCGAAGATCAGCACCCGGTTGGCCTTGCCACTTTCCAGCAGATAGAGGCTGATCACCGCCAGGTCGTTGAAGATGCAGAAGCCCGAGGCGTGGTCGTGGTGCGCGTGGTGCGTGCCGCCGGCGAGGTGGCAGGCCAGGCCGTGTTCCAGCGCCAGTTCTGCACTGAGCAGCGAGCCGCCCACCGCCCGTACCGTGCGTCGCGCCAGGGCTTCGCTCCACGGAAGGCCGAGGCGGCGCAGTTCTTCGCGCTCCATCGCGCCGCTGCAATAGCGCTCGATATAGGCGCGGTCGTGGGCCAGGGCGAGGATATCCACAGGGCAGAGTTCCGGGCGCAGCAGCTCGGCGTCGCTCACCAGGGCACTGTCCACCAGGTGGTCGCGCAGCAAGCGGAACTTCTCCATGGGAAAGCGATGGTTGTCCGGGAAGGGCGGACTGTAGTCGTCGTGGTAGACCAGGGGTATCGGCATGCAGGCAAGGGTACGCCGGGGGGGGCACAGACGAAAGGGCCGGCGTTGCGCCGGCCCTTTTGGATCAGCCTTCGTTGGAGAGGGCGGTGCTGCGTGGTGCGCTTCGGCTGGTGGCCACCGAGACCGACCACAGCAGGAAGCCGCCAATGGCCAGCAGGCTGCCGACCCAGCCCGGCGAGGTCCAGCCGTAGCCGGCCGCCAGGGCCACGCCGCCGAGGTAGGGGCCCAGGGCGTTGGCGAAGTTGAACGCCGAGTGGTTCAGCGCCGCGGCCAGGCCCTGGGCGTCTTCGGCGACGTCCATCAGGCGGGTCTGCAGCACGGTGCCCAAGGCGCCGCCGAAGCCGACGAAGAACACGCAGATCGAGATGGTCCAGATGTTCCCCGCGGTGAACGGGAAGATCGCCAGCACTACTGCGCTCCACACCAGCAGGCCGCCGGCGGTGGGCATCACGGCGCGGTCGGCGAGCACCGGGATGAACAGGTTGCCCAGGGTCATGCCGATGCCGAACACCGCCATCACCAGCGGTACGATGCTGGGTGAAACGTGGGTGACGGCGCCGAGGATGTCGGCCAGGTAGGTGTACACCGCGAACAGGCCGCCGAAGCCGATGGCGCCGATGCCCAGGGTCAGCCAGACCTGGCCGCGCTTGAGTGCACCCAGCTCGCGCAGTGGACTGGAGTCCGGCTCGGCGGGCGAGTAGGGGGCCAGCAGGCGCACGCAGATCATGGTCAGCACGCCCAGCGCGGCCACCAGGGCGAAGCTCCAGCGCCAGCCCACGGCCTGGCTCAGCCAGTTGGCCAGCGGCACGCCGATGATGGTGGCGACGGTGAGGCCGAGGAACATCCGCCCCACCGCCACGGTGCGACGGTGTGGCGGCACGATGGAGGCGGCGACCAGCGCGGCGATGCCGAAATAGGCGCCGTGGGGCAGGCCGCTGATGAAGCGGAACAGCAGCATCCAGTGGTAGGTCGGTGCCAGGGCGCTCAGGCCATTGCCGAGGGCGAACAGTGCCATCAGCAATACCAGCAGGGTACGCCGCGGCAGCCGGGCGCCGAGCACTGCCAGCAGCGGCGCACCGACGACCACGCCCAGGGCGTAGGCGCTGATCACGTGGCCGGCGGTCGGGGCGTCGATGCCCAGCGCCGGGGCGAAGTAGGGCAGCAGGCTCATGGTGGCGAATTCGGTGGTGCCGATGGCGAAGCCGCCGACAGCCAATGCGAAAAGCACCAGGGCCGTACTGCGTTGCAGTCCGGTGGTGGAGGTCGTCATGGGAGTTCCTTGGTCTTTTTTGCGGTGCGCCCGGGCGGCGCGGCTGTCTGCGTGAGCACGGTCAAGGCAGTGACCGACAGCGAAGGTAGGAGAAAAATACCAGATGAAGGCGCCTCTGTGCTGAATCGATTGCGCCTCGTCTGACGGAGTGCGTCCTACAGGCCCGTCGCCGGGTATCATGGTGACCTTTGATTGAGCGCGAAGATTCCCATGGATTTTCCCAGCCTGACCACCGAGCGCCTGCTGCTGCGTCCCTGGCGTCGCGACGATCTCGCGCCCTTCGCCGCGCTGAACGCCGACGCGCAGGTGATGCGCCATTTCCCTGCCTGCCTGAGCCGCGAGGACAGCGACCTGCTGGCCGCACGCATCCTCCAGCACTTCGACGAACACGGCTTCGGCCAGTGGGTGGTCGAGCGCCGCGACGATGGCGCCTTCATCGGTGTACTCGGGTTGGCGCGAGTGACCTTCGACGCCCCTTTCGCCCCGGCGGTGGAAATCGGCTGGCGCTTCAACACGGCGTACTGGCGACAGGGCTATGCGCTGGAGGCAGCCCGCGCGGCGCTGGCGTTCGCCTTCGATTCGCTGAAGCTCGACGAGGTGGTCGCATTCACCGTGCCGGCCAACCTGCCGTCCCAAGGGCTGATGCAGCGCCTGGGCATGCAGCGCGACGAGGCCGGCGACTTCGAGCATCCGCGCCTGCCGCCAGGCCATCCGCTGCGCCCGCATGTGCTCTACCGGATTCGTCGCCCATGAAGCCAATCGAAGGCGTCCGCGCCTATCACGACCTCAGCAGCCATCGCCCCGAACGCTTCGCCCCCGGCCCCGGCCAACTCGACTGGGCGACCCAGCCGGCCGCCTTCCGCCGTTATGCCGGCGCGCGCTGCATCGAATTGCTGCACCGGCCGCAGGAAGAGTCGCCGGGTTATGACGAGGCGTTCGCCGGCCCGCTCGGCACGCCCGCGCTGCTGACCCTCGCCAGCGTCTCGCAGCTGCTCTACGACAGCCTGGCGCTGTCGGCCTGGAAGGACGCGGGCGGCAGCCGCTGGGCACTGCGGGTCAATCCTTCCAGCGGCAACCTGCACCCGACCGAGGCCTATCTGCTGCTGCCCGCCGGGGCGGTGGATAACGCAGCGCTGCTGGCGCACTACAGCGCCGACGAGCATGTGCTGGAGGTGCGCGCCGAGCTTTCTGCGCCGCTGGCCGAGCAACTGAGCGACGCCCTGCCTGCCGGCGGCTTTTTGCTGGCGCTGGCGAGCATTCCCTGGCGCGAAGCCTGGAAGTACGGCGAGCGCGCCTATCGATACTGCAATCACGACCTCGGCCACGCGCTGGCCTGTCTGGGTATCGCCGCGGCGATCCAGGGCTGGGGAGTGCGCCTGCTGCGCGGCATTGCTGAAACACGGCTGGATGCGCTGATCGGCCTGGACCGCGAAGGCTTCAGCGAACGCGAATGCGCCGACGTGCTGCTGTGGATCGGTCCGACGCAGGCGGCCGAGTTCCCATTGCCGGAGACCCTGCTCAAGGGGCTCGCCGAACTGCCGCTGGCCGGCGTGCCGAATCGCCTGTCGCGGGACTATCGGCACTGGCCGGAGCTGGAGCGCGTGCACCACCTGTGTCGCGCGCCGATGTTGCCTGCGCGTGAATGGCGCGCCGCGAACGCCGATCCGGCTGTGGATAATCCCGGCCTGCCGCTACGCCCGATCCTGCATCGCCGGCGCAGCGCGCAGTCCATGGATGGGCGCAGCGGCATTTACGCCGAGCTGCTGTATGCCTGGCTGCGCCGCCTGCTACCGGAGCGCTCGCCGGTGCCGTTCGCCTGCACGGGAGAGCCGACGCGCATTGACCTGCTGATCTTCGTCCACCGCGTGCAGGGCCTGGAGCCGGGGCTGTACTGGCTGGGCCGCAGTGGTCGCGAGCCAGGCGGGTTGCGTGAGGATTACCTGTGGCAGCCGGTGACGGAGAGCGGTGTGCCGCTGTACCGCCTGCTGTCCGGCGATGCGCGCGGGCTGTCGGCCTTCCTGTCTTGCGGGCAGGACATCGCTGGCGACGGCTGCGTCGCCTTCGCCATGCTCGCTGATCTCGACGCCGCGCTGGCCGAGGGCGCCTGGACCTATCCGCGCCTGTACTGGGAAGCTGGGCAGATCGGCCAGTTGCTTTACCTGGAAGCCGAAGCGGCGGGGCTGTCGGGCACCGGCATCGGCTGCTATTTCGATCCGGCGCTGGACGAATTGCTCGGCGGCGGTCCGGACTGCCCGGTCAGCCTCTATCATTTCACCATCGGCCGCGCCGTGTGGGACGAACGCCTCAGCAGCCTTCCCGCCTATCCGTCGCCACGCCGACTCCCACTTCAGCAAGACCGCAATTGAGGAAACAACGCGCATGACCCAGATCCTGGACAACCTGGTGGCTCTGCTGAGCCTGGAGCAGATCGAAGAGAACCTGTTCCGCGGCATGAGCCAGGACCTCGGGTTCCGCCAGCTGTATGGCGGGCAGGTGCTCGGCCAGGCGCTGTCGGCCGCCAGCCAGACGGTGGAAGCCGAGCGCCACGTGCACTCGATGCACGGCTACTTCCTGCGACCGGGCGATGCCAGCAAGCCGGTCGTCTACCAGGTCGACCGCGTGCGCGACGGCGGCACCTTCAGCACCCGCCGCGTCACCGCGATCCAGAAGGGCCAGCCGATCTTTGCCCTGAGCACCTCGTTCCAGACCGACGAGGAAGGCTTCGAGCACCAGATCAGCATGCCCGACGTGGTCGGCCCGGAGAACCTGCCGACCGACCTCGAACTCAAGCAGCGCAGCGCCCAGCAGTTCCCCGAGCGCATCCGCGACAAGCTGCTGTACCCCAAGCCCATCGAAATCCGCCCGGTCACCCAGAACGACCCTTATGACCCGGTGGTCGGCGAGCCGATCAAGTACCTCTGGCTGCGCGCCGACGGCAAGCTGCCGGATGTGCCGGCGCTGCACAAGTACATCCTCGCCTACGCCTCGGACTTCGGTTTCCTCACCACCTCGCTGCTGCCCCACGGCCGCTCGGTGTGGCAGAAGGACATGCAGGTCGCCACCATCGACCACTCCGTGTGGTTCCACCGCGACCTGCGCGCGGACGAGTGGCTGCTTTACGCCATCGACAGTCCCTGGGCTGGCAACGGCCGCGGCTTCGTGCGCGGCAGCATCTTCAACCGTGACGGCCAGCTGGTGGCGTCCTCGACCCAGGAAGGCCTGATCCGTCGCCGTGAGGACTGGGCATGACCCTGGGTGAAGTGCGCCACTGGGTGTTCGACATGGACGGCACCCTGACCCTGGCGGTGCACGACTTCCCGGCGATCAAGCGGGCGCTGGGGATCCCCCAGGAACACGACATCCTCAGCCACCTGGCCGCGCTGCCGGAGGACGAGGCGGCGGCCAAGCATGCCTGGCTGCTGGAGCACGAGCGCGAGCTGGCGGTGGCCTCTACCGCCGCGCCGGGTGCCGTGGAACTGGTGCGCGCGCTGCATGGCGCCGGCTACCGACTGGGCATTCTCACACGCAATGCCCATGAGCTGGCGCTGATCACGCTGGCCGCCATCGGCATCGGTGATTGCTTCCTGACCGAAGATGTCCTCGGCCGCGGCGAGGCCGCTCCCAAGCCCAGCCCGGATGGCCTGCTGCGCCTCGCCGCGCGCTGGGACGTGGCGCCGCAGCGGATGCTGATGGTCGGCGATTACCGCTTCGATCTCGACTGCGCCCGTGCCGCCGGGGCGCACAGTGCGCTGGTGAATCTGCCAGAGAACCCCTGGCCCGAGCTGACCGACTGGCATGCGCGCGATTGCGCGGAGCTGGGGCGGATGGCGGGGGTACTCTGAGTCCTGCTGCCGTGCGGGTTCGCGAGCAAGCTCGCTCCTACAGGTATTGCCTACGCTGAAGCTTCGGCGTTTGCTGGGCTGCTCTTCGTAGGAGCGAGCTTGCTCGCGAACAGCCATTTACACCGCTGCTGCAGGTCCAGGGAGCCTCGAACGTAGGATGGGTGGAGCCTAGGCGATACCCATGCTGCCAGTGCAGTGAGCGATGGGTATCGCTTCGCTCCACGCCATCCTACAAAAGCGCGACGCCTTATAGCTCCGGCGTCCAGGTCACCGCCAGCAGTGCGGTGCGGCCCGGCTCGCGATAGGGCCGGGCTTCGCCCATGAAGTCCATCGGGCTGGTCGGGCGCAGGTAGTCGCCGAGGGTGTAGTCGCGGTCCAGGGCGTTATCCAGCTTCAGGTCGAAACGAATCTCGCTGCTGGCCAGCCAGCTGGTACGCAAATCGAGAACGCCATAGCCGGACAGCTCGCGAGTGTTGGCCGCGTCGTCGTAGCGCTGGCTGACCGCGCGCCAGGTGCCGCCGACGCCGAAGGCGGCGAACTGGCGGTCGAGGTCCAGGCTCAGCGTGCGGCGCGCGCGGTAAGGCAGGGTGTGGCCGGTGTCGCGGTCGCGCGGGTCGATCAGGCTCAGGCCGAGGGCGGCCTGCCAGCCCAGTACCTCGCGGGCGACGCTGGCCTCGAAGCCGTCGATGCGCACCTTGTTGATGTTCTCCGGCTGGTTGCTGCTGCTGTCCCAGGCGATCAGGTCATCGATCTCGGTGCGGTACAGCGAGGCTTCCAGGTGCGTGCCGGAGAAGTCGCCGCGCCATTGCAGTTCGTAGGTTTTCGAGGTCTCGGCCTTCAGCTCCGGGTTGCTCGCGCCGGGGTAGTAGAGGTCGCTGAAGGTTGGCGCGCGGAAGCCTTCGCCATAGCTGGCGATCCAGGTCTGGCTGTCGCCGACCGGCAGGCTGAAGGCGGCGTTCCAGCTGTTCTGGCTGCCGTAGGCCTGGTTGTTGTCGTGGCGGATGCCCAGTTCGGTGCCGAAGTCGTCGCCCTTGAAACTGTGCTGGGCGAAGAAGGCGCGGTTGCTGCGCTGGTCCTCGGCGAAGTCGGTGCTGCCGTCGACCTTGTCTTCGTACCAGTCGGCGCCCAGGGCCAGCTGGTTGGCGTCGTCCAGTTGCAGGCGGTTGATCCAGCTCGCCGAGTGGCGGGTGGTTTCCAGGGTGCCGTTGTTCCAGCTGTCCGCGGCGCCCACGGCCTTGTTGCGGTCGAAGCTGCGGCCCAGCTCCAGGCGGCTGTTCCACATGTGGGTGATCTGGCCGTCGAGGTAGGCGCTGTAGCTGCTGACGCGGAATTCGTCGCGGGGCGAGCCCGGTTCGAAGTTGTAGGCGTCGTCGTATTCGTTCTTGCCGCGCTGGTCGTTGAGGTTCAGGCCGGCCTTCCAGTCTTCGCTGAAGCGGTGGTCCAGGTTCAGGTGTACCGCCTTGTTGCGCTGGGCGTCGTGGTCGCTGTCGGCGCCGACGTTGTCGCTGGTGCGGTCCCAGCCCTGGCTCTCGTCGAGGCTGGCGCCGAGGTTGTAGCGCGTCTGTTCGTCGCCACCGGAGAGATTCAGGCTGCGTTCGAAGGTGCCGTGGCTGCCGGCGGCCAGGCGTACTTCCGGGTGCAGGCCGGCTTCGCCGCGACGGGTGAAGATCTGGATGACCCCGCCGATGGCGTCGGCGCCGTACAGCGCGGAGCGCGGGCCACGGGTCACTTCGACGCGTTCGATGCTGTCGATGCTCAGGTAGTCCAGGCGGGCGATGCCGCTGCTGGCCGAGGCGACACGCTGGCCGTCCACCAGCACCAGGGTCTGCGCGGTGCTGGTGCCGCGCACGGAGTAGGAGACCACGCCGCCGGAGCTGCCCATCTGCACGCCGGGTACGCGGGCGAGCAGGGCGGGGACGCTGCGTACCTGCAGGCGTTCGATGTCGGCGCGGGTGAACACGCTGTTGGCCGAGGTGGCTTCGGCGCGCGGCTGGGCCTGGCGTGCGGAGGTGATCACCTGGTCGGAGAGCCGGTAGATGTCGTCGGCGGCGAAGGCCAGGCCGGGCAGCAGGCTGGTGGCCAGGGCGAGTCGGGTCAGTTTCATGGAACGTCCTCAAAAGTGGTCGGATGACTTTCGAGGAGGGCGTGGCAAGGGCGGACGCACCGCACTTGACGGTGCGGCCCTCCGCAACACCTGTCGGGGCGTGTCGAGGGCGGTCTCCGGGCTGCCGACATCACATCGCCGCCTTCCCGCGTTAAGCAGTGGCGGATGGCGATGCTGCGCTCCATCAGGGGCGCGTCGGTTACCGTTGCGGGGGCAGCGCAGGTCTTTCACCTGCTTCCCGTTACCTCGAACGAAAACCGGCGCACCTTAGAGGGTGCGCCGGTGACTGGCAATACTCAGTGCGAGGGATGCGCTCAGCGGCTGCCGAGCGCTTCCAGGCGCGCCTTCACCGCGGCCTCGATGCCGGTGGCGTCCAGCCCGCACTCCGCGAGCATCTGCGCCGGTTTGGCGTGCTCGACGTAGTAGTCCGGCAGGCCCAGGTGCAGGATCGGCTGCTGGATATTCTCGCGGGCGAGGAATTCGCTGACGGCGGCGCCCGCGCCACCCATCACCGAGTTTTCCTCGACGGTCACCAGCAACTCGTGGCTGGCGGCGAGCCGGCGCACCAGTTCCTCGTCCAGCGGCTTGACGAAGCGCATGTCGGCTACGGTGGCGTCGAACTGCTCGGCCACTTTCAGTGCCTCGGCCAGCTGCACGCCGAACACCAGGAAGGCGACCTTGCCGGCCTTGCCTTCGCGGCGCACCACGCCCTTGCCGATCTCGACCGGTTCCAGGGCTGCCTCGATGGTGGCGTTGGGGCCGGTGCCGCGCGGATAGCGCACTGCCGCCGGGCCTTCGAAGTGATGGCCGGTGGTGAGCAGTTTGCGCAGTTCGTTTTCGTCGCTGGGCGTCATCACCAGCATGCCGGGGATGCAGCGCAGGTAGGAGAGGTCGAAGCTGCCGGCGTGGGTCGGGCCGTCTTCGCCCACCAGGCCCGCGCGGTCGATGGCGAACAACACGTCGAGGTTCTGCACCGCGACGTCGTGGATCAACTGGTCGTAGCCGCGCTGCAGGAAGGTGGAATAGATCGCCACCACCGGCTTGGCGCCGTCGCAGGCCATGCCGGCCGCCAGGGTCACGGCGTGTTGCTCGGCGATGGCGACGTCGAAATAGCGCTCCGGGAACCTGTCGGCGAAGGCCACCAGGTCGGAGCCTTCCTTCATCGCCGGGGTGATACCGACCAGGCGCGGGTCTTGCGCCGCCATGTCGCACAGCCACTGGCCGAACACGCTGGAGTACTTCGGCCCGCCGGCCTTCTTCGGCACAGCGTGGGCGGGGGCGCCCTCGGGTTCCAGCTTGGTGATGGCGTGGTAGCCGATGGGGTCGATCTCGGCCGGGCCGAAGCCCTTGCCCTTCTTGGTCACCACGTGTAGGAACTGCGGGCCCTTGAGGTCACGCATGTTGCGCAGGGTGGCGATCAGGGTCGGCAGGTCGTGGCCGTCGATGGGGCCGATGTAGTTCCAGCCCAGTTCCTCGAAGAGCGTGCCGGGGACCAGCATGCCCTTGGCGTACTCCTCGGTGCGGCGGGCGATCTCCCAGGCGCCGGGCAGGCGCGATAGCACCTTCTTGCTGCCTTCGCGCATGCTGCTGTAGGTGCGGCTGGAGAGGATCTTGGCCAGGTAGTTGGACAGGCCGCCGACGTTGTTGGAGATCGACATGTCGTTGTCGTTGAGGATCACCAGCATGTCGGCCTTGACCTCCGACGCGTGGTTGAGCGCCTCGAAGGCCATGCCGGCGGTCAACGCGCCGTCGCCGATCACCGCCACTGACTTGCGACTGGAGCCCTGCATGCGCGCAGCAATGGCCATGCCGAGGGCGGCACTGATGGAGGTGCTGGAGTGGCCGACGCCGAAGGTGTCGTACTCGCTCTCCGAGCGGCGCGGGAAGGCGGCCAGGCCATCCTTCTGGCGCAGGCTGCCCATGCGCTCGCGGCGACCGGTGAGGATCTTGTGCGGGTAGGCCTGGTGGCCGACGTCCCACACCAGGCGGTCGTCAGGCGTGTCGAAGACGTAGTGCAGGGCGATCGTCAGTTCGATGACGCCCAGGCCCGCGCCGAAATGGCCACCGGTCTGGCCCACGCTGTACAGCAGGTACTGGCGCAGTTCGTCAGCGAGGGTCAGCAGCTCCGCTTCGCCCAGCCGGCGCAGCTCGACCGGCGTGCTGGCGCGGTCAAGCAGGGGCGTGGCAGGGCGCTCGCGGGGAATCTCGTGAAACGTCGTGGGCATCAGGCTGATCGTTATGAGAAGGCAAAGATGCGGAAGTTTACCTGATGCGCCGGAATGCCCCAAGCAACGTGGGGCCAATCCTTCGGACGACCGGATGGTCGGAAATGGTACGGCAGGCTGTGCCGAAATCGTCGTCGCTGCCGACGATTGCACGCAAGCGGGCCTTGGCGCGAGCATCCACTGTAGACACGATCACCGACCGGCGGCGGATTGCCGCAGTCTTTTGTAGCAACCGAGGAGGATGGCGTGACCCGACTGAGCCTGGAAGAACTGCGCGAACTGTCCGAAGCGATCCTGCGTCGCAACGGTTTCAGTGAGCCCCACGTGCAGGGCGTGACCGCGACGGTGTTGGCCGGCGAGCGTGATGGCTGCACCTCCCACGGGGTGTGGCGGCTGCTTGGCTGCATCCACACGGCGCGCGCCGGCAAGGTTTCGCTCGATGCCGTGCCGGAGCTGTCGGAACCGGCCCCGGCGCTGGTGCGGGTGGACGCCAAGGGCGGTTTCTCGCAGTGCGCGTTCGATCTCGGGCTGCCGACACTGGTCGAGAAGGCGCGCAGCCAGGGCATCGCTGCGATGGCGGTCAACCATTGCGTGCACTTTTCCGCGCTGTGGGTGGAGATCGAGCGGATCGTCGCCCATGGCCTGGTAGCCCTGGCCGTTACGCCGGCCCAAGCCTACGTGGCGCCAGCGGGCGGCACGCGGCCGCTGTTCGGCACCAATCCCATCGCTTTTGGCTGGCCGCGTGTGGGGCAGAACCCCTACGTCTTCGACTTTGCCACCACGGTGGTCGCGCGCGGGGAAATCCAGCTGCATGAGCGCGAGGGCAAGGCGATTCCGCTGGGCTGGGGCATTGATGCCCAGGGCAACCCCAGCACTGACCCGGGGGCGGTGCTCGAGGGCGCCATGCTGACCTTCGGCGGTCACAAGGGCTCGGCGCTGGCGACCATGGTCGAACTGATTGCCGGCCCGCTGATTGGCGACCTGACCAGTGCCGAGTCCACGGTGTTCGACGCCGGGACGAAGTCTTCGCCGTATCACGGCGAACTGCTGATCGCCATCGATCCGGCGCGCTTCCTTGGCGCAGAAGCCCCGCAGCACCTGGCGCGGGCGGAGAAGCTGTTCGAGTCCATCCTCGACATGGGCGCGCGTCTGCCGTCCCAGCGGCGTTTCACGGTGCGCGAACGCAGTCTGAAAGAGGGCGTGGAGATCAGCGATTCGCTGTATGCCGATTTGCGCGCTTTGCTGGCATAAGGGATTTTCCCTGTAGGAGCGAGCTTGCTCGCGAACAGCTTGGCTCCGCTGCTGGGGCGGTTCGCGAACAAGCTCGCTCCTACGAAAAGCGGCGCATAAAAAAGCCCCGGCGCAAGGCCGGGGCCGAGCAGCGGCGCGGGACTGGCCGACAGTTCACTCCCGCGCCGACGAACCCTTCAGCGAGTCACCGCGTTGCGCGTCGTCTCGCCATCCACCAGCCGCGCGATACCCAGCGGATTGGCGTCCTTCAGCGCATCGGGCAGCAGCGCGTCGGGATAGTTCTGGTAACACACCGGGCGGAGGAAGCGGTCGATGGCCAGGCTACCGACGGAGGTGCCGCGTGCGTCGGAGGTCGCCGGGTACGGGCCGCCGTGGACCATGGCGTCGCAGACTTCCACCCCGGTGGGGTAGCCATTGATCAGCAGGCGACCGGCCTTGCGCTCCAGCACCGGCACCAGCGCGGCGAAGTGCGACAGGTCCGCGGCTTCGGCGATCAGCGTGGCGGTGAGCTGGCCGTGCAGGCCGTCCAGCGCGCGGTGCAGTTCGGCCTCATCGGCCACTTCGACGACGATGGTGGTCGGGCCGAAGACTTCTTCCTGCAGCAATTCCTCGCCTTCCACCAGCAGTTCGGCTCCAGCCTGGAACAGCTGTGGCAGAGCCTGGCTGCCCTCCTGCGATTGGCCGGCGAGGTGGCGCACGGCGGGGTGGGCGAGTAGGCGGGCGATGCCCTTTTCGTAGCTCTTGAGTGTGCCGGCGTTGAGCATGGTCTGCGCCGGGCGCTGGCCGATCTCGGCGATCAGGTGGGCGACGAACAGGCTGAAGGCCGGCGAGGCAATGCCGATCACCAGGCCGGGGTTGGTGCAGAACTGGCCACAGCCCATCACCACGGAATCGACCAGCTCGCGGGCGACGTTCTCGCCGCGTGCTTGCAGGGCGGCGGGCAGGACCAGAACCGGGTTGATGCTGCTCATCTCGGCGAAGACCGGGATCGGCTGCGGGCGCGCGGCGGCGAGATCGCACAGTGCGCGGCCGCCCTTGAGCGAGCCGGTGAAGCCGACCGCCTGGATCGCCGGGTGCTTCACCAGCGGCTCGCCGACGCCGACGCCGTAGATCATGTTGAACACGCCGGCGGGCATGCCGGTGGATTCGGCGGCGCGGATGATGGCTTCGCCGACCAACTCGGCGGTCGCCATATGGCCGCTGTGGGCTTTAACCACCACCGGGCAGCCGGCGGCCAGGGCCGCGGCAGTGTCGCCACCGGCGGTGGAGAAGGCCAGCGGGAAGTTGCTGGCGCCGAACACGGCCACCGGGCCGACGCCGGTGCGGTACTGGCGCAGGTCCGGGCGTGGCAGTGGTTGGCGCTCGGGCAGCGCGCGGTCGATGCGCGCACCGAGGAAGTCGCCCCGGCGCAGGACCTTGGCGAACAGGCGCATCTGGTTCGCGGTGCGGCTCCGTTCGCCCTGGATACGGGCGGCGGGCAGCGCGGTCTCGCGGCAGACGGTGGCGATGAAGTCGTCACCGAGGGCTTCGAGTTCGCTGGCGATGGCATCGAGGAACTGTGCGCGGCGCTCTGGCGGCAGCGCGTTGTAGGCCGGGAAGGCGGCTTCGGCGGCGCGCGCGGCGGCGTCCACTTCGGCATCGGTGGCCTGGAGGAATTCACGGGGCAAGGCTTCGCCGGTGCTGGCGTCGAGGCTCTGCAGGCGGAGGGTGCCGGAGCCGACGCGCTGGCCGGCGATGAAGTTCTGGGCGGTCATGGGATGTGTTCCATAGTCTCCGGTGGGCTTTGTGCGGGAGCAAAGGCCCCTCTCCCTAACCCTCTCCCTGAAGGGAGAGGGGACTGGTCCGGCGCGATGCGTCGCGGCGTCCTTCTCCCGCAGCCAATGCGTCAGGAGAGCAGTGGACCTTCATTTCGCTCGGACACTCCCTCTCCCTTCAGGGAGAGGGCGGGGGAGAGGGTTGCCCCGGGCACTCGATACAACGCGGCTCAAAGCCCCACCTCCGGCAGCTTCGGCCGATTGGCCAGCGCCTTGGCCATGATCGTCTCCACGTGCTCTCGATCAGCCCCCTGCAGCGCCAGGCGCGGCGGGCGGGTGAGGGCGGTGCCGCGGCCAGCGATCTCCTCGCACAGCTTGATGCATTGCACCAGGTCCGGGCGGGCGTCGAGGTGGAGAATCGGCATCAGCCATTCGTAGATCGGCATGGCCTCTTCATAACGGCCGGCCTTGCACAGGCGGAAGATGGTTTCGCCTTCCTGGGGGAAGACGTTGGACATCCCGGAAATCCAGCCCTCGGCGCCCACCGCGATGCTTTCCAGCACGACGTCATCGAGGCCGGCGAAGAGGATGAAGCGGTTGCCCACTTCATTGCGTACGTCGATGAAGCGGCGGGTGTCGCCGGAGCTGTCCTTGAAGCAGACGATGTTCTCGCAGTCGGCCAGGGAGATGAGGATGTCCGGGGTGACGTCGTTCTTGTAGATCGGCGGGTTGTTGTAGACCATCACCGGCAGGTCGGTGCTGGTGGCCACGCTGCGGAAGTGCGCCGCCGTCTCGTGCGGCTTGGAGGAGTAGACCAGCGCGGGCATCACCATGATGCCGTCGACGCCGACCTTCTGCACCGCCTTGGCTACCTGGGAGGCACCGTGGCTGGTGAACTCCGCGATGCCGCAGATCACCGGTACGCGACCGCCGGAGGCGTCCTTGGCGACTTCGGTGACGGCCATCTTCTCCTCGATGGACAGCGAGGTGTTCTCGCCCACGCTGCCGCAGACCACCAGGCCCGAGACGCCGTCGCGCACCAGGTTGGAGATCACCTGGTGGGTGGCTTCCAGGTTGACCGAATAATCGTCGTTGAATTGAGTGGTCACCGCGGGGAACACGCCACTCCAATTGACCTTCTTGCTCATGGTTGTCTCCATTGTCGTATTTCGTATACGAAGCTTCTTGAGGAAGTTTCGTCGTCGGGTGCCGCTACGCGGCGAATCAGGGTTGCAGGGGGAATTCAGTAACCGTTCGGCCAGGTATCCGAGAGCCGGTAGCCTTCGGGCCACGGATCGCTCGGGTCGAGCAGGTGCTGGTGGGTGCCGGTGATCCAGGCCCGACCGGAAATGCGCGGGTGGATCGCCGCCTTGTCGCCGACTTGGGTGAGCCCGTCGATGCGA
This sequence comes from Pseudomonas nitroreducens TX1, assembly GCF_000313755.1. Taxonomy (GTDB): domain Bacteria; phylum Pseudomonadota; class Gammaproteobacteria; order Pseudomonadales; family Pseudomonadaceae; genus Pseudomonas; species Pseudomonas nitroreducens_A. Next base: position 174,213 of record NZ_AMZB01000136.1, on the reverse strand, counting down.
CAGTGGAACTTGGAATCGATGATCGAATGGCCGACGAAGCGCTCGCCGTCCTTCAGCTGGCCCTTTGCATGCAGCACCGCCATGCGCGCCGAGCAGCCGGTGCCGCAGGGCGAACGGTCGATCTTGCCGGGGCGGATGACCACCGCGTTGCGGCCGTGCAGTACCCCGTCAACGCGCTCCACCGGAGCGGTCAGCTGGCAGAAGGAGATGTGCGCCCAGTCGTGGTTCTCCGGATGCTTGAAGCCCAGTTGCTGGTTCGCCGCCTGGGTGATCTTCAGGCCGGTGGCGACCAGGTCGGCGGCTTCCGAGGCATGCAGGGTGAAACCGAGGGCATGGGCGTCGGCGAGCACGAAACTGTCGCCGCCGTAAGCGGTATCCACCTGCAGCGAACCCAGGCCTTCCACCTCGATCCAGGCGTCGAGCTTGTCGGCGAAGGAGGGCAGGTTGCGCACTTCCACACGCTGCACCTTGCCGTCCTTGCAGTCGGCCACGGCTTCGATCAGGCCGCCCGGCGCTTCCAGGGTCAGGCGGGTCTGCGGTTCCTGCATCGGCAGGATGCCGCTGTCGAGCAGCACGGTGCTGACGCACAACGAGTTGGAGCCGGACATGGGCGGCACGTCGGCCGGCTCCATGATGATCCAGGCCATCTGCGCGCGCGGGTCCTTCGGCGGAACCAGCAGGTTCACATGGCGGAACACGCCGCCGCGCGGTTCGTTGAGGACGAAGTTGCGCAGCACGTTGTCGCTGGCGATGAAGCGCGACTGTGCCCACACGGTGTCGCCCGGTGGCGGGGCGACGCCGCCGACGATGACGTCGCCGACTTCCCCTTCGGCGTGGCAGCTGACGACGTGGATGATCTTGCTTGAACGCATTGCTCTCTCCTGATTCTCTGGCGGCCCGTTTTCCCTCTCCCCAGCCCTCTCCCTGAAGGGAGAGGGAGCCGTCCGTGCCGGCTGACGCCAAGGCATCAACCTGCTCCGTTCAGTCCCCTCTCCCGCATGCGGGAGAGGGTTAGGGAGAGGGGCTCTTGTCTCTAGTTCATCAACGGCCTAGTTCACCGACCTCAGGAACTCCGCGGTCTCTGCCCGCTGCGGGTTGCCGATCACCTGCTCCGGCGTGCCGATCTCATGCACCAGCCCCTCGCGGAAGAACGCCACGCGGTCGGACACATCGCGCGCGAAGCGGATTTCGTGGGTCACCAGCACCATGGTCATGCCCTCTTCGGCGAGCAGGCGCATGGTGTCGAGCACCTCGCCCACCAGCTGCGGGTCGAGCGCCGAGGTGGCTTCGTCGAACAGCATGTAGTCCGGCGACATGGCCAGCGCGCGGGCAATCGCCATGCGCTGCTGCTGCCCGCCGGAGAGCTTCTGCGGAAATACCTTGAGCTTGTCGCCCAGGCCGACGTGCTTGAGCTGCTTCACCGCCATCGCCTCGGCTTCTTCCTTGGACAGGCCCAGCACCTTGCGCGGGGCGAGCATGACGTTCTCCAGCACGGTGAGGTGCGGGAAGGCGTTCCACTGCTGGAAGACGATGCCGATCTTCTGCCGCAGCTTGTTCAGGTCGGTGGTCCTGGCGTGGACCTCGATGCCGTCGACGCGGATCTTGCCGCGCTGGATCGGCTCCAGGCCGTTGATGCACATCAGCAGGGTGGACTTGCCCGAGCCCGAGCCGCCGATGATCGAGACCACTTCGCCCTTCTTCACGGTCAGGCTCACGCCCTTGACCACTTCGAGATCGCCGTAGGCTTTGTGCACGTTGTCGATTTCAATCATTTTCCTGCCACCTTTGTTCCAGCCGGGCGCCGAGGCGCGCCACGACCCAACTCATGAGGTAATAGATGACCCCGGCGATGCACAGCACCAGCAGGGGTTCCTGGATGCGCGTCACGATGGTCTGCGAGGCGCGGAGCAGTTCGACGATGCCGATCCACATGACCAGCGCGGTGTCCTTCATCACCCCCAGCACCAGGTTCAGCCAGCCGGGGAAGGCCACGCGCGCGGCCAGCGGCAGCACGATGTAGCGCAGGTCCTGCCAGTAGGTCAGGCCCAGCGAGCGGCTCGCCCGGCGGATGTTCGGGCCGACGGCGAGGATGCCGCTGCGGATGATCTCGGTGCAGAACGCCGCCGCGTACACGCCCAGTACCAGGCAGCCGACGGTGAAGGCGCTCCAGTTCAGGCCGACGATGCTTTTCAGCGAGTTGAACAGCACGAACTGGATCAGCAGCGGCACGCTTCTGAAGATGTCGAGGAACCAGCCGACCGGCATGGTGGCGCGCGGCAGGGTGGCGCGCAGCCAGCCGAGCACGATGCCGGCGAGGGTGCCGATGAGCATGGCGCCGACGGTCAGCTTGACGGTGACCCAGGCCCCCTGCAGCAGGAACAGCAGGTCGTTTGCGGTGAAGCTCGTGGAAAACATGCGTGCTTCTCCTAGTAGCGGAACAGTCGCCAGCTCAGCAGGCGGGCGACCGCCACGATGACCTTGGCGATGAGGTAATAGAGCACCGCGGCCAGGGCGAAGTACTCGAAGGTGCGGAAGGTGCGCACGTTGAAGTCCTGGGTCACGCCGGTGAGGTCGTTGTTCAGGCCCACCACCACGCCCAGCGAGGTCATCAGCACCGCCCAGACCATCTGGTTCGTCAGCGGGTAATAGACGATGCGCAGCAGTTGCGGAACGATGATCATCCGGTACGCCTGGAAGGCGCTCATGCCCAGCGAGCGCGCGGCGCGCATCTGGGTGTCCGGAACGGCCTTGAGGCCGCCGCGGAAATTCTCCGCGAGGTAGCCGGCGTTGTTGAAGGTGATCCCCGCCAGCAGCGCCACCCAGGAGCTGACGTGCAGGCCGAAGGAACCCAGGCCGAAGTACAGGATGTAGATCTGGAACAGCGACGGGGTGTTGCGGGCAATCGATACCCAGGTGTCGGCGAAGCCCTTCAGCAATGGATTCTTCATCTGCCGCATGACGGTCAGCAGCAGCGCGATGAGCACGCCGAGGATCATCGACAGCGCGGCGGTTTCCAGGGTCACCCAGGCGCCGCCGAGCATGTCCGGCAGGGCCTTGAACGCCGAGCGCCAGTGGAAGCTGTAGTTGAACATCAGCGTACCCCCTCGCTCAGCCAGCGCGGCACGCCACCGTCACCGCGTCCGCTGCAGGCCGCCTCTACGCAGGCGGCGAGGCTGCCGAAATGCACCTGCCGCCCGGCCAGGCCCGGACCGTAGTGGGCGTACTTCGCCGAGTTGGTCATCAGCGTGGTGCACTGCGGCGGGATCACCGGCTCGCCGATCATGCACCAGCAGGTGTCGTTGAGCAGCTGCGCGCCGAAGTCTTCCAGCACCTTTACGTCGCCGGCGGCGCGGGCCTTTTCCTGCACGGCGCGGCCCAGGGTGATGACCAGTGCGACGTCCGGATGCTTGCGGCGCCCGGCAACCAGTTTGGCCAGTTCCGCGCATTCGCTGGCGGAGAAATGCGGGTTGCCCAGGGACACCAATTGCACGCCGGGTTCGCTGGCGTGGTCCAGCTCGCGCCAGGAGGCGATGAGGTCCGCCGGGGTGACGCGCAGGTGTTGCTGCGGCGACCGGTCGCCCAGGGCGGTGGCGGTGTCCGGCGCTTCCGGGGTGATGCCGGCGATGTGGAACATCGGTGCGGCGGAGGTGGTGGCGAAGGCCGCGCCGAAGGCTTTCAGCGCATCGCTGTCCGGCGCCAGCGGCTGCAGGCCGTCGACCACCGGGATGCGTGAGCCGCACAGCTCGCCGATGTGGTAGCCGAGCAGCGGGAAGAGCGACTCGTCGTGCTCGGCCGGCAGCTCGACATCGATGCGCAGCGTGGCCAGCCGGCCTTCGTCGCGGTGGCTGCCGACGTTCGGTGCGCGGCCGGTGAGGGCGATGCAGATGTCCAGGTAGTCCGGGTATTTCAGGGTGCGCGCGCCGAGCACGCTGTTGGCGTAGACCACGGCGTTGGACTCGGCCCAGACCACCTGTTCGCCGAGGCTCGGCCTGCTGTCCAGCAGGTAGGGCGCGCAGGTGTAGCTCATCTGCGCACCCATCTCCATGTAGGCGTCGCCCAGCGCGGCAGCAGGCTCGCCGAAGGCCTTGTCGACGCCCAGCTCCCGCCAGCGGCGGTGGTCCACGGAGATGGAATTGAGAGTGGTCGGCACCTTCACCCTGCCGCCCCAGTCCGCCAGTTGGCGGGCGAAGCGCAGGCTCGCGGGGCCGGTATAGATGCAGCCATCGATGTGCGCCTGGGCGACGTCGAGCAAATCCTTTGCACCTTGCAGCGCGGCCATGCGCAGGACGATCTGCATGGCGGCCTGGGCGGCCTTGCCGTGCTTGCCATCGAGCAGCTCATGGTCGCCCGCGTTCAGCGCCAGGCCTTCCGGCAGCGGCCCGGCATCGCTGGCCATCACGCCCTGCCAGCCATCGGCAGGGCGCTGGGCCGTGAGTGTCACGGTATCGCCTTCGATGCGGGCCCAGCCGCCCGCGGACAACAGCTCGAAACCCTCGCGCCCCACGCACAGCACCGGGATGGAGCGGCCGAACAACGCCTGCGCCACCAGCACGCCGAGGGTGAGGATTTCATCCGGCTCGGCCAGCAGCAGCGCTGCCGGTGCGTGGCCGTTGAGCAGTATCTCCAGCATCACGCTGCTGCCGGTGCAGGAGCCGCGTCCGCTGGGAATCGCCAGCACCCGGCCGGGCAGGAAGCTGCCCGACAGCGGATGGTGGCGGTCGATGACCTCGCCCGTGAAAGGCTCGACGCCTCCCCAGAAGCTCAGCCCGGTGTCGGCGGACAGTAGTGCCCCTTCGGCGCTACCCCCCATCAGGACCCGCCCTGTCAGGCGTGAGTCCTGCACCCTTGAAGCCTGCATCGAAGACATGTCGCACCCGCTGTCAGTAGTACACGTGGGGAACGGTGAGATCGACCGGGGTGCCGCCCACCCACTTCTCGTACAACTCGGCGTAGCGGCCGGTGCGCACCTGCTGGTTGACGAAGAGGTTGAGGTAATGGATCAGGCCGTATTCGTTGCGCGCGGCGGCCAGCGACACGTAGTCGATCACGTAGGGCGCGTTACCCACGACTTTCAGGCCCTTGTACTTGCCGGACTTGAGGGTGGAAGCGGCGACGGTGTTGGTGACCACCGTGGCGTCGATGTGGCCCTGGGCGACGGCGAGGATGGTGTCGTTCTGGCTCTGGTAGGCACGGAAGGAGCCCTTGCCGGCCCATTTCTTCACGTCCTTCTCCAGGGCGATGGCCTCGTAGGTGCCGCTGGTGTTGCCCACCGGGCGGTCCTTGAGGTCGTCGTATTTCGTGATGCCGGTGTCCTCGCGGGTCAGCACCACCATCTGGAAGGCGAAGTAGGGGATGGTCATGGCGACCGTCTTGGCGCGCTCCAGGGTGTCGGAGGTGGAGGCGACGATCACGTCGGCGCGGCCGGAAACCAGCGCGGGAATACGATCCGGGAAGGGCGTCTCGACGACTTCGGCGGTAACACCGAGGACTTTCGCCAGGTCGTTGCAGTAATCCACGTCGAAACCGACCGGGTTGTTCTGCGCATCGCGCGAGCCCATGGGCGGGAAGTCCAGGGTAACGGCGCAGCGCAGCTTGCCGGATTCGATGATGTCGTCGAGCTTGTCGGCCTGGGCTTGGCTGGCAAGGAACACAGCGGTGAGGGCTAGCGCAATTCGGGAGAATTTCATGGGGGCCTCTCTGAGTCAGTGTTGTGCAGCGATTTTTGTATTATGGATTTCGTATACGATATTTTCATGAGCAAGGCATGTGCCAGAAACCATCGGGACGTGACTCATGGGTCGCAGGGCCCGGCGTTGGGGGGATTGGTTGCAGGGCCCCTTCCGAAACAACTGTAGGCGCGGTCCGGTCGCTGTTACCAAATGAAGCAGGCGCGTGTTTCGTTGCCCCTTATGGGAGCACTCGGGTGTCGTAGGTTGGGTGGGGGTGGTTCGCAGGAGGCTCAGACCCGTAGGGCGCATAAAGCGGCACGCTTTATCTGCCATCTCAGCGCCTGGTCCGGCGGCGCATAACTCCGTAGGGGTTATGCGCCACGGGTGTCCAGTCAGCTGGGTGCGGATTGCGACTCGCGGTACTGCGTCGGCGACAGTCCGGTGAGTGCGCGGAACTGCCGGCTGAAGGCGCTGTGGTCGGTGTAGCCGCAGCGCAGGGCGATCTCGGTGATCGGCAGGTCTTCGCCGAGCAGCCGGGTGGCCGCGCCCAGGCGCGCCTTGTGGATCATCTGCCGCGGGGTGAGCTGGAAGATGCGCTTGCAGTGACGTTCCAGTTGCGCGACGGACAGCCCGGCCAACTCGGTCAGCTCGGCGAGATTGATCGGCTTGTCGAAGTGCTCGCGGATATAGGCGTCCACCGTCGCCAGGCGCTGGTACGCCGGATGCGTGGACTGCGCCGCCTGCAGGTCGCTGGAAATGCCCGCCATGCCGATGACGTCACCTTCCGCATCACGCAATGCCAGCTTGTGGGTCAGGCACCAGCCCGGCTGGCGGCCTGGGTAGAGGTGCAGCTCCAGCTGGTCGCTGAGCTGGCCGCCGGTCTCCAGCACGCGGCGGTCCTGCTCGGTGTAGATCGGCCCGAAGCGCGAGGGGAAGACCTCCTCGGCCGTGCGCCCGAGCAACTCGCGGGCGTCCTTCACGCCGCAGCGCCGCGCCAGGGTCTGGTTGACCAATACGTAGCGCGCCGCCGTGTCCTTGATGAAGAACACCACGCCGGGCATGGCATCGAGCAGCGGAGCTATCTGCCGGAAAGTCTGCAGCAGGCTGTCCAGGTCGCGGGCGCCCTGGGGGATCAGGTCGTGCATCGGGAAGCGGGTCGGCTGTCGGAACATGGCGGAAGGTACGCTGCAAAGTGGCGAGATGGTCGGGCGCTGTCAACTCGTAGGGCGAATAAAGCGGAACGCTTTATTCGCCGTCTCTGCTCTTTCGCGGCGGAGGATGGCGGATAACGCCAGAGGCGTTATGCGCCCTACGGGGTGACGCGGCCGGAATTTCCGTCTTCGGCGAGCTGCAGCAGGGTTTCCACCCGTGCCGGGCTGAAAGGCGGGCGCGGCGTTGGCGGTTGCCAGCCGAACAGCTGTTTCGCCGCCGCGCCACATACACGGCCCTGGCAGGCGCCCATGCCACAGCGGCTGGCGAGCTTGGCGGCAGTCCAGTCGGGTTTGCCGGCCAGCGCCGAGTAGGGCACGTCTTCGCAGCGGCAGACCAGGGTGTCCGGTTGCGCCAGCTGGTTCAGGCGCGGGTCGAGGGCGAAGTCGCGCCCGAGTGCCTTGGCGAAGCCTTGCCAGCGCTGGCGCTGCGACCAGAGTTCGCGAGCGCGGTCGTGCTCGCCCACGGCGGCATGACCGGCGATGCGGCCTTCCACCAGGGCTTTCTCCGAGCCACCGAAACCGGTGCATTCTCCCGCCGCGTAGATGCCATCGTGGCTGCTTGCCTGCCAGGCGTCGACGCGGATCGCACCGTCGTCCAGCGTGCAACCCAGTGCCTGGCCGAGCTGCACGTTGGGGATCAGACCGAAGCCGCAAGCCAGCCGATCACAGGCGATTTCCTTCAGCCTGCCGCCCTGGCTGATTCGCACGCCTTCCAGGTGATCGGTCCCCAACGCGGCGACTACATGGCTGTCGGCACGGTAGGCCGGGTCGTACAGGCTGAACGACTGCAACAGCTTGTTCGGCCAGCGCGGCAGCTTCAGGGCGAAACGTGCCACCGCCCGCCAGGATGCCTGCTCGGCGATGCGCAGGATTTTCGCGCCGTTGGCGCGGGCGGTGGCAGCGCTGGCGAGCAGGAGTGGGCCGCTGCCGGCGATCACCACGTGCTGCCCATCCACCGGCACGCCGCCTTTGATCAGCGCCTGCAGGCCGCCCGCGCCAGTGACGCCGGGCAGCGTCCAGCCGGGGAAGGGCAGCAGCAGCTCGCGGGCGCCGGTGCAGAGGATCAGCTTGCGGTAGTCCAGCCGCCAGCCGCGCTCGAAGTCTTCCAGCAGCAGGCTGCGCTCGCCGGCCAGCGCGACCACGCGCGTGCCGCTGTGAATCTTGATATTGGCGCAGGCGGCAACCTGCTCGCGCAGCTCGATGGCGGCACTCGGCAGGTGTGCCTTGGGGCCGTCGCGCCAGATCTGCCCGCCCGGCAGCGGGTTGTCGTCGAGGATGACGACGCTCGCGCCGCTGGGGGCGGCGGCGAGAGCGGCGGACAGGCCCGCCGGCCCGGCGCCGACGACGACGATCTCGGCCGTTTCGCTCATGGACGCGTCTCCACCTGCATGCCGTCGCGGCACAGGGTCTGGCAGGCCAGGCGGCGCTGGCCGTCGATGGTCACCCGGCATTCCTGGCAGACACCCATGCCGCACAGCGGGGCGCGACGCTGGCCGCTGACCGAGGTGCGCGTGGTGCCGTCGCCACCCAGGACGAGCGCGGCGGCGACCGTGGTGCCGGCGGCGACGCGCAGCGGGCGGCCATCGAGAGTCAGCTCAGGCATGGGCGTTGGCTCCGAGGAATCGGTTCGGGGAATAGGGTTCGGCCACCAAGGGCAGCGGCTCATCGCACAGCTGCGCGGCGAGCAGGTCGGCGGTGCCCGGCGCAGTGGTCACACCGAGGCCCTCGTGGCCGACCGCCAACCACAGGCCGGGGCGCTGCGGGTGTTCGCCCACCAGCGGCATGCCGTCCGGACTGGCGGCGCGAAAGCCGGCCCAACTGCGGATCACGTTGAGCTTGGCGAGGCCCGGCATGTAGTCCACGGCGCGGCGCAACATCTTCGCCAGCATCCAGCCTTCCACTTGCGGGTCGGTGGTGCCGAACTGCCGCGAGGCGCCGATGAACAGCTGCCCGGTCGGGCGCGGCTGGATATTGCAGGCCACCGAGGGGCCGCTGGCGTTGTGTGCGCTGGTGACGTAGCCGAGCTCGACCAGGGTGCGGCGCACCTTGCCGGGGTAGCGGTCGGTGATGAGCAGATGACCCTTCTTCGGCTCGATGGGCAGGCCGGGGCACAACTCGCCTGCCTGGATGCCGTTGGCCAGGACGATGGCCTTGGCGCTCAGCCACTGGCCGCCTTCCAGGCGCACGCGGGGTTCATCGATTTCCACGACCTTTGCCTGACGCTGGCGGATCGGTTTGAGGGCCGATTCCAGCAGCCAGGCGGCGGCGCGCGGCGCGTAGAGGATGCCGTCGCCGGTGATTTCCAACCCGCCGTGCAGGTCATTGCGCAACTCGGGTTCTTCGCGCAGCAGCTCCGCAGCGTTGAGCAGCTTCGAGGCGACACCGTGCTCGCGCAGTACGGCGAACTTGCGTTCGGCTTCGGCCATCTCTTCGTCGTTGGCGGCCAGCCACATCGTGCCGTTGCTGCGGTAGGCGCATTCGGCGGGCATGCCGTGGCCCCATTCGCGCCAGCGCTGCAGGGAGTAGTCGCTCAGCGCCAGTTCGGCGGGGTTGTCGTCGAGCACCAGCAGGTGGCCCATGCCGACGGCGGTGGCGCCGGGCAGGCGCGCGTCCAGCACGAGCACGGCCAGCCCTCGCCGGGCGAGGGCATTGGCGCAGGCGGCGCCGACTATGCCGGCGCCGATGACGATGATGTCGGCATCGCTCACGGGCGGATGCCCCAGGCGAAGGGATCGTCCTCTTCCAGCAGCAGGGTGGCTTCGGCGCTGATGTTGGCGCGGCCGCGGATGGTCGGGATGATGCGCCCCTCGGCCGGCTCGCCGAGCCACTCGAAGCGGCCCTCGAACTGGCTGCCGATCACGCTGGCCTGGCGCCAGATGTCGCCGGCGGCGAGCTTGCCGTCGGCGGCCAGGCACGCCAGCTTGGCGCTGGTGCCCGTGCCGCAGGGCGAGCGGTCGTAGGCCTTGCCGGGGCAGAGCACGTAGTTGCGGCTGTCCGCGTCGGGATCGTCGGCGAACAGTTCGATGTGGTCGATCAGCCCGCCGTTTTCGCCACGGATGCCCTGGTCTTCCAGCGCTTTCTGCACGGCGACCGTGTAGGCGGTCAGTTCATCGAGATTGTCGCCGGCGACACGCAGGCCGTGATCGGCAATCAGGAAGAACCAGTTGCCGCCCCAGGCGATGTCGCCGCGCACGCTGCCGTAGCCGGGTACGTCAACCGGTACCTGTTTGCGGTAGCGGTAGGCGGGCACGTTGCGCACGCTCACCGAGCGGTCGTCGTGCAGGGTTGCGTCGACGGTGCCCACCGGCGTCTCGATCTTGTGCGTTCCCGGGCCGATGCGGCCCAGGTGCGCCAGCGAGACCACCAGGCCGATGGTGCCGTGGCCGCACATGCCCAGGTAGCCGGTGTTGTTGAAGAAGATCACCCCGGCACAGGCGCTCGGGTCAACCGGCTCGCAGAGCAGCGCGCCGACCAGCACGTCGCTGCCGCGTGGTTCCAGCACGGTCGCGGCGCGCCAGCTGTCGTGCTGCTCGGCCAGCAGCGCGCGGCGTTCGGCCATGCTGCCCCTGCCAAGGTCGGGAAAGCCGTCGAGCACCAGGCGCGTGGGTTCACCGCCGGTGTGGGAATCGAGAACCTGGATGCGTTTCATGCTGCCCCCTCAAGCGTCTTGTTGTAGACCCTAGGGTGGCGTGGGTCGGGAATCGGGGCTTGAGGGTTTTCCGCCGGGCCGATGATGAAATCGGCACAGCGGCGGTGGGGTCTGTTGATGCTTTGGCGCGAGCCGCGTTGCTGCGCCAAATCGCGTCAGGCTAGACGCGGGACGACGGCAATGGCCGCCCCTTGTCTAGTCCCGCAACGACGCCTGGTGCGATTTGCCGCGCAACCCAAAGGGACGGCTCTGCATTTTGCGCAACGCTTCACTCCACTCTGGCGGCACTGACTTCCTATAACCCCTATCCCGCGCAAAATTCAGTGCCGTCGCGGCCGTGACAAAGCATCAACAGACGCCAACCTCAGCTCGGCGTCGGCCGGTTCGGCAGGTGTTCGTAGAGCGTGCGGCAGACGCCGTTGATATGTTCTTCCAGCAAGCGCGCGGCCAACTCGCCGTCGCCGGCGCGGCAGGCGTCGAGGATGTCGTGGTGCTCGTGGTCCGCGCGTTCCTTGCCCGAGGACAGGCTCATCTGCATGCGCAGGTAACGCTCCAGCTTATCGTGGATCGAACGGATCAGGCCGACCAGATAGGGACGCTGCGCCGGCTCGTAGAGGCAGGCATGCAATTCCCAGTTCAGTTCGGCCCAGCGCCCGACATCGTCTTCGCCGACGAACTCGGCACAGATGCGCTCGGCGCGCTCGAAGGTCTCGGTGGTCATGTTCGGCACCGCGAGGCGGATCGCCTGGGCTTCGAGCACGACGCGCACCTCGAACATCTGCGCCAGTTCCGGTTCGGAAATCTTCGTCACCAGCGCGCCCTTGTTGCGCTGGAACTCCACCAGGCCCTCGGCTTCCAGGCGCTTGAGCGCCTCGCGCACGGGGATCTTGCTGACGTTGAAGATCTGCGCGATGTCGTCCTGGCGAATCGGCTCGTTTTCCGCCATCTGGCCGGAAATGATCGCCTCGCGCAGGTGCTTGGCGATGGTCTCCGAGGCGGAGGGAACGATACCCAGGTTGGGGGCGTTGCGTAGCGGCACGATGCAGTCCGGTCAGGTGGTTATTGTCGGATATGGTATACGAAATCCCTGCAATGCAGTGAAGCACCGGCCAGCGGTCATCGCAATCGGCGATTCACGGCATTTGCACACGCAATGCGCGTGCCGGGCAATCAGTGGCGGCGTTCGACGATGTAGCGCGCCAGGGCGCGCAGCGGCTCGGCGTTGTCGCCGAAACCCTCCAGCGCGGCCAGCGCCTGGTCGCGCAGGGCCAGGGCGTAGGCCTTGGCGGCATCGAGGCCGAGCAGGGCGGGGTAGGTTGGCTTGTCGTGCGCCTGGTCCTTGCCCTGGGTCTTGCCGAGGGTGGCGGTGTCGCTTTCCACGTCGAGGATGTCGTCCTGCACCTGGAACGCCAGGCCCACGGCCTCGGCATAGCGGCGCAGCGCTTCCAGCGCATCGGCGTTGGCGCGGCCGCTGGCCAGGGCACCCAGCTGAACGCTGGCTTCGATCAGCGCGCCGGTCTTGTGTCGGTGCATGGTCTCCAGCGCGGCCTGGTCGATCTTGCGGCCCACGGATTCCAGGTCGATTGCCTGCCCGCCGACCATCCCGGCAGAACCGGCGGCGCGGGCGAGGGTCATCAGCATGTCCAGGCGGGTCTGGGCATCCTGCGGATTGAGCTGCGCGTTACCGATCACCTCGAATGCCAGCGCCTGCAGGCCGTCACCGGCGAGAATCGCGCAGGCTTCGTCGTAGGCGATGTGGGTGGTCGGCTGGCCGCGACGCAGATCGTCGTCGTCCATGGCCGGGAGGTCGTCGTGCACCAGGGAATAGGCGTGGATCAGCTCCACCGCGCAGGCCGCGCCGTCGGCGCGTTCGGCCTCGCCACCCAGGGCTTCGCAGGCCGCGTAGGCCAGCAACGGGCGCACGCGCTTGCCACCGTTGACCACGCTGTAGCGCATGGCGGCATAGAGGCGGGTGAGTTCTTCACGGGGAGCGACGAAAAGCTTTTCCAGCGCAGCATCGACACGCGCCGTACAGCGCGCCTGGTACTCGGCGATCATGCGTCTTCGCCTTCCGGATCGAAGGGCGCTTCGCTCAGTTCGCCATCGCGTTCCAGCAGGATCTGTACCTTCTGCTCCGCCTGGGTCAGCGCCGTTTGGCAATCGCGGGTCAGGCGGATGCCCTGCTCGAAGGCACCCAGCGAATCCTCCAGCGACAGCTCGCCGCTTTCCAGACGCTCCACCAGCGTTTGCAGCTCGGCGAGGGACTGTTCGAAGTCGAGGGAAGCTTTCTTGCGGGCCATACGGACATCTCGGCGGGGGTATTCGGAAACCTCGCGACACTAGCAGAGACGGGCTTTGCGGGCAAATCTTCGGTCAGGGTGCAGGCGACTGCGCAAGTGCTGACAGCGGTGATTTCCTACCGGCTTTCTAGTAGCCGCCGTCACGGACGCCCTGGTGCTCCGCCACCACTTTCAGCATGCGCAGCGACTCGAAGGGCGCGTCCACCACGAACCGGTTCGCCAGCCAGGACGGCACGCTGCCGCCCGGCTCGCCGCGCATCTCGTAGGTGACTTCGGTGAGCTTCGGGCCCTTGGGGACCATTTTCCAGGTGCCGGAGACGCTGGGTACGCGGATGCGGTCCTTTACCGGCGGGACGTAGTCCGGAGCGGCCTGCAGGTGGCGGATCATACCGCCGTCGGGCGTTTCCTCGGTGCTCACCTTCAGCACCAGGTCGCGCGGCGCGGCGGGCCAGGGCAACTGGGTATCGAGGTAGACCCAGATGGCTTCGTCGCTGTACTTGAGCAGGCGCATCTGCGCGCAGGCATAGAGCCACGCGCAGGAGACGCGCAGGTTCTCCTGCAGGTGACCGAGCGTGGCGACATCCGCCTTCACCAGGGTTACGCCGCGAAAGCTCTTGTACTGTGAGCCGGGCACTTCGCTCAGGTAGACGCGCACGCCGTCCTGGTCCTTGGCGAGCTTCCAGTCCGCGGCTTGCGCATGGGCAAGGGCAGGCACGGTCAGCAGCAAGGCGAGCAGGAGCGATGACGAGCAATTCATGGCAGCGGACCGGCGGGGCAGTAGTCCGATCTTATGCCCGGTCCGTGACAATGGCGCATTGGCCGGCGAGCGGTCTGGAGGGGGCTGTGCCGGATGCAGGGAGGCAAATCGCGGGCATTAAAAAAGCCGGCTTGTGGCCGGCTTTCAGGGGGTGGTCCAACCTTACTTCTGGTAGGGCGGACCGCCTTGATTCTGTGGCGATGCAGCGAGCTGCTCGCGGGGCGCAGATGGTAGCAAAGTCGGGACGAAAAGCCTAATCCCGGTCATAAAAAAGCCCCGCCGAGGCGGGGCTTCTTCTGTTGCGCGGATAATCCGCGCCACCATCACTTGGCCTGGAAGGCGGCGACGGCCTTGGTGATGTAGTCGTGGGCCTGGGCGGCGTCGCCCCAGCCTTCGACCTTCACCCACTTGCCCTTCTCGAGATCCTTGTAGTTCTCGAAGAAGTGCTTGATCTGCTCCAGCAGCAGGGCCGGCAGGTCGGTGTATTCCTTCACGTCCTTGTACAGGACGGTCAGCTTGTCGTGCGGTACGGCGATCAGCTTGGCGTCGCCGCCGGCTTCGTCGCTCATGTTCAGCACGCCAACCGGACGGGCGCGGATCACCGAGCCCGGAGCGACCGGGTAGGGGGTCACGACCAGCACGTCCAGGGGATCGCCGTCGTCGGCCAGGGTGTTCGGGATGAAGCCGTAGTTGGCCGGGTAGAACATCGGGGTAGCCATGAAACGGTCGACGAACAGGCAGTCGGTGTCCTTGTCGATTTCGTACTTGATCGGCGCGTGGTTGGCCGGGATCTCGATGGCGACGTAAATGTCGTTCGGCAGGTCTTTGCCAGCCGGGATGCTGCTGTAGCTCATGGACGACTCCAGATAATGGTCGGGCCGAAAAAGTGCGGCGGATTATAGGCAGATTGCCGTGTCCAAGCCACAGACATCGCCTAGTGCGCCTGAGTTTCCTGATATTCGGGGTGCTCGGCCTGAAGCTTGTGCAGGCGCGAGAGCGGATCTTGCCGGTAGAACAGCGAAAGCTGTTCATAGACTTTGGGATAGGCCGCCTGAAGGAGGTCCGGAGCGGTAAAGAAGTACTCGCTGGTGACGGCGAAGAACTCCGCCGGATTCTCCGCCGCGTACGGGTCGATGGCGGTGTGCGCCTGCGGATCGTGGTCGAGTTGGCGGTTGAGGTCGTCGTAGGCGGCCTGCATGGCCGCGGCCCAGTCGGCCACGCGCATGTCGCGGTGCAGCGGCGGCAAGCCGTTGGCGTCGCCGTTGAGCATGTCGAGCTTGTGCGCCAGTTCGTGGATCACCAGGTTGTAGGCATCCCAGCCGCCGCCGTTTTCCACGCCGGGCCAGGCGAGAATCACCGGGCCCTGCAAGGAGGTTTCGCCGGCGCGCTCGTCATCGAACTCGTGCAGGACGCCAGCCGGGTCGCGGTGCTTCTGCGGGCTGACGAAGTCGTCGGGATAGAGCACCAGCTCATGGAAGCCGCCGTACCAGTTCAGGTCCGGCAGGTGCAGCAGCGGCAGTTCGGCCTGGGTCGCCAGCAGCAGGCGGCGGTAGTCGTCCAGTTCGATGCCCGGCAGCGGCGACAGGCGTTTGTCGCGCAGAAACAGCAGCGCCCGCTCGCCGAGCCGGCGCAGTTCCTCCTCGCTCAGGCCGTCGAGGATCGGGAGGTGCCGGCGCACCTGCGTCCACAGCTCTGCATCGAGCGGATAGCGGGCGAGAAAGCGCCGGCGGCGCCAGGCCTTGAACGACCACATGGGCGGATCAGTGCTCGCCGGGCTGGGCCTTGGCCGAGGGGCGCAGCTTGTGGCGGATGAAGCCGATCAGCATGGGCACCAGCGAGAAGGCGATGATGGCGACGATCATCACCGACAGGTTCTGCTTGATGAACGGCACGTTGCCGAAGAAGTAGCCCAGGGTCACCAGGCCACCGACCCAGGCGATGCTGCCGGCCACGCTGAAGAACAGGAAGCGGGCATAGGGCATGTAGGCCATGCCGGCGACGAAGGGGGCAAAGGTCCGCACGATGGGCAGGAAGCGCGCCAGGGTCACGGTCTTGCCGCCGTGGCGCTCGTAGAACGCGTGGGTCTGATCGAGGTAATCGCGGCGGAAGACTTTCGAGTTCGGATTGCTGAACAGGCGCTTGCCCAGGGTTCGGCCGATCACGTAGTTGGTGCTGTCGCCGCTGATCGCCGCGACCAGCAGCAGGCCTCCGAGCATCCATGGGTCCATGCCGCCGGTGGCGCAGATGGCGCCGGCGATGAACAGCAGGGAATCACCGGGCAGGAAGGGCGTTACCACCAGGCCGGTTTCGCAGAAGATCACCAGGAAGAGGATGGCGTAGATCCAGGTGCCGTAGTTGGCCACCGCCAGCGACAGGTAGCTGTCGAGGTGGAGAATCAGATCGATCGGGTTGAATTCCATGAGAAGCCTGTCTGACAACAAGGTGAACGGCCGGGCCGCCCAGTATAAGGCGTGGCCGGTATGACGGCGCGCGCTCCGTCGAATCCTGCGACGGAAGTCCGCGGGAGGATATTACAGCTTCTGCGTGAAAATCCTGTCGCTGTGAGCGCGGCAACGCCTTGTGACAAATACCGAGCGGAGTGGGGGACTGTCTCAGAGCAGGCTCGCCTGCCAGCTCAACAGCTCCGGCGGCGTCCTGGGGGTCAGCGCGGCGCCGTGCTGTCCGCCGGCTTGCGGTAGTTGCTCGGCCAGTGGGTGGGCGGCCACTTCACGGGTGTTCATGGCGGATTCCAGGTGGGCTTCGGCGATCAGCTGCTGCAGGCGGCCGCTACGGCGCAGGGTGCGCAGGCCACGGTCGAGGCTGGCAGCCAGGGCTTCGCCCTCGGCACGCTTCTTCGGCACCAGCACGTAGAGCGGCTTGACCTCCAGCGGCGGGTCGATGAACTCCAGTTGTTCGCGCAGCGCCGGGGCGTTCTGGCTGAGCAACTGGTAGCCGGTGTAGCGGTCCACCACGGCCAGGTCGATGCGTCCGCGCAGGAGTTTCTCCAGGTTCTGCCAGTCGCTGCTGACTACGTCCTTGTTGAGGAAGTCGGCGGCGTCGAAGGCGCTCTGGTTGACGTAGCCGCGCACTACGCCGATGCGGTACGGGCGCAGGCTGTCGAGGTTGCGTGGGTCGATCGGCAGGGCGCGGTCACGGCGGCGGAAGAAGCCCAGCTGGGAGTCCAGCAGCGGCATCGAGGTGTAGAAATCTTCCCGGCGGTCTGCCGACAGGTAGGCCGGCATCAGTGCGTCGAAGCGGCCGTCGCGGGCTTCGTTGAGGGCGCGTTGCCAGGGCAGGAAGACCAGTTCGGCCTTGTCGCCGTTGAGCGCCAGCGCTTCGTTGAGGATGCGACTGGCCAACCCGTTGCCCGGCAGGTCGCTACCGACGTAAGGCGCCCACTCCAGGGTGGCGACTCGCAGGGTCTGGGCCTGGGCGGTGGTGCCCAGCAGCGCGAGACAGAGACAGGCGGTGCGCAGAACAAGCAGGGAAATACGCATGGGATCCCTTCATGCGGAGGCCGCGGCAATTCCGATACTGGCACTCTAATACTCCGGGCCCGCCGATGCCAGCGGGCCGCTCCGCACCTCAATTCAGATCGTCAGTTCAGATCGTCGCTGATCGGCAGGATGTAGTTCTTGAACTCGCTGTCCTCGCGGAAGCCAATGGACTCGTAGACCTTCTGCGCCACTTCGTTGTTGACGCTGGTGGACACGCGCATGCGTACGGCCTGGGTCTCGCGGGCCATTTGCCGGGCGGTTTGCAGCAGGTGGTCGGCGACCAGCTGGCGGCGGGCCTCTTCGGCGACGTAGATATCGTTGAGAATCCACACGCGCTTGAGCGACAGCGAGGAGAAGCTCGGGTAGAGCTGGCAGAAGCCCAGCAGCTTGCCGTCGTCGTCATCCGGCAGGGCCAGGTAGATCACCGATTCCTTGCGGCGCAGGCGCTTCTCGAGGAATTTTCGCGAGGACTCGGGGTAGGGGAGCATGCCGTAGAACTCGCGGTATTTGACGAACAACGGCGCGAGCAGATCGAGGTGGTCGAGCGTGGCTTGCACGATGCGCATAAGCGGGCCTCGGCGGAGGGAGTGAATGGGCTGGTAGGGCAATGCAGGGGCTATGCCAGCGGATAGCCATTGGCCTTGATGCTGCACCAGAAATTGTTGAAAGCGCAATCCAAGCGAGCGTTTGATCAGCGCCAGCAGCTTTGCACGCTGCCGGTGCTGGCGCCGCGAGTGCCCCGGTTGTCCAGGGTGAAGTCGCCGCAGTCGTTGTCGCGCAACTGCGCTCCCCGCCGCAGGGCGGTCAGTTGGTAGCGGCGGGGGCTGCCGTCGAGGTAAACGACGGCCAGTTCGTACAGTCCGTTTTGCGAGAGGCGCTTGCCGTCGGCCGCCAGGGGATAGGCAAAAGCCAGCTTGGCAGGGTCGTCGGTGTATTTGCTGTACTGCGCCAGGTAGCGCTCCTGCTGGACTGCGGCGTCGTGCAGCAGGGTCTGGGCGTCGCTGCGGTTGGCGCGCAGGACGAACTGGCGGTAGCTGGGAATGGCGATGCCGGCGAGCAGCGCCAGGATGGACACCACCACCATCAGTTCGACCAGGGTAAAGCCGCCAGCGGCTGCCCGGCTTGCGTGCGGGCACTTCATGGATAACTCGTGGGCAGGTTGTAGTTCATGATCCGCCAGTTGAAACGGCCTTGGTTCATCGGATCGAAGAGCTGCACAGGGATGCGCTTGCCGTCCGGTGTGTAGAGGCTGTCGCCGATGCGGGTTACCGGCCCGTTGATGCTGATGCCGCTGGCGCGCTCGCTGAAGGAACCGTCGCCCACCAGGTCGAACACGTTGAAGTTCAGGGCGCCACCGGTTTTCGGATCGATGGCGAGCAGCCAGTAGGTGATGCCGGCACTGCAGGGATCGGCGTTGGGTCGGCTGATGGTGACGAAGAGGACATCGCCCAGCATGAATGGCTGATCGAGGATCAGCTCGCCGTCGGCCAGGTCGAAATACCAGCCGCGGATGCCGACGCCGCGCTTGCCGCTGCTGTCCCAGTCCACGCGGCGGCTGCTCAGTTGCCGCACCTCGCTGGTGCCTGCGCTGTGCTGGACCGACTCCTGGGTGAGGGTCTGCACCTGCAGGTCGGCGAGTTTGCCCAGGGTGGCGGGGGCGCCGGCGCCATCGACATGGGCGAGGTAGTCGGTCTGGTCCCAGAAGCCGTAGAGGGACTGCCGGCTGCCGGCACCTTCCTTGTCGCCGCCTTCAAAATACTTGCCGGTGCCGGCCATCACCAATTGGCCGCCGCGCGGGTGCTGGGTGACTTCGGCGGCTGCGCTCAGCGGCTGGCTGCGGCTGGCGGGAATGCTCGACAGCAGGCTGGTCACCGAGTCGATGCCGGTTTGCCGGTAGAGCCGGCCCTGGAGATTGCCGAAGTAGCGGTGCGAGAGGTCGCCAGGGCTGGCTGCCCGAGTCCAGGAAACCGTGCTGCCCACTTCGCCGTCCCCGGCGTCGGACTGGCTGGCGGTGCTGATGCGGCCATCCTCCAGGCGGATCGAAAGCGAGTAACCGGTGCCGGTGTCGTAGCCGTTGCCGGTGAGTACGTAGGGTACGCCGCCGAACTGGCTGATGACCGGACGATCGAGCAGGTAGCCGAACTCGATGTCCTTGCCGTCCTCGCTACGGCTGGTGGCGGAGTGCTCCCAGAGCAGGCGGGGCGAGTCCGCTTCGGTAATGTCCAGCGCGAACAGGCCGCGTCCGCCGCGCCCGGGTGCCATGACCAGCACGGTGTGCCAGCTGCCATTGAAATAGACGTCACGGGTGACTGCGCTGCCGTCGACGTAGAAGCGGTGCAGGCTGTTGGTGTTTTCCTCTTCCGAGCGCGCGGCGTATCGGGTGTCGGGCAAGTAGTTGAGCTGCGCGAATACCGCGGCGGGGATGAAGGCCCAGCGCTCCCTGCCCGTTTCATCGAAGGCGTGCAGCATGCCGTCGTTGGCGCCGACGTAGAGACGGCTCTCCCGGTCTGCGTGGGCTTGCCGGAAGTCGTTGTAGCCGGTGGCGCCGGCGGCCTTCTCCAGGTAGTAGGCGACGGAGGAGGGCGGTCCTACGACCAGCGGCGAGGAATAGATGATGTCGCCCAGCAAATGGTTGCGGGCGCGGAAGATAGTCCCCTCGTCGCTGCGGTCGCCGCGCAGCCAGGCGACTCGCCGCTGGCCGAGGTTGTCGTCGCGTTGGGTGCCGGGCGCCCGGTCGAGCAGGGCCTTCTGCTGCTCGGCGAGGTTGTTCCAGATGAACGCCTGCAGTTTGCCCGTTCTGCCGTCGGGATCGGTGTTGGTATAGATGCTGCGGCTGGCGGGGGAGCGCTGGTTGAGCTGGTTGCGAAAGGACAGACTGGTATTGGCCTGGGCATTGCCACTGGCATCCAGGCGGTATTGCAGGATGTCGCCGCTCCAGTCGATGGGTTGGTAGCTGGCGCGGTAGAGGTAGGTGCTGGTGCTCAGCGAGGTGGACGTTGCCCCCGCGGCGGCCACCGCGAGCTGGTCACTGGAAATGCTGCTGACGATGGCCTGGAAGGCCTTCACCAACTCGCTGGTGGAGTCGGCGCTGAAGAACTCGCCACGAGAGTTCAGCGCGCCGTGCCAGAGCGCGGCGACCTTGCCCTCGTTGGCGGTGACGGTCATGCCGTCGAGGCTGGTGCTGGCGCTGGGATTCGGCCAGCTCTTGCTGCCATCGAGCAGTTGGGCATAGGAGCCGGAATAGGTATCGCCGCCCCATTGCAGGTATTTCAGCGTCGGGCCGAGCCCCAGGCCGACGGTGTAGGTGGTGACGTGCTGCCAGGTGGCCGGGTCGTTCTTCGGATTCCAGTAGTCGTTGCCGTCGCGAAAGCGCGGTGGAACCTTGTTGTCCAGATCGCTGCGAGCGTCGGTGGCCCAACCCAGGAAGATGTTGTCGGCCAGGGTGTTCGACCACCTGTCCTGGAAGGGCGCGGAGGCCGGGAAGGCAGTACCGTCGGGCAGCGTGCGCGCCGTACCGTCGGCGTTGCTGCCGCCGGAGCCGTCGCCGAAACCGTCGGTCATCAGCAGGTGGTAGCTGGGACGGCACGCATACTCGGTCTTTGTATCGCGGGCATTGCCTGGTACGCGGGCATAGGGGTTGTAGGCTGTGGTGTTGGAGAGATAGCTGTTGACGCGGTTCTGCGCAGTGCCCAGCGGGGTACCGCCGCTGGCGGCCAGGCGGCTGGCATAGGTGAAGAAATCGGCCTTGTGCTGGCCGCTGAAGGCCGCGAGGGTCTGGTTGCCACAGGCGGTGGAGTTCAGGTTGAAATTCGGGCTGTAGCAGTTGTTCAGGCCCTGCCAGGTCACCCGGATGTGCTCGGGCAGATCGAACAGCGCGAGGTTGGCGGCGGTGCGCGTGGCGAGCTGGCGGGTGCGGTAGAAGGAAAACCAGTTGGCGTAGTTCTGCTGTTCCTGCGGGGTGGTTATCCACTTTGGCGTGAAGCAGGTGCGGGTGCAGGCGCCGGCGCTGGTGAACGATGAATCGGCCGCGCAGTTCTGCACCGCGCTCAGCGTGCTGGTGGCGACGTTGCGCTTGTGCGGGCAGGCTGCGTCGAACTGGTAATAGTGGGCATAGCGCTGGTAGCCGTCGGTGGTGTTGACGCTCTGCAATGCGTTCTGGCTGTAGCCATTGCCGGTGTTCCTGTTCAGGTCCACGGTATTGGTCTGGAGGGTGAGGAAGCCGTCGTAGTACGCCTTGTCGAAGCTCGTGGTATAGCGCTCGCTGACGATCCGCCCGCCGCTGAAGGTGACCTTCCACGGCGCTTCGTAGGTGATGTCCGGGTTGTAGTACATCGGGTTGTAGGCCGATGCACGGTTGGCGATGCTGTAGGAGCTCATGCCGTCCGGGGTATAGGCGCTGGTCATGCTGCCGGAGTCGTCGAGGGTGACGATCAGATTCGGCGAGACGCCTTCCACCAGGAACAGCGGCGCCTGGCTGGGCGCTCCGCCCCAGGCGCCGGCACTGGCCAGCAGGCAGCCAAGCAGCGCAGCCAGGTTTCGGCGATAGGGCTTCTCAGCGCTGGACACGGGCGTACTCCTGAAGGCGCACGAGGGCCTGGTCGGTGATGCCCGTGGACAGGGCGTTCATCTGCAGCAGCAAGGTGCCGTTGCCGCTCAGGCAGTCGGCCATCGCGCTGGAGGAGCGGCTCTCGCACTGCGCGGCGACATACCAGCGCGGCGCGCTGCTCAGTTCGGCCAATTGGTCGGGGGTGGCCAGGTCGTTGCCTTGGTAACTGCGCGCCCGCGTCAGAAGGGCGGCGCTGACGGCATTGTCGGGTTCCAGCCAGAGGCGGTCGCACAGCAGCACTTGTTGCTGGTCCTGCATGGTGCTGACGCAGGTGTCGGCAGCGTCGACCGCCATCGACGGGCTATAGCGGGTGCGGTCCAGCGCCTCGCTGATGGCCGATTCGGCGCCGCCCAGCGCCGCCTGGTAGTCCCGCGTTTCCGCCAGGCTGTTGTCCAGCAGCATGCCGCTGCGCAGGTTGCCCAGTGTCAGGATGCTCAGCGCGAGCAGCATGAGGAGGGCGATCAGCAGGGTCTGGCCACTTTGCCTGTTCATGGCTGGCTCCTCAGGTAGAGCGTCTGGCTGAAGGCGCTGCAGAGCCCGCGCGTGCCGGTACTCTTCTGCGTCGCGGGGTTCAGCGGGTCCTGGTACGTGCAGTTCTCCGGTAGCAGTGCACGGGTGGAGGCGAGCACCAGGCCGGCGCGCACCTGGTGAGCCGAACCGACGGCGAATTTCAGGTCGTGAATGCCGTTGGCGAGGACTACCTCGCCGGTGGACCGCGCATTGTTGGTCCTGCAGAGCAACTGGCCGTCGGCCAGCCGCAGATGGCTGACCAGGGTCAGCGGGTTACCCTTGTCCTGCTCGCCATAGAGCGCCGCACCGGTGCAATCCTGGTGCACTTGCGCGTCGCTGCTCTGGGCGAGCTGGTAACGCAGGCACAGGCCGCTGCCGCCGGCGTCCAGGCTGGCGACCTGGCGCTCTGCAAAGGTGCAGCCGGTGGCGCTGTCGGTAAGGGCGGGAAAGGGGCCTTCGCGATCGATGACAAAGTCGTATTGCTGGCTATCGGCTTCGGTGGCGTGGCGCACCCAGGCGCTATAGCCGGCATGGCCGCTCTCGCGCTGCAGCAGGTCGAGAATGAACCGCGCGCTGGCCTGGTTCTGCTGCTGGGCATGGTTGAAGGCGGCATGGTCGCTGCCCGCGAGGTAGACCTGCAGCACTCCCAGCAGCACGATCACGCCGAGGGTGATGGCGACCATCAGTTCGATCAGGGACATGCCCGATTCGCGGTGCGGATTCATGGCTGGAAGCTCAGGCGATAGCGTTCGACGCCGCCCGCATCGCCGCCGGACAGGCAGGCCGCGTCGTTATCGTCGGCAGTGGTGGGGCTGCCGGCCCGGCAGTTGCGGCTGTGCCAGGCGAGCTGGATCAGCAGCAGCGGCTGGCGCGAGCCGGCAGCGCAAGTTTTGCCGTCGCGGCTGGGGCAGATGAAGGTGGAGTCGCTCAGCAAGGCATCGTCGGTGTCCAGTTTCAGGCGCACCTGCTCTGCCCAGCAGGCCAGTTCGCGCTGCGCCCTGGCCGCCTTGCCAAGGCCGCTGGTGGCGCAGCTCTGGCCGTTGCCCAGGCTGGGGAACCTGGTGCCGGCCGGTACCAGGTAGGCCGCATCGCTACTGAGCCTGCCCTTGCTCGCCAGCGCCTCGCGATTGGCCTGGATGCTGCGCGCCAGATCTGCGGCGAGCAGCAGGGCATTCTGCCGCTGCTGGCTGTCATGGCTGTAGGCAATGGCGCGGCCCTGCAGGGCCTGCATGCCGAGCAGGGCGACGCTGGTGAGCATGACCGCCACCAGCACCTCGATCAGATAGAAGCCCCGTTGTGCCATCGGGCTGCCCTGTATCAGTCGCATGGAGCCACCGCTCCGCCGCGCTGCAGGCAGACCTTGCTGGAATAGCGGCCCGCCGTCAGGGTGAAGACTCGAGGAAAACCGCCGCTGCCGATGGCGATGCCGTTTCCGTCGAACTCCAACGGGGCCGTCGCGTCCTGGGTGATCGAGACAGTTCCCGCATCGACCAGCCGGACCCTGCGCAACTCGATTTCGCGATGGCCGGCCAGATCCCCGCCGCGCAAGCGGCTGACGATCAGCTCGCCAGTCCAGTCGCCTTCGGTCTGCGGCGTCACCCGCACTGGCTGGTGACCGATCTGCGCCTGGGCACGGGCATACTGAAGCAGGGCGGCCAGCTCCTTGCCGGTGCTTTGCGCGCGGTTGCGATTGATCAGCAGATCGAAGGAGGGCACCGCGATGCCCAGCAGGATGGCGAGCAGGCCGATGGTCACCATGGCCTCGATCAGGGTGAAGCCGTCTTGTCGCGGCGCGGGAACGGCTGGGGTGAGTAATGCGTTGCTGGGTAAATCCATCTTCTCGCCATCGACATGAAGCGCGGCATGCGGCGCTTCTGTTCGTGCGCTGGGCACGCTGATGGGCTGGTTTTTATCGCGATGGGCGCAGAGGGTGATTTAAGACAAATCTTAAAGCCGTGGAGCGACCACGCGGCATGTGGTCGCGCTCACAGTGCAGGTGATACTCAGGTCCGCTCAACCGTCGATGAGGAAGTTGCCCCGGCCACCCGCGCTCTCGCCTTCGAGGACCGGCAGCTGCGCCTCGTCCTTCAGGTTCACACCCGACAATTGGCGGCGGCAGGCTTCGCGCATCAGGTAGAGCAGGCGGTGCGTGGCCAGGCCGTAGCTCAGGCCTTCCAGGCGCACGTTGGAGATGCAGTTGCGGTAGGCATCGTTCAGCCCGACTTTCGGTGCCCAGGTGAAGTACAGCCCCAGGCTGTCCGGCGAGGACAGGCCGGGGCGCTCGCCGATCAGGATCACCACCATCTTCGCCCGCAGCAGCTCGGCCACTTCATCGGCCACGGCGACGCGGCCCTGTTGCACCAGGGCCACTGGCGACAGGCTCCAGCCTTCGTTGCGCGCCTGTTCTTCCATGCGTTCGAGGAAGGGCAGGCTGTGACGTTGCACGGCCAGCGAGGACAGGCCGTCGGCGATCACCACCGCCAGGTCGTAGCCCTGGGGATGGCGGTCGGCATGGCGGCGCAGGATTTGCGCCGACTCTTCGTTCAGCCTGCGGCCCAGGTCGGGGCGTTGCAGGTAGGTGTCGCGGTCGGCGGCAGCGCTGTGCAGTAGCAACGTTTCGCGGCCGCGCCCGGCCAATTGCGCGGCGAGGCTGTCGCGGTCGAAGGGCAGGTGAACGGCGTCGCGCGCCTGGGCGTGGGCGAACTGGAAGTCCAGCTGGGCATGGGTCGGCAGGCTGGTGCCAGCGCGGCCCAGGGCGATGCGCGCCGCGGTGAGGCGGCGCAGTTCCTGCCAGGGGTTGGGGGTGAAGCTGTCGCTCATCGAAAACTCCTCAAGCGAGTGGCGCTCAGGACAATTGCGCGAGTGCATGGCGGAAGGCGCCGGGAAGCTGACCGGCCATCTGCACCCGGCCGTCCTGCTGGCGGAGGATTTCCATGCGCGCCAGCCATTCCTCGAACTCCGGCGCAGGCTTAAGTCCCAGCGTCTGCCGCGCATAGAGCGCGTCGTGGAAGGAGGTGGTCTGGTAGTTGAGCATCACGTCGTCGGAGCCGGGGATGCCCATGATGAAGTTGATGCCGGCCACGCCCAGCAGGGTCAGGAGCATGTCCATGTCGTCCTGGTCGGCTTCGGCGTGGTTGGTGTAGCAGATGTCGCAACCCATGGGCACGCCGAGCAGCTTGGCGCAGAAGTGGTCTTCCAGGCCCGCGCGAATGATCTGCTTGCCGTTGTACAGGTACTCCGGGCCGATGAAGCCGACCACGGTGTTCACCAGGAACGGCTTGAAGTGCCGCGCCACTGCATAGGCACGAGTCTCGCAGGTCTGCTGGTCGACGCCGTGGTGAGCGTTGGCCGACAACGCGCTGCCCTGGCCGGTCTCGAAGTACATGAGGTTGTCGCCCAGGGTGCCACGCTTTTGCGACAACCCGGCCTCATAGCCTTCCTGGAGGATCGACAGGCTCACGCCGAAGCTGGCGTTTGCCGCTTCGGTGCCGGCGATGGACTGGAACACCAGGTCCAGCGGCGCGCCGCGGTTGATCGCCTCGATGGAGCTGGTGACGTGGGTCAGCACGCAGGACTGGGTGGGAATCTCGTAGCGCTGGATGATGGCGTCGAGCATCTCCAGCAGGGTGCAGATCGACTGCAGGCTGTCGGTGGCCGGGTTGATACCGAGCATGGCGTCGCCGTTGCCGTAGAGCAGGCCGTCGAGCACGCTGGCGGCGATGCCGGCCGGGTCGTCCGTCGGGTGGTTGGGTTGCAGCCGGGTGGACATGCGCCCGCGCAGCCCCATGGTGTTGCGGAAGCGGGTGACCACGCGGATCTTCTGCGCCACCAGCACCAGGTCCTGCACGCGCATGATCTTCGACACCGCCGCCGCCATTTCCGGCGTCAATCCCGGCGCCAGGGCGCGCAGGCTGGTTTCGTCGGCCGCATCGCCGAGCAGCCAGTCGCGCAGCCCGCCCACCGTGAGGTGGCTGACCGGCGCGAAAGCCTGGCGTTCGTGGGTGTCGATGATCAGCCGGGTGACTTCATCGCTTTCGTAGGGGATCAGCGCTTCGTCGAGGAAGCGCTTGAGCGGGATGTCGGCCAGTGCCATCTGTGCGGCGACGCGCTCGGCGTCGCTGCCTGCGGCGACCCCGGCGAGGCGATCGCCGGAGCGCGCCGGGCTGGCCTTGGCCATCACCTCGCGCAGGCTGTCGAAGCGCCAGGTCTGGCCACCGACACTGTGGGCGAATCCGGACATGGCGCTTCTCCTCAACCCTGGCTGGCGAACGATGCGTCGGTGCCCCGATTCAGGCTGATGACGATGCTGCAGCAGGAGCAGCCGCCGATCATCAGCACCAGGAACACCGAGGCGATGACGCTATTGAACCATAGCATCGCGGCCAGGCAGACCAGCGCCAGCGCCAGCGCGATGCCGGGGACCACCGGGTAGCCCGGTGCGCGGAAGCTGCGCTCCAGGTCCGGTTCGCTGCGGCGCAGCTTGAACAGGCTGAACATGCTCATGATGTACATGACGATGGCGCCGAACACGCTCATGGTGATCATCGCCGCCGTCAAGGTCATGCCCTGCAGGCTGATCAGGCCGTCGCTGAAGATCGCCGCGATGCCCACCGCGCCGCCAGCAAGAATCGCGCGGTGCGGGGTCTGGAAGCGCGACAGCTTGGCCAGGCTGCGGGGCAGGAAGCCCGCGCGGGCCAGGGCGAAGAACTGCCGCGAGTAGCCCAGGATGATGCCATGGAAGCTCGCCACCAGGCCGAACAGACCGATCCACACCAGCATGTGCATCCAGGTGGAGTTGTTGCCGACCACGGTTTTCATCGCCTGCGGCAGCGGATCGTTGATGTTCGACAGGGCGCGCCAGTCGCCCACGCCGCCAGCGAAGATCATCACGCCGATGGCCAGCGACACCAGGGTCAGGATGCCACCGATGTAAGCGCGTGGAATGGTGCGTTTCGGGTCCTTCGCCTCTTCGGCGGCCATGGCCGCGCCCTCGATGGCGAGGAAGAACCAGATGGCGAACGGGATCGCGGCGAAGATGCCGGCCATGGCCGGGGTGCCGAAGACGTCCGAGCCGGCCCAGCCGTTGAGTACGAAGTTGCTGAAGCTGAAGCCCGGAGCGACCACGCCCATGAACACCAGCAGTTCGGCCACCGCCAGCACGGTCACCACCAGCTCGAAGGTGGCGGCGATGCTCACGCCGAGGATGTTCAACGTCATGAAGATCACATAGGCGCCGGTGGCCGCCCACTTCGGATCGAGGCCGGGGAACTGCACGTTGAGGTAGGCGCCGATGGCCATGGCGATGGCCGGCGGGGCGAAGACGAACTCGATCAGGGTGGCGATGCCGGCGATCATCCCGCCGGTCTTGCCGAAGGCCCGCAGGCTGTAGGCGAAGGGCCCGCCGGCGTGGGGGATGGCGGTGGTCAGCTCGGTGTAGCTGAAGATGAAGCAGGTGTACATCACCGCGACGATCAGCGTGGTGACGAGGAAGCCCAGGGTGCCGGCGGCGGCCCAGCCGTAGCTCCAGCCGAAGTATTCGCCGGAGATCACCAGGCCCACGGCGAGCCCCCAGAGGTGAAGGGTGCCAAGCGTCGGTTTGAGTTGTGATGCGCTCATTGTTGTTATTCCTCTCTCCGCAAGGGATAGGCCGCCACCGGGGCGGGCCGCAAGGGCGTGGACGGATACCAGAGCCTCGATGGTAGTGGCGCACTGCCGCGCAAGACTTGACCGGTGGAACCGGCTTTTGGCGTGCAGGGTCAACTGGTTGTTACCCATCGCCCCACCGTGCGCGCAGTGCCCGCTTCTGGTGCCGAAAATCACCGGTTTGCCCCCGGTTGTAGCAGCTGAAAGCCAGGCGTGGCGCCCTGTCCGGCCCATGGGTCGAAGCATGGGCGAGGCACGGGTTTTGCTTTGTTTATTCATCCCTTCCGGGAACGACCTGCCCTGGGTGCTCCATAACAAGATCGGTAACCGACATGAGCCAGCCTCTGTTCTCTCCATCCGGACTCAACCTTCCACTGGCCAGCAACATTGGCGTGCTGTCTGCCGCCGCCAGCGGCCTGGGCCGCTTCATTGGCGACCAGGGTGGCGACATCGACCGCGTCTTCGGCCGCGCCGGCATCGACCCGGAGCGCCTGCTGCATCCCACCCTGAGCCTGGCGCTGACCAACTATTGCCAGGTGCTGGAAGAAGCCGCGCGGCAGTCGGGCTGCGACAACTTCGGATTGCGCTACGGCGAGCAGTTCCGCCCGCGCGAGCTGGGTCTGCTGGGCTATGTCGGGCTGTGCTCGGAAACCCTGGAGGACGCGCTGAAGAACTTCGCTGCCGCCTTCCCCTATCACCAGCACGACACCCTGATCCGCCTGGTGGATTGCGGTGAGTGCTATCGCTTCGACTACCAGGTGCGCCATGGTGCGATCCTCGACCGCCGTCAGGACGCCGAGCTGACCCTGGGCATGGCACTGAACCTGCTGCGTCATGCCCTTGGCCCTGAATGGGCGCCGCGTGCGGTGAGCTTCGAGCATGCACGGCCGGAGGGCTGGCAGGAGCACGGTCGGGTGTTCGATGCGCCGGTGCTGTTCCAGCGTGGCTGCAATTCGATGCTGATTCCCAAGCGCGACCTCTACGGCCGGCAGATGCCCGAGCGCGACGCCAACCTGCTGTTCCTGGTGCAGGACGTGATCCGCCGCCTGGGCGAGCAGGGCGGCGCGCCGAACCTGGTGGAGGACGCGGGCACGCAGATCCGCCTTGCGCTGGCGGACGGCGAGCCGTCGCTGGAGATCATCGCCGAGCAGCTGGAGCTGACGACCGCCGGCCTGCAACGGCGCCTTCGCGAGGCTGGGCTGAGCTTCAGTCAACTGGTCGAAAACACCCGCCGCGAGCTGGCCCTGCATTACCTGCGCCAGCCGCAGCGGCCGATCTCCGAGCTGGCGCCGCTGCTCGGTTACTCCGAGACCAGCGCCTTTTCCCGTGCCTTCCGCCGCTGGTTCGGCGTGAGCCCGCGGCAGTGGCGCAGCGGCGCCTGCTGAGATTTCCATTGCGCGGCCCGCTACATGAAACCCTGCGCGAGGGACTGCCCTTAACCCTCTCCCTGTAGGGAGTGGGGACTGTTCGGTGCAGGGTGAATCCACGTCGTCAGCCGGCACGATCTGCTCCCTCTCCCTTCAGGGAGAGGGCGGGGAGAGGGGAAGCCCCGGCGCGGGCTTTCATGAGAAGCCGGTTTCCCCCAGGCAAAAAAAAGCGCGGCCCGCAGGCCGCGCAAAGATCGATTGGAGAGAATGCCCGGCGCGAGCCGGGCGGGTGGTTCAGGAGAAACTCAGAAGAAGCCCAGCGGGTTGATGTCGTAGCTCACCAGCAGGTTCTTGGTCTGCTGGTAGTGGTCGAGCATCATCTTGTGGGTCTCGCGGCCCACGCCGGATTTCTTGTAGCCACCGAAGGCGGCATGCGCCGGGTACAGGTGGTAGCAGTTGGTCCACACGCGGCCGGCCTTGATGCCGCGACCCATGCGGTAGGCGCGGTTGATGTCGCGGGTCCAGAGGCCCGCGCCCAGGCCGTACTCGGTGTCGTTGGCGATCGCCAGCGCTTCGGCCTCATCCTTGAAGGTGGTGACGCCCACCACCGGCCCGAAGATCTCCTCCTGGAACACGCGCATCTGGTTGTTGCCCTTGAGCAGGGTCGGCTGGATGTAATAGCCGGTGGAGAGACTGCCCTCGAGCTTCTCCACCTTGCCGCCGGTAAGGATCTGTGCGCCTTCCTGCTGGGCGATGTCCAGGTAGGAGAGGATCTTCTCGTATTGCTGCTGGGAAGCCTGGGCGCCGACCATGGTGTCGGTGTCCAGCGGGTCGCCGCGCTTGATGGCTTTCACCTTCCTCATCACCACGTCCATGAACTGCGGGTAGATGGACTCCTGCACCAGCGCGCGGGACGGGCAGGTGCACACCTCGCCCTGGTTGAAGAAGGCCAGCACCAGGCCTTCGGCAGCCTTCTCGATGAAGGTCGGCTCGGCCTGCATGATGTCTTCGAAGTAGATGTTCGGGCTCTTGCCGCCCAGTTCCACGGTCGACGGAATGATGTTCTCGGCAGCGCACTTGAGGATGTGCGAACCCACCGGGGTGGAGCCGGTGAAGGCGATCTTGGCGATGCGCTTGCTGGTGGCCAGCGCTTCGCCGGCCTCCTTGCCGAAGCCCTGGACGACGTTGAGCACGCCCTTGGGCAGCAGGTCGCCGATCAGTTCCATCAGCACGCAGATGCCCAGCGGGGTCTGCTCGGCCGGCTTGAGCACGATGCAGTTGCCGGCGGCCAGCGCCGGGGCCAGCTTCCACGCGGCCATCAGCAGCGGGAAGTTCCACGGGATGATCTGCCCGACCACGCCCAGCGGTTCATGGATGTGGTACGCGACGGTGCTGTCGTTGATCTCGGCGGCGCTGCCTTCCTGCGCTCGGATGCAGCCGGCGAAGTAGCGGAAGTGGTCGGCGGCCAGCGGGATGTCGGCGTTGAGGGTTTCGCGCACCGGCTTGCCGTTGTCCCAGGTCTCGGTGACAGCCAGTAGTTCCAGGTTCTGTTCGATGCGGTCGGCGATCTTCAGCAGCACCAGCGAGCGGTCCTGCACCGAGGTGCGGCCCCAGGCGTCGGCGGCGGCATGGGCGGCGTCCAGCGCCTTGTCGATATCCTCGGCGGTGGAGCGGGGGAATTCGGCGATGGGCTGACCATTCACCGGCGAGGTGTTGGTGAAGTACTGACCCTTCACCGGCGGGACGAATTCGCCGCCGATGTAGTTGCCGTAGCGCGCCTTGAACGAAACGATGGCGCCTTCGCTACCGGGATGGGCATAACGCATGGTCGGATCTCCTGGGTCTTGTGCTTGTTGGGGAGGACGTTGATCAAGCGTAGAGCAAGGGCCGGGCCATGCCAGCGAAAGGCGCGCCGCGCATGGGCTGGACGGTTTGCTGGCGATGAGCTGGAAAGCGCGCTGTTACGCCCTTGGCACAGCGTTTCGTGACACTTTGTCCCGTTTGCGTGACAGTCGTGACCTGACGGTCGGCCAGGCGTTGCATTGGGCTGGCGCGTAGGGGATGCTGTCCTGCATTCCCGCGCTTTCTGTAGGAAAGAAAGGTCCTACAGGACTTTCGTGGGAATTCGGGGCTGCCTCCCCGTCGCCAAGCGGAGAACAACAAGAATGCGCGCCAACGATTTGAGCCGCCACGCCCGCCAGGTCATGACCGTGGCCGAGGGCAAGGCGCCCGCCGGTGCTCCCGGCGCGGACCCGTCGATCGCCCGCTCCTGGATGCGCTGCCTGGAGCAGTATCACCTCGACCCGGCGCAGCCCATGGCGCCGGCCGTGCTGGAGCACGCACGCATGCTCGAAGTCCGCGAGCGCCATCGCCAGGTGCTGGAGATCGCCAGCGACGAGATGAACAGCCTGCACCAGCAGCTGTCCGGCGCCGGTCATGCGGTGCTGCTCACCGATTCCCGCGGGGTGATCCTCAACTGCGTCAGCGAAGCCGCCGAGCGACGCACCTTCGAACAGGCCGGGCTGTGGCTCGGCGCCGACTGGAGCGAAGCCCGCGAAGGCACCAACGGCATCGGCACCTGCCTGGTGGAGCGCCAGGCGCTGACCATTCACCAGGACGAACACTTCCGCAGCCGCCACACCGGGCTGACCTGCTCGGCCAGCCCGGTGTTCGACCCGCAGGGCGAACTGCTGGCGGTGCTCGACGTTTCTTCCGCGCGCCGCGATGTATCGCGGCAGAGCCAGTTCCACACCATGGCGCTGGTCAACCTGTCGGCCAAGGCCATCGAGAGCTGCTATTTTTTGCGCCATTTCGAGGACCAGTGGTTGCTGCGTTTCCACCTGCAACCCGATGGCCTCGGGTTGTTCAGCGAAGGCATGCTGGCTTTGGGCGCCGACGGACGCATCCGTGCGGCGAACCAGAGCGCCATCAACCTGCTCGGCAGCCGCCGGGAAAGCCTGATCGGCCGCTCCCTGGAACAGTTCTTCGAGTGTCGCCTGGATGACCTGTTCAGCCGCGCCGACCCGCAGCCCAATGCCAGCTGGCCGCTGCGCACCCATGCCGGGCGAATGCTCTATGCGCTGCTGCGCGGCAAGCGTCCCATCGCCGCCGCGCCGGTGCTGCCGCGCGCGCCGCTGGCGAAGGGGCTGTGCATTGACGACCCGCAACTGGCTCACGATTTCCGCCGTGCGCTGAAGGTCTACGCCCACGACGTACCACTGCTGCTGCAGGGCGAGACCGGCACCGGCAAGGAGGCTTTCGCCCGCGCCGTGCATCTGGGCGGCGAGCGCGCTGGCAAGAGCTTCGTCGCGCTGAACTGCGCGGCGATTCCCGAGACCCTGATCGAGAGCGAGCTGTTCGGCTATCGCGGCGGCAGCTTCACTGGCGCGCGCAAGGAAGGCATGCGCGGCAAGCTGCAACAGGCCGATGGCGGCACCCTGTTCCTCGACGAGATCGGCGACATGCCGCTGGCGCTGCAAACCCGCCTGCTGCGCGTGCTGGAAGAGCGCCAGGTGGTGCCCATCGGCGGCGAGCCGCAGGATGTGGATATCCGCCTGATCAGTGCCAGCCACCGCGATCTGGAAGCGCTGGTGGCCGCCGGACAGTTCCGCGAAGACCTCTATTACCGCCTCAACGGCCTGGTGGTTGCGTTGCCGCCGCTACGCGAGCGCGAAGACCGCGGCGCGCTGCTCGATCACCTGCTGGCCGAGGAGAGCAAGGGCCGCAGCGTGCGCCTGGACGACGACGTGCGCCGGCACCTGCTGGACTTCCCCTGGCCGGGTAACGTGCGCCAGTTGCGCAACGTACTGCGCACGCTCTGCGCGCTGTGCGAGGGCGGGCGCATCCAGATGGCCGACTTGCCGCCGGACCTGCGCCGCGCGCCGGCGCCTGCTGCCCCGCCGGCCCCGATGGCCGAGGACGGCGGCGACACCCTCGGCGTGGCCGAACGCAATGCGCTGCTGGAGGTGCTCGAGGCGCATCACTGGCATGTCAGCCGGGTGGCGCAGCACCTGGGCATCAGTCGCAACACGCTGTACCGCAAGCTCAACCGCCACGGGTTGAGCAGGAAGCAGCTGTCGTAGGAGCGCACTCCGTCCGCCATTGGCCCCGTGCCATGCGGTTCGCGAGCAAGCTCGCTCCTACGAAGAGCGCGTTCGCCGAGCCTGTAGGAGCGAGCTTGCTCGCGAACGGTGCTTGGGCGTTGGGCAGGCGCTTCGATTGACTTCGCCCCCTCTCCCTAACCCTCCCCCTGAAGGGGGAGGGGACCGCATGGTGCAGGATGAAACCTCAGCATCAGCCGGCACAGACGGCCCCCTCTCCCTTCAGGGAGAGGGCGGGGGAGAGGGCATCGTACGGTGAAGGCGAAAACCTCGACGTCAGCCGGCACGATCTGCCCCCTCTCCCTGAGGGAGAGGGCTGGGGTGAGGGGGCGCGCAAGCACATATCCCCGTCGACCACCGCCGACTTGAAACGCACGACGATGATGGAAAAGTGAACGCCTTCCCCCTCCACCGGGAACCGCCTCCCCACCTCGTCGTCTGATGCCCCGGCGGCGGGCCGCGCGGGGGCGCGCTGTGCTACTCTGCCGCCCATTCGAAGCGCCTTCAAAGGCTTGATTGCAGGAGTCTGCATGCATATTCACATCCTCGGCATCTGCGGCACCTTCATGGGGTCGCTGGCCGTCCTGGCCAAGGAGCTGGGCCACCGCGTGACCGGCTCCGACGCCAACGTCTACCCGCCCATGAGCACCCAGCTCGAAGCCCAGGGCATCGAGCTGATGCAGGGCTATGATCCCGCCCACCTGGAGCCGGCTCCGGACCTGGTGGTGGTCGGCAACGCCCTGTCGCGCGGCAACCCCGCTGTGGAATACGTCCTGAACAAGGGCCTGCCCTACGTCTCCGGCCCGCAGTGGCTGGCCGACCACGTGCTGCAGGGCCGCTGGGTCCTGGCTGCCGCCGGCACCCACGGCAAGACCACCACCAGCAGCATGCTGGCCTGGGTACTGGAACACGCCGGGATGAGCCCGGGCTTCCTGATCGGCGGCGTGCCGCAGAACTTCGGCGTCTCCGCGCGCCTGGGCGGCACGCCGTTCTTCGTGGTCGAGGCGGACGAGTACGACAGCGCCTTCTTCGACAAGCGCTCCAAGTTCGTCCACTACCACCCGCGCACGGCGATCCTGAACAACCTGGAGTTCGACCACGCGGACATCTTCCCCGACCTCGCCGCCATCGAGCGGCAGTTCCACCACCTGGTGCGGACCATCCCCGGCGAAGGCCTTGTCATCCATCCCACCGCCGAAACCGCGCTCAAGCGTGTGATCGACATGGGCTGCTGGACCCCGGTGCAGACCACCGGCGAAGGCGGCCAGTGGCAGGCGCGCCTGCTCAGCGAGGACGGCTCGCATTTCGAGGTCATGTTCGACGGCCGTGCCCAGGGCACCGTGGACTGGGAACTGACCGGCCAGCACAACGTTGCCAACGCCCTGGCCTGCCTCGCGGCGGCCCGCCATGTCGGGGTGGTGCCGGAGCTGGGCTGCGCCGCGCTGTCGGCCTTCAAGAGCGTCAAGCGGCGCATGGAGAAGGTCGCCGAGGTCAAGGGCATCACCATCTACGATGACTTCGCCCACCACCCGACCGCCATCGCCACCACCCTCGACGGCCTGCGCAAGCGCGTCGGCGATGCCAAGGTGATCGCCGTGGTCGAGCCGCGTTCCAACTCCATGAAACTCGGCGCCCACCGCGACGGCCTGCCGGAGTCGGTGGTGCAGGCTGACAACGTATTCTGGTACGCCCCGCCGAACCTGGGCTGGGACCTGGCTGCCACCGTGGCCAGCTCCACGGTTCCCACGCACGTGTGCGATTCGCTGGAAGCCATCATCGAGGGCGTGAAAGCCATCGCCACGCCTGGCACCCAGGTGGTGGTCATGAGCAACGGCGGTTTCGGCGGCCTGCACGGCAAGCTCGCCCAGGCGCTGGAGGGCTGAACATGGCCGGAGCCGAACGCGTCACCCTCGCCATGACCGGCGCCTCCGGCGCCCAGTACGGCCTGCGCCTGCTCGACTGCCTGGTGCAGGAGGACCGCGAGGTGCACTTCCTGATCTCCAAGGCTGCGCAACTGGTGGTGGCCACCGAGACCGACGTGACCCTGCCGAGCAAGCCGCAGGCGATGCAGGCTTTCCTCAGCGAATACACCGGCGCCGCTCCCGGGCAGATCCGCGTGTACGGCAAGGAAGACTGGATGGCGCCGGTAGCGTCCGGCTCCGGCGCGCCGAGTGCGATGGTGGTGGTGCCCTGCTCGACGGGGACGCTCTCGGCGATTGCCACCGGCGCCTGCAACAACCTCATCGAACGCGCCGCCGACGTTGCGCTGAAGGAGCGCCGCCAACTGATCCTGGTGCCGCGCGAGGCACCGTTCTCCAGTATCCACCTGGAGAACATGCTCAAGCTGTCCAATATGGGCGCGGTGATCCTGCCGGCTGCTCCGGGCTTCTATCACCAGCCGCAGACAGTCGACGACCTGATCGACTTCGTCGTTGCGCGCATCCTCAATCAGCTGGGTATTCCCCAGGACATGCTGCCGCGCTGGGGCGAACACCATCTTGTCAGTGACGAATAAGCTCCTCGCCGCCCTGTTGCTGTTGCAACTGGGTGGCTGCGCCACCGTGAAGACACTCAATGACAGCCGCCCCGGCGATCCGCTGATCTATGCCGGCACCCGGCTGGACTGGTATTCGCTCAATGGCGGCTGCTGCCCGAAGGACCACTTCGGCACCGACGCGCCGGCCTACCCGGCGCTCGACCTGCCGGGCAGCGCGTTGCTCGATACGCTGCTGCTGCCGCTCTCGATTGCGGCGGAACTGGGCATCGGCCTGCAGGTGTGGGGCGGGAACTGAATCCGTTCAAGTAGGAGCTCTGACGAGCGTTCAGAGTGAGCCTTCGTAGGATGGAGGGAGCGGAGCGATAGCCATGCAGGCGTGATCGTGATTGGGTATCGCTTCGCTCCACGCCATCCTGCAAAAGCGTTGTGCGCCCTGCGGTTGTGGGATTACTTGCCGAGCTTGCGCAGTTCGTCCGATTCGACGACGCGGACGCCCTTGCCCGGCTCCAGGGCCAGGCGCCAGAGTGCTCGGGCCAGGGCGATGGCTTCGATGCCATGCAGCTTGCCGGGCAGGATGCGCGCGAAGGGCGCGGCGAGCAGTTCGGCGAGGCGGATTTCCTCGCGCTGGCCCAGCAGCAGTGACGGCCGTGCGATGGTCAGTTGCTGCCAGCCTTGCTGGCGCAGGGCATCTTCCAGTTCGCCCTTGGTCCGGCTGTAGAAGATCGACGACTTGCTGTCCGCGCCCAGCGCGCTGACCACGATGTAGTGCCGGGCGCCCAGGGCCAGGCCGCGCTCGCCCAGGGCCAGCGGCAGGTCGTAGTCGACACTGCGGAAAGCTTCCTCGGAGCCGGCCTCCTTGAGCGTGGTGCCCAGGCAGCAGAACACCGTGTCCACCGGCTGGAGCAGGTGCGGGATGAGTTCGGCCAGCGGGCCGACGGGGTTGTCCAGGCGTGGGTGCTCCGCCAGCTTCCTTCGGGCCGGGGCAATGACGCGCTTGACCGTGGGCTCGTTGAGCATGCGGTCGAGCAGATGCTCACCGGTCAGACCGGTGGCGCCAGCTAGCAGGATATTCGTCGGTTTCGAGTACATCTGTGTTTCCCCTCTGACACACTTTCCAGCTTAGTTGTCGCCCTGTCCTTTTGCCTGCGCATCGTTGCCGCCGAGCGCCAACGTGGTGTGTGTCTGTTGCGCACGCAGGGCCTGCCAGCGAGTAATGACCGCTTCAGGCGCCCAGAGTTGCGGCTGCGATGGCTCGAACTCTTCCTCTTTCTCGCGCTTGGCCACGGCAGCGCTGGCCAGCCTGAACGCCTGATTGAGGTCGTCGGTCTGCTGGAACGCCTTGGCGAACAGCGCATCGCCGAAGTAGGTGAAGTCGGCCTCTTCGGAGCAGCCGAAGGATACCCGGTCGCTACGTGCGGCGGTCATGATCAGGGTCTTGTCGTCCTTGAGCGCGGGGATGAAGCCGCCGCTGTAGCAGGCGGAGATCACCAGCACCTTGGCGCGATCCTTGAGCGGGGCGAGCAGGCTGGCCAACTCGCTGGCCGGCAGGTCGTCGAGCTTCAGGCCCGGCATGTCCAGCACCAGCTGGTGGTCGTGGGAGCCGTGGCTGGTCAGGTAGATGAACACGAGGTCCTCCGGGCCGCTGCGCTCGGCGATGGTCCGCACCGTACGGGCGAGGGTTTCGCGGGTGGCCATGGGGCGGTCGGCGAGGTGATCGCGGTGATTGACCAGGCGCACCACGCCGCGCGCGCCGAAGCGCTCGCCGAGCAGGTTGGCGACATAGTCGGCCTCGCGCAGGAACACGCTCTGCTTGCCGTCGCCGCCGAGGCTGACGCCGTAGAGCTCGATGGCCGGGGTGGACTGCGGAACGGCGGCCAGGGCTTTCTCCAGCAGGACGCCCTGTTCCAGCAAGCCGACTTCCAGCGGGTTGGGCAGCCGTTGGCCGGCGGCGTCCTGGCGCAACTGGCCTGCATTCCAGATGCCTTTCTGCACGCTGCCGTCATGCCGGGTGAGGGTGCCGGCGCCGGAGTACTCGCCACGGGCGAAGCCGCCGCTGTAGGTCTGCCCGTCGGCCTTGCTCAGGGTGCCCTGGCCGTCGAAGCGCCAGAAGCGGAAGTCGCCCTTGTAGCGGCTGCCATCGGCGCCGATGAACTCGCCCGGCCCGCTGAGCGCGCCAGCCTTGAAGCGACCGGACCAGACGTCGCCATCGGCATTCTGGAAGCGCCCGGTACCGTCGAACTGGTCGTTGCGGAATTCACCGCTGTATTGATCGCCCGCGTCGTCGCGGAAGATGCCTTTGCCTTCGAGTACGCCATTCTTGAACGTACCGCTGTACTGGTTGCCCAGGCTGTCCCGGCGGGCGCCCTCGCCGTTGGCCTCGCCCCTGGCGAAGGCCCCCTGGTGGCGGGTGCCGTCGGCCAGTTCGAGGCTGCCCAGGCCCTCGTAGCGACCCTTGCGG
This sequence comes from Pseudomonas nitroreducens TX1, assembly GCF_000313755.1. Lineage (GTDB taxonomy): Bacteria > Pseudomonadota > Gammaproteobacteria > Pseudomonadales > Pseudomonadaceae > Pseudomonas > Pseudomonas nitroreducens_A. The sequence continues at coordinate 135,949 of NZ_AMZB01000136.1, read as the reverse complement.
AAGCCGCCGCTGTAGGTGGTGCCGCCCTGGGAGAGACGGCCTTCGCCCTCGAACTCGCCGCGCTTGAACTGGCCCTCGTAGAAGCTGCCGTCGGCGTACTGTAGGCGGCCACGTCCTTCGAACAGGCCGTCACGGAACTCGCCTTCATAGCTCGTGCCGTTGCCGTCGTTCCATTTGCCCTGGCCGCTTTGCAGGCCCTTGTCGAATGCGCCTTCGTACCAGGCCCCATTGCTGTAATCGAGCCGGCCCGGCCCCTGCAGCTGGCCGTTCACCAGCTCGCCTCGGTAGCGCGCGCCATCGGGCAGGCGGGCATCCGGGGGCGTCAGCGGTTCGCCTTCGCCGCAGGCGATCAGCAGCAGGGCGAGGCTCAAGGGCAGGAGGTGGCGTGGCATCGGGACTCTCGAATCGACGGTGGGGCGCAGAATCAGTGTGACGTAAAAAAGCCCGCGGACGCGGGCTTTTTTCTCAGCGCTGTGCGCAAGCCGTCAGACGAAGCACAGGCTCAGGGATTCGGCGATGTAAGCCGGCTTGGGCAGGCCTTCGATCTCCAGCGTGCAGCGGGCCTTGATCAGCCATTGGCCCGGGTTCTTCTCGGTAATGTCGGTGATGGTCACCTGCAGGCGCACCCGCGAGTCCACCGGTACCGGCTGGATGAAACGAACACTGTCCAGGCCGTAGTTGACCACCATCTTGGGGTTCTCCGGCAGGACCAGCAGGCCCTCGCAGAGCTTGGGGATCAGCGACAGCGAGAGGAAACCGTGGGCGATGGTGCCACCGAACGGCGTTTTCTTCGCCTTCTCCGGGTCGACGTGGATGAACTGGTGGTCCTCGGTGCACTCGGCGAACTGGTTGATGCGCTGTTGATCGATGGTGATCCACTGCGAATGGCCCAGGTCCTTGCCGATGTAGTCCTTCAGTGCGCTTACGGGTACGAATGCCATGTTTCCTCCGGGGATATCGTTGTTCTTCTAGTTCGGCCTGCAAGAGTTCCGCCAACAGATCAGCATGGGGTCCGCGGTCGGTCAAGCCGCAGCGGCATTCATGCTTTGGGCGAATGCCGAGCCATAGCGGGCGCCGGGCGGGCATAATGGCGGCTCCTTGCGCTGGAGATGTCCCCGATGTTGTTACGAGGTCTGACCTGGCTGGTGCTGTTCCAACTGCTCGGCACGGGCCTGAATGCTCTCATCCTGCACATGATTCCCGGCCCCATCATTGGGCTGGTGCTGCTGTTCGCCTTCCTGGTGTGGAACGGCGAGGTGAGCAAGCCGGTGAACGAGGCCGCCTCCTCGCTGCTGCGCTACCTGCCCCTACTGCTGGTGCCGGCGGCGGTGGGCGTAATGGCCTATGCCAAGCAGATCGCCGCGGACTTCTGGGCCATCGTCGGGGCGCTTGCGCTGTCGCTGCTGGTGTCCTTCGTGTTCGCCGGCTGGTTGATGCAGAAGCTCATCGACCGCCAGCGCAAGCAGAAGGAGGGCGCGTGATGTTCGACTGGCAAGGCGCGGTGAATGCCGTCATCCACCATCCGCTGTTCTGCGTGGGCGTCACCCTGGGCGCCTACCAGCTGGCGCTGGCCGCCTACGAGCGCACGCGCTGGGTGTTCCTGCAGCCGGTGCTGGTGTCGATGCTGATCGTCATCGCGGTGCTGCTGGCCTGCGGTATCGACTATGCCGAATACAGCACCAGCGCCAAGGTGCTGACCATCCTCCTCGGCCCCGCCACCGTGGCGCTCGCGGTGCCGCTGTTCCTCAATCTCAAGCGCATCCGCCAGCTGTTCTGGCCGACGCTGATCACGCTGGTGGTGGCCGGGTTGTTCGCCACGGCCCTGGGGATCGGCCTGGGCTGGCTGTTCGGCGTCGACCACGAGCTGTTGATGAGCCTGGCGCCCAAGTCGGTGACCTCGCCGATTGCCATGCTCGTCGCCAGCCAGATCGGCGGCGTGGCGGCGCTGGCGGCGGTGTTCGTGCTGATCACCGGTGTACTCGGCGCCATCCTCGGCCCGGAACTGCTGCGCCGCTTCGGCGTGCATCACCCGGCCGCGCAAGGCATGGCGCTGGGCATGACCGCCCACGCCGTCGGCACCTCCCGCGCCCTGCAGGAGGGCGAGGAATGCGGCGCCTTCGCCGCCCTGGCCATGAGCCTGATGGGCGTGGCCACCGCGGTGCTGCTACCGTTGGCGGTAGCGCTGATCGCCTGACCGCCTGTTGACGATCTGCTGCGCGTCGACCGTAGGGCGTTGGCAAACGCCCTCAGATGCTCATTTACAGCAGTAAACTCCGCTCTTCGGGCGCTTGCCGCCTACTACGGCTCTAGCTCGCACGAGCGTAAACAGGCTCTGATCAAAAATGGGAGTACCCATGAGTTTTCCGCTCTTCCCCCTCAATACCGTGCTGTTTCCCGGCTGCCGCCTCGACCTGCAGATATTCGAGGCGCGCTACCTGGACATGATCGGCCGCTGCATGAAGCAGAGCGGCGGGTTTGGCGTGGTAGCCATCGTCGAGGGTGAGGAAGTCGGCGATGCGCCGGAGCGCTACAGCCTGGTCGGCTGCGAGGCGCGTATCTGCGACTGGCAGCAGCAGTCCAACGGCTTGCTGGGCATCCGGGTCGAGGGCGGGCGGCGCTTCCGCGTGCTTTCGGCCAATGTGCAGACGGATCAACTGACCGTGGCCGAGGTGGAGTGGCTGGACGAACAGCCCGATCGGCCGCTGACCAAGGAGCACGACGACCTGGCGGCTCTGCTGGAGGCGCTGTCCATGCACCCGATGGTATCGGCATTGGAAATGGGCGGTGAGGTCAACGGCCAGCAGGCATTGGCCTGCCAGCTCGCTTATCTGCTGCCGTTCGAGCGCGACCAGAAGCAGGTGCTGCTGGAGATGGACGACCCCACCGTGCGCCTGGCGCGCATCCAGGTCTTGCTGGAACAGTTGCAAGGCGACTTCGTCGCCTGACGCCGGATCTGCATCGGGCGCATTCGTAGGAGCAACTGTCTTCTTCTGCGAGTCCGTGCTCGGGGTCCTTCCCTCTCCCCAGCCCTCTCCCTGAAGGGAGAGGGAGCCGTCCGTGCTGGCTGATGCCACGGTTTCATCCTACTCCGAACGGTCCCCTCTCCCTTCGGAGCGGGGCGCGCAGCCAGGGTTAGGGAGAGGGCAAGCCTCCGCTGAGGAATACCCAACTACGTAGAAGCGGACCTTGTCCGCGAAACGTTCAGCTCGCGCCGGTGTTCGCGGAGAAGCTCCGCTCCTACGAGATCAAAAGCGTGTCGCTCGTGCCAACTGGGATGCATCGGCGCATTGATCAGCCCTCACCCCAGGCACGATCTTCCCCAGGAAAAAACGAGGCCCGCATCCGCGGGCCTTGTGTTTTGACGGCATCACCGAAGGATCAGAACGAATCCCCCGGCACCCTTACCCAGCCTTCCATGAGGATGCGCGAGCTGCGACTCATGATGGCCTTGGTCACGGTCCATTCGCCGTTCACCTGCTTGGCCTCGGCGCCCACACGCAGGGTGCCGGAGGGATGGCCGAAGCGCACCGCGCTGCGTTCGCCACCACCGGCGGCGAGGTTCACCAGGGTGCCGGGAATGGCGGCGGCGGTGCCGATGGCCACGGCGGCGGTGCCCATCATGGCGTGGTGCAGCTTGCCCATGGACAGCGCGCGCACCAGCAGGTCGATGTCGCCGGCCTGCACCTGTTTGCCGCTGGAGGTGACGTAGTCCTTGGCCGGCGCGACGAAGGCGATCTTCGGCGTGTGCTGGCGGGTTGCGGCTTCTTCGGCCGTCTTGATCAGGCCCATGCGCAGGGCGCCGGCGATGCGGAATTTCTCGAAGCGCGCCAGCTGCTCGGGGTCGCCATTGATCGCTTCGCGCAGCTCGGTGCCCTGGTAGCCGATGTCCTGGGCGTTGACGAAGATGGTCGGGATGCCGGCGGTGATCATGGTCGCCTTGAAGGTGCCGATGCCGGGGACTTCCAGATCGTCCACCAGGTTGCCGGTGGGGAACATCGAGCCGCCTTCGTCGCTATCGTCGGACGGGTCGAGGAATTCCAGCACGATCTCGGCGGCGGGGAAGGTCACGCCGTCCAGCTCGAAGTCGCCGGTTTCCTGCACCTGGCCGTTGGTGATCGGCACGTGGGCGATGATGGTCTTCTGGATGTTGGCCTGCCAGATACGCACCACGCAGGTGCCGTTGTCCGGGATGCGCGACGGGTCGACGAGACCTGCGTGGATGGCGAAGGAGCCGGCGGCGGTGGAGAGGTTGCCGCAGTTGCCGCTCCAGTCGACGAAGGCCTTGTCGATGGAAATCTGCCCGTAGAGGTAGTCGACGTCGTGGTCCGGCTGGGTGCTTTTCGACAGGATCACGCACTTGCTGGTGCTGGAGGTCGCGCCGCCCATGCCGTCGATGTGCGCGCTGTACGGATCGGGGCTGCCGATCACGCGCATGAACAGCTTGTCGCGCGCCGCGCCGGGCACCTGGCAGCGCTCGGGCAGGTCCTGCAGGCGGAAGAACACGCCCTTGCTGGTGCCGCCGCGGATGTAGGTGGCGGGTATCTTCACTTGGGGTACGTGGGGCATGGGTCGGGTCCCTGGGAATTCGGTGGTGGGCTGCCCTCTCCCTAACCCTGGCTGCGCGCCCCGCTCCGAAGGGAGAGGGGACCGTTGGGTGCAGGTTGAGACCATGGCATCAGCCGGCACGGACAGCTTCCTCTCCCTTCAGGGAGAGGGCGGGGGAGAGGGGCTTTCAACCCGGCCTGCACTCGGCAGGCCGGAGCCGATACATCACGCCACGGACGACTCGAGGAAGTCCTTGGCAAAGCGCTGCAGCACGCCGCCGGCGTTGTACACCTTCACTTCGGCGGCGGTGTCCAGGCGGCAGGTGACCGGGACTTCGACCACGTCACCGTTGCGGCGATTGACCACCAGGGTCAGGTCGCTGCGCGGCGAGATGTCGCCCTTGATGTCGTAGGTCTCGGTGCCGTCCAGGCCCAGGGTCAGGCGGGTGGTGCCCGGCTTGAACTCCACCGGCAGCACGCCCATGCCCACCAGGTTGGTGCGGTGGATGCGCTCGAAGCCTTCGGCCACTATCACTTCCACGCCCGCCAGGCGCACGCCTTTGGCCGCCCAGTCGCGGGACGAGCCCTGACCGTAGTCGGCGCCGGCCACGATGATCAGGTTCTGCTTGCGGTTCATGTAGGTTTCGATGGCTTCCCACATGCGCATCACCTTGCCTTCCGGCTCGACGCGGGCCAGCGAACCCTTCTTCACTTCCCCATTCACCACGGCCATTTCGTTGACCAGCTGCGGGTTGGCGAAGGTGGCGCGCTGGGCGGTCAGGTGGTCGCCGCGGTGGGTGGCGTAGGAGTTGAAGTCCTCCTCCGGCAGGCCCATTTTCGCCAGGTACTCGCCGGCGGCCGAGTCCGCCAGGATGGCGTTGGACGGCGACAGGTGATCGGTGGTGATGTTGTCCGGCAGGATCGCCAGCGGACGCATGCCCTTGAGCGTGCGCTCGCCGGCCAGCGCGCCTTCCCAGTACGGTGGGCGGCGGATGTAGGTGGACATCGGGCGCCAGTCGTACAGCGGGCTTTCGGCTTCCTGCACGCTGCCCAGGTCGAACATCGGGATGTAGACCTGCTTGAACTGCTCGGGCTTCACGCTGGAGGCGACGATGGCGTCGATCTCTTCGTCGGACGGCCAGAGGTCCTTCAGGGTGACCGGGTTGCCTTGACTGTCAGTGCCCAGCGGGTCCTGCTCGATGTCGAAGCGCACGGTGCCAGCGATGGCGTAGGCGACCACCAGCGGCGGCGAGGCGAGGAAGGCCTGCTTGGCGTAGGGGTGGATACGGCCGTCGAAGTTGCGGTTGCCCGAAAGCACGGCGGTGGCGTACAGGTCGCGGTCGATGATCTCTTTCTGGATCGCCGGGTCCAGCGCGCCGGACATGCCGTTACAGGTGGTGCAGGCATAGGCGACGATGCCGAAGCCGAGCTTCTCCAGCTCCGGTAGCAGGCCGGCTTCCTCCAGGTACAGCTTGGCGACCTTCGAACCGGGTGCGAAGGAGGTCTTCACCCACGGCTTGCGGACCAGGCCCAGCGCGTTGGCCTTCTTCGCCACCAGGCCGGCGGCAATGACGTTGCGCGGGTTGGAGGTGTTGGTGCAACTGGTGATGGCGGCGATGATCACCGCGCCGTCGGGCATCAGGCCCTGGGCTTCCTCACCCTTGCCGGCTGCAAGCTTGGCTTCGTCGGCGATGCCGCGCTCGGCCAGCGCCGAGGTCGGCAGGCGGCGGTGCGGGTTGGACGGGCCGGCCATGTTGCGCACCACGCTGCCCAGGTCGAATTCCAGCACGCGCTCGTACTCCGCGGTCTCCAGGGCGGTGCTCCACAGGCCGAGGGTCTTGGCGTAGGTCTCCACCAGCGCCACCTGCTCGGGCTCGCGGCCGGTGAGCTTGAGGTAGTCGATGGTCTGGCCGTCGATGTAGAACATCGAGGCGGTGGCGCCGTATTCCGGGCACATGTTGGAGATGGTCGCGCGGTCGCCGATGGTCAGGCTGTCCGCACCCTCGCCGAAGAACTCGACGTAGGCGCCGACCACGCGCTCCTTGCGCAGAAACTCGGTCAGTGCCAGGACGATGTCGGTGGCGGTGATGCCCGGCTTGCGCTTGCCGGTCAGCTTGACGCCGACGATGTCGGGCAGGCGCATCATCGACGGATGACCCAGCATCACGGTCTCGGCTTCGAGGCCGCCGACGCCGATGGCGATCACGCCCAGGGCATCCACGTGCGGGGTGTGCGAGTCGGTGCCGACGCAAGTGTCGGGGAAGGCCACGCCACCGCGCGCCTGGATCACCGGGCTCATTTTCTCCAGGTTGATCTGGTGCATGATGCCGTTGCCGGCCGGGATCACGTCGACGTTCTTGAACGCGGTCTTGGTCCAGTCGATGAAGTGGAAGCGATCCTCGTTGCGGCGGTCCTCGATGGCGCGGTTCTTCTCGAACGCGTCCGGGTCGAAGCCCGCGGCTTCCACGGCCAGCGAGTGGTCGACGATCAGCTGGGTCGGCACCACCGGGTTGACCTTGGACGGGTCGCCACCCTGTTCGGCGATGGCGTCACGCAGGCCGGCGAGGTCGACCAGCGCGGTCTGGCCGAGGATGTCGTGGCAGACCACGCGCGCCGGGTACCAGGGGAAGTCGAGGTCGCGCTTGCGGTAGACCAGTTGCTCCAGCGAAGCGGTCAGGTCGGCGGGCTCGCAGCGGCGCACCAGCTGTTCGGCCAGCACGCGCGAGGTGTAGGGCAGTTTGTCCCAGGCGCCGGCCTGGATCGCGTCGACCGCCTCGCGGGCGTCGAAGTAGTCCAGCGCGGTGCCGGGCAGGCGTTTGCGGAATTGAGTGTTCATCATTTGCGATCCTTGAGCGGCACGAACTTCAGGTCTTCAGGGCCTGTGTAGTTGGCGCTCGGGCGGATGATCTTGCCGTCGATGCGCTGCTCGATGACGTGGGCGGACCAGCCGGCGGTGCGGGCGATCACGAACAGCGGGGTGAACATGGCGGTCGGCACGCCCATCATGTGGTAGCTGACGGCGCTGAACCAGTCGAGGTTGGGGAACATCTTCTTGATTTCCCACATCACGCTTTCCAGGCGCTCGGCGATGTCATACATCTTGGTGTTGGACTGCTCGACGGACAGCTGGTGAGCGACTTCCTTGATCACTTTGTTGCGCGGGTCGGACACGGTGTAGACCGGGTGGCCGAAGCCGATCACCACTTCCTTGCGCTCGACGCGGGCACGGATGTCGGCCTCGGCTTCGTCCGGGTTGTCGTAGCGCTTCTGGATCTCGAAGGCCACCTCGTTGGCGCCGCCGTGTTTCGGACCGCGCAGCGCGCCGATGGCACCGGCGATGCAGGAGTACATGTCCGAGCCGGTGCCGGCGATCACGCGGGAGGTGAAGGTGGAGGCGTTGAACTCGTGCTCGGCGTACAGGTTGAGCGAGGTGTGCATGGCGCGCACCCAGGATTCACGCGGCTTCTGGCCGTGCAGCAGGTGCAGGAAGTGGCCGCCGATGGACTCATCGTCGGTCTCGACTTCGATGCGCTTGCCGTTGTGGCTGAAGTGGTACCAGTAGAGCAGGGCGGAACCCAGGGAGGCCATCAGCTTGTCGGCGATGTCGCGGGCGCCCGGATGGTTGTGGTCGTCCTTCTCCGGCGACAGGCAGCCGAGCACGGACACGGCGGTGCGCATCACGTCCATCGGGTGGGCGGACGGCGGCAGGGTTTCCAGGGCGGCCTTGACGCCGGCCGGCAGGCCGCGCAGGGCTTTGAGCTTGGCCTTGTAGCCGGCCAGTTCGGCGGCGTTGGGCAGCTTGCCGTGGACCAGCAGGTGGGCGATTTCCTCGAAGTCGCAGCGGTTGGCGAAATCCAGGACGTCATAGCCACGGTAGTGCAGGTCGTTGCCGGTGCGGCCGACGGTGCACAGGGCGGTGTTGCCAGCGGCGGTGCCACTCAGGGCCACGGACTTCTTCGGCTTGAAGCCGGTGGTGGTTTCTGCGGTAGCGCTCATCGCGTGTCTCCTCATCAAATCCGGTTGCTTGTTCTTGTTCCGCTGGCCTGGGCCGTGCGGTCGGTTCGAATCTGGTTGGCGAAAGCCGCTCGGGCTTCGCCGTGGCGTAGGGCGAATAACGCGAAGCGTTATCCGCCGTTACAGCCGATGGTGGATAACGCCTGAGGCGTTATGCACCCTACGATTCGTCCAGGCCTGGCCTGAACGAACGAAAATCACTTCTTGCCAGCAGCGAACAGCGCGTCGAGCTTCTGCTCGAAGGCGTGGTAGCCGATGCGGTCGTACAGCTCGGCGCGGGTCTGCATCAGCTCGATCACGTTCTGCTGGTGGCCTTCCTGGCGGATCGCGGTGTACACGGCTTCGGCGGCCTTGTTGGCGGCGCGGAAGGCGGACAGCGGATACAGCTGGATGGCCACGCCGACCGAGGCCAGTTCGTCGCGGGTGAACAGCGGGGTGGCGCCGAACTCGGTGATGTTGGCCAGGATCGGCACGTTCAGCGCATCGACGAAGCGCTTGTAGGTCGGCAGGTCGTAGGCGGCTTCGGCGAAGATCGCATCGGCACCGGCCTCGACGTAGCGCAGGCAGCGCTCGATGGCGGCGTCCACGCCCTCGGCCTGGATGGCGTCGGTACGGGCGATCAGGAAGAAGTTCGGGTCGGTCTTGGCATCGGCGGCGGCTTTCACGCGGTCAGCCATTTCGTCGACGGAGACGATTTCCTTGCCCGGACGGTGGCCGCAGCGCTTGGCGCCGACCTGGTCTTCGATATGGGCGGCGGCGGCGCCGGCCTTGATCAGGCTCTTCACGGTGCGCTCGATGTTGAAGGCGCTGGGGCCGAAGCCGGTGTCGATGTCCACCAGCAGCGGCAGGTCGCAGACGTCGGTGATGCGGCGTACGTCGGTGAGCACGTCATCCAGGGTGTTGATGCCCAGGTCCGGCAGGCCGAGGGAACCCGCCGCCACTCCGCCACCGGAGAGGTAGATGGCCTTGAAGCCGGCGCGCTTGGCCAGCAGGGCGTGGTTGGCGTTGATCGCGCCGATCACCTGCAGCGGCTTTTCTTCGGCAAGGGCGTCACGGAAACGTTGGCCGGCGGTCTTGTAGCTCATTGTTCACCTCGTACGTTGGCTGTCTTGGCTTGGGCGTCCAGGTAGTGACGCTCCACATTGCGTTTCGAGGCGCCGATGTGACGGCGCATCAGCAACTCGGCCAGCTCGCCGTCACGATCGGCGATGGCATCGAGAATCCGGTGGTGCTCGGCGAAAGCCTGGCGCGGCCGGTTGGGCGTCGCCGAGAACTGCAGGCGGTACATGCGCACCAGCTGGTAGAGCTCGCCGCAGAGCATGCGGGTGAGGGTGCGGTTGCCGCTGCCTTGGATGATCCGGTAGTGGAAGTCGTAGTCGCCTTCCTGCTGGTAGTAGCCACGGCCGGCCTGGAACGCCTCGTCGCGCTCGTGGGTGTCGAGCACACGGCGCAGCTCGTCGATCTCTTCCTGGCTCATGCGCTCGGCGGCCAGGCGGCAGGCCATGCCTTCGAGGGATTCGCGGATCTCGTAGAGCTCCAGCAGCTCCTCGTGGCTCAGCGACACCACCCGCGCGCCGACGTGCGGTACGCGCACCAGCAGCTTCTGGCCTTCCAGGCGGTGGATCGCCTCGCGCAGCGGGCCCCGGCTGATGCCGTAGGTGCGCGCCAGTTCCGGCTCGGAAATCTTGCTGCCGGGGGCGATCTCGCCCTTGACGATGGCGGACTGGATCTTGCGGAACACGTGTTCCGAGAGGGTCTCGCTGTCGTCGGAAACGGGGCTTGGCAGAGTCAGGCTATCGCTCATGGTGTCGACAATCTTCTTGATGTGCGGCGAAAGCTACCCCTCGAAAGCCTCTGGGTCAATCAAGATTTGATGAAGTGTCGACAATCGTCTAACGGCCGCCAGGGTTTATGCCCAAGGGGAGTGGTCAGTCGGCGCTGCTGTCCGTGAAATTGGCGGATATCCCCTCATCAGCCCCTGAGCCGGCGCGGCTGAGGACCGCTAGGATCAGGGGAAAAGCGGAGATCACACGCATGCAACTCTACGACCGTTATGTCCTGCCCCGGCTGATCGACTTCGCCTGCGGACTGGGCGATGTGATGAAGCAGCGCTCGCTGCTGGTGCCCCGCGCCCATGGCCGGGTGCTGGAGATCGGCATGGGCACCGGGCTGAACCTGTCGTTCTACGATCCGGCGAAAGTGTCGACAATCGTCGGGGTCGACCCCGCGGCGCAGATGCAGAAGCTCGCCCGCAACCGCGCCGCGGCGATTGGCATCCCGGTGGAGATGGTGGCGCTGGAGCTGGGCGAGATCCGCGCCGACGCCGCGAGCTTCGACAGCATCGTCTGCACCTTCACCCTGTGCAGCATTCCCGATGCCGTGGCGGCGCTGAAGGAAATGCGCCGGGTGCTCAAGCCCGGTGGCGAATTTTTCTTCTGCGAACACGGCCTGGCGCCGGACGCCAGCGTGCGTGCCTGGCAGCACCGCCTGACGCCGGTGTGGAAGCCGCTGGCCGGCGGCTGCCACCTGGACCGCGACATGCCGGCGCTGATCGAATCCGGTGGCTTCCACTTGCGCGAACTGATCCAGGATTACCTGCCGGGCCCGCGGCCCATGACCTACGTCTACCGTGGCATGGCCGACTGACGCGCAGGCAGGCGGTCGAGCACTTCGATGCTGAGGATGTAGGCGCTGCGTACGTAGATGTCTTCCGGCCGTTCGAGCAGCCCCATCTCCGACTGGCAGTCGTTCATGCGCACCACGAACGGCGCCGCGCCATGGCACAGCGCGGAGTAGTCGCCCTGGCTGATCCAGCCCTGGAGCACTGAGGACTCGCGATTATGCGCGCGAACCACGACTTCGACCTTGAGATGTTCGTTCATTGCCACGTCGCTCCACATGGGTGAGAAGAGGGGGCAAACCTTAACGTCGGTTCCGTGCAGGCTCTGTCGGGTTCCTCTGAATGGGCTGTGGGACTTTCCTCTCCGAATCTCCAGCCCTCGCCGTTCAGGCCACCCGCTCCACCGGGGTGACGTTGAGGATGTGCGAGCCGCTGAGGAACAGGTCCTGTACCGGGCCGGTCGGGCAGTGGCGGCTCTGGCAATCGCCCAGGCGCACCTCGGAGGGCGCGTGGCCATTGCACAGGGCGAGATAGTCCGCGCGGCTGATGCGGCCGTGGAGGATGCGTTGCGGGCGGTAGGGAGACCAGGTCTCCACATCGACCCAGAGACTGTCGGGAGCGAGGTTCATGGCGGAAGGTCCGGCTGATGAAAAAGGGTGAGTACTCTAGACAGCGAACTCACGCCAGACTCATCGGAGCCTTCCGAGATATTTGTAGGAAAGTATGTTGCCCTGGTTGACGGCTCCTTCATAGGCAATAGCCGGTAGGCCTCGGCCCAGGGCTGGGCGAAGTCCTCGAAGGGCGTCGCCTCGATCAGAGCTGGATGTCGTCGCGGATCAGCACGCAGGTGCAGCCGTCTTCGTCTTCGCGCCAGTCGTGCAGGAAATACATCTGGATCTTGCCGCCATCCATGACTGCCAGGTAGTCGCCCACTTCCGGGACGAAGAAGCCGGAGGTGCCGGGTTCTGCCTCGCACTCGATGCGAACGCTGAAGAACAGTGCCGGGTCGGCGTCGTCGAAGAAATCTTCGCGCTCGGCGGCGTCCCATTCGACCGGCGCCTCGAACGGGCCGAGGAATTGCACCTTGGCATCGCCCATGTCCAGTTCTTCGGCGTCCGGGTCGTTGTCGTCCGGGCGGTAGACGGTGGCGTCCAGCGCGCTGCTGTCGGCGAGGATGGCGCGGCGCGCGGCCATGCGCTGCTGCGGATCGACGCCGGCGTCGGCGCAGAGCTGGTTCCAGAGGGTTTCGGCTTGGGTGGACATGAGGGCTCCCGCTCGTGCGGCCGGTTCAAAGGTCGATAGTGTCCGGGACGGGACGGCGCAGATCAATGGGAACGGAAGCAGGCAGGCCGGTAATCCCGTAGCAGAACGGCGTGCTCCGTGGGCGCGGCATGGTCCGCTCCTGCAGGAGACTCGGCACGAGGGCATGCCCTCTCCCTAACCCTCTCCCTGAAGGGAGAGGGGACCGGCCCGAGCGGCCGGGGAATACCGCGCTCATCGGCGGCGCCGAACGGCCCTTCTCCCTGAAGGGAGAGGGGGCCGGCCCGAGCGGCCGCGAAATACCGCGCTCATCGGCGGCGCCGAACGGCCCTTCTCCCTGACGGGAGAGGGGACTAGTCCGGGCGGCCGGTAAACACCGCGCTCATCGGCGACGCCGAACGGCCCTTCTCCCTGACGGGAGAGGGGACTAGTCCGGGCGGCCGGTAAATACCGCGCTCATCGGCGGCGCCGAACGGCTCCCTCTCCCTTCAGGGAGAGGGCGGGGGAGAGGGAAAGCAACGGCACGGGCTTTCAAGTGAAAACAATGGCTTCTGCCCATTCGCCATGTGGGAAGCAAAGACCGCTTAATCGCTCTTCAGGCCGTATTTCTTCACCTTGTCGAACAGCGTGGTCTTGGCCATGCCCAGCGCGTGCGCGGCCTGGCTGAGGTTGCCGGCGTGGCGTTCCAGGGCGGTGGACAGCAGGCTTTTCTCAAAGGCTTCCACGGCCTCGGCGAAGCGCGGCTCGCCGGCGTCCGGGCCGAGGCTGCCGCCTGCCAGCACCGGCAGGCCGATGGCGAAGCGTTCAGCGACGTTGCGCAGCTCGCGCACGTTGCCTGGCCAGTCGTGGGCCATCAGGGTGGCGGCAGTGGCGTTGTCGATGATCGGCGCCGGGCGGTCGAAGCGCAGCGAGGACTGCTGCAGGAAGTGTTCGAAGAGCATCAGGATGTCTTCGCGGCGTTCGCGCAGCGGCGGCAGGTTCAGGGTGATGACGTTGAGGCGGTAGTAGAGGTCGCTGCGGAAGCTGCCTTCGCGACCCATGGCGGCGAGGTCGGACTTGGTCGCGGCGATCACCCGGCAGTCCACGCGGATCAGTTCGTTGGAGCCCAGGCGCTCCAGCTGTTGTTCCTGTAGTACGCGCAGCAGCTTGATCTGCAGGTTCAGCGGCATGCTCTCGATCTCGTCGAGGAACAGGCTGCCGCCGTCGGCGTGCTCGATCTTGCCGATCCGCCGCTTGCCGGCGCCGGTGAAGGCATGGGCCTCGTGGCCGAAGATTTCGCTGTCGATCAGGCTTTCCGGCAGGCCGCCGCAGTTGAGCGCGACGAAGGGCTTGGGCTGGCGCCGGCTGTAGTCGTGCAGGCAGCGGGCGACCAGTTCCTTGCCGGTGCCGGTCTCGCCTTCGATGAGCACATTGGCGGAGGTGTCGGCGACGTTGGCGATCAGCTCGCGCAGCGCCTGCATGGCGGGCGAGCGGCCGATCAGCCGGCTTTCCAGGGCCTGCTTGCCGGCGAGCTGGCGGCGCAGCTGGCTGACTTCGCGGGTAAGCGCGCGCTGGGCCAGGGCGCGGCGCGCAGTGTCCACCAGTTTTTCCGGTGAGAAGGGCTTCTCCATGAAGTCGTAGGCGCCGTCGCGCATGGCCTTGACCGCCATGGCGATGTCGCCGTGGCCGGTAATCAACACCACCGGCAGGCTGGGGTCGCGCTCCTTGAGCTTCTCCAGCAGTTGCAGGCCGTCCATGCCGGGCATGCGGATGTCGCTGACGACGATGCCGGGGAAGTCGGCGCCGACCTTCTTCAGCGCCTCCTCGGCGCTGCCCACGCTGTCGGTCTCGATGTCTTCCAGGGCCAGCGCCTGCTGGCAGCCGAGGCGCACGTGGGGGTCGTCCTCGACGATCAGGACGCGCAGGGATGGGTCGCTCATGCGGGTGTCTCCATGGCGGGCAGCAGCGGCAGGTGCAGCTCGAAGGCGGTGCCGCCGGCCTCCGGATAGGCCACGCCGAGGCTGCCGCCGGCGGCGGTGGCGAGGCTGGCCGACAGGGTCAGGCCCAGGCCCAGGCCGAGTTCGCCGGGCTTGGTGGTGAAGAAGGGTTCGAACAGGTGCGCTCGCGCATCCTGCGGAATGCCAGGGCCATTGTCGCGAACGACCAGGCGGTAGTGGCCGTCGCCTTCGCTGCGGCCTTCCAGCCACAGCTGGCGGTCGGCCTGCGGGCCCATGGCATCGAGGGCGTTGGCGATCAGGTTGACCAGGATCTGTTCCAGGCGCGTCTGGTCGATGGCCAGCTGCGCGTCGGGGTAGTCGCGGTGCAGGGTCACCGGTACTTCGGCAAGGCGCACCTGCAACACCATCACCGCCGCGTCCACTGCCTTGCTCAGGGTTGCCTGGCCGTGGTCGTCGGCGCGCCGGGCGAAGGCGCGCAGGCTGGCGGTGATGCGGCCCATGCGGTCGACCATTTCGGCGATGGCTTCGAGGTTGCTGCTGGCGACATCGAGCTTGCCGCGTTCCAGGAAGCGCACGCTGTTGCTCGACAGGGTGCGCAGCGCTGCCAGCGGCTGGTTGAGTTCGTGGGCGATGCTGGTGGACATCTGCCCGATCACCGCCAGCTTGCCGGCCTGCACCAGGCGATCCTGGGCCTTGCGCAAGGTGTCCTCGGCCTGCCGGCGCTCGCGGATCTGTTCGCGCAGGTGCTGGTTGCTGGCGCGCAGGTCGGCGGTGCGCTCGGCGATGCGTCGCTCCAGGGCGTTGTTGGCCTGCTCCAGTGCCTCGCGGGCGGCGAGGCGGGTGGCGATGACCTTGCGCCGCTCGTTCCAGGCAATCAGCAGGAAGGCGAACAGGGCGAAGCCGACGGCGGCCAGCACGCCATGCATCAGCGCTTCGCGGCGCAGGTCGGCCAGCGGGGTGAGCAGGGTGAAGTTCCACGGCGTGTCGCTCAGGCTGCGCGTCTGCATCAGGTAGCTGAGCGGCTTGTGGCCTTCGGTGTTCTCGCCCGGCGGCGGGAAGCTGATCTCCTCCACGCCCTTGCCGAGGGGGTGGCGCGCCAGCGGCTGCCATTCATTGAGCGCCCACCAGTAGTACTGCAGGCTGCGGGCGAGGCGTTCCTTGTCCTGGTCGCTGAGCGGACGCACGGCCTTCAGGCGCAGGGTCGGGTCGCTGGAGAGGATGATGATGCCGTTCTCGTCGCTGACGAAGGCTTGCAGGCGCGCCTTCTCCCAGCGCTCTTCGAGGGCTTCCATGCGCACCTTGACCACCGCCACGCCGACGATCCTGCCGCCGTGGACCAGGCCGTGGGCGAGGTAGTAGCCGGGCTCGCCGGTGGTGCTGCCGATGCCATAGAAGCGGCCGGGGCGGCCGTTCACCGCTTCCTGGAAATAGGCGCGAAAGGACAGGTCTTCGCCCAGGTAGCTGTCGGCATCCTGCCAGTTGCTGGTGGCCAGCACGCGGCCGGAGGTATCCAGCAGGTACACGGCGCGGCTGCCGGCGCGGCGGTTGAGGCCTTCCAGGTAATGGTTGACGCGGTCGCGATGCAGCGGTGTCGGGTCCACCAGCAGGCGGCTGACGCTGCCTTCGAGTTCCAGCAGGCTGGGCAGGTAGGTGTAGCGGCTGATCTCGCTTTCCACACCGCGGGCGTGCAGTTCGAGCTGGCGCTCGCCGCTCTCGATCAGGCTGCGGGTGCCGGCACCTTCGCTGATCAGGTAGCCGCCGTAGCCGAAGCCCAGGGTGAGCAGGAGCAGCAGGAGGGGCAACAGGTAGTTGCGCACGAGGCGTGGCTTCACGGTGAGCGGCGGCGGCAATGGGCTGGAAGCGCATTGCAGCACAGTCGCCGGGGCCGAGCCAGCCCAACGCCGGGGGGCGGCGATGGACTGACTCGGGTACCACACGGTGCGTCCGCCAGGGGTTAGGGCTTGACCACCAGCCCGACGCCGCGGCCGCGCGGATCGGAGGCGGTTTCCAGGGCCTTGCCGTCGACGCGGATGGCCTGGATGTCACCCATGTTCCAGCCCTGGTCTTCGAGGGTGTAGCCCATGGCTTTGAGCTCGTCGGCAACCTTGCCGGTGAGCGGCGCATAAGCGTCGTAGTAAATGGTGTCCTTGGGCAGCAACTGGTGATGCACGCGCTGCGCGGCGACGGCCTTCTCCAGGGGCAGGTGGAAGTCGTAGACGTTGTTCAGCACCTGGAAGATCGAGGTGAAGATCCGCGAGCCGCCGGGAGTGCCCAGCACCAGGCTGACATGGCCGTCGCGGGTGACGATGCTCGGGCTCATGGAGGAGAGCATGCGCTTGCCCGGCTCGATGGCATTGGCATCGCTGCCCACTACGCCGAAGGCGTTCGCCACGCCCGGCTTGGAGCTGAAGTCGTCCATCTCGTCGTTGAGCAGGAAGCCCGCGCCCTTGACTACCACGCCGCTGCCGAAGTCCCAGTTGAGGGTGTAGGTGTTGCTGACGGCGTTACCGTCCTTGTCGACGATGGAGAAGTGCGTGGTCTGGTGCGGCTCCAGGCCCGGACGGACTTTCTCGGTTTCCGAGATGGCGTCCGGGTTCACTTCCTTGGCGCGCTTGGCGATGTAGTTCGGGTCGGTCAGCTGGGCCACCGGCACCTTGGAGAACTGCGGGTCGCCCAGGTAGTCGGCGCGGTCGGCGAACACGCGCTTCTCGATTTCCGCGAGCAGGTGGATGTATTTCGCGGAGTTCAGCTCCACGCCCTCGAAGTCGGCGGCGCGCTGCTCCTTGATGCCTATCAGCTGGGCCAGGGCGATGCCGCCGGAGCTGGGCAGCGGCGCGGTGTAGAGGGTGTTGCCCTGCCAGTCGATGCGCATTGGTTCGCGCCACTGGGCCTTGTAGTCGACGAGGTCGTCGGAAGTGATCAGGCCGCCGTCCTGCTTCATCTGCGCGACGAGCAGCTTGGCGGTCTCGCCCTTGTAGAAATCATCCGGACCCTTGTCGGCGATACGTTCCAGGGTCTTGGCCAGTTCGGGCTGCTTGAAGGTCTCGCCCGGTTTCATGGTGCCGAAGTAGTCGCCGAAATTGGTCTTGCCGTTGAACAGCGCGATGGCGTCCTGGCGGTACTGGTACTGCTGGTCGGCGACGCGGAAGCCGCTCTGCGCGTAGCCGATGGCCGGGGTCAGCAGCTCGCTCCACTTCAGCTTGCCGAAGCGCTTGTGCGCTTCCCACAGGCCCATCACGGTACCCGGTACACCGGCGGCCTTGGCGCCGACCAGGCTGAGGTTCTCGATCACCTCGCCCTTTTCATTCAGGTACATGGTCTTGGTCGCGGCCTTCGGCGCAATCTCGCGGTAGTCGAGGAAATACGGCTTGCCCTCGACGTACAGGGTCATGAAGCCGCCGCCGCCGATGTTGCCGGCTTCGGGATAGGTGACCGCGAGTGTGAAGGCGGTGGCGACCGCTGCGTCGACGGCATTGCCGCCCTTCTTGAGGATCTCGCTGGCGACTTTCGCGCCGTACTGGTCCGGCGCGGCAACCGCACCGCCGTCGAGGGTGACGGCGAAGACCGACGAACTCGCCGCGAGGATCGCGACGCCCAGGGGCAACTTGCTGAAGTGGAACACGCGCATGGGACTTCCTTATTTATTCTTGTAGTTGCGGTGAGGTTGAGGACCCCGGCGAACCGGGGCGCTCGGGTGGATCAGCGAACCCGACTCAGTGCGGCAGGATCTTGGCGAGGAACTGCTGGGTGCGCTCGGCGCGATTCTGCAGGTCGCCGAAGAACTCCTCCTTCGGGCAGTCCTCGACGATCTGCCCGCGGTCCATGAAGATCACCCGGTCGGCGACCTTGCGCGCGAAGCCCATCTCGTGGGTCACGCACATCATGGTCATGCCTTCGTGGGCGAGCTGGACCATCACGTCGAGCACCTCGTTGACCATCTCCGGGTCGAGCGCCGAGGTCGGTTCGTCGAACAGCATGACGATCGGATCCATGGCCAGCGCGCGGGCGATCGCCACGCGCTGCTGCTGGCCGCCGGAGAGCTGGCCGGGATGCTTGTGCGCATGGGCCTTGAGGCCGACGCGGTCGAGCAGCTTCATGCCCTTGTCCATCGCCTCTTCCTTGCTCCGTCCCAGCACCTTGCGCTGGGCGATGGTGAGGTTCTCGGTGATGGTCAGGTGCGGGAACAGCTCGAAGTGCTGGAACACCATGCCGACGCGCGAGCGCAGTTTCGGCAGGTCGGTCTTCGGGTTGGCGATGGAGGTGCCGTCGACGGTGATGTCGCCCTTCTGGAAGGGCTCCAGCGCGTTGACGCACTTGATCAGGGTCGACTTGCCCGAGCCGGACGGCCCGCAGACCACCACCACTTCACCCTTGGACACCTTGGTGTTGCAGTCGGTGAGCACCTGGAAGTCGCCATACCACTTGCTGACGTTATCGATGGAGATCATACGGTTAACCTTTTCTGCAGGCGCTTCACACCGAAGGACGCGGCGAAGCTGATGACGAAGTAGACGAGACCGGCGAAGATCAGGAATTCATGGGGCTGGCCGATGATGTCGCCACGGGAACGGGCGGCGTTGAGGAAGTCCATCAGGCCGACCGAGTACACGAGCGAGGTGTCCTGGAACAGGATGATGCTCTGCTGCAGCAGCAGCGGGGTCATCTTGCGGAACGCCTGGGGCAGGATGATCAGGCGCATGGACTGGCCGTAGGTCATGCCCAGCGCGTAGGACGCGCCGATCTGGCCCTTGGGGATGGCCTGGATGCCGGCGCGGACGATCTCGCAGTAGTACGCCGCCTCGAACATCATGAAGGCCACCAGGCACGAGGTGAACGCGCCCACGGGGGTGTCCTGGCCGGTGATCCAGCGCAGGATGAACGGCACCGCGAAGTAGAACCAGGTGATCACCAGCAGCAGCGGGATCGAGCGGAAGTAGTTCACGTAGAAGCCGGCGATGTTCGACAGCAGCTTGCTGCTCGACAGTCGCATCAGCGCGAGGACGGTGCCGAGCACCACGCCGCCCAGCACACCCAGCGCCATCAGCTGCAGGGTGGTGAGCATGCCTTCCCAGAGGCCGGGGAGGGCGGGGACGATCTGGCTGAAGTCCATCATTTACCTCCCACGGAGATCAGGCCCGGCACGGCGACTTTCTTCTCGACCATGCGCATGATCAGCATCAGGCTCATGTTCAGGGTGAAGTAGATCGCGGTGGCCAGGGTGAAGGCCTCGAACAGGTTGGCGCTGAATTCGGCGGTCTGCTTGGTCTGCGCCAGCAGCTCCATCAGGCCGATCAGCGAGGCCACCGAGGAGTTCTTGAAGACGTTGAGGAATTCCGAGGTCAGCGGCGGAATGATGATCCGGAACGCCTGCGGCAGCAGCACGTGGCGGTAGATCGCCGGCAGGCGGAAGCCCACGGCGCTGGCGGCGGCGAGCTGGCCCTTGGGCAGCGCCTGGATGCCGGTGCGCACCTGCTCGCAGACCCGCGCGGCGGTGAACAGGCCCAGGCACACGACGACACTGATGAAGGCCGAGGTCTCCGGGGCGATGCCCAGCTTGAACCAGTCCTGGATCGGCTGTGGCAGGTAATCCGGCACCAGGAAGTACCAGATGAACAGCTGCACCAGCAGCGGCACGTTGCGGAACAGCTCCACATAGGCCGTGGCGATGCCCGACAACCAGCGGTTGGGCAGGGTGCGCATCACGCCCAGCAGCGAGCCGAGCGCCAGGGCGATGACCCAGGCCGCGAGCGAGACGGCGATGGTCCAGCCCAGGCCGGTGATGTACCAGTCCAGGTAGCGTTCGTCGCCGATCCCGGTGGACTTGAAGAACACGCCCCAGTCCCAGTTGTAATCCATGACGGGTTTCCCCTCGGGTAAGACATTTCACGGTGTGTTCGAGGCCGGACGCGGGCGCAAGGACTCCCACCACCCGCGGGTAGCGGGTGTTCCGGCATCGTCATCATTGAAGTAGTGGGCTCGGGAGCGCATGGCGCGCGCTCCCGATCCCCCGCGTGGCTACGCCTTGTGGGCGCAGCCGCGCGCGACCGTTACATCTGCTCGGCAGACTTGTCGGTCGGATTGGCGATCAGCTTCTTGAGCTCATCACTCATCGGGAAATTGAGATTCAGGTTCTTCGGCGGGATGGGCTGCATGAACCACTTGTCGTAGATCTTGTTGACCTCACCCGAAGCGAAGGTGTCGGAGATGGCCTTGTCGACCACCTTCTTGAACGGTGCATCGCCCTTGCGAACCATGCACGCATAGATCTCGAAGGACTGCGGCTTGCCGACCACGTGCCAGTCGTCGGGCTTCTTGGCCTTGGCCATTTCGCCGTAGAGCAGCGCGTCGTCCATCATGAAGGCCACGGCGCGGCCGGATTCGAGCATCAGGAAGGACTCGCCATGGTCCTTGGCGGAGATGATGTTCATGCCCATCTTCTGGTCGGCGTTCATCTGCTTGAGCAGGCGCTCGGAGGTGGTGCCCGCGGTGGTCACCACGTTCTTGCCCTTGAGGTCCGGGAAGTCGTTTATGCCCGAGCTGGTCTTGGTCAGCAGGCGGGTGCCGACCTCGAAGATGCCGACGGAGAAGTCGACCTGCTTCTGGCGCTCAAGGTTGTTGGTGGTGGAGCCGCACTCGATGTCCACGGTGCCGTTCTGCACCAGCGGGATACGGGTCTGGGAGGTCACCAGGTTGTAGCGAACCTTCAGGTCGGGAGCGTTCAGCTCCTTCTTCAGGGCTTCGACGACCTTGATCTGCAGGTCGTGGGAATAACCTTCGGGCTGGCGCGGATCGCTGCCGAGGTAGGAGAAGGGGATGGAGGCGTCACGGTGGCCGAGGACGATGGTGCCGGAGTCCTTGATCTTCTTCAGGGTACCGGTGAGTTCTTCGGCGACGACGGGAGTGGCGAGCAGGGCCGCGACAATGGCGACGCCCAACGCACGGGGTGCGAAACGCATGGAGACTACCTCGACTGGTTGTGTTTGTTATTCAGTCCTGCGCCGACGAGGCTCACTCCAGGCCGGTCGCACGTTCGAGGTGGAGCAGAGCAGGGTCCGTGCCAAATCCTGGATATTCATCTAACTATATGAAATATAATGATTAATTAAGAGGTAGGCGTCGCGGCGAGGCAGCGTGGCGTTCGGCCTCCCGGATATTCGGGGAATTGTCGTTCGGAAATCCGAACGAGACTCCGGCTCAGACGTCCGGCTGGCCCGCCCACTGACCGCGCTGATAGGGCTGGTCGCGGTCGGCCAGGTGTGCGGCGATGCGCTCCAGCAACTGGTGCGTCGGCGCGCGAACCCCGGTGGTCGCTTGGCCCAGCCCCAGCGCTACGACCAGCAGCAGAAGCGCAGGCTGCAGGGCAGGCAGGGCGGCGCGCGTGGCGCCGAGGAATATGGCGCTGGTCCCCAGACCCAGCGCAAGGCCTGCATAGACCTCGGCTGGCGAATGCACGTTGATCGCCAGCCGAGACAGGCCCACCAGTACGGCGACCAGCGCCGCCAGCCCGGCCGCGACGAGGCTGGCGCGCCGCCTGCTGAACAATTGCGCGGCGAGCGGCGGCAGTACTGCGCCGGCCATCATGCTGTGGCCGGAGATGCCAGTGAAGTTCAGGTTCGGAATTCCGATTCCCCAGCCCATGAAGGCCAGCTTCGAACCCACCACCAGTGCGGTCGAGCATCCGAACAGCAGCGCCCACAACCCGGCCTTGGCTGTCTCGCGGCGGTACAGCAGCCAGCAGAAGACGAACAAGGCGGCGGGCGCGAGCAGGGAGCTGTCGCCCAGGCGGGTGATCAGGGACCAGAAATCCATGGTGTGCCGGGGAGGTGGGGTAAGGCGGGGGAAAATAGCACGCCGCCCCCCTTCGCCGTGCGTGATCGAGGTCAATCCACCTCGGGGTTCTGACCGGCGGCGTGTTCCTCGCGGCGCAGCAGTTCGCGTTTGCGCGGCAGGCCCCAGCGATAGCCGCCTTCGCCCGTACCGCCGACCACACGGTGGCAGGGCACCAGCAGGCCGACATTATTGCTGGCGCAAGCGCGGGCGATGGCCCTCGGGTGGGTGCCCAATGTCTCGGCGAGTTCGCCGTAGCGCCGTGTTTCGCCGCTGGGAATGCGTGTCAGGGCGCGCCAGACGCGAAGCTGGAAGGCGCTGCCGTGCAGGTCCAGCGGGAGCTGCGCGGCCTTTTCGGGTTCTTCCAGCTGGATGAGGACCTGGCGCAGCCAGTCACCGAGACCCTCATCGTCGCGGGCTCGCTCGGCAGCGCTGAAGCGCTCGGCCAACTGGCGCTCCAGCTCGCCGGCATCGTCGGCGAAGAGCAGGGCGCACACCCCCTTGTCGGTGGCGGCCAGCAGTACCAGTCCGAGCCGGGAGGGCGCGATGGCGTAGCGCAGGCGTTCGCCGGCGCCTTTCTGCCGGCGTTGTGCGGGGCTCAGGGGCATGTCGCTTTCATACAGGGCGCGGGTGCCGGAGTAGCCGGCTTCGAGTGCGGCGTCGAGCACCGAGCGCGCTTGCGGCAGGGCGGCGGCGAGGCGTTGCTCGCGGCGGGATTCGGCCCAGGCGCGGGGCGTCAGGCCGGTGCGGGCCTTGAAGGCGCGGGCCAGGTGCGAGGCGGACAGGCCGATGCGCCCGGCGAGTTCGTCCAGGGTGGGCGGCTTCTCGGCCTTGTCGAGCAGTTCGCAGGCCGCGGCGACCAGCGCATCCAGTTGCTCCCTTGGACTCGGGCCACGCGGCGAGCAGCGTTTGCATGGGCGAAAGCCGGCGGCTTCGGCCGCGTCTGGCGCTGCATGAAAGGCCACGTTCTCCCGCGACGGCCGGCGCGCCGGGCAGTTCGGCCGGCAGTACACGCCCGTGGAGCGCACGCTGAAGACGAAACGCCCCTCGTAGCGTGCATCGCGCTCGCAGACCGCCTGCCAGCAGCGCTCGGGGTCAAGTGAGGTGGTCGTCATGGCAGCTCTCCAGGCAATGGCTGTTGAGGGGATTCTCCGTCCCGACACGAAGTGCAGCAATCCGCATCGCGTTTTCAAATTCGAAGCGCGGCAGCAGGGGCTACGCTTGCTGGGTATCGCCTGAAGAAGAACCCATGTCCTTGCGCCGACTCTGCCTGTTCTCTGTTCTGCTGCTCCTCGCGCTGTGCGCGCAGGTCCGTGCCGCGGGCGTTGACCTGAGCGAGCAGGAGCGCGCCTTCGTCGCCGCCCACGAACCGATCCGCGTTGGGCTGTTCCGCGCCGGCTGGCCGCCGTTCGAGGTGATCGACGAGTTCGACCAGTTCCACGGCATCAGCGCCGATTACCTGCAATTGTTGTCCGAGCGCCTGGGCATGCGCATCCAGCCGGTGCTCTACAACACCTGGGAGGAGGTGCTGGCGGCGGTGAAGGCCGGCGAGGTGGACCTGCTGCCATCCATGGCGGCCACCGAAGAGCGCCAGCGCTTCCTGAGCTTCACCCAGCCCTACGTCACCAGCAGCAGCCTGATCTTCGCCCGGCGCGACAGCACACTCCGCACGCTGGACGATCTGTCCGGCCGCCGGGTAGCGGTGGAGCAGGGCTACGCCGTGCACGAGCTGCTGAGCAAGGCGGTTCCGGGTATCGACTTCGTGCTGGTAGAGGACTCCCCCAGCGCACTCAAGGCCGTTTCCACCGGGCGCGCCGATGCCTACGTGGGCAACCTCATCACCTCCACCTTCCTGATCGAGCAACTCGACCTGTCCAATCTGGAGGTGCGCGGCGACAGCGGGCTGGGCAACAGCCAGGTGCGCTTCGCCACGCGCAAGGAGCTCGAACCGCTGGTGCCGCTGCTGGACCGCGCGCTGGGCAGCATCACCCGCAACGAGCAGGAGGCGATCCAGGCCCGCTGGCTGCCGGCGCTGGACATCTTCGACTGGATGCACCTGCTACAGATCGCCTGGCCCTGGGTAGTGGGCGTCCTCGGCCTGCTGACCTTCGTGCTGGTGTGGAACCGCCGGTTGTCGATCCAGGTGGCCGAGCGCGCCCGCGCCGAGGCGGAGGAGCGGCGCCAGCGCAGCACGCTGCTGGCGCTGATCAACTCGATTCCCGATCCGATCTGGTTCAAGGACACCCAGGGCCGCTACCTGGGCGTCAACCAGGCTTTCGCCGACTGCCTGGGGCGCGCGCCGGAAGACATCATTGGCCGCAGCGATCAGCAGCTGTTCAGCCGCGCCGCCGGCGCCGGTCGCCAGGACCGCGACCGCCAGGCGCTGACCGAAAGGCAGCCGTTCGCCAGCGAAGGCTGGGTGGTCTACCCCGATGGCCGGCGGGTGCTGTTCGATACCCTGCGCAGCGCCTTCCATGACGACCAGGGCCGGCTGCTGGGGCTGGTGGGCGTCAGCCGCGACGTCACCGCGCGCAAGGCCACCGAGCTGGCGCTGGCCGAGGCGCGCGACCTGGCCGAGGAGGCTGCGCAGCTCAAGAGCGACTTCCTCGCCAACATGAGCCACGAAATCCGCACGCCGCTGAACATCATCATCGGTCTGGCGCACCTGCTGCAGGAAACCACCCTGGACCCGCAGCAGGTGGATTACCTGGGCAAGATCCAGGGGTCGGGCCAGTACCTGCTGGAGCTGATCAGCGACATCCTCGACCTGTCCCGCGTGGAGGCCGGCAAGCTGGAGTTCGAACACATCGGCTTCGACCTCGAACGCCTGCTCGGCGAGCTGTTCGACCTGTTCAGTATCCGCGCCGCGAGCAAGGGCCTGACGGTGCGTTGCGAGATCGACCCGCGAGTGCCCGCCCAGGTGGTGGGCGATTCGCTGCGCCTGCGGCAGATCCTGATGAACTACGGCAACAACGCGCTGAAGTTCACCGAGCAGGGCGAGGTGGTGCTGATCGTCCGCCTGGAAGACGAGGACGAGGACAGCCTGCAGCTGTATTTCGCCTTCCGCGATACCGGCATCGGCATCACCGAACTGCAGCAGGAGCGCCTGTTCGAATCCTTCCAGCAGGCGGACAGTTCCATCACCCGGCGCTACGGCGGCTCCGGCCTGGGCCTGGCGATCTGCCGCAAGCTGGCGGAGGCGATGGGCGGCAGCGTCGGGGTGGAAAGCGAGCCGGATCGCGGCAGCCTGTTCTGGTGCCGGCTGCCGCTGGGGCGGGTGGATGATTCGGTCAACCTGAGCCTGCAGAACATCAATCACGAACCGCTGCCGGTGCCGCTGCTGCCGACCGCCGCGACCGCGCCGGCGCTGCTGGAGAGCGGCAACGTCGCCGAGGTCGAGCAGGTCTGTCGGCGCCTGGCGCACCTGCTGGCGGCGGACGACCCGCGCGCCGGACGGTTGCTCGGCGAGCGTGCAAGCCTGCTGCGCAGCGTCTTCAATGAGGGCTACGAGGGCATCGCCACGAATGTGCGGCGATTCGAATTCGAGCGGGCCCTGGAAAGTCTGGTGAATCTCGCGAGGGAGCGCGATATCCGCATATGACGCAGCAGATAAGAAAGGGCGGGATAGGAACACGCGGACAGGGCCATGGTCCGATCACCCGTGGCATGTCACGAATCTGACCGATGCGAGGAGTTGCGATGGATAGCATGCTGGACCGGCCGGAGCAGGAGATGATCCTGGTGGTGGACGACCAACCCGACAACCTGATGCTGATGAGCGAGCTGCTCATGGACCGCTATCAGGTGCGCGTGGCGTCCAGTGGGCCGAAGGCGCTGCGCCTGATGCAGAGCGATCCGCGCCCGGACCTGGTGCTGCTCGACATCATGATGCCGGAGATGGACGGCTACGAAGTGTGCCGGCAGCTCAAGGCCGACCCCATGACCCGCGACATACCGGTGATCTTCCTCACCGGCATGGTCAGCGCCGCCGACGAGCAGAAGGGCCTGGACCTGGGCGCGGTGGACTACCTGACCAAGCCGATCAGCCCGCCGGTGACCCTGGCGCGCATCCGCGCGCACCTGAACCTCAAGGCCAACGCCGACTTCCTGCGCGACAAGAGCGAGTACCTGGAGCTGGAGGTGCGCCGTCGCGCCCGCGAACTGCAGGCGATTCAGGACGCCACGCTGGAAGCCATGGCGACCCTTTGCGACCTGCGCGACAACCCGCACAGCAACCACCTCGTACGTATCGAGCACTACATGCGACTGCTGGGCAGCTCGCTGTCGCTGCACCCGGAGTTCGCAGCCGAGCTGTCGGTGGAAAACATCGAACTGCTGGTGCGCTCGGCGCAGTTGCATGACATTGGCAAGGTCGCCGTGCCCGACCGCATTCTGCAC
Organism: Pseudomonas nitroreducens TX1; assembly: GCF_000313755.1. Taxonomy (GTDB): domain Bacteria; phylum Pseudomonadota; class Gammaproteobacteria; order Pseudomonadales; family Pseudomonadaceae; genus Pseudomonas; species Pseudomonas nitroreducens_A. Next base: position 109,349 of record NZ_AMZB01000136.1, on the reverse strand, counting down.
AACCCCGGCCAACTGGAAGAGGCCGACCGGCTGATCCTCGAAAGCCACACCACCGTTGGCCGCGATGCCTTGGCAGCGGCGGAGCGCAAACTCGGATCGCCAGCGGACTTTCTGCGTTTTGCCAAGGAAATCGCCTACAGCCACCATGAGCACTGGGACGGCAGCGGCTTTCCCGAAGGCCTGGCCGGCGAGCAGATCCCCCTGGGCGCCCGCATGCTGTCGCTGATCGATTGCTATGACGAATACACCTGCCGTCACGCCTACCGCTCTTCGCTGACTCCGGAGGAAGCCGCCGAGCGCATCAAGGCCGGCGCCGGCAGCCAGTTCGACCCGCGGGTGGTCGAGGCCTTCCGCGAGGTTGCCGAAGGCTTCGCCAATATCGCCCAGCGTTACGCCGACAGCGACGAGGCGCTGGGGCTCGAACTGCAACGACTCGAAGATGCGGTGACCGAAAGCATCGAGCTGACCCCGCCCGAACCCTGATCGCGCTGGGCGGTCGTCGACGTTTGCCGTATAAGGAGCGCAGCGCCCCAGAGAGGTACGCCAGGAAGCCCGATGAAGACCCCGAAACGCCTAGAGCCGTTGATCGAAGACGGCCTGATCGACGAAGTATTGCGCCCGCTGATGAGCGGCAAGGAAGCAGCTGTCTATGTGGTGCGCTGCGGCGCCGAGCTGCGCTGCGCCAAAGTCTACAAGGAAGCCAACAAGCGCAGCTTCCGCCAGGCCGCCGAATACCAGGAAGGCCGCAAGGTGCGCAACAGCCGCCAGGCCCGCGCCATGGCCAAGGGCACCAAGTACGGCCGCAAGGAGCAGGAGGACGCCTGGCAGAACGCCGAGGTGGCGGCACTGTTCCGCCTGGCCAATGCCGGCGTGCGCGTGCCCAAGCCTTACGATTTCCTCGACGGCGTGCTGCTGATGGAAATGGTCGCCGACGAAGAGGGCGACGCTGCGCCACGTCTGAACGACGTGGTGATGGAGCCCGAGCTGGCCCGAGACTTCCACGAGTTCCTCATCCGCCAGATCGTCATGATGCTCTGCGCCGGCCTCGTGCACGGCGACCTGTCGGAGTTCAACGTGCTGGTCGGGCCGGACGGCCCGGTGATCATCGACCTGCCGCAGGCCGTGGACGCCGCCGGCAACAACCACGCCTTCCGCATGCTCGAACGCGACGTGGGCAACATGGCCGCCTATTTCGGCCGCTTCGCCCCGGAACTCAAGTACACCCACTACGCCAAGGAAATGTGGGCCCTCTACGAGGACGGCAAGCTGCAGCCGGACACCCCGCTGACCGGGCACTTCGATGATCCGGAAGACGAGGCGGACGTGGATTCGGTGCTGCGTGAAATTGCCGATGCCATGCGTGAGCAGGAACGCCGCGAAGCCGGCCGCGCCGCCCAGGATGCCCCGCAGCAGCGCGACGAGCCGCCGCCTCCGCCGTGGGAGCAGGCCTGAGCCCATTGCCCGGTGAGTCGGCGCTTCTGGCACTGATCGCCGGGCAACCCGAGCGCCTGCACCTGCTGCGTATAGTGCGCGATCACGGCCCGGAAGGCGCCTGGATCGCCGCAGGTTTCGTGCGCAATGCGGTGTGGGACGCCATGCATGGCTACGACGAGCAGACGCCAGTCAGCGATGTGGATGTCCTCTACTTCTGTTCCGACTGCCTGGCGCCGGAAGCTGATTACCAGTGGGAACGCCGGTTGCAGGAAGCCTGTCCCGGCGTACCCTGGTCCGTGCGTAACCAGGCGCGAATGCACCTGCGCAATGGCGATTCGCCCTATCGGGATTGCGGGGACGCAATGTGCCATTGGCCCGAGCTCTGCACGGCGGTGGCGCTGCGCTTGCGCGGTAGTTGCCTGGAACTGCTGGCGCCGTTGGGGATCGACGACATCTGGGCGCTGCGCGTCCGGCCGACCGGGCACTTCCGCGCCAAGCCGCACATCTATCGCGAGCGTATTGCCGCCAAGAACTGGCCGGCGCGCTGGCCGAAACTCCAGATCGAGCCTGCGTAGGAGCGAGCTTGCTCGCGATCCCGCCCATCGCCGATTTGCCCGGTGAATCTGTTCGCGAGCAAGCTCGCTCCTACAAAAAACGTGTCGGAGAACTGTAAGGCCGCAACTGTATCCATACATTTCAAGCGAGGGCTGTTAGTTTTCCCGCATCCCACCCCGAGCGCTCTGCCATGCCCCTCCGCCACGTTCTCCTCGCCTTGCTGGTCACCCTGATCTGGGGCGTCAACTTCGTCGTGATCAAGGTCGGCCTGCACGACTTCCCGCCGCTGCTGTTCTGCGCCCTGCGTTTCGCCCTCGCGGCGTTGCCGCTGATCTTCCTGCGCGGTCCGCTGCCGGCGCCGTTCTGGCGCATCGTGCAGATCGGCGTGCTGCTGGGCGTGGTCAAGTTCGGCCTGCTGTTCGTCGGCATGCACATCGGGATGCCCGCCGGCTTGTCGTCACTGGTGCTGCAGAGCCAAGTGTTCTTCACCGTATTGATCGCCGCCGTCTTCCTCGGCGAGCGCCCGAGCCCGCGTGCGTTGATCGGCCTGGCGCTGGCCGCCGGGGGCCTGCTGTTGATCGGCCTGGAGCGCCCGCTGGGCGATAGCCTGGTGGCCTTCCTGCTGGTGATTGCCGCCGCGCTGGCCTGGGCCTTTTCCAACATCGCCACCAAGCGCTCCGGCGCCAGCGATATGCTGCGCCTGATCAGCTGGGTCAGCCTGATCCCGCCGTTGCCGCTGCTGGTGCTGTCGTGGATCTTCGAAGGCCCGGAGGCCATCGAGCACGCCGTGGTCAACATCAACTGGACCGGCGCAGGCGCGCTGCTCTACATCGCCTTCCTCGCCACCACCGTCGGTTTCGGCCTGTGGAGCTTCCTGCTGCGCCGCTACCCGGCCAGCCAGGTCACGCCTTTCGCCCTGGCGGTGCCGGTGTCGGGCTTGCTGTCGGGCTGGCTGTTCCTGGGGGAAGACCTCACCACCCAGGACTGGATGGCCTGCGTGCTGGTGTTCGTCGGCCTCGCGGTGACCGTATTGCCGGCCTCGATCTGGCGCCGCCGCATGGCAGTGAGCGGCCAAGGCTGACCCAGGCAGCAGATCAGTGACAGCACGTTCCTGACTCCAGGTCCTTGAGGATCGGGCAGTCCGGCCGGTGGTCGCCCTGGCAGTGGTCGCTCAGTTCCTGCAGGGTGTCGCGCAGGCTGCTGAGTTCGGCGATCTTGCGGTTAAGCTCGTCGATATGCCGGGCGGCCAGGGCCTTCACGTCGGCGCTGGCGCGCTGGCGGTCCTGCCAGAGGGCGAGCAACTGGCCGACCTCTTCCAGGGAGAAGCCGAAGTCCCGCGAGCGGCGGATGAAGGCCAGGGTGTGCAGGTCGTGCTCGCTGTAGTGGCGGTAGCCGCTGGCGCTGCGCCCGGCGGGGGCGAGCAGGCCGGTGGATTCGTAGTAGCGGATCATCTTCGCGGTCAGGCCGCTTTTCTTCGCTGCTTCGCCGATGTTCATGCCGATTCCTCTTGAGCGATCGCCCCCGATGGCTCGGGAGCGGCACTGTCATTTCCGATCCTGGGGTTTCCAGCGCTTGAGCAGCAGGGCATTGCTCACCACGCTGACGCTCGAAGCGGCCATCGCCGCGCCGGCCACCATCGGGTTGAGCAGGCCGAAGGCGGCCAGCGGGATGCCCACCAGGTTGTAGATGAAGGCCCAAAACAGGTTCTGGCGGATCTTCGCGTAGGTACGCCGGGAGATGTCCAGCGCCGCCGGCACCAGGCGCGGGTCGCCACGCATCAGGGTGATGCCGGCGGCATGCATGGCAACGTCGGTGCCGCCGCCCATGGCGATACCCACGTCCGCTGCAGCCAGCGCCGGGGCATCGTTGATACCGTCGCCGACCATCGCCACCACTTTTCCTTCCTGGCGCAGCGCGCCGACCACGGCGGCCTTGTCGCCGGGCAATACTTCGGCATGCACGTCGTCCAGGCCCAGCGCATCGGCCACGACCTGGGCGCTGCCACGGTTGTCGCCGGTGATCAGGTGGCTGGCGATGCCGCGTTCGCGCAGGGCGTTGATGGCGGTTTTCGCACCTTCCTTGAGGCTGTCGCCAAAGGCGAACAAGGCGATCACGCGGGCTTGCGGCTCCCGCTCGATCAGCCAGGACAGGGTGCGGCCTTCGGCTTCCCAGCGCTTGGCCGATGTTTCCAGCGCACCGGGCAGCAGTTGGGCTTCGTCGAGCATACGGCGGTTGCCCAGCGCCAGCAGGCGACCTTCGATGCGGCCCTGGATGCCGCGGCCGGTCAGGGCCTGGGTCGCCTCGGCGGCGGCGGGGTTCAGATGGCGTTCGGCGCAGACGTCGAGTACGGCGCGGGCCAGCGGGTGTTCGCTGCCGCGCTGCAAAGCGCCGGCCAGGGCAAGGGCTTGCGCCTCATCATGGACTGCCGCGAGGTTGGTGATACGCGGCTGGCCGGAGGTGAGGGTGCCGGTCTTGTCGAAGGCCACGGCAGTCACCGCGTGGGCGACTTCCAGGGCTTCGGCGTCCTTGATCAGGATGCCATGCTTGGCCGCTACGCCGGTGCCTGCCATGATCGCGGTCGGGGTGGCGAGGCCCAGGGCGCAGGGGCAGGCGATGACCAGCACGGCCACGGCGTTGATCAGCGCCTGTTCCCAGCCCGCGCCGGCGATCAGCCAGCCGACCAGGGTGACCAGGGCGATGCCGATCACCACCGGGACGAACACGTTGCTGACCTTGTCCACCAACTTCTGGATCGGCGCCTTGGCCGCCTGGGCGTCTTCCACCAGGCGGATGATCCGCGCCAGGACGGTCTCGCCGCCCAGGGCGGTGGTCTTCACGCGCAGCACGCCTTCGCCGTTGATTGCGCCGCCGGTGACCGGGTCGCCGACGTCCTTGGGCACCGGTAGGCTTTCGCCGGTGATCAGGGCTTCATCGGCGTGGCTCTGTCCGGCGAGGACTTCGCCGTCCACCGGGAAACGTTCGCCGGGGCGCACCAGCACTTCGTCACCCAGGCGTAGTTCGGCGATGGCGACGTCTTCCTCGACGCCGTGGCGCACGCGGGTGGCGCGCTCCGGGCGCAGCGCCTCGAGGGCACGGATGGCAGCGGCGGTCTGGCGCTTGGCGCGGCTTTCCAGGTACTTGCCGAGCAGGATCAGGGTGATGACCACGGCGCTGGCTTCGAAGTACAGGTGCGGCATCTGCCCGGGAACTGCGGCGTACCAGAGGTACAGGCTCAGGCCGTAGCCGGCGCTCGTGCCGAGGGCGACCAGCAGGTCCATGTTGCCGCTGCGGGCGCGCACGGCCTTGTAGGCCGACACATAGAAGCGCGCGCCGATGATGAATTGGACGGGCGTGGCGAGGAGAAATTGCACCCAGGCCGGCAGCATCCAGTGCTGGCCGAACCCGTCGCCGACCATCGGCAGCACCAGCGGCAGCGACAGCAGGATGGCGGCGGCCAGCCACCAGCGCTCGCGCGCCAGGCGGGCCACGGCCGGGTCCACGGTGGGTTGGTCGGGTTCGATGGGCCGGGCCCGGTAGCCGGCCTTGTCGACGGCGGCGATCAGCGCGGCGCTATCCATCGCGCCGAGCAGCTCGACATGGGCGCGCTCACTGGCCAGGTTGACACTGGCCGAGCGCACGCCGGGAACCTTGTTCAGGGCGCGCTCGACGCGGCCGACGCAACTGGCGCAGGTCATCCCCTCGATGGCCAGTTCCAGGCTGTGGGACGGCACCTGGTAACCGGCCTGCTCGACGGCGGCGACCAGCGCCGGCAGGGTTTCGCCGGTGGACGGCGCGGCCAGCTGCACGCGGGCCTGCTCGCTGGCGAGGTTGACGCTGGCGTCCTGCACGCCGGGTACTTTGCGCAGGGCACGCTCGACTCGACCGGCGCAGCTGGCGCAGGTCATCCCGGAGACGGGCAGGTCGAGTTCGATGGGGGTGGCGCTGCTCATGGGGCTTTCTCCCTGAAGTTCCCCGATAGCATCAACCTTGACACGAGGGTAAGGTCAACCCTCGCTCGCTGCCATCTTGTCGCAGGTCAGGCCGCGAGGCGCATTCTCAACTGCCGCTGGAGACCGGCATCAGGTAAAGGCCGCTTTCGCTGTTGGCGATACGGAACTTGCGTACTTCGCCGGCGTGCAACAGGACTGACTGGGCGCGCAGGGGTTGGATACCGCTGCGGCAGAGCCCGGAGTTGGCGGTCTGCAGGCGCAGGGAGACTTCGCCGGGCGGCAGGTTGAGGGCGATTTCGCCTTCGGGCTGCAGGCGCGAGACCTTTTCGTCCTGGACATACAGGTCGATGTCGCAAGCGGTGCCGGTGTCCAGCCGTTCGCGGCTGACGATCAGCACGGCATAGGCCACCGGCTGGGCGTCGGGGATCGGCCAGGAGCCTGGCGTGCTCGGCGGCGGTGCGGCCGGGGAAGCAGGCGCGGGTGCGGAAGGCGCCGAGGGCCCTTCGGGCATGCCGTCGGCGCAGGCAATGAACGGAAGGGTGGCCGTGAGACCAACGGCGAGCACTAGGGAACGGCGCATGGGCGTTCTCCGATGAGTCAGCTATTTCCGCAGCTTGGCTGAGAGGATGACGTAGGACAAGTGCAGGACGATGGGTACGCGAGAGGCTTGACCTTGCCACGGTGGCAAGGTCGAGACTGCGCCCAACGCTTCAATCCATCAGAGGAGAGATTCCATGCACACCTTCAATGTCAAAGGCATGAGCTGCGGCCACTGCGTGCGGGCCATCACCCAGGCGGTGCAGGCGCTGGACGCCGCGGCGGATGTACAGGTCGACCTGGGTGCCGGCGAAGTCCGCGTCGCCAGCCGGCTGGACGACTCCGCGATCCTCGCGGCGATCCGCGAGGAGGGTTACGAGGCCGAGGCGGCCTGAGGCGTCTTTCCTTCCGGGCCGGTGTCGTGCCGGCCCTTACGTCTGCGCCGGGTGCCAGTCGCGCACCAGACCGCGGAACACGGCGTCAAACAGCTCGCGGGTCTCCTGCAGTGGGTCGAACAACGCCGGATCGCGCAGCCAGTCGCTGAGCAGGCCGAAGATCATCGCGTGCACCGCGCGCGAGGCTATCTTGGGCGTCACCCCCGGCATCAGCCGCGTGCGGCAATCCTCGCGGCTGAACAGTTGCTCGCAGAGCTCGATGAACTGGCGGATGAAATGGTTGTGGCGCTCCTCGGCGTCGCGCAGTTCATCGGTGAATTCGCAGCGTTGCAGGAGGATGGTGAGGATGCGCCGGCGCTGCTCATCGCGGGCGAGGTTCTCGACCACTTCCACGCTGAGCTGGAACAGCGACTCGATCGGGTCGTGGCCGTCGCAGCCCGATAGGCGCTGGGCCAACTGTTCGGGCGGCAGGCGAACCTGGTTGAGCATGTCGTTGAACAGGTGCGCCTTGTTCTGGAAATGCCAGTACACCGCTCCACGGGTGACGCCAGCAGCGCGTGCGATCTCTTCGAGGCTGGTATTTGAGACGCCTTTCGCAAAAAAAAGGCTTTCAGCCGAGTCAAGAATGGTCTGACGGGTTCGTTCCGAATCTTCTTTAGTTCTTCGCATGGCGCTTGGTGGTATACAGGCTAGGATCACTGGGTGACCGCCAGTTTACTGATTTTACTGCGCTAACAGTGCTTTACAGACACTGGCGTAGGTAAAGGCCTCACAGTCGTCGTCCCTAGGGGTTCCGCCGTCAGTCATTTCCATGGAGAGGTTACATGTCGTTCGCCCGCCGTTTGCCCGTCGCGCTTGTTGTCGCTGGGTTGCCAGTCTTGTTCGCTGCCTGGGCCCAGGCCGAGGACAAGCCCACCGCGGCTGCGCCACCTCCTCCGGCAGTGACGGTCGAAGTCGCCAGGAGCGCTCCTGTTCCCCTGACGTTCGAGTACGCCGCGCGCACCGCCGGTTACCGCGAGGTGGAAGTACGCGCCCAGGTCAGCGGCATCCTGCAACGACGCACCTATGAAGAAGGCCGGCCGGTGAAGGAAGGCCAGGTGCTGTTCCGCATCGACCCGCGCCCCTACCAGGCCGCTCTGGGCCAGGCCAAGGGTTCGCTGGCGCAGACGCAGGCGCGCTATCGCCAGACCGAGCGAGACCTCAAGCGTATTCGCGAGCTGCAACGCAAGGGCTTCGCCAGCGAGAGCGAGCTGGACCGCTACACCTCCGATTTCGAGCAGGCCAAGGCCGATGTCGAAGCCGCCAGGGCCAACGTCCAGGCCAAGCAGATCGACCTCAACTACACCACGGTGACCGCGCCGATTTCCGGCATGGCGAGCAAGGAAGTGCGCTCCGAAGGCAGCCTGGTGGTGGCCAGCGACCCGAATTCCAGCCTGCTGACCAAACTCACCCAGCTCGACCCGGTGTACGTCAACTTCGCCTATCCCGACACCCAGGCGAGCCAGATGAACGACGGAGTCAAGAGTGGTCGCTACCTCCTGCCCAAGGACGGCAAACTCACCGCCGAGCTGCGCTTCGGCGATGGCAGCAAGTACCCCATCGAAGGCGTCGTCGACTTCACCGACAGCTTCGTCAACACCGGCACGGGCACCGTGAACGCCCGCGCCGTGGTGCCCAACCCGCACAACCTGCTGATCCCCGGCCAGTTCGTGCGCATCCTGATCACCGGCATCACCCAGAGCAACGCCGTAACGCTGCCCGAGCGCGCGCTGGCGCAGGGCCCGCGCGGCACTTTCGTCTACGTGGTGGACAAGGACGGCTTCGCCCGCGTGCGTCAGGTGACCACCTCCAAGACTGTGGATGGCCGCTGGATCATCGACGCCGGTGTCGACGATGGCGACCGCGTGATCGTCGACGGCTTGCTCAAGGTGCGCCCGGACCAGCCGGTCAAGGCGACCGAAGGTGGCGCGCAGGAAGCTGCGGCCAACACCGCTTCTTCCCAATCCTAAGGAGCGCACATCGTGATTTCGCGCTTCTTCATCGAACGTCCGGTGTTCGCGATGGTGATTTCCATCGTGATCCTGCTCGCGGGCCTGGTGGCCATGCGCGCGTTGCCCATCGCCCAGTACCCGGAAATCGTGCCGCCGCAAGTGTCCGTATCGGCGTCCTATCCGGGGGCCAGCTCCCAGGTCATCGCCGAAACCGTGGCGGCCCCGCTGGAGCAGGAAATCAACGGCGTGGAGGGCATGATCTACCAACTGTCCAACTCCGACGCCAGCGGCGCCATGAGCCTGACCGTTTACTTCGAAGTCGGCACTGATCCCGACCAGGCCACCATCGACGTCAACAACAAGGTGCAGGCAGCGCTCGCCAAGCTGCCCGAGGAAGTGCGCCGGCAGGGCGTGAAGGTGGAGAAGAAGTCCTCCGACATCCTGCAGGTGGTGACGCTGTTCTCTCCGGACAACTCGCGTGACCCGATCTTCATCAGCAACTACGCGCTGATCAACGTGATCGACGACCTCAAGCGGATTCCCGGTGTCGGCGACGTCAGCCAGTTCGGCTCCAAGGATTACGCGATGCGCGTCTGGCTGCGCCCGGACAAGCTGGCGCAGTACGACCTGACGCCTACCGACGTGGTCAACGCCATCCGCGAACAGAACTCGCAGTTCGCCGCCGGCAGCTTCGGCCAGCAGCCAATGAAGGAGCCGCAGGACTTCACCTACATGGCTACGGCGCAGGGCCGTTTCACCGATCCCAAGGAGTTCGAGAACGTCATCCTGCGCAGCGATTCCACCGGCGCCAGCCTCCTCCTCAAGGATGTGGCGCGGGTCGAGCTGGGCGCGCAGGACTATTCCCTGGTGACCTCGCTCAACGGCCAGCAGAACGCCGCCTTCGGTATCTACCTGCAGCCCGGCGCCAACGCGCTGGACACCGCCCAGGCCGTGCGCGACCACATGGACGCCATGTCCAAGCGCTTCCCGCAGGGCATCACCTACAAGATCCCGTACGACACCACGATCTTCGTGAAAGTCTCCATCGAAGAGGTGATCCACACCTTCGTCGAGGCGCTGATCCTGGTGATGGTGGTGGTCTTCATCTTCCTGCAGAACATCCGCGCCACGTTGATCCCGGTGCTGGCGATCCCGGTGTCGCTGGTCGGCACTTTCGCCGGCATGTACCTGATGGGCTTCTCCATCAACCTGCTGTCGCTGTTCGGCATGGTGCTGGCGATCGGTATCGTGGTGGACGACGCCATCGTGGTGTTGGAGAACGTCGAGCGGGTGATGCGCACCGAGAAGCTGAGCCCGAAGGACGCGGCGATCAAGGCCATGGAGGAGGTGACCGGGCCGATCGTTGCCATCGTGCTGGTGCTCTGCGCCGTGTTCATCCCGGTTGGCTTCCTCGGTGGTCTGGCCGGCCAGATGTACAAGCAGTTCGCGATCACCATCGCAGTGTCGGTGGTGATCTCCGGCATCGTCGCGCTGACACTCTCCCCCGCACTCTGCGCGCTGATCCTCAAGCCCGAGCACAAGGAGCCGGCCGCGCCATTCCGCTGGTTCAACCGCACCTTCGAACGCATCACCAACGGCTACGGCGCCGGGGTGCAGTTCTTCCTCAAGCGCGCGGCGCTGGGGCTGTTGCTGTTCGGCGGCATGATCGCCCTGCTGATCATCCTGTTCGGCCGGGTGCCCGGCTCGCTGGTCCCCGACGAAGACCAGGGCTACGTGCTCAACGCCTACTTCCTGCCGCCCGCGGCCTCGCTGACCCGTACCGAGAAACTCACCAGCGACGTGACCCACGAGCTGATGAAGCATCCGGCGGTGCAGGACGTGGTCACCTTCGCCGGCTTCGACATCCTCACCTTCGGCACCCGCAGCAACGCCGGCGTGTCCTTCGTGCCGCTCAAGGACTGGAAGGAACGCACCACGCCCGAACTGGATGCGCGCAACCTGACCCGCGAATTCATGAAGATGGGCGCCGGCCAGGAAGACGGCGTGGTGATGTCCTTCAACCCGCCGCCGATCACCGGCATGAGTACCACCGGCGGCTTCGAGGCCTACATCCAGGATCGCAGCGGTGGCACCTCCGAGCAGCTCGAAGAGGTGACCATGAAGTTCCTCGCCGCCGCGGCCAAGCGCCCGGAACTGGCCGGGGTCAACACCACCTTCAACGCCAACGTGCCGCAGTACTACGTCGACCTGGACCGCACCAAGGCGCGCTCCCTGGGCGTGGCGATCAACGACGTGTTCACCGCCATGCAGTCCACCTTCGGCAGCTACTACGTCAACGACTTCACCCTCTACGGGCGGACCTGGCAGGTCTCCCTGGAGTCGGAGCCGGAGTTCCGCCGCAAGCCGGACGACCTCAGCCAGGTCTTCGTGCGTTCCTCCGCCGGCGATCTGGTCCCGTTGACTACGCTGGTGTCGGTCAAACGCATCCTCGGCCCGGATTCCTACGCGCGCTTCAACGTGTTCCCGGCGGCGAAGCTCCTCGGCGGCCCGGCGCCGGGCTACAGCTCCGGCCAGGCGCTGGCGGCGATGCAGGAAGTGGCGGACCAGGTGTTGGGCCAAGAATATTCACTGGCGTGGATCGGTTCGGCCTACCAGGAGCTGGCGACCCAGGGCTCGGGCAGCACGGCGTTCATCTTCGGCCTGATCCTGGTGTTCCTCATCCTCGCGGCCCAGTACGAGCGCTGGACCTTGCCGCTGGCGGTGGTCACCGCAGTGCCCTTCGCAGTGTTCGGGGCGATCCTGGCGATCTGGCTGCGCGGGCTGGATAACGACGTGTACTTCCAGGTCGGCCTGGTGACCCTGATCGGTCTCGCGGCGAAGAACGCCATCCTGATCATCGAGTTCGCCGTGCTGTGCCGCGAAGAGCAGGGCATGGGCCCGATCGAGGCGGCGCTGGAGGCGGCCAAGCTGCGCTTCCGCCCCATCGTGATGACCTCGCTGGCCTTCATCCTGGGTTGCGTACCGCTGGCCATCAGCACCGGCGCCGGCTCCGCGAGCCGTCACTCGATCGGTACCGGGGTGATCGGCGGGATGCTCGCCGCGACCCTGCTGGCGACCTTCCTCATCCCGATGTTCTACATGCTGGTGGAGTCCGCCGCCGACAAGCTCGCCGGCCGCAAGGCCAAGGCCGAGCCAGAGGGGGTACACAAGGCCTGACTCAGCAGTGGGCCCGGTTGGCGCGGCCGGGCCTGCTTCTCCCCTTTGTTTCGGGATTTGCTTAGGGAGCTTGCTAATTTTCCGGCGCTCGCCACAATGCAGAGCTTCGCCGCGCCCAGCGTGCGCGCCAACCCGTTATCCACACCTGCCTGCCCCGCGGTATCGACCGCTCCTTTGGCGGACGCGTGTGACCAGGTGATCCATGAACCTCCGCATCCTGCTGATCCTCGGCGCGCTGAGCGCCTTCGGGCCGATGGCCATCGATTTCTATCTGCCCAGCTTCCCGGCGCTGGCGCAGGCCTTCGGCACCGACGTCGAACACATTCAGCTGAGCCTGTCGGCGTACTTCGCCGGTCTCGCCATCGGCCAACTGCTCTACGGACCGCTGGCTGATCGTATCGGCCGGCGCATTCCGCTGTTGCTGGGCGTGAGCATCTTTACCCTGGCGTCGCTCGCCTGCGCTTTCGCGCCGAACCTGGAATGGCTGATTGGCGCGCGCTTCGTCCAGGCTCTGGGCGGTTGCGCGGGCATGGTGATCTCGCGGGCGGTGGTGCGTGACCTGTGCGACCCGATCGCCGCTGCCAAGGCCTTCTCTCAATTGATGCTGGTGATGGGCCTGGCACCCATACTCGCGCCGCTGGGCGGCGGGCTGCTGCTGAGCCTGTCCGGCTGGCAGTCGATCTTCTATTGCCTGACATTGTTCAGCGCCCTGGCCGGCGGCGCCATCGCCCTGTGGCTGCCCGAGACCATCCCGAGCGGGCCGCGTCCACCGCTGCGCGGTGCGCTGAAGCAGTACCGCGCGCTGTTCCGCGACCGTTCCTTCATCACCTACGCGCTCACCGGCGGGGTCGCCATCGCCGGAATGTTCTCCTATATCGCGGGTTCGCCCTTCGTCTTCATCGAACTCTACGGCGTGCCGGCCGAGCATTATGGCTGGATCTTCGGCAGCAACGCCGCGGGCTTCATCCTGATGGCGCAGGTCAATGCACGGCTGTTGCGCTATCGCGGACCGGGGTTCTGGCTGCGCCGGGCGGTATGGGTGTACTTCGGCTGCGGCCTGGCCCTGCTGGCGATCACCCTGGCCAGGCCCGAGCATTTGTGGCCGTTGCTGCTGCCGTTGTTCGGCGCCATCGCCAGCCTGGGCTTCCTGTTGCCCAACTCATCGGCCTGCGCCATGGCCAGCCAGGGGCGGCACGCGGGCAGCGCGTCGGCGCTGATGGGCAGCCTGCAGTTCACCGTCGCGGCCGGCGCGTCGGCGCTGGTCGGTGCATTGCACGACGGCTCTGCCCTGCCGATGGCGGTGGTCATCACCGTCTGCGGCCTGGTGGCCGCCGTGCTCGGCTGGATGAGCGGGCAGATCAGCGAACGCGCGGCCTGATCAACTGGCGACGCGCTGCACCAGTTCCGGTAGCTGGTGCGGGGCTTTGAGGCGCGCTTCGAGGGTAGCCACGAAACTGCGCGCCTCGAGCTCGCTGCGGAAGCCCACGGCCTGCTGATCGAGGCAGACTTCCCACGGCTGGTCTTTGCGAAGATGGGACGGACGGACGAGGATGTTCATGCTGCTCACCCCTACGCTGTCAGGTGAAAAGGGACTGTCAGTTTAGTCCTGTCATCGGGCGGTAGCGGGTGCGACTTGTGGTCGCCGACATGCGGCGGCCTTGCGTTGAACTCTTCCCCAGAGCCCCTCCCAGAGCGCGTCGGCCGGGAGTGGAGGAGGGTGGCCGCGCTTCGCTGAAAAATCCTGAAAAGCAATCATGCACCGGTCGGGCGAATGGCCTACGACCAAAGGTTGATGGTGGGGTGGCGATCCCCGTCCATACTCGTTGTTCGACCTCGATAACAACAATAAGAGGCAGTGACGATGAGTTACCGGCAGTCCCATGACCGCTCCATCGCGGAACCTTCCGCCTTCTGGGCCGAGCAGGCCGGCCGCGTGGCCTGGTACCGTGCCCCGCAGGAGACCCTGCAGGCCCTGCCCGACGGCAGCCACCGCTGGTTCGCCGATGGCCGCCTGAACACCTGCTACCTCGCCCTCGACCGGCAGATCGAACTGGGCCGCGGCAAGCAGGCCGCGCTGATCTACGACTCCCCCGTGACCAACACCCAGCAACGTTTCAGCTACCTGGAGCTGCGCGATGAAGTCGCGCGCCTGGCCGGAGCCCTGCGCGCACTCGGCGTGGAAAAGGGCGACGGCGTCATCATCTACATGCCGATGGTGCCGCAGGCGGCCATGGCCATGCTCGCCTGCGCGCGGCTGGGTGCCGTGCACTCGGTGGTCTTCGGCGGCTTCGCGCCCCATGAGCTGGCGCTGCGCATCGACGATGCCAAACCCCGGCTCGTGCTCACGGCGTCGTGTGGCCTGGAGTTCGAGCGGGTGATCGAATACAAGCCGCTGGTGGACAAGGCGCTGGAGCTGGCCAGCCATAAGCCGGCCCATGTGCTGGTGTTGCAGCGTCCGCAGGCAATGGCGGAGCTGACGGCCGACCGCGACCTGGACTGGCGCGAAACCCTGGCCCGCGCGCAACCGGCCGCCCCGGTGGAAGTCGCCAGCGGCGACCCGCTCTACATCATGTACACCTCCGGCACCACCGGGAAACCCAAGGGCATCGTGCGCGACAACGGCGGCCACGCGGTGGCGCTGAGCTACGCGCTGCCGACCATCTTCGGCCTGCAGCCGGGGGACGTCTGGTGGGGTGTTTCCGACGTTGGCTGGGTGGTCGGCCATTCGCTGATCGTCTACGGGCCCTTGATGAATGGCTGCACCACGGTGTTCTACGAGGGCAAGCCGGTGCGCACGCCGGATGCCGGCAGCTACTGGCGGGTGATCGAGGAGCACAGGGTCAACAGCCTGTTCTGCGCGCCCACGGCGATCCGCGCGATCCGCAAGGAAGACCCCCAGGGCGAATTGCTCAAGCGCTATGACCTGAGCTCGCTACGCCACCTGTTCCTGGCCGGCGAAAAGCTCGACAGCAGCACCCAGCACTGGCTGGAGGAACTCACCGGCAAGCCGGTGCATGACCACTGGTGGCAGACCGAGACCGGCTGGCCGGTGACAGCGCCCTGTACCGGCCTGGGCGACCATGATCTGCGTGCCGGCTCCACCAACCGCGCGGTGCCTGGCTACCACGTACAGGTGGTGGACGACGAGGGGCAGCTGCTCGGGCCGAACGAACAGGGCTCCATCGTCATCGCCCTGCCGCTCCCGCCCGGTTGCGCGCAGACACTGTGGAACGATCATCCACGCTACCTGCAGGCGTACCTGAAGACCTACCCCGGCTACTACCACACCGGCGACGGCGGCTATGTGGACGAAGAGGGTTTCGTCTACATCATGGGTCGCACCGATGATGTGATCAACGTCTCCGGCCACCGCCTTTCCACCGGCGAGATGGAGGAGTTGCTGGCGCTGCACGAGGCTGTCGCCGAATGCGCGGTGATCGCCGTGCAGGACGACCTCAAGGGCCACGTGCCGCTGGGGCTGGTGGTGCTCAAGGATGGCGCGCAGGCGAGCGAGGCGGATCTGCAGCGCGAGCTGGTGGCCCTGGTACGCGAGCGTATCGGCGCGCTGGCCTGCTTCCAGCGCGCAGTGGTGGTGAAGCGCCTGTCCAAGACCCGCTCGGGCAAGATCCTTCGTGCCGTGCTGCGCAAGATCGCCGACGGGGAGGGCTACGCGCCGCCATCCACGATTGACGACCCGGCCATCCTCGGCGAGATCGCCGAGCGCCTTGGCCAGGCCGGGCTCGCCAAGGCGGGCTGACATCCCACGACGCCGGTTCTGCCGGCGTATTTCCAGGGCCGCACTCGTTGCGGCCCTTTTTTTATCTGCGTTGCGCCTGCCGGTCGACAGGAATAAAGGCCAGTTGCCATCTAGACTGATGTCAACGAGCCTCTACTTGCGGTGTGGCGTTCATGGTCAATCCTGTGGTCCTCGACGAGGAGGAGCTCGAAGCGCTGCGCGAAGTTGCTGCGCGGGCGCCGCGCAAGCCGCTGGTGCTGGTGGTCGACGACGACCTCGAGGTGCTGGCCGAGGTGCGCGAGCTGGTCGAGGGGGCGAACCTGCGTTGCCTGACCGTCGGCAGCGCTGCCGAAGCACTGCGCCGTATCCGCCGCGACGAGTCGGACATCGACCTGCTGGTGACCGACCTGCGCATGGAGCACGAGAGTGCAGGGTTGGACCTGATCCGCGAACTGAACGAGATTGGCACCTTCCTGCCGATCATCGTCCTGTCCGGCCAGGCCGACGCCCGCGACGTGATCGAGGCGATGCGGCTGAACGTGCTGGATTTCATGGTCAAGCCGCTGGACCCGGCGTACTTCCTTGAGGTGCTAGGGCGGTACCTGTAGACCATCGTTCCGGGCGGTTCGCGGGCAAGCTCGCTCCTACCGTTATGTTCGGTGCTTGTAGGAGCGAGCTCGCGAACCCGGTCAAGACGTCACAGCGTCTGCGCCTTGAAGGTATCGCACTTGCCCGGCGCGCCACTTTCGAAGCCGAGCTTGAACCAGCGCACGCGTTGCTCGGATGAGCCGTGGGTGAAGGAGTCCGGCATTACCGTGCCGCGCGCCTGGCGCTGCAGGTGGTCGTCGCCGATGGCATTGGCGGCGTTCAGCGCCTCTTCCACGTCGCCCGGTTCCAGCCAGTTCAGGCGTTGCTGGGCGTGGTTGGCCCAGACGCCGGCGAAGCAGTCGGCCTGCAATTCCTGGCGCACCGAAAGGCCGTTGGCGCCTTCCATGCGCGCGCCGCGCTGGCGAGCGGCGTTGATCTTGGCGGAAACACCCAGCAGGTTCTGCACGTGGTGGCCAACCTCGTGGGCGATCACATAGGCCTGGGCGAAGTCGCCGGCGGCGGAGAACTTCTGCTCCATCTCGCGGAAGAATCCGAGGTCGAGGTACACGCGATGGTCGCCCGGGCAGTAGAACGGGCCGACGGCGGAGGAGGCGAAGCCGCATGCGGAGTTCACGCCACCGTTGAACAGGATCAGCTTGGGCTGCTCGTACTGGGCATTGCTGCGGGCAAAGATTTCGCCCCAGGTGTCCTCGGTATCGCCCAGAATCGACTGGACGAACTCCACCTGCGGATCGTTGCCGGTGGCCGGCTTGCCTTGGGTCGGGCGGGCAGGCGCCTGCTGGGAGACGTCCATCTGGCCAAGCAGCGAGCCAAGGATGGTCATCGGGTCCTGTCCGGAGAGCAGGCCGATCACCACCACAATGGCCACGCCGCCCAGGCTCAGGCCGCGGCCGCCGATACGCATGCCCCCGCCGCCGCTCATGCCGCCGCCGTTGTCATCGCGGGCATCCACTACGTTGTCGCTGCGTCGTCCTTTGCGCCATTGCATGGCGGCATCTCCATCGAACAGGTGGGTTCAGTGTTGTCTCGGGTGGGGCTCACCGCCAGCCCGGTCGTCAGGCGAAACGGTGCAGCAGTTCGGCGCGGGCGAGCAGTTGCACATCGCCGCCAACGCGGACTTCGTCGTCCTGACCGACCTGCACGTCGAGCCGGCTGGGGCGACCGACGAAACGGCCCTGGGCCAGCTGGAACAGCTCGCCACGGCGCGCCTTGCCCAGTTCCACCAGGTAGGCGGCGACAGGGCCGGCGGCACTGCCGGTGGCAATGTCCTCGACGATCCCGGCGCCGTCCCAGGTGCGGCCCTCGCGATTATCCACATCCAGCACGAAAACGAAGGCGGCATTGAGTTTTGCCAGCTCGGCCGTCAGATCCGTGCGCTGGCGCACGCGGCCCAGGGCCTCGCTGCGCACCGGCAGCAGCAGGTAGGGCAGGCCGGTGCTGACCACGGCGGCGGGGTAGTCGGCGAGATCGCTAGCGGTCAGCGAGAAGGCTTCGGCGAACCAGCGGCGCGCCTCGTCATCGAGCACGGTACCGAAGTCGGCGGCGCCCTGGTTCATTTCGGCGTGGAAGCCGCTGCCGCGACGGCGCGTCGCCACTTTCACTTCCTTGGCCGGCAACAACAGCGTCCAGTGTTCCTCTTCGCCGCGCTGGTGCAGGTGGTGCAAAAGCGCTGCCGCGCCAAGCACCGGGTGCCCGGCGAAGGGCAGTTCCTCGTCGACGGTGAAGATGCGTGCCGAGTAGGTGTCCAGCGAGGCGGATGGAAACAGGAAGATCGACTCGAACTGCCGCAGCTCCTGGGTCAGTGCCAGCAGGGTCTGTTCGGGAATGCCACGGGCATCGGGGAACACCGCCAGGCCATTGCCGGTGAGCGGTTGGTCGGCGAAAACGTCGAGCTGCCAGTACTGTTGCGCGGACATGGGCCTCCAGATGCCGACCTTGAGCGGCTAAAGAAAAACTCGACAGCCAGCCTAGCGAGCTATATGTTCGCCGACAAGAAAGCGCAGGTCACAGCGCCGCGCTTTCCAGGCCACCGCAGTGGCCGGCGTCGCTCGGACGGTTCCGGGCGCCTACGTTCATCCGAGGACACCATGACTGAACCCCGTTCAGCTCGTCGCTTTGCGCGCATCGATCGCCTGCCCCCCTACGTTTTCAACATCACCGCCGAACTGAAGATGGCCGCCCGCCGCCGTGGCGAGGACATCATCGACCTGTCCATGGGCAATCCGGACGGGGCCACGCCGCCGCACATCGTCGAGAAGCTCTGCCAGGTCGCCCAGCGCGAAGACACGCACGGTTATTCCACCTCCCGTGGCATTCCGCGCCTGCGCCGCGCCATCTCGCACTGGTATCGCGACCGCTACGAGGTGGAGATCGACCCGGAATCCGAAGCCATCGTCACCATCGGCTCCAAGGAAGGCCTGGCGCACCTGATGCTGGCGACCCTGGACCACGGCGACACCATCCTCGTGCCCAACCCCAGCTACCCGATCCACATCTACGGCGCGGTGATCGCCGGCGCCCAGGTACGCTCGGTGCCGCTGGTGCCGGGAATCGACTTCTTCAACGAGCTGGAGCGGGCGATCCGCGAATCGATCCCCAAGCCGAAGATGATGATCCTCGGCTTCCCCTCCAACCCTACCGCGCAATGCGTGGAGCTGGATTTCTTCGAGCGCGTGGTCGATCTGGCCAAGCGCTACGACGTGTTGGTGGTGCACGACCTGGCCTACGCCGATATCACCTTCGACGGCTGGAAAGCCCCCTCGATCATGCAGGTGCCCGGCGCCAAGGACATTGCGGTGGAGTTCTTCACCCTGTCCAAGAGCTACAACATGGCCGGCTGGCGCATCGGCTTCATGGTCGGCAACCCGGAGCTGGTCTCGGCCCTGGCGCGGATCAAGAGCTACCACGACTACGGCACCTTCACCCCGCTGCAGGTGGCGGCCATCGCCGCACTGGAGGGCGACCAGCAGTGCGTGCGTGATATCGCCGAGCAGTACCAGAAACGCCGCGATGTGCTGGTGAAGGGCCTGCATGAGGCCGGCTGGATGGTAGAGAACCCCAAGGCCTCCATGTACATCTGGGCGAAGATTCCCGAACCCTACGCGCACATGGGATCGCTGGAGTTCGCCAAGAAGCTGCTCAAGGATGCCAAGGTTTCGGTGTCGCCGGGCATCGGCTTCGGTGACTATGGTGACGACCATGTGCGCTTCGCCCTGATCGAAAACCGCGACCGCCTGCGCCAGGCCGTGCGCGGAATCAAGGCGATGTTCCGCGCCGATGGCCTGTTGCCGGCCAAGGCCGAGTGACCGGGCGTGGATAATGAAAAGGGCGGCCAACTGGCCGCCCTTTTCGTTTTGGAGTCCCTCACCCCATCGGGCTTGCGGAGCCATGTCGCGCAGGGACCTGGAGAGTGCCCCGCGCGCCGGAAGCCCCATCCCGCCTCCGCTCGCGCTCAGGGGTGAGGGAGTGCCTCGTTACAGGGGCTCAGCGAGCGGGATAATCCGCCAGCACTTCGCGCTGGCCGGCCTTGTTCAGGCCAACCACCTGGTAGGCGTCATGCCGGTCGCCCATCTCCATGCCCGGCGAGCCCATCGGCATGCCCGGCACGGCGGCGCCGATCAGATCGGTACGCTCGCGCAGCTTCAGAACGTCGGCAGCCGGCACGTGACCCTCGACGAACTTGCCGTCGATCACGCCGGTGTGGCACGAGCCCATGCTGTGCGGAACGCCCAGTTTGGTCTTCACTGCACTCATGTCCGCCTCGACATGGTCGTTGACGGTGAAGCCGTTGCTTTCCAGGTGCTTGATCCAGTCCTTGCAGCAGCCGCAGTTGGCATCGCGGTGTACGTCGATGGTCAGCGGTTCGGCGGCCTGGGCGGCGCCGGCGACAAGGGCGGTGAGCAGAAGCAGGGTGCGCATGGTTGGGAGCCTTGGAAGTTGAACGCGACCGAGCATACTCCCGCGGTGGGTGCGGCCCCACCGGCCGTTTGTTTCCCGATATGACGTGGGCGTCGAACTTGCCAGGCGGCGTGGGGTCTCTAGCTGATCGGTGGTGCGTCCGCGACTGTCGGTCGCAGGGTTGGACGCTCGGCAATGGCTGCATGGCCAAGGAGAAAATCGGATGCTCTTCGCCCGTCTCGTCCTGCTGGTCCAGGCTCTGGTCTGGGGTGGCCTGGGACTGCTCTACTGGATCCGCCCGTACGAAATGGCCAACCTCAGCGGTATGTTGCTGATGGAACCGTCCTCGGTGAGCGATGCCCGCGTGTTCTACGGCGGCCACCAGTTCGCCCTGGCGCTGTTCCTCGTTTTCGCCCTGCGGCGACGCCTGCTGGTGCGGCCGGCGCTGATCCTGGTGATCCTGGTCCAGTTGACCCTGACGCTGTCGCGCCTGCTCATCGCCTGGACCGAAGGCGGCATGGAATGGGACGCCCAGTTGGCCGGGGTGGTCTATCGCGGTGCGATTTCGGCACTGGCGATCTTCGCCCTCTATTGGCTGGAGCGGCAGTCGCGCCATCGCCACGTGGTGGTGCGCGAGGAAGAGGAGCCGGAAGAGCGCAAGGCGGACTTCGAGGGGCTGTGAACGGCGGATGATGCGAGCGTCGGATAAGCGGCCCGGCCTGCTGGCGGCCCCGCTGCCGGGCAACCCCTGCTCCGTGCTATCGTATTGATTTCGCGGTAGAAGCAAGGCGGAGCCAGCATGAAGTTCGTACACCAACGTGAGCACCTGAACGAAGGCGACCTGGTTGTCATCGAGTGCTCCATGACCTGCAACATCCGCCTGATGACCGATGCCGCCTTCCGCAGCTTCAAGAATGGCGGGCGCCACGTCTACCACGGCGGCGCGTTCGACCGGTTCCCGGCGAAGATCAAGGTGCCCAGCACCGGCAACTGGAACATCACCATCGATACCGTTACCCGCCGTGCCATCAGCGTCACGCGCAAGGCCGACTTCAAGTACAGCATCAAGTTCGTGCGCAAGTCGCCGTCGAACTACAGCTGATCCTCACTGCCCTGCATGCGCGGGGAAATCCGCCAGCAGGCGGGCGATGCCTTCGTCCACGGCCTGCTGGGTGATCTTCGGGTCGTGCAGCTGGCGCGCCACCTGCGCCTGATAGAGCACCTGGCCGGTTGCCTCGTCGAGAATCTGCAGCGCCAGGCGCGCCTGTTCCTGGTCGGTAATCTGTGTCTGGGTCATCACGCCCGCGCCGGTCACTACCGGGCGCTGGACGATGCCGGTCTGGCTGTCCAGCCCGACGGCATAGATCACTCGCAACTCCCCTGAGTTCTCTTGATAGCGGTAGCCCTTGGCTTCCAGCGCGCGGCGCACGGCAAGATCGAAGCGATCTTCGAGGTCCTCGCGGTGGCCCTGGGCGCGCACGGCCTGGATGAAGAAGGTACTTTGCCGGCCGTTGGCGGCGGGAGACACACTGATGTTGGCGGGGTCGCTGCCGGCGCAGGCGACCAGCAACAGGCAGAGCAGGGGAAGGATCAGGCGGGACATGGACGTGCCTCTTGTCATTGTCCCGCAAGCGTAGCCGCCTTGCGGCGGCTCGCCGCCCAACCCTTGGTTGGGCGGCACGCGGTCGGCCGGCCGGGGCTCAGCGGCGGGTCAACAGCACGCCGGCCTCCATGTGATGCGTGTAGGGGAACTGGTCGAACAGGGCGCAGCGGCTGACCTGGTGGGTGTCGTGCAGTTGGGCGATGTTCTGCGCCAGGGTCTCCGGGTTGCAGGAGATGTACAGGATGCTGTCGAAGCGGCGGGTCAGTTCGCAGGTATCCGGGTCCATGCCAGCGCGCGGCGGGTCGACGAACACGCTGCCGAACGAGTAGGACTTCAGGTCCACGTCGGCCAGGCGGCGGAACGGGCGCACGTCGTTGAGCGCCTGGGTCAACTCCTCGGCGGACAGGCGCACCAGGGTGACGTTGTCCACGGCGTTGTCGGCCAGGTTTGCCAGGGCGGCGTTCACCGAGGTCTTGCTGATCTCGGTGGCCAGTACCTTGCGCACGCGGGTGGCCAGGGGCAGGGTGAAGTTGCCGTTGCCGCAGTACAGCTCCAGCAGGTCGTCGTCGCGCTGGCCCAGGGCTTCGTATGCCCAGTTGAGCATCTTCTGGCACACCTCGCCGTTGGGCTGGGTGAAGGCGCCCTCCGGCTGGCGGTAGCGGAAGGTACGGCCGGCGACGGTCAGTTCTTCGCTGACATAGTCACGGCCGACCACCAGGCGCTTGCCGCGCGAACGGCCGACGATGCTCACGCCCAGCTTGGCGGCCAGCTTCTCGGCGGCGGCCTGCCAGGCGGCGTCCACCGGGCGGTGGTAGCACAGGGTGATCAGCGCGTCGCCCGCCAGGGTGGTGAGGAACTCCACCTGGAACAGCTTGTGGCCCAGCGTTGGCTCAGCCCACGCTGCCTTCAGGCGCGGCATCAGTTCGTTGATCCGCTGGCTGGCGATGGGGAATTCCTCGATCAGGATCGGCGTGTGCTTGTCGCCCTGCTCGAACATCGCGTAGTGGCGTGCCTCGCCCTCGCGCCACAGGCGGAACTCGGCGCGCAGGCGGTAATGCTCACGGGGCGAATCGAACACCGCAGGCTCGGGCGCGTCGAAGGGCGCCAGCAGCTCGCGCAGGCGTGCGGCCTTGTCGGCCAGTTGGCTGTCGTAGTGGGAGGGATCGAAACGCGGACTGCTCATGGGAAAACTCTTCAAAGGACCCGGACTTGCCGGACCGCTTTTCATCTAAGGGCAACTCGAAACCATCGGGGCGTGCGAGCTAGGTCAGACAAGGCGCCAGGTCGATTCGGAAGCGGAGGGTAAATGAGCATGACTCACTTCGCTCGCCCCTTCGGGGCCGCCCTACGGGTTAGCCGCAAGCGGCTTTCCGGATTGACCTGGCAACGCAGTATGGCCGACGCGCAGCAGCCCCCTTAACTCAAGCGTTGAACCAGCCCAGCTTGATCACGAACAGGATCGACAGGATCACCAGCGCCGGGTTCAGCTCGCGGAAGCGGCCGGACAGCAGCTTGCAGGCGGTCCAGGTGATGAAGCCGAAGGCAATGCCGTTGGCGATGGAGAAGGTCAGCGGCATGGCCAGGGCGGTTACTACGACCGGCGCAGCGACGGTCAGGTCGTCCCAGTCGATCTCGGCCAGGCCCGAGGCCATCAACACGGCGACGAAGAACAGGGCCGGCGCAGTGGCGAAGGCCGGCACGTTGCCTGCCAGCGGGGCGAAGAACAGTGCCAGCAGGAACAGCACGGCGACCACGATGGCGGTCAGGCCGGTACGGCCGCCGGCGGAAACGCCCGCCGCCGACTCGATGTAGCTGGTGGTGGTGGAGGTGCCCAGCAGCGAGCCGACCATGGCGGCGGAGCTGTCGGCGATCAGCGCACGGCCCATCTTCGGCATGTGCCCGTCCTTGCCCATCAGGCCGGCGCGCTTGGCCACGCCGATCAGGGTGCCGGAGTTGTCGAACAGGTCGACGAAGAGGAAGGCGAAGATCACGCTGAACAGGCCGATGTCCAGCGCGCCCTTGATATCCAGCTGCAGGAAGGTCGGCGCCAGCGACGGCGGCATCGACACCACGCCGCCGAACTGGGAGACGCCGATGGCGATGGAGATGAAGGTGACGACCAGGATGCCGATCATCACCGCGCCGGTCACCCGGCGGGCTTCCAGGGCAACGATCAGGATGAAGCCGAGGATTGCCAGCAGCGGCGCCGGCTTGGCCAGGTCGCCCATGCCCACCAGGGTGGCCTGGTTGGCGACGACGATGCCCGATTCCTTCAGCGCGATCAGCGCGAGGAACAGGCCGATGCCCGCGGCGATCGCCGAGCGCAGGGCCAGCGGGATGCTGTTGATGATCCATTCGCGGATGCGGAAGATCGAAATGATGAAGAACATGCACGCGGAGAGGAACACCGCGCCGAGCGCCACCTGCCAGGTGTGGCCCATGTGCAGGACCACGGTGTAGGTGAAGAAGGCGTTCAGACCCATGCCGGGAGCCAGGGCGATCGGGTAGTTGGCGATCAGGCCCATCACCGCCGAGCCGATGGCGGCGGCCAGGCAGGTGGCGACGAAGATCGCGCCCTTGTCCATGCCCGTCTCGCCGAGGATGCTCGGGTTGACGAAAAGGATGTAGGCCATGGTCAGGAAGGTAGTGATACCCGCCAGGATCTCGGTACGCACATTGGTGTTGTGCGCCTTGAGTTGGAACAGCTTTTCCAGCATGTTTGGCTCCCCGTGACGCGCTTGCGCCGTTATCGTTCTGGCCGGGAAAAGCAAGGTGCATGCCCAGGTGGGCCCTGCGCCTTTTCTTGTGACCGGCAAAAGGCGCGCATGATACCAGCTTGCCCTGAGCCGGAGAATTTCTGACCGGACCGCCAGCATCCGTTCGTCTGCAAGCTTAGTCGCGGCAACCGACCAAGGGAGTGCAACTTGTACCCTGACAGTGGTCTCACCCTCTATAACCCTGGCCTGACCGGGCCCTTCAGCCCGCCTCCTTGTCGATGAAACGCTCTATTCCGATCCTCTTCGCCTCATTGTTGGGCGCCTGCGCCGGTGCGCCGCCGTCGGCACCGCAGCACACCTTCGATGTCCATGCCGTGGCGGAAAAGCCCACGGCCAGCACTCGCACCCTGGCCGATCCGCAAGGCAAGGCCGTGCTGGTGGCGACTCATCCCGCGCTGACCCAGCGCGACGTGCAGCGGGCCGAACTGGCCAGTGTTGCTGGCGGCAAGCCGGCGGTGCGCGTGCTGTTCACCCCCGAAGCCAGCCAACGTCTGGCTAAATTGACCGAGGAAGAGCAGGGCAGCGCCCTGGCAGTAGTCATCGACGGGCAACTGCGCCTGCTGCCGAAAGTG
This sequence comes from Pseudomonas nitroreducens TX1, assembly GCF_000313755.1. Taxonomy (GTDB): domain Bacteria; phylum Pseudomonadota; class Gammaproteobacteria; order Pseudomonadales; family Pseudomonadaceae; genus Pseudomonas; species Pseudomonas nitroreducens_A. The sequence goes on along the minus strand of NZ_AMZB01000136.1, from coordinate 84,116 downwards.
ACGCGGGTGGTGACCGATGGCCAGGTGATGCTCAAGGGATTCGCCAGCCAGGCGGAAGCCGAAACCCTGGTGCACCGGCTCAACCAGATGCGCGATGTGCCGGTTCAGCCGGAGCAGAAGTCCGGTGGGCAGCCTTAGCTTCTCTATAGGGACTTGAGGACGCAGGGCGAATAACCTGGAACAGGTTATCCGCCGCGAGCGCTGCTGCGGATAACGCTGACGCGTTATGCGCCCTACGAAATGGAGCTCCATGGAAGGGATGTTCGTGCCGTTGTAGGAGCGAGCTTGCTCGCGAGCCGCATAACGCCGGCACCTGGCTGGAATTCGTTTGCGAGCAAGCTCGCTCCTACAGGTTCGGCCTGCTCCCGTAGCGGGGCGCCCATGAAAAAGCCCGGCATCTGCCGGGCTTTTTCATCGTGCGGTTCGCGGGTTCGGCTTAGGCGCCGTAGACCGGGAACTTGGCGCAGATGGCCTTGACCTTCTCGCGCACGCCGTCCACCACGGACTCGTCGCCCATGTTGGTCAGGATGTCGCAGATCCAGCCGGCCAGCTCGCGGCACTCGGCTTCCTTGAAGCCGCGGGTGGTCACGGCGGGGGTGCCGATACGCAGGCCGGAGGTGACGAACGGGGAGCGCGGGTCGTTCGGTACGCTGTTCTTGTTCACGGTGATGAAGGCGCGACCCAGGGCGGCGTCGGCGTCCTTACCGGTGATGTCCTGCTTGATCAGGGACAACAGGAACAGGTGGTTCTGGGTGCCGCCGGAAACCACGTCGAAGCCGCGCTCGATGAACACGCTGGCCATGGTCTGGGCGTTCTTCAGGACCTGCTGCTGGTAGGCCTTGAACTCGGGCTGCAGGGCTTCCTTGAAGCACACGGCCTTGGCGGCGATCACGTGCTCCAGCGGGCCACCCTGGGCACCCGGGAAGACGGCGGAGTTCAGCTTCTTCTCGATCTCTTCGTTCTTGCGAGCGAGGATCAGGCCGCCGCGCGGGCCGCGCAGGGTCTTGTGGGTGGTGGTGGTGACCACGTCGGCGAACGGCACCGGGTTCGGGTAGACGCCAGCGGCGACCAGACCGGCCACGTGGGCCATGTCGACGAACAGGTAGGCACCGACCTTGTCGGCGATGGCGCGGAAGCGGGCGAAGTCCAGGACCTGGGAGTAGGCGGAGAAGCCGGCGACGATCATCTTCGGCTTGTGCTCGAGGGCCAGGCGCTCGACTTCGTCGTAGTCGATCAGGCCGGCGTCGGTGATGCCGTACTGCACGGCGTTGTACAGCTTGCCGGAGGAGGAGACGGAGGCGCCGTGGGTCAGGTGGCCGCCGTGGGCCAGGCTCATGCCCAGGATGGTGTCACCGGCCGACAGCAGGGCCAGGTAGACGGCGGCGTTGGCCTGGGAGCCGGCGTGCGGCTGTACGTTGGCGTAGTCGGCGCCGAACAGTTCCTTGGCGCGGTCGATGGCCAGCTGCTCGACGACGTCGACGTACTCGCAACCACCGTAGTAGCGCTTGCCCGGGTAGCCTTCGGCGTACTTGTTGGTCAGCACCGAACCCTGGGCTTCCATCACCGCCGGGCTGGTGTAGTTCTCGGAGGCGATGAGCTCGATGTGCTCTTCCTGGCGCTGGGCTTCCTGCTCCATCGCGGCGAAGAGTTCGGCATCGTAGCGGGCGAGGGTCAAATCACGGCTGAACATGGCGGTCCTCTTAAGGATCGGGTGCTGGGGGGGAAAGGCGCGCATTCTAACCCAAGGCGTCGGTGCTGGCACATGAAAGGCGGTCATGTGGCTGACAAGCGGGGTTCAAGGCCAGTCGGTGCGCGGAATTGGGAGCGGTTCAACACCGATGGTGGGCTGGATGTAGGAGCGGACCAGGCATCTTGCGGATGCGCGGTCAGCCCAGCAGGAACAGCGCGTTGCTGGCGAACAGCGCGGCGAACTGGTCGGCCGGCACGGGGCGGCCGAAGAGGAAGCCCTGCACTTCGTCGCAGCCGTGCTCGCGGAGGAACTCCAATTGCTCGTGGCTCTCCACGCCCTCGGCGATCACCATCAGGTTCAGGCTGTGGGCCATGGCGATGATGGCGCGGGCGATCTGCGCGTCCTGCTCGCCGTGGGGCAGGCCGTCGACGAAGCTGCGGTCGATCTTCAGCACGTCGATGGGGAACTGCTTGAGGTAGTTGAGCGACGAATAGCCGGTGCCGAAGTCGTCCACCGCAATCGCCAGCCCCAGGCGCTTCAAGCCCTGAAGTATCTGCATCGCCTGGGAAACGTCGCTCATCAGGATGCTTTCGGTCAGTTCCAGCTCCAGGCACGCCGGGGCGATGCCGGTGTCCTCGAGGATGCCGGCGATGCGCTCGCCCAGCTGGCCGTCGGCGAACTGCCGGGCCGAGAGGTTTACGGAAATCTTCGGCACCCGCACCTTGTCCCGGTGCCAGGCGCGAAGCTGCAGGCAGGCCTGCTCCAGCAGCCAGTCGCCGACCTGGGCGACCAGGCCGAGCTCTTCCAGCACCGGGATGAACTCAGCCGGCGGGATCAGCCCGCGCTTGGGGTGCTGCCAGCGCAGCAGCGCCTCGGCGCCGGTCAGGCGGCGGCCATCGCCGGTGAACTGCGGCTGGTAGTGCAGGACGAACTCGTGCAGCTCGATGGCGCGGCGCAGATCGCTTTCCAGCTCCAGACGTTCCAGGGCGCGGGCGTTCATCTCGGCCTGGTAGAACTGGAAGTTGTTCTTGCCCATTTCCTTGGCGTGGTACATCGCCGTGTCGGCGTTCTTCATCAGCTGGCTGAGCTCGGCGCCGTCCTGCGGCGAGAGCGCCACGCCGATGCTGGCGGTGACGAAGAATTCGCGGCCCTCCAGGGTGAAGGGGCGAGCGAGGCTGGAAAGGATCTGCTCGGCCACCTGGATCGCCTGTCGCAGCGCCTTCTCGCGGTCCTTCTGACCGGCGAGCAGCAGGGTGAACTCGTCGCCGCCCATGCGCGCCACGGTGTCGTCGTCGCTGACGCAAAGGCTCAGGCGCTCGGCCACCTCCTTGAGCATGCGGTCGCCGGCGGCGTGGCCGAGGGAGTCGTTGATCGGTTTGAAGCGGTCGAGGTCGAGGAACATCAGCACCACCCACTGCTGGTGGCGCTCGGCTTGCAACAGCGCGGTGTGCAGGCGGTCCTGGAACAGCGTGCGGTTGGGCAGGTGGGTCAGGGCGTCGTAGTAGGCCAGGCGGTGAATGCGCCGCTCGCTGGCCTTGCGCTCGCTGATGTCGCTGAAGAAGCAGACGAAGCTGACCAGGTCGCCTTCCTCGTCATGCACCGCGGTGATGCCGACCCAGCTCGGATACAACTCGCCATTCTTGCGCTTCTGCAGGATCTCGCCTTCCCAACTGCCGCTCTTGAGCAGGCTTTCCATCACGTGCTTGAGCTGGTTGGCTTCCTGGCGGTCGGCGGTGAGCAGGCGCGGCAGCTGGTCCAGCACTTCCTCGGCGGAGTAGCCGGTCAGGCGGCTGAAGGAGTCGTTGATCTGCACGATGTAGCCGGCCGGATCGGTAACCATGATCGCCGCCGTGGAATGTTCGAACACCGTCGCCGCCATGCGCATCTCGCGCTCGGCACGGCGTTGCTGGCTGATGTCGCGGGCAACGCCGAGCAGGCCTTCGAAGCGGCCGTGGTCGTCCCACATCAGGGCGATGCGCAGTTCAACGGGAATCTTGTGGCCGTCGGCATGCAGGCAGTCGAGGCTGAACAGCTGCGGTTCGCTGTTCTCGCGCAGTTCGGCGAGGCGCTTGGGCTCGCCGATGGCGGCCTGTACGCGGTGCAGCAGTTCTTCCAGGCGCTCCAGTTGCACCGGGTTGGCGGCTATCGGCTGGAAGCCGTTGGTCAGCACCCACTCGGGGCTGTAGCCGAATACCTGCTGGATCGAGGGGCTGATGTAGTTGAGCTTGACCTGGGCGTCGGTGGAGAGGATCACGTCGCTGATGCTCTCGGCGAGCATGCGGTAGCGGCGGCCGCTTTCGCGCAGGGAGTTGTGCGCCTCGACCGTGTCGGTGATGTCCTTGGCCACGCCGATCAGCCGCGCCACGCGGCCGGAAGCGTCGCGGGTGAAGGCCTGTTCGCGGATGTCGAACCAGTGCCAGTTGCCGTCGCGGTGGCGCCAGCGCAGCTGGCTGTCCAGCAGCAGGCCATCGCCCACGACCTGCTGCAGGTTGCGCACGCGCCAGTAGCACTCGACATCGTCGGGGTGCAGCACCTTTTCCCAGAAGCGCTCGCCCATTTCGCGCAGCTCGTCGCTGCTGTAGCCGAGCTGGTGGCCGAGGTTGTGGTTGCTGAAGATCACCCGACGCGCGGCGATGTCGTGGATGTACAGGGTGTCGGGCACCGCCCGCACCGCGTCGGACCAGAACTTCTCGCGCTCGATCAGCGACAGCTCGACCTGCTTGCGGCTGGTGATGTCCGACAGGCTCAGGGTGACGGCGTGGAAGTCCTGGATCATCTCCGGCACGCGCAGTTGCAGCCACAGGTGGCGCTGCTCGCCCTGACGGGTATTGATGCAGGCTTCCAGCTCGACCATGCCGTGGCCGTGCAGGACGGCTTCGAGCACCTTGCTGCGGACGCCCTCCGGGCGCATGCCGGCGCCTCCGATGAGCACCTGCCAGGCCTGCTCGGTGGTGCCCACGCCCATCAGGCGCTTGGCGACGTTGTTGATCTCCGTGATGCGCACCTGGCGTTGCAGCCAGGACAAGCGCTCGGGCTGGGAGGCGATCCAGTCGCGCAGATCGCTTTGCCGGCGCAGGTTGAGGTCCACCAGGCTCTGGCGCAGGGCGGAGAGGTCGAGCACGCAGAGGGCGACGCCGACGCCGTCGAAGATGTCCTGGTAGCGCCGGCGGGTCTCCTCGAGGATATGCAGTGCCTGCTGTTCCTCGGTGACGTCGCGCAGCACCCAGACCTGCCCGCCCTGGGGCAGGTTGCCGCGCAGCACCCAGGTCTGCTCCGGTGACAGGGGGCTGTCGTCCAGCGAGTGGTGGCTGACGGCGAACAGGCGCGGCTGTCCTGCATGGTTCACTCGCACCAGTTCCGCGCCGTTCTCGCTGGCCGCTTCGCTGCCGTTGAGCAACCCGCCCAGGCCCGGCAGCAGCTCCAGCAGGTGATGCTCGCCGACATCTTCGGTCGTGAGGCCGAACAACTGTTCCGCCTGTGGATTGAGGTAGGCGAGGCGGCCGTCGGCGCGGGTCACCAGCACCCGCTCGTCGATTGCGCCCAGGGCCTGCGCGGCCTGACGCAGGCCCTGCTGCGACTCAGCGGTCAGCGTACGCAGGTTCTGCTGTTCGCGTTGCAGGCGCAGCAGGGCGGCGCCGGCGATCCCGGCCAGCACCAGCAGCAGCGCCAGCTCGCCGCCCAGGCGCGGCAGCAGGATGGAGCGGATCTGCCGGTCGTCGAATTGCGGGTGCAGCTTCCAGTCGGTGTTCTGGATATCCAGGCCGTCCAGGCTCTGCGCCTGTTCCAGCGGTGAGGCCGCTGACAGCGGGCCGGGGCGGTAGCCGCTGGAGCGACCGAGGACCTTCTGCTGGACGTCGTCGACCAGGATCCAGTCGGGCGACTCGGGGCGGATCTGCGCGGCCCATCCACGCCGGGCGGACTTTTCGTCGAGGCGGATAACGTTGTCGCCTTCGCCGGGCTTGGTGGCCTTCAACCAGACATAGAAGTAGCCGCCGTTTTCCTCGCTGAAGGCATAGTGATAGGCCTGCTGCGCGCTGCGCCGGCCCAGGGCTTCGATGAAAGCGGCGTCCTTGATGCCACTGGAGTCGCGCACGGGTGCGCCGCTGGCGTCCAGTCGGACCAGGCTGTGGAAGGATGGATAGATGTGCTTCAGTCCCGCGATCAACGGTGCGTGGAGATCGCTGGGGGCGCGGTCCTGTTCCTGTTGCAGCAGGGCCTGGGCGGCCACCGCCTTGAGTTCCAGGGTCAGGGAGATCCGCTGGGCCATCTGTTCGCCGTGCAGCACCACCCGCTCACGCTCGAAGCGCTCCTGGCTGCGGAACTCCTGGTGCAGCTGCCAGCCCAGCAGGGCGAGCATGAACAGCACCAGCAGCACCAGCGCGGTCCGGGTCGCCACGCGGCCAGGCCTGGCCAGGGCGTCCGGAGGAGTACGGGGGAAAATAGACAAGGACTTAGGGACCTGGGGCGATACGGCTGAATTCGGCGCAGGCTAGGATGCCCGGAAAGGCGGCGAAGTGCCAGTATGGCCGACGAGCGTCGTTTGCCCTTCCTGGTTCATTCCGGTAGCTTTGCCGCACGCGCGCGTGGTGTGGGTTGCATAAAGTACATCCGCGCAGAGTCCCGCGCGAAGGGCCGTCCATCGGTCGTTCGCGCCCGCCGGCAGCCCGCTCGCGAGCGTTCGAGCGCTGCCGCTCCGGCCACTGAGCCGGCGTCCCGGAACCTGCCGTCGTCTGTTCCGGCCATCCCGATCACAATTCATCCCAGAAGTCAGGTATCCATGGCTCAATACGTCTACACCATGCACCGGGTCGGCAAGGTCGTGCCGCCCAAGCGTGAAATCCTCAAGAACATCTCCCTGTCGTTCTTCCCCGGCGCCAAGATCGGCGTGCTCGGCCTGAACGGCGCGGGTAAATCCACCCTGCTGCGCATCATGGCCGGCGTCGACACCGAGATCGAAGGTGAAGCGCGCCCGATGCCGGGCATCAACGTCGGCTACCTGCCGCAGGAGCCCAAGCTCGATCCGCAGGCCACCGTTCGCGAGATCGTCGAGGAGGCCGTCGGCCAGATCAAGGCCGCCCAGGCTCGCCTGGACGAGGTCTACGCCGCCTACGCCGAGCCGGACGCCGACTTCGACGCCCTGGCCGCCGAGCAGGCCAAGCTGGAGGCCATCCTCCAGGCTTCCGACGGCCACAACCTGGAGCGCCAGCTGGAAGTCGCCGCCGACGCCCTGCGCCTGCCGCCGTGGGATGCGAAGATCGAGCACCTCTCCGGTGGTGAAAAGCGCCGTGTCGCCCTGTGCCGCCTGCTGCTGTCCGCCCCGGACATGCTGCTGCTGGACGAACCGACCAACCACCTGGACGCCGACTCGGTCGCCTGGCTGGAACACTTCCTCCACGACTTCCCGGGCACCGTGGTGGCGATCACCCACGACCGCTACTTCCTCGACAACGTCGCCGGCTGGATTCTCGAGCTGGACCGTGGCCAGGGCATCCCGTTCGAAGGCAACTACTCCGGCTGGCTGGAATCCAAGGCCAACCGCCTGGCCCAGGAAGCCAAGCAGGAAGCTTCCCACGCCAAGGCCATGAAGGCCGAGCTGGAGTGGGTACGCCAGGGCGCCAAGGCTCGCCAGTCCAAGTCCAAGGCCCGTCTGCAGCGCTTCGAGGAAATGCAGTCGCAGGAATTCCAGAAGCGCAGCGAGACCAACGAGATCTATATCCCGGCCGGTCCGCGCCTGGGCGACAAGGTCATCGAGCTGCACAACGTCAGCAAGGGCTACGGCGATCGCCAACTGATCGACGACCTGTCCCTGAGCATTCCCAAGGGCGCCATCGTCGGCGTGATCGGTGGCAACGGTGCGGGTAAATCCACCCTGTTCCGCATGCTGACCGGCAAGGAGCAACCGGACTCGGGCACCATCGAGATCGGCGAAACCGTGCAGATCGCCAGCGTCGACCAGAGCCGCGAAATCCTCGACGGCAACAAGACCGTGTGGGAGCAGGTATCCGACGGCTTCGAGCAGATCAAGATCGGCAACTACGAAGTCCCGTCGCGCAGCTACGTCGGCCGCTTCAACTTCAAGGGCGGCGACCAGCAGAAGTTCGTCAAGGACCTCTCCGGTGGTGAGCGTGGCCGTCTGCACCTGGCCCTGACCCTGAAGCAGGGCGGCAACGTGCTGCTGCTCGACGAACCGTCCAACGACCTCGACGTGGAAACCCTGCGTGCGCTGGAAGAAGCGCTGCTGGACTTCCCCGGCGCCGCCATCGTGATTTCCCACGATCGCTGGTTCCTGGACCGCATCGCGACCCACATCCTCTCCTACGAGGACGACGGCAAGGTGGTCTTCTTCGAAGGCAACTACACCGAGTTCGAAGCCGATCGCAAGAAACGCCTGGGCGACGCTGCCTCGCAGCCGCACCGCGTGCGTTACAAGAAGCTGGCGTAAGCCGCTTCTGAAAGAGAACGGGGCCTTCGGGCCCCGTTTTCATTTCTGTGCCTGTATCAGCGGCTGCGCTTGAGATCGTCCAGGGCGCGGCGCTGATCCTCCAGCTGGCGCTGCAGTGTGTCGATTTGCCGCGCCTGGTCCTGCAGGGTGCGTTGCTGTTCTTCCAGCTGGCGTGACATGCGCTCCAGGTCGTCGCTGCTGAACTTCGACTTGTGGATCACTTCGCTGTCGAATGTATCCGCTACCACCAGCGCACCGGATTCGGTGAAGTTACCCAGTTTCATGGCTCCGTGGGCGGGTAGGGCGAGGGTGCAGGTGAGAGCGGCGAGAAGCGCGAGAGGGCGTGCGAGCATCATGGGCGTCCTGGTGGAATGAGTTGTTGAGTGCAACTACCTATTGATTTTGTATACAGGAATCTGTTTTTCTGCCGGTCCGGCAGAAGTGGGATTTATATTTTTGCACCATAAAGATTCATAAAAGCGTCACGCTGCACTATCTCGGGGCGGCGTGGATTGTTAGAGTCTGCCGGCAAAAAGCATCACATAATCAGAAAAGTACCGGTGTAGACATGACGCAATCCGTTGACTCGTTCCTCGAGCGCCTGAAGCGGCGCGACCCCGATCAACCCGAATTCCACCAGGCAGTGGAAGAGGTGCTGCGCTCCCTCTGGCCCTTCCTCGAAGCCAACCCGCACTACCTGCAGGCCGGCATCGTCGAACGCATCGTCGAGCCCGAACGCGCGATCCTGTTCCGCGTACCCTGGGTGGATGATGCCGGACGAGTGCGGGTCAACCGCGGTTTCCGTATCCAGATGAGCAGCGCCATCGGCCCGTACAAGGGCGGCCTGCGCTTCCACCCGTCGGTGAACCTGGGCGTGCTGAAGTTCCTCGCCTTCGAGCAGGTCTTCAAGAACTCCCTGACCTCGCTGCCCATGGGCGGCGGCAAGGGTGGCTCGGACTTCGATCCCAAGGGCAAGAGCGACGCCGAAGTCATGCGCTTCTGCCAGTCCTTCATGAGCGAGCTGTTCCGCCACATCGGCGCTGACCTCGACGTGCCGGCCGGCGACATCGGCGTGGGTGCCCGCGAGATCGGTTACCTGTTCGGCCAGTACAAGCGCCTGTCCAACGAGTTCACCTCGGTGCTGACCGGCAAGGGCATGTCCTACGGCGGCAGCCTGATCCGCCCGGAAGCCACCGGCTACGGTTGCGTGTACTTCGCCCAGGAAATGCTCAAGGCCCGCGAGAGCGGCTTCGACGGCCAGCGCGTGGCCATCTCCGGTTCCGGCAACGTAGCCCAGTATGCCGCGCAGAAGGTCATGGAACTGGGCGGCAAGGTGATCTCGCTGTCCGATTCCGAAGGCACACTGTTCATCGAGGCCGGCCTGACCCTGGAGCAGTGGGAAGCCGTCATGGAGTTGAAGAACGTCCGTCGCGGCCGTCTCAGCGAGATGACCGGCCCCGGCCTGCGTTTCCTCGCCGGCGAACGTCCCTGGTCGCTCGCCTGCGACATTGCGCTGCCTTGTGCCACGCAGAACGAGCTGGACGCCAACGACGCGCGCACCCTGCTGGCCAACGGCTGCATCTGCGTGGCCGAAGGCGCGAACATGCCATCGACCCTGGAGGCTGTGGATATCTTCATCGAAGCCGGCATCCTCTACGCGCCGGGCAAGGCCTCCAACGCCGGCGGCGTCGCCACCAGCGGCCTGGAGATGAGCCAGAACGCCATGCGCCTGCTGTGGACCGCCGGGGAAGTGGACCAGCGCCTGCACGGCATCATGCAGAACATCCACCATGCCTGCGTCGCCTACGGCGAGGAGAATGGCCGGATCAACTACGTGAAGGGCGCCAACATTGCCGGCTTCGTCAAGGTAGCCGACGCGATGCTGGCCCAGGGCGTGGTCTGATCGCTCCGACAGCATGAAAAGAACGGGCCCATCGGGCCCGTTTTTCATTCCAGCCGGCGTGCCCTGTAGGGGCGAGCTTGCTCGCGAACCTATCGGCGCTGGCGTAGTGCTTTCGCGAGCGAGCTCGCTCCTGCAGGTTCGGCGTTGGCCTGATTAATCCACCGGTTTGGGCGTGGCCGAGGTGCTCGGCGGCAGGATCGGATATTCCACCTTCGGCTGCTTGCCGGTGACGGTCTTGAGGAAGGCAACGATGTCGCCGACTTCTTCCGCGTTGAGCTGTTTGCCCAGCTGTGCGGTACCCATGATCGCTACGGCTTCCTCCAGGTCCCAGACCTGCCCGCTGTGGAAGTACGGCGCGGTCAGCGCGACGTTGCGCAGGGGGGCGGCACGGAACACGTACTGGTCATTCTGCGTCTTGGTGACCTCGAAACGTCCCTTGTCGCCGGTGGGCAGAATCCTGCTGTCGGGCTTCTTCACCAGGCCGAACGGGAAGTAGGCCTGGCCGCCCAGGTTCACGCCGTTGTGGCAACTGATGCAGCCCGAGCTCATGAAGGTCTGCAGGCCTTTCTTCTCCTTGGCGTCGAGGGCGTTGTCGTCGCCCTTGAGGTAGAGGTCGAAGCGCGAATCCGGCGTGATCAGGGTCGACTCGAACGCCTGCAGCGCGCGGGCCATGTTGTCGAAGCTGACCGGTTGCTTGTCGCTGGGGAAGGCTTTGCCGAAGGCAGCGACGTATTCGGGCATGCTGCTCAGCGTGGCCTCGACGTTCTTCGGCGTGTTGTGCATTTCCACCGGGTTCTGCACCGGGCCCTTGGCCTGCTCTTCCAGGTCCTTGGCACGGCCATCCCAGAACTGCGCGACGTTGAACACCGCGTTGAACACGGTGGGCGAGTTGCGCGCGCCCTTTTGCCAGGCATGGCCGCTGGAGGCGGGCACGTTGTCGGCGCCGCCGGTGCCGATGTTGTGGCAGGTATTGCAGCTGATCACATGGCTGGCGGACAGGCGTGGTTCGAAGAACAGCTGCCGACCCAGTTCGATCTGGTTGGGGTCGAGTTTGTCGCTGGGCTGCTCCGGGATGGGCTTGAAGAGGCTGTTGGCGTTGTCGCGCAGGATGTCGGCATTCGCTTGCGCGGCCGCCGTGCTCACGGCCAGCAGCAAGCTGCCCAGCGCCAGTTTGATGGGCTGCATGTGGAGTCTCCTTGGTTTCAGGCTTTGGTTTCTTCTGATTTCAAGGAGAGGCGATGGGCGGCGGGGGAGGCTTGACCGAAATCAAACGGGCGCTCATGCCATCTGTGGAATGTTGCCGCAGTCTCAGTTCTCCCGCAGGGCTTGGCCGAGCGCGCGGTCCTTCTGCTGTTCCCAGTCGCGGTCCCGGTCGCTTTTGCGCTGTTCTTCGTACTGCTGGCGTTCCTGGCTTACGCGCATGGCCTGGCATTGCTGGAAGCCGTCGTTCCAGCCGAGCGCATACTTCGGCTCGCCCAGGTAGCGCGGCACGTTCTTGCGGAACTCGCCGGTAATCGCGCCGGCCGCCTGGCGACCGCTGCCACAGCCATCGTCATAGCCGTCGGCATAGGCGGGCGGGTAGCCTTGGGCAAGGAGGTTTTCGTGAGTGGTTTCGCAGCCGGCGAGTAGCGCGGCGCAGAGCAGGATCAGGGTGGCGCGGTGCGCCATGGAAGCTCCCGTGTACCGATAAGGCGGGTACACGCGCCGACAGGGGAAGCGCCACTCGAGGTGACATGGCGCGACTCTAGCCCGCGGTTGGTGAGAAAAGCGTCAAGCCGGCGTGATGCGGATGTGCTGGCCTGATGCAGGCTTTGCCAGACAGTCGATGTGCACGGGCAGGAAGGCTTCGATCACCGCGCGATTGCTCAGCAGATGATCGCTCAGCACCGGCGTGGTAAAGCTGCCGCCTCTGGCCAGCGCCATGGGCAGCAACATCTGGTCGGCAAGGTGTTCCTCGACGCTGGCGCCGCTGCGGCGCCAGTCATCAACCTGGCGCAATGCCTGGCTGGCAACGTGCTCGGCGCTGATCCCGGATTGACCGAAGGCGCAGAACACCAGGGTCAGGTGCTCGCACTCGACTTCCAGCAGCAAGGCATTGCCCGGCCCCTGGTCCTCCGGCAGATGGACGACCCGAGCGGATGCCGCGTGCCAATCCTGATGTCGCTTCACCTTCTCCAGCTCGCGATCCCCAACGTGACCGGGAATGGCCGCGAGCAGGGCGCGGGCCGAGCGCGAAAGCACGGCGCCGGCTTGCGGCAGATGCAGCGGCTGCAACTCTCCAGGCTCGACGCACACCCTCAATTCACCGCCGCCGGCGGGCATGAAGCCATGGCGCAGCAGCTCGAAGTCGACCTTCGCGCCCATGCGCCGCAACAGCGGCAGCCAGCTGCGCTCGATGAAGTCCGCCGGCGGCGCCAACGGATTGTGCGTGCCCCCCGTGATCGCCAGGCGGCTCGGCCCGTCGGCGAACAGCAGGGCTGGTAGCAGGGTCTGCAGCACCAGCACGGCGCTGCCCGCGCTGCCGATGGCGAAGCGGTAGTCGCCGCCGCGAATCGCACCGGGGCGGAAGGTCAGGCTGCGCGCGCCGAGCTCATCGCCCTGCACCGTCGCGCCGCAGACCTCCGCCGCGGCGCGCACGGCCGTCAGGTGCTGGCGCAGCAGCCCCGGCCGCGAACGCCGGCCACGGATGTCGACGATGCGCAGCGCCTTGCCGGTGATCATCGACAGGCTCAGCGCGCTGCGCAGGATCTGCCCGCCGCCGTCGGCGCCGTCGAGTTCGATCAGGTCCTTGTTCATCGGGCATACGTCCTCACCTGATCGCGCAGGAAGTGGTCCAGGCGCTGCGTGTCGCGGCAGCCGCCACAGGGTGCGCCGAGGTCTTCCGCGCGTTGCAGCTCTGCCTCGATCAGCCGGTGCAGTGCCGGGCGTGCCGGGCCGTATTCGGCCTCGACCGCCTGGCGCTTGAGCACCAGCAGTTCCTCGACGTCGGCGCGCTGCGCGGCATCGTCGAGCGTTGCCTCCATCAGTGTCTCGAAGACCATCGGCGGCATGCCGAGGCCCTGGTCGATCCAGCGCACGGCCAGCAGCGGGCGCAACACGTAAAGGTACTTCTTGTAGCGAACCGCCTCGCCCTGCAGATAGCCACGAAAGTTCTTCTTGGCCATCGACAGGTAGTGCGCTCGCGCAGCGGCGGGGGAGTAGAAGTCCCGAGCCAGTTGGCGCAGTTCCTCGGCCGCCGCCGGTTCGCTGCGGTACACCAGCGGCGAGTCCAGCCACTCCAGCAGTGTCGGGTTGGACTTGCGCAGCAGCCTCAGGGTCTTGCGCAGTTCCCAGCCGCTGAGGTCCAGTTCGTCGGTCAGCGGGCGTTCCAGCACGTCGCGCGGTTCGTCCACACGCAGGTACCACTCCGGTTGATGCACGTAGACGAAGCGCACATCGTAGTCGCTATCCGGCGAGGCGAAGCCCCAGGCGCGGCTGCCTGACTCGCACGCATAAAGCACAGTCACGCCATGCTCCTGTTCCAGTCTTGCCAATTCCTCCAATACCCGTTCGCGCATGGCGGCGGGGAGGGGGTGGCGTTCTTCCTTGTTCATGTCCCTTTCCTGTCTTGCTGTCGACGCGGGCCCGTCCGGCCCGCGCCCTTCTACCCCTTCACGCACACCACCTGACGCAGGGTATGCAGCACTTCCACCAGCTCGCGCTGGGCGTCCATCACGGCGTCGATGTCCTTGTAGGCCATCGGGATCTCGTCGATCACATCCGCATCCTTTCGGCACTCGACGTGTGCGGTGGCGCGCACCTGGTCCTCGACGCTGAACAGCTTCTTGGCCTTGGTGCGGCTCATGGTCCGGCCGGCGCCGTGGCTGCACGAGCAGAACGCCTCCTCGTTACCCAGGCCGCGGACGATGAAGCTCTTGGCGCCCATCGACCCCGGAATGATGCCGAGCTGGCCTTTCTGCGCGGACACCGCGCCTTTGCGCGTTACCAGTACCTCTTCACCGAAGTGACGTTCCTTCTGCACGTAGTTGTGGTGGCAGTTCACCGCTTCCAGGCTTGCCTCGAACGGCTTGCGGATGATCTGCCGCGCCGCTGCGATCACCGCGCGCATCATCAGTTCGCGGTTCTGCCGGGCGAAGTCCTGGGCCCAGCCCACGGCTTCGACATAGTCGTCGAAGTGCTGGCTGCCTTCTTCGAAGTAGGCCAGGTCACGGTCCGGCAGGTTGGCGATGTGCTGGCGCATATCGGCCTGGGCCAGTTCGATGAACAGGTTGCCGATGGCGTTGCCCACCCCGCGCGATCCGCTGTGCAGCATGAACCAGACGCGGTTGGCCTCGTCGAGGCAGACCTCGATGAAGTGATTGCCGGTGCCGAGGGTTCCCAGGTGCTTGCGGTTGTTGGTCTTCTCCAGTTTCGGGTACTTGTCGGTGATCACCTTGAAGCGCCCGGCCAGCGCGCGCCACGCATCGTCGGCATGCTCGGGTACGTCCTCCCAGGCGCCCTGGTCGCGGCGGCCGAAGGTCTTGCCGTGGGGCACGGCCTTCTCGATGGCGCTGCGCAGGCCATGCAGGTTATCCGGCAGGTCCGCAGCCACCAGCGAGGTGCGCGCGGCGATCATGCCGCAGCCGATGTCCACGCCGACGGCGGCCGGGATGATGGCGCCCCGGGTGGGGATCACGCTGCCAATGGTGGAACCTTTGCCCAGGTGCACGTCCGCCATCACGGCCAGGTGCTTGAAGATGAAGGGCATCTTCGCGGTGTTCATCAGTTGCTGTTTGGCGTCGTCCTCGACCGGTACGCCCTGGGTCCAGAGTTTGATCGGTTTGCCGTTGGCGACTTCCAGCAGTTGGAAGGTTTTCTCTTTCATGTCCGTTTCCTTCGTTGCCGAGCTGGCTCAGGCCTGCTTCAGCGTTACCAGTCCATTCAATACCTGATCCAGGCCGCCGAATACCGAGATGCGGTCGATTCGTTCAGCTACCCGTTCCAGGGTTTCCAGTTCTTTCAGGCGCAGGGCGGTGGGATTGTCTTCCATCACCTTGGCCGTGTTCAGCAGCGAACGGGTCGCCGAGGTTTCTTCGCGGCGGCGGATCACGTTCGCCTGCGCGGCCTTCTCTGCCTCGACCACCTGGGCCAGCAAGGTCTTCATCTCGCCCGGCAGGATGATGTCGCGCACGCCCAGGCCGCTGACCTCGATGCCGGTGCCCGGCAGCCGCTCCTTCAGGTACGCGCTGACCGAGTCGTCGATGAGCTGCTTGTTCTCCAGCAACTCGTCCAGCGAACGGGTGCCCACCGCCGCGCGCAGGCCGAACTGCAGTTCGCGGTAGAGGTGCTCCAGCGGCTTGGACAGGCTGGAAAACGCCGTCAGTACGTCGCTGTAACGCCAGTTGGCGGCCAGGTTCAGGCGCAGGCTCACCTTGTCGCGGGTGAGGATTTCCTGGCCGCTGACTTCCAGCGCCTGGATCCGCGTATCGATCAGCTCCACGCTCACCTGGCGGTTGTAGCGCCAGAAGCCGTACTGGCCCGCCGGCAGCAACTCGACCACCGCACCGTCGACCTTCAGCACGCCGACCTGGTAGGCCGGCACCAGGGTCACCAGCAACGCCTCGACGCCGATCACGCTGCGGCCGCGCAGGTTGCCCTGCATCTGTTGCAAAAGCGCCGGAGACACGCGGTACTCCTGGCTCAGGTCGATGCGCTCCAGGCGCTGCTCGGTCTGGCCTTTCCAGTACAGCCGACGGCTGCCCGGCGCGAGGATTTCCGCCAGCACGCCGTCTTCGAAGCGCAGGCCGGCCTCGTTCTCGGCCAGGTCCATGCGGGTGAAATGGCGTTCGACCAGCGCCGGTTCCGCCAGGCGCAGGTAGCCGGCCAGGCGGTGCTCGAACAACGGGGTGTTCAGGCTGAAGGTTTCCACGCTCAGGCGGTTGTACAAGTCCAGGTGGCGGTGGATGCCTGGTTCGAGAATCGCCAGGAAATCGCCCTCGGAGTACAGCAGGCCGCGTTCGTTCTTCTTCACGGTAAAGCGCTTCAGCAGTTTCATTGCTCTCTTCCTTCTTTCTCTTGTCCTTGGGTGCCGGTGTTCGCCGGCCCGTCGGGTGGCGAGGCGGGGGCCTGCGAGAGCCAGGTGCTGCGGACATCCTGTCCATTGCGCCGAATCCATCGGCCAGCACTTGCCTTGTCGCGGGCCCGGTCCTCGTACCGGACGGACCGGCGGTGGCTTCGGGTCCCTGGCATTTCCGGCCTCCTGGCCGCTTTGCGCCTGTCCCGTTGCCCACCGGCGGGGTGTTGCCTTCATGAGTAGCTGCCGTGGGAGGGCAGTGTTCGAGCGGGAATCGAACCCGCGACAGGCCATCCGAAAATGGCTGCTCTATCCGACTGAGCTACCGAACGGCGCGAGCAGGACTCGAACCTGCGTCGACCACGTGTGGTTGCTCTATCCGACTGAGCTACCGCGCCATCGACCGTGACTGCTGCAGCGGCATGCACGAAGCCGACACCAGGGGTGGGCTCGGGCACCGGCGGGAGTTGAAGCCCCTGCCCGTGGGCTGCATCAGCGATGCGGTCGAGGGAGATATAGCGAGGGGCGTGCCAGGTTTGTTCTGAAAGGCTGATGTATTTTGTAAGTATCTGATATATAACGATTTAATTACTTAAATTCTGCGTATTGCTGACCGGGCCGGTTGGCCGCTCAGGAGATTTGTGGATATCCTGATATCGTTATTTATCTTGATGGATAAAAGATGAAAGCCAAGAAAACCGTCGCCATCGGCTTCCTCGGTTCGACCCTGGATCGCGTCGGCAAGGGCGCGGCGCGCTGGCAGAAGTGGCGGCCCACGGTCGGCCTGTGCCAGCAGCAGGACCTGCTGATCGACCGCCTGGAACTGATTCATGGGCTGGATGCTCGGGATATCGGGCTGGCCGAGCGCATTGCCACCGACGTGCGGCATATCTCCCCGGAAACCGAGGTGCGCCTGCAGCCCATGGCGCTGCGCAACCCGTGGGATTTCGAGGAGGTGTATGGCGCGCTGCACGATTTCGTCGGTGGCTACCGCTTCGATACCGAGCGCGAGGACTACCTGGTGCACATCACCACTGGCACCCACGTCGCGCAGATCTGCTGGTTCCTCCTGACCGAG
The DNA here is from genome assembly GCF_000313755.1 of Pseudomonas nitroreducens TX1. Taxonomy (GTDB): domain Bacteria; phylum Pseudomonadota; class Gammaproteobacteria; order Pseudomonadales; family Pseudomonadaceae; genus Pseudomonas; species Pseudomonas nitroreducens_A. Next base: position 66,951 of record NZ_AMZB01000136.1, on the reverse strand, counting down.
GCGCGCTACCTGCCGGCGCGGCTGGTGCAGGCTTCGCCGGCGCGGCGCAAGGACGAGGCGCGGCACCCGGAAGGGACGGTGGCGGTCATCGACCTCGACCTGTCGCGCTATGACCGCATCGCCACACGCTTCCGCCGCGAACAGGAAGAAAGCCTGGCCTTTCTCAAGTCCGGCATCGCCACGCGTAATGCCGAGTTCAACCGTTCCATCGAACAGATCGAGCGGGTTGCCGGACGCTCCCGCGCGCCAATGCTGCTGATCGGCCCGACCGGCGCCGGCAAGTCCTTCCTCGCTCGCCGCGTGTACGAACTCAAGCGTGCACGGCACCAGTTCCAGGGCCGTTTCGTCGAGGTGAACTGCGCGACCCTGCGCGGCGACGGCGCCATGTCCGCGCTGTTCGGCCATATCAAGGGTGCCTTCACCGGCGCGCAGAACGCCCGTGAAGGCCTGCTGCGTGCGGCCGATGGCGGCATGCTGTTCCTCGACGAGATCGGCGAACTGGGCCTGGACGAGCAGGCCATGCTGCTCAAGGCCATCGAGGAGAAGCGCTTCTTCCCGCTGGGTTCGGACCGCGAGGTGGGCAGCGATTTCCAGCTGATCGCCGGCACCCATCGCGATCTCCGTGAGCGCGTGGCTGAAGGCCTGTTCCGCGAGGACCTGTTCGCCCGCATCAACCTCTGGACCTTTGACCTGCCGGGGCTGGCCGGGCGCCGCGAGGACATCGAGCCGAACATCGATTTCGAGCTGGAGCGCCACGCCCGCGAGCAGGGCCGCCTGGTGCGATTCAACCGCGAGGCCCGCACGCGTTACCTGGCTTTCGCCAACTCGGCGCAGGCGTTGTGGAGCGGTAACTTCCGCGAGCTGTCGGCGTCCATCACACGCATGGCGACCCTGGCCGACAGTGGTCGGATCGACGAGGCACTGGTGGAAGAAGAGATTGGCCGGCTGCGCCGCTCCTGGGGCGCCGCGCAGGCGGACAGCCTGCTGGATGTCCTGCTGGGCGACAGCGCCGAGGCGCTGGACCTGTTCGACCGCCTGCAACTGGAAGCGGTGATCGACGTCTGCCGGCAGGCGCGCAGCCTGTCCGATGCGGGCCGTCAGCTGTTCGCCGTTTCGCGCCAGGAAAAGCAGAATCCCAACGATGCAGACCGCCTGCGCAAGTACCTGGCACGCTTCGGCCTGGACTGGGCCGGCATCACTGGCGGGGTGCGCTAGAATCGGCGTTTTTGGGTAGCGGCAAGGAGCCGATCATGGAAGATGCGATGAGCGTCGAGCAGCTGTGCCGCCGCATCGAGGCAGGCGAAGCGTTCAAGTATGTGTACTTTTGGGGGCATCGCCCGAAGCATGCCGTGGAAGTCGACAAGAGCTGCTTCAGCCAGTGGTTCGAAGCGGACTTCGAGATCGACGGAGTGACCTACCGCAGCGCCGAGCACTGCATGATGGCCGCCAAGGCCCGGCTGTTCGACGACGAAGCGGCGCTGGCGCGGATTCTCGCGGCGCGCACGCCGGCCGAGGCGAAGTCTATCGGCCGCGAGATCCACGACTTCGACGAGGCGGCCTGGAATGCCGAGCGGCTGGGCATCGTCATCCGCGCCAACCACGCCAAGTTCGGGCAGAACGTCGACTTGCGCGAGTTCCTGCTGGGCACCGGTGAGCGCGTGCTGGTCGAGGCCAGTCCGGTGGATGCCATCTGGGGCATCGGCCTGGCGGCCGATCACCCCGACGCGGGCAACCCGGCGCGCTGGCGCGGGCTGAATCTGCTGGGCTTCGCCCTGATGAGCGCACGCGATGCGCTGCGCCAGGAGGGCGGCGATGCCTGAGTTCACGGCTGCCCAGCAGCAACTGCTGCGCGACCACCGCCTGGCCTGGTTCGCCGGGCGCATCATCCACGACGCGCAGCCGCCAATCAGTGATGCCCAGCTGGCAGAGGTCCAGTTGCGCCTGGGCAGCCAGCTGCCGCCCGAACTGGTCGCCCTGTGGCGCTGCAGCTTCGGTGGTCGACTGGATTACGAGCTCTGAGTGGACTACGACGGCCACCTGCATCCGTACTCCTTCAATGAACTGTTCTACCCCGACAGCGACGGCTACCGCGACCTTTGGGGCTGGCTGGAGCACGAACAGGAGTGCGCCGAAGAAGTCGCCGACGAGAGCGGCGAGCAGTGGAATGGCCGCGTGGGCTTCTTGCCCATCGGTGGTTTCGAGTACCTGGAGCGGGTCTACGTCTGCGTCGAGCCGGAAGAGTTCGGCGCTATCTACGCCTGGAGCCGCGCCTTGCCGCCAGCCTGGCCGCTGCGTCTGCACGAGGACGCACTGACCCGGGTGGCCGACGACCTGTACGGCCTGTTCGCGTTGCTGGGCTTCGATGAAGACCCGTTCGCCGAGGGCGCGGATGCCGGGCAGGAGCTGCTCGAGGCCTTGGATGAACTGGCCGCCGCGGGCGCCGAGGGCGAAACGCTGGCGCGGCTTCTGCACGATTCACTGCGGCCATTGGTGCGTGACTGGCGCATGGCACTGGAGCAGGGACGCCTCGCCGCGGAACCAGAGCTGCAACGCCTGGCCCTGATGCATGCGGTGCGCAGCGGCGATATCGCCTTGCTGGAGCGGCTGCGCGACCTGGGCTGCGACCTCGGCCGGCTGTTAACGGGCGGTGGTAATGCGCCGGTGCATGCGCGCGTGATGCAGCACGATGCCTTGGTGCAATGGTTTGCCGTCCAGGGCATCGCGGAGCGCCAGCTGGATCAGTAGTGGTACCAGCGCAGCTCCAGCATCACTTCGTTGCGCGGGCTGGCTTCATGGCTGAACTCGCGTTGTGCCGACAGACGCAGGCCGAGGTTGCGGCCCAGTTCCACCTGCTGGCCGAAGCTCAGGGTGCGGCGTACTTCGCCGTTGTGGAAGTAGTCGCCCTTGCCCTCGAGGCTGAGGTTGCCCAGCGGGTTGCTCCACAGCACGCCGGTGTCGAAGCCCATGGCCGGCGCGAGGGTGGCGGCAAAATCCTGGTTGTTTTCCAGGCGCGCCGTGCCCAGGGCATAGGCCTGCAGCTCGTCAGTCAGCTTCCAGCTGCCGCCGGCACCGCCGTTGAGGTGGCCGACCAGGGTGTCGTGGTCATTGTCGCTGTGCTTGCCGATCACCCGTTCCCAGCCGCCAGCGACCTGCCAGGACAGCGGTTTCAGCAGCTCGTTGCGCGGCGTCATGGAGCGGATGGTGACCAGGTCCAGCTGTTGCAGTTGCCAGCGATTGCCCTCGTACTGGCGCAGCTTGAGCTGGCCGATCTCGATCTGTGCGCCGAGGGGAAAGCCGTAGGCGTTGTCGTCGAGGTCGTGGTAGGCCATGCGCAGGCCGTACTGGGCGAAGGCTTCGCCATCGCGGCTGCCGGCGCCCAGTTGCCAGGTGCGTGACTCGTGGCCGTTCTCCGGCTGTCCGGGGCGTTTCACGTCCAGTGCTGGCGGCGGGTTGCGGTTGATCGCCTTGAGCAGGTTGTAGCTGCGCGACGCGGTGGACTGATCGCGCTCCTGGCCGGTGGCGCGGTAGCGCACCAGGCGGAAGGCGGTGTCCTGCACCAGTGCCTGGCGGTCGGCGGGCAGGGCCGCGAATTCGGGGCTTTGCAGCTGGCTGTCGTCGTCGGCGATGTGGCGCGCGAGCACCTTCTCGTCGTGGCTCAGTGGTTCGCCGCGGGCCAGCAGTTCGCGCTCGCGGGACGGGCGGTAGTCCACCCGGTCGATCAATCCGGCATCCTTGACCGCACGCACCGTGTCGGTGGGGATGGCGGTGAGCGGGAAGTGCTCGGTCAGCTTGGTGCCAGGGCGGGCGATCTCCAGCAGTTCCAGCAGGCGGAACGAGCAGTTCTCGTCGAAGAAGTAATACTTGAAGCGGATCTGCTTCAGTTCCCAGACGTGCTCGACCATGCGCGCGGTTTCTTCCGGCGTCAGGTTCAGGCGGTATTCCCAGAGGTCGCGGTTCTCCAGGCGGCTGTATTCGGAGAGCTTCTCGCGGTAGGGCACCAGGGCGAACAGGCCGGGGTAGCCGCCCATCAGGCCTTTCCAGGCATAGAGGATGCTGTTGTCCATGCCCTCGATGTAGGCACCGAAGTTGAGTGCGTAACTGAGCAGGGCCGTGTTGTCGGAGTCGACGTCGGCCTGGTCGATGCGCAGCAAGGTGTGGCCGAACATCGAGGACGGGCTGTTCAGGTAGGCGGCCGGGAACACCAGCACGGCGCTGTGCGGGTTGATGTCCTGGTACCAGGTGGTGAATTCCTTGCACGCCACAGTCGGCAGGTCGTCGAGTTGCAATTGCTGGCGCAACCAGCGAGTGCGCGCCGGGTAAACGCATTGGGCGTGCTTGTCGCCGAGGCTGGCCGGGGCGTAGAGGGCCTTCACGGTGGCGGCCAGTTCGGCTTCCGGATGGCGGTCTCCGTCCTGGGCGAGGAAGAACTTCGGGTCGTCGACGAAGCTGCGCCAGCCACCGAGCTTGGCGTGCTCGTAGTGACCCAGGGCGAGCCAGTAGGGCTTGTTGGCCAGGCTTTGCAGGCGTTGTGGGTCGATCGCCGGCGAAGCCAGCAGTGGGGTGCAGGCGCACAGCGCCATCCAGGGCAACAGGCGTTTGGGCATCGAGTGGGCTACTGGGAGGGAAGGGTGAGCCCGCCCGGAGTGAGCGGGCTCGCGTCGGCCGTCAGGCCTGTTCGGCGTACTTGGCCAGGGTGCTGTCCTGCTTCAGGACGGCCTGGGTGTTGGCGTAGACGTCCTCGGCGGTGACGTCGGCCTTGTTGAATATCTGCGCGAAGTGCTCGTGGGTGACCTGGGCGAAGTGCGCGCGATCCTCGGGCTTCACGCCCAGCACCACGGCGTAGGTGGTCAGCGCTTCGCCGTCACCCTTGGCCATGTCCTCGGACAGCTCGTCCATCATGCTGCTGAGCACGATCATCGGCTTGCCGCCATAGGTCAGCGCACCGTTGGTGTGGCAGCCGTTGGTGCCGGTGGTCATGCCGAAGGTGTTATTGCCGCTGGTGCCGTTGGTGGTGGCGGCCAGGACGTGGGTGGCGGTGCCGCGCTGGCCCTTGAACAGCATGTTGCCCCAGCCGCAGCCGTCGCTGCCGGGTGCATCGGCGAGGGCGCTCAGGGAGGCGGTGGCGAGGAGGGTACCGAGCAGAATCCTTTTCATCGTTTTTCTCTCTTTTTGAGGTCGGGGACCGGTGAGCAGTCGCTGACAGCAAAACAGCGCCTGTCAGAGCTTTTCTCCAATGCCTTGCGGGTGTCAAGGCAACCGCTGCCGCAGGCAGTATGGCCGGCCCCGGCTGAAAGGGCCCGGATGACCGGCAGTTGATCGGCATCAGCGGCGGAAGTCTTGGAACCGGCCACACTTGAATCAGTTCCCCTTGCGAGGAAGTCGTCATGGTCGATTTCGATCCACGGCCAGTGCTGGACCAGTTGGCAGCCGAGTATTCCAAGCGTGCCGAAGCCATCCGCCGCGACCTGGGTCGCAGCCATTCGCCGGACTTTGCCGAGCAGGCCCAGCAGCGGCAGAACGACGATGTGCTGCGCGCCCTGCTGGCCGAGGCGGAGGCAGGCATGCGCCTGGTGGGCATGGCGCGCCTGCGCCTGGCTGACGGCACCTATGGCGAGTGCGTGCGTTGCGGCGAGCTCATCGAGGAGCGCCGTTTGCGCGCATTGCCGGCGGCCGAGCACTGCCTGCGCTGCGCCGATGCGGTGGACTGAAACTGTCACCAATACTGCCTTGCCAGTGGCGCGCGGGCGGCGCGAGAATGCGGACGAATCTCCGCGGCCACGCGCCGCCCGAAGCAAGGACCTCCAATGCCCGATTCCGTTGCTGCCGGCCTGCGCCTGGCGCCCGATGAACTGACCCGCCCCTTCTCCCCCGAACAGTTTCCCTTCAAGACCACCGAAGAACTGGAGCCTTTCCTGGGCGTGCTCGGACAGGAGCGCGCGGTCGAGGCGCTGCAGTTCGGCGTGGCGATGCCGCGCCCGGGTTACAACGTGTTCGTCATGGGCGAGCCGGGCACCGGTCGCTTCTCCTTCGTACAGCGTTACCTGAAGGCCGAGGGCAAGCGCCTGCCGACGCCGGCCGACTGGGTCTACGTCAACAATTTCGATGATTCGCGCGAGCCGCGCGTGATCGAGCTGCCGCCGGGCAGCGCCGCCGAGTTCGGCACCGACATCGACCACCTGATCGACAACCTGCTGTCCACCTTCCCCTCGGTGTTCGAGAACCCGGCCTACCAGCAGAAGAAGAGTGCCATCGACCGCGCCTTCAACCAGCGCTACGACAAGGCCCTGGACACCGTCGAGCGCCTGGCGCTGGAGAAGGAAGTCGCCCTGTATCGCGACAGCGCCAACATTGCCTTCACCCCGATGAAGGACGGCAAGGCGCTGGACGAGGCCGAGTTCGCCCAGTTGCCGGAAGAGGAGCGCGAGCGCTTCCACGCCGACATTGCCGACCTCGAGGAGCACCTCAACGAGGAGCTCTCCAGCCTGCCGCAGTGGAAGCGCGAGTCCAGCAACCAGCTGCGCCAGCTCAACGAGGAAACCATCACCCTGGCGCTGCAGCCGTTGCTGGCGCCGCTGGTGGAGAAGTACAACAACAACTCCGGGGGCAGCGCCTACCTGCAGGCCATGCAGCTCAACCTGCTGAAGACCGTGGTCGACCAGTTGGTGGACGCCGAGCGCACCGACCCGCAGCGCAAGCAGAGCCTGGAAGAGCAGTACGCGCCGAACCAGGCCATCGCCCACCACGCCACCAGCGGCGCGCCGGTGGTGTTCGAGTCGCACCCGACCTACGACAACCTGTTCGGCCGTATCGAATACGCTTCCGACCAGGGTGCGCTCTACACCAGCTACCGCCAGCTGCGCCCTGGTGCGCTGCACCGCGCCAACGGCGGCTTCCTGGTGCTGGAGGCGGAGAAGCTGCTCAGCGAGCCGTTCGTCTGGGATGCCCTCAAGCGTGCGCTGCAATCGCGCCAGTTGAAGATGGAGTCGCCCCTGGCCGAGCTCGGCCGCTTGACCGCCATGAGCCTGACGCCCCAGGTGATCCCGTTGAACCTCAAGGTGATCATCATCGGCTCGCGGCAGATCTACTACACGCTGCAGGACCTCGACCCGGACTTCCAGGAGATGTTCCGCGTGCTGGTCGACTTCGACGAGGACATCCCGCTCGCCGAGGACAGCCTCGAACAATTCGCCCAGCTGCTGAAAACCCGTACCTCCGAAGAAGGCCTCGCGCCGCTCACCCGCGAGGCCGTGGCGCGCCTGGCCACCTACAGCGCCCGCCTGGCCGAGCACCAGGGCCGTCTCTCTGCGCGCATCGGCGACCTGTTCCAGCTGGTCAGCGAAGCGGACTTCATCCGCCAGCTGGCCGGCCAGGAAGTGACCGACCTGGGCCACATCGAGCGCGCCCTGAAGGCCAAGGAAACCCGCACCGGCCGCGTCTCGGCGCGGATTCTCGACGACATCCTCGCCGGCATCATCCTGATCGACAGCGAAGGCGCTGCGGTGGGCAAGTGCAACGGTCTGACCGTGCTGGAAGTGGGCGACTCCGCCTTCGGCATGCCGGCGCGCATCTCTGCCACCGTCTATCCGGGCGGCAGCGGCATCGTCGACATCGAGCGCGAGGTCAACCTCGGCCAGCCGATCCACTCCAAGGGTGTGATGATCCTCACCGGTTACCTCGGCAGCCGCTACGCCCAGGAATTTCCCCTGGAGATTTCCGCAAGCATCGCCCTGGAGCAGTCCTACGGTTACGTAGACGGCGACAGCGCCTCGCTGGGCGAGGTCTGCACGCTGATTTCCGCCCTGTCGCGCACGCCGCTGCGCCAATGCTTCGCGATCACCGGCTCGATCAACCAGTTCGGGGAAGTGCAGGCGGTCGGCGGGGTCAACGAGAAGATCGAAGGCTTCTTCCGCCTTTGCGAGGCCCGTGGCCTGACCGGCGAACAAGGTGTGATCATTCCGCGCGCCAACGTTGCCACCCTGATGCTCGACGAACGTGTGCTGCAGGCAGTGCGCAACGGTCAGTTCCACATCTACGCCGTGCGCCAGGCCGACGAGGCGCTGAGCCTGCTGGTCGGCGAGCCGGCCGGTGCGCCGGACGCCAACGGCCACTTCCCCAAGGGCAGCGTCAACGCCCGTGTCGTCGAGCGCCTGAAGGAAATCTCCGAGCTGGGCATGGACGAGGAAGAGAAGGAAAAGCCGGCGAAGGAGCCTGCTGCCGCCAAGCCCGCCAGCAAGCCGAAGGCGGAGAAAGTGCCGGTGGAAAAAGCACCCGTAGAGAAAGAGCGCGCCCGCAAGAAGAAAGACGCCGACTGAATACAACCATGGCAGGGCGCCGGCCGGGGCATTCCTCCGGCGCCATTTTCACGCCGTTGTCCGCAAGATGGCCGGATAAATCCGCGCTTTCGCGTGTCGGAACCTGGGTGTAGTCTCGAACTCAGGACAACCGCGAGGGTGCCGCCATGCCGCGTAACCTCTGCCTTATCCGCCCCTGTCTGGGGCTGACCACGCGCATCGAGTGCGAGATCAGGCCGCTGGCCGGAGAGAATGGACTCTGGACCTTGTTGTGCGCCGCCGGCATGTCCGGCGCGCAGCCCACCGCCATCAAGGCGCAGGGCCCGTTTTGCGGGCCTTTCGTGGCCGAAGGCGTGCTTGAGGCGATTTCCGACTGCCTGGCCCAGCAGGGCTATATCGTGGCAGACGATCCCCCCATCTGGCAGTTGCACCTGCAGGGCGAACTGCGCCGCCTCAACGGCGAGCGGTCGCGCCATGTCGGCAGCTTCCAGTTCCGCCCCGAAGGTTAACGGTGCGGTTGCGCAGTCTCTGTACGAATCGCTGAAGGTCGCGGGGCGTCTGGTCGCTACGGTTTCATGCCGTGGCCGCCCAGCTATTCGTCCATAGACATATTTATCCATAGAAAGCCGGGATAACGGGTAAAAGTCATCCGCTATACTGCGGCAGCCCCTTCCCAACGACCTTCCCGCGAGAACCATGGAACGCTTCGTCGAAAACTCCCTGTACGCCGCGCGCTGGCTGCTGGCGCCGATCTACATCGGTCTGTCGCTGGCCCTGTTGGCGCTGACCATCAAATTCTTCCAGGAAATCTTCCACATCCTGCCCAGCATCTTCAGCATCGCCGAGGCGGACCTGATCCTGGTGCTGCTGTCGCTGATCGACATGGCGCTGGTCGGCGGCCTGCTGGTGATGGTGATGTTCTCCGGCTATGAGAACTTCGTGTCGCAGCTGGATATCGACGAAGGCAAGGAAAAGCTCAGCTGGCTGGGCAAGATGGACGCCAGTTCGCTGAAGAACAAGGTGGCTGCCTCCATCGTGGCGATCTCCTCGATCCACCTCTTGCGCATCTTCATGGACGCCAAGAACATCGAAGACAACAAGCTGATGTGGTACGTGATCATGCACCTCACCTTCGTTCTCTCGGCCTTCGCCATGGGCTACCTGGACAAGGCCACGCGCCACGACCACTGAGGTGCTGCTGCGTCATCACCGCCGCCCGGCCGTTGCAAAACGGACGGGCGGTTGCGTTTTCGGCTTGCGGTGGACGCCTGCTGGTCAAGACTTCTGCGTGGATCAACCCGCAGGAGGTGCAACACATGAATCTGCAGGAACTGACCAGCCGCTCCGTTGCCGGCGACATCGATGAAATCAACCTGGTGTCGCTGGAGGGTGACATCTATGTGCTGGAAGCCCGCATGGGCGCGCGCTTCTACCCGGTCCAGGATGACTCGGGGCACGTCATCAGCGTGCGCTCTGTCACTCATGCGCGCCAGGTGTTGCGCGCGCTTCCGCCACTGCCGTTCCATCTGGTGCATGCGGTGGTGCACGACGAGATGTGCGGCATGCTCGATGAGCGCGATATCGGCGCCGGCGTGACCATGCCGTTGCGCTAGTTGCGCGCGCTGCGTTGGACCTGACCTGCCGCGCGAGACTCGCGCGGTGGGGAGGCGGTGCATCTGTGCTAGGCTGGCGGCCCTTTTTTGAACCCCCAGCGGAGCGCCGCGATGAGCGAACTCAACCTTTCCACCGACGAAGGCCGTGTCAGCTACGGCATCGGCCGTCAGCTGGGCGACCAGCTGCGCGAGAACCCGGTTCCGGGCATGACCCTGGAGGCCATTCTGGCCGGCCTGTCCGACGCCTATGCCGGTGCCGAAAGCCGCGTTCCGGGCGAAGCCCTGTCCGCCAGCTTCCAGGTGATCCGCGAGCGCATGCAGGCTGAGGCCCAGGCGAAAGCCGAAGCCGCTGCCGGCGTGGGTCGCGAATACCTTGTGCAGAACGCCCAGCGCGAAGGCGTGACCGTCCTGCCTTCGGGCCTGCAGTTCGAAGTACTGACCACTGGCGAAGGCGCCAAGCCGTCCCGCGAAGACACCGTGCGGACCCACTACCACGGCACCCTGGTCGACGGTACCGTCTTCGACAGCTCCTACGAGCGCGGCCAGCCGGCCGAATTCCCGGTGGGCGGTGTGATCGCCGGCTGGGTCGAGGCGCTGCAACTGATGAATGCCGGTAGCAAATGGCGTCTGCATGTGCCGAGCGAGCTGGCCTATGGCGGCCAGGCCGTCGGCAGCATCCCGCCGCACAGCGTGCTGGTGTTCGACGTCGAGCTGCTGGAAATCCTCTGATTTCCGAAGGTTCGCTGCGCAGTGCCATCCCTGGCGACTGCGCAGGAAAAGGGGCGCTCAGGCGCCCCTTCGTGCATCCGCCTCCCGGGCGGCGGAGCACCGACGGCGCATCCGGCGTCGCCGTAAATCCGAATGCATGCGCTCCTGCAGGCGCCGCCCTCAGCGCAGTGCGCGGGCGTAACAGAACAGGAACAGGTTGCGTACCAGTTCCTTGAGCACTCCCGGCTCGCTGGTAGACAGCTCCGAGAGTTCCAGGCCGCCCTGTTCGCGCAGCTCGTCCAGGGCCTCTTCCTCCAGCACCGCGCAGACTTCCCCGGTGTCTCGATGCAGGATGCGCAGGTAGGGGTGTGGGCGATCCAGCCAGGCGTCGATCATGTAGGTCATGGCGTATTCCTCCGTGCAGACTGTTTAATGAGAATAATTCTTATTATCTCAATAGCAAGCCTGAATTGGAAAAAATTTCGCGCAGGCGACCCTCTGTTGTTCCCGATCAAGGGACAAGCAACAAAAAGCCCGCCGCGGCGAGCCGGGGCGGGCTTTTGCGAAACGCGGATCAGTGCGTGCGGGCGACCGAGAACTCGGCCAGCTCGATCAGCGCGGCGCGGTATTCGTTGTCCGGCAGCGCCTGGAGGTGCTCGATGGCGCGGGCGGCATACTCGCGAGCCAGGTTGGCGGTGTAGTCCAGCGCACCTGCGGCTTCCACAGCGGCGCGGATGCCTTCCAGGTCCTGGCTGCCGCCCTGCTGGATGGCCTTGCGCACCAGCGCGGCCTGTTCCGCAGTGCCGTCGCGCATGGTGGCGATCAGCGGCAGGGTGGGCTTGCCTTCGGCGAGGTCGTCGCCAACGTTCTTGCCCAGGCTGGCGGCATCGCCGCGATAGTCGAGTAGGTCGTCCACCAGCTGGAAGGCGATGCCCAGGGCATCACCGAACAGGCGCAGCGCCTCGGCTTGCTCGGCCGGTGCGTTAGCCAGCGCAGCCGCGCTGTGGGTGGAAGCTTCGAAGAGCATCGCGGTCTTGCCGCGGATGACTTCCATATAGGTTTCTTCGGTGGTGCTGGCGTCGCGGACCTTCGACAGTTGCAGCACTTCGCCTTCGGCGATCACGCGGGTGGCCTGGGAAATGATGCGCATGACCGGCATGGAGCCCAGCTCGACCATCATTTCGAAGGAGCGCGCATAGAGGAAGTCGCCCACCAGCACGCTCGGCGCATTGCCCCACTGGGCATTGGCGGTGGCGCGGCCGCGGCGCAGGCCGGAGGCGTCGACCACGTCGTCGTGCAGCAGGGTGGAGGTGTGCAGGAATTCGATGGTGGCGGCCAGCAGCTTCAGGTCATCGCCCGAATAGCCCAGGGCCTTGCCCGAGAGGAGCACCAGCAGCGGGCGCAGACGCTTGCCGCCGGCGGAGATGATGTAGTCGCCGATCTTTTCCACCAGGGGAACGCGGGAAGTGAGTTGGCGACGGATGATGCCGTCGACGGCGGTAAAGTCGTCCGCCACCACGCGATAGAAAGCCTGGGGTTGCATTAAAGACAGCGCTCCTCGTAGATTGCGCGGCATGCTAGGTGGCGCGGGGAAGGCCTGTCAAGGCGAGGCCCCATGGGGCTTGATCCGCGCGGGGGCTTTGCGTACAATCGCGGCCCCGAACTTCCCTGGCATATCCTGCCTTACGCAATTGCACGGGCGTCCTTTCCGGCCCCATGCAGCCATGCCGACCGATTCCTCTTTCTATAAAGCGTCGGGTGAGCAGGTCTAACGGAGACATCCAGATGTACGCAGTAATTGTTACTGGTGGCAAGCAATACAAAGTCACCGAAGGCGAATTCCTCAAGGTCGAGAAACTCGACGTCGCCACCGGCGAAGCGATCAACCTGGATCGCGTTCTGCTGGTCGCCAATGGCGATGACGTCAAGATCGGCCTGCCGGTGGTAGAAGGCGCGAAAGTGACTGCAGAAGTGGTTTCCCACGGTCGTCACGACAAAGTGCGCATCATCAAGTTCCGCCGCCGCAAGCACCACATGAAGCGTCAGGGCCACCGCCAGTGGTTCACTGAAATCAAGATCACCGGCATCCAGGCCTAATTCCTCTTCAGGAGAATTGACTCATGGCACACAAAAAAGCTGGCGGTAGTACCCGCAACGGCCGCGACTCAGAAAGCAAACGCCTTGGCGTGAAGCTGTTCGGTAGCCAGGCTGTGAAAGCAGGCAACATCATCGTGCGTCAGCGCGGTACCCAGTTCCACGCTGGCTACGGCGTTGGCATGGGCAAGGATCACACTCTGTTCGCTAAAGTCGACGGCGTGATCAAGTTCGAAGTGAAAGGCGCCTTTGGCCGTCGCTATGTAAGCGTCGTCGCTGCCTAAGCGAGCTCTCACTGAAAAAGCCCTGTCTCGCGACGGGGCTTTTTTGTTTCTGGCGTTTCCAGGCGTGGTGCTGTCGGTTCGGGCGTTTGCGCGGACTTGGCTGTATCCTATGCTCCTTTTCTTATTTTCAACCCGCCAGCTCGGCGGGAGGCGTTCGCAATGAAATTCGTCGACGAAGTATCCATCCACGTCAAAGCCGGTGACGGCGGCAACGGCCTCATGAGCTTCCGCCGCGAGAAGTTCATCGAGAAAGGCGGTCCCAACGGCGGTGACGGTGGCGACGGCGGCTCGGTGTACCTCGAGGCCGACGAGAACCTGAACACCCTGGTGGACTACCGCTACACCCGTCGTTTCGACGCCCAGCGCGGCGAGAACGGCGGCAGCAAGGACTGCACCGGCGCCAAGGGTGAGGATCTCGTCCTGCCCGTGCCGGTCGGCACCACCATCATCGATGCCAATACCCAGGAGATCATCGGTGACCTGACCGCTGCCGGTCAGCGCATCATGGTTGCCCAGGGCGGCTGGCATGGACTGGGCAATACCCGCTTCAAGTCCAGTACCAACCGTGCGCCGCGCCAGACTACGCCGGGCAAGCCCGGTGAGGCGCGCGACCTCAAGCTGGAGCTGAAGGTTCTGGCGGACGTCGGTCTGCTCGGCCTGCCGAATGCCGGCAAGAGCACCTTCATTCGTGCGGTATCCGCCGCCAAGCCGAAGGTCGCCGATTACCCTTTCACCACCCTGGTGCCGAACCTGGGCGTGGTCAGCGTGGGGCGCTTCAAGAGCTTCGTGGTTGCCGATATCCCCGGCCTGATCGAGGGGGCTGCCGAGGGCGCCGGTCTGGGTATCCGCTTCCTCAAGCACCTGGCGCGCACTCGCCTACTGCTGCATATCGTCGACATGGCGCCGCTGGATGAAAGCGATCCGGCCGATGCCGCGGAAACCATCGTCAACGAGCTGGAGAAATTCAGCCCGGCGCTGACCGAGCGTGACCGTTGGTTGGTGCTGAACAAGATGGACCAGATCCTCGAGCCGGAGGAGCAGGAGCGTCGCAAGCAGGCCGTGGTCGAGCGCCTGGGCTGGGAGGGTCCGGTCTATGTGATCTCCGCCCTGGAGCGTGAAGGCACCGAGAAGCTGAGCCAGGACATCATGAAGTACCTCGATGAGCGCACCCTGCGTATCGAGGAAGAGCCGGCCTATGGTGAAGCCCTGGCGGCTCTGGATCAGCGCATCGAGGACGAGGCTCGCGCCCGTCTGCAGGCCCTGGATGACGCCCGTGCGCTGCGTCGATCCGGCCTGAAGAATGTCGACGATGTGGATGACGATGATTTCGAGGATGACGAAGACGACGGTGATGGGCCGGAAATCTTCTACGTGCCTTGATCGGGGCGGCGCCCGCCGGTCCGGATGAAACGTGTGAAGCCTGACTTCTAAGGTTGAGGGTATGCGTGAGAAGGTCACTGGCGCCAAGCGCTGGGTAGTCAAGATTGGCAGTGCGTTGCTGACCGCCGACGGCCGCGGTCTGGATCGCGACGCCATGGCGGTTTGGGTCGAGCAGATGGTCGCGCTGCATTGCGCGGGTGTCGAGCTGGTGCTGGTGTCTTCCGGTGCTGTGGCGGCGGGCATGAGTCGCCTGGGCTGGGTTGCCCGGCCTAGTGACATGCACGAGTTGCAGGCGGCTGCCGCGGTGGGGCAGATGGGTCTGGTGCAGGCCTGGGAGTCCAGCTTCGGGGTACACGGCCTGCAGACCGCGCAGGTGCTGCTGACCCATGACGACCTGTCCGATCGCAAGCGCTACCTGAACGGGCGCAACACCCTGCGCACGCTGGTCGATCTCGGCGTAATCCCGGTCATCAACGAGAATGACACGGTGGTCACCGACGAGATCCGCTTTGGCGACAACGATACCCTGGCGGCGCTGGTGGCCAACCTGGTGGAGGCTGACCTGCTGGTGATCCTCACCGATCGCGACGGTATGTTCGATGCCGACCCGCGCAACAACCCTGACGCCCAGCTGATCTTCGAGGCCCGTGCCGATGATGCGGCGCTGGATGCCGTGGCAGGCGGTACCGGTGGTGCGCTGGGGCGTGGCGGCATGCAGACCAAGCTGCGCGCGGCACGCTTGGCCGCGCGCTCCGGTGCGCACACCGTCATCGTTGGTGGTCGTATCGAGCGCGTGCTGGACCGCCTGCGTGTCGGCGAGCGTCTCGGTACGCTGCTGACCCCTGAGCAGAGCCGCAAGGCGGCCCGCAAGCAATGGCTGGCGGGGCACCTGCAGATGCGTGGCACCCTGGTGCTGGACGATGGTGCGGTGAAGGCGGTCGCCCAGGATCACAAGAGTCTGCTGCCGGTCGGCGTGAAAGCCGTGCAAGGCAGTTTCCGTCGTGGCGAAATGGTGGTTTGCGTGGATCAGCAGGGGCGGGAGATCGCCCGTGGTCTGGCGAACTACAGTGCGCTCGAGGCGCAGAAGATCATCGGACAGCCGACCGACGCCATCGAGGGTCTGCTGGGCTATGTCGACGGTCCGGAGTTGGTGCACCGCGACAACCTGGTGCTCGTCTGAGGAGATTGTCCATGCGCAAGGGATTGATGGCGGCGCTGATGCTGCTGCCGGTGCTGGCTCAGGCCGACGTGGTTGGCGAGGTGTCCACTGTCTTCAAGTGGGTCGGGCCGAACGACAAGATCGTCGTCGAGGCTTTCGATGATCCGAAGGTGCAAGGTGTCAGTTGTTACCTGTCGCGCGCCAAGACTGGCGGTGTGAAAGGTGGGTTGGGGCTGGCGGAGGACCGCGCCGAGGCGTCGATCTCCTGTCGCCAGGTCGGGCCGATCCGCTTTGCGGGTGAGCTGAAGGATGGCGAGGTGGTTTTCCAGCAGCGCACGTCGCTGGTATTCAAGACCATGCAGGTGGTGCGCTTCTTCGACAGGAAGCGCAATGCGCTGGTCTATCTAGTCTACAGCGACCGGGTGATCGAGGGCAGTCCGCAGAATGCGGTAACGGCGATTCCGATCATGCCGTGGCCTGAGAAGTAAGATAAGAAAGAGAGGGGCGGGTGACCGCCCTTTCTTTTTGCCTGCGGGCTTTTCGTCGACAAAGAAGGCGAGTCTGTGGAGAACGGCTTGCTGAAGAAATCGCAGGCAATAAAAAACCGGCCCTGAGGCCGGTTTTTCGAGAACGGAACGCTTACGCGGTGGCCAGGGCCTTCACGTGGGCGTTCAGGCGGCTCTTGTGACGAGCGGCCTTGTTCTTGTGGATGATGCCTTTGTCAGCCATGCGGTCGATGACCGGTACAGCGGCAACCAGAGCGGCCTGGGCCTTCGGCAGGTCCTTGGCGTCGACTGCTTTGACTACGTTCTTGATGTAGGTACGAACCATGGAACGCAGGCTGGCGTTGTGGCTGCGACGCTTCTCAGCCTGTTTGGCGCGTTTTTTGGCGGAAGGTGTGTTGGCCACCGTCGAGCTCCTCGAAGAAAACTTGGGATGTTGCGAATAAATTAAGGCCGCGAATAATGCCGTTGCATCAAGGCCTTGTCAAGGGTATGCGCGGCCTCCGACGAGTGGTGCGACGGGCGCACACTGTCCGGCGGGTGGGGTGATTTATTCGCCCCGCGGCCCTACACTGCTGCGCTTCGCCTGGCGTTCGAGCAATTGCTCCAAGGCCAGGGCTGCACCCTGCAGGGGCAGCCATTCTACCAGTTCTGGACGCTATGAACTTACTCAAGTCGCTGGCCGCGGTCAGCTCGATGACCATGATCTCGCGGGTGCTCGGCTTCGTGCGCGACACGATAGTCGCGCGCATGTTCGGCGCCGGCATGGCCACCGACGCCTTCTTCGTCGCCTTCAAGCTGCCCAACCTGCTGCGTCGCATCTTCGCCGAGGGGGCGTTCTCCCAGGCTTTCGTGCCGATCCTGGCCGAGTACAAGACCCAGCAGGGCGAGGAGGCGACCCGTACCTTCATCGCCTATGTGTCCGGCCTGCTGACGTTGATCCTGGCGCTGGTCACCGTGCTGGGGATGCTTGCAGCTCCCTGGGTGATCTGGGTGACGGCTCCCGGCTTCGTCGATTCACCGGAGAAGTTCGAGCTCACCAGTTCGCTGCTGCGGGTGACCTTTCCTTATATTCTGCTGATCTCGCTGGCCTCCCTGGTCGGGGCGATCCTCAATACCTGGAATCGCTTCTCGGTGCCGGCCTTCGTGCCGACCCTGCTGAATGTCAGCATGATCGTCTTCGCGCTGTTCCTGACGCCGTACTTCGACCCGCCGATCATGGCGTTGGGCTGGGCGGTGCTGGCCGGGGGCCTGGCGCAACTGCTCTACCAGCTGCCGCACCTGAAGAAGATCGGCATGCTGGTGCTGCCGCGCATCAACCTGCGAGATTCTGGCGTCTGGCGTGTGCTCAAACAGATGGGGCCGGCGATCCTCGGCGTCTCGGTCAGCCAGATTTCGCTGATCATCAACACCATCTTCGCCTCCTTCCTGGTCGCAGGCTCCGTGTCCTGGATGTATTACGCGGACCGCCTGATGGAGCTGCCGTCCGGCGTGCTGGGCGTTGCGCTGGGCACCATCCTGCTGCCATCCCTGGCCAAGACCTACGCCAGCGATGACCGCCATGAGTATTCGCGGCTGATGGACTGGGGGCTGCGCCTGTGCTTCCTGCTGGTGCTGCCGTGCTCCCTGGCCCTGGCGGTGATCGCCGAGCCGCTGACCGTCGCGCTGTTCCAGTACGGCAAGTTCGACGGCCACGACGCCCTGATGACCCAGCATGCGCTGGTCGCCTATGCGGTCGGCCTGCTCGGCATCATCCTGGTGAAGGTGCTGGCGCCGGGCTTCTACGCGCGGCAGAACATCAAGACACCGGTGAAGATCGCGCTCTTTACGCTGGTATCCACCCAGTTGATGAACCTGGTGTTCATCGGCCCGCTCAAGCACGCGGGGCTGGCGCTGGCGATCAGCCTGGCGGCGTGCCTGAATGCCGGGCTGCTGTATTGGCAACTGCGCAAGCACCAGTTGTTCGAGCCGCAGCCTGGCTGGGGCGGGTTCATCGCCAAATTAGTCGTCTCTGTACTGGTGATGTGCGCGGTGCTGGTCGGCATGATGCACTTCATGCCGGCCTGGGATCAGGGCGGCATGCCGATCCGCCTGGTACGCCTGGGTGCCCTGGTGGCGGCGGGTGTCGCCGCCTATTTCGGTATGCTGGCGCTCCTTGGCTTCCGCCTGCGGGACTTTTCCCGTCGCGCGGTGCTGTAGCCTTCATCGGGTAAAGCATTGCATCCGTTTGCGGCGACGGCATTTTGCCTGTCGCGCCGCGGCGGGTGCAGGTATAATCGACCACTTTCTGAGCAATACGCGCGCTATGCAGCTGCTTCGAGGCCTTCACAACCTGCGGCCCCTGTCCGGGGGCTGTGTCGCCACCATCGGTAACTTCGACGGCGTCCATCTCGGCCACCAGGCGATCCTGGGGCGTCTGCGCGAGCGGTCGCTGGAGCTGGGCGTGCCCAGCTGCGTGGTGATCTTCGAGCCGCAGCCGCGCGAATATTTCGCTCCCGATGCCGCCCCGGTGCGCCTGACGCGCCTGCGCGAGAAGCTCGAACTGCTGCGCCAGTACGGCGTCGACTTCGTTCTCTGCCTGGCGTTCAACCGCCGCCTGCGCGAGCTGTCGGCCGCCGAGTTCGTCCGCCAGGTGCTGGTGGAGGGCCTGCGGGTTCGCCACCTGGAAGTGGGTGACGATTTCCGTTTTGGCTGCGACCGCTCCGGCGACTTCGCCTTCCTGGTCAACGCCAGCGCGGAGCAGGGCTTCACCGTCGAGGCCGCGACCACCGTGGAAGTCGACGGCATGCGGGTGAGCAGCTCGCGTATCCGCAAGGACCTGGCCGACGGCGACCTGCACATGGTCGAGCGCCTGCTGGGTCGCCCCTACAGCCTGAGCGGCCGCGTGCTGCATGGGCAGAAGCTGGGCCGTACGCTGGGTTCGCCCACCGCGAACATCCAGCTCAAGCGCCGCAAGGCGCCGCTCAACGGCGTTTACCTGGTCAGTACGATGGTGGCTGGCCAGCGCTGCAACGGGGTTGCCAACATTGGCACCCGGCCGTCTGTGAATGGCGATGGCCGGCCCCACCTGGAAGTGCATCTGCTGGATTTCGCCGGCGATCTGTACGGCCAGCACCTGGCTATCACGTTCCACCAGAAGCTGCGTGATGAGCAGCGTTTTGCCTCGCTCGAGGCACTCAAGGCGGCCATCCTCGCCGACATCGCCGCCGCCCGGGCCTACTGGCTGGGCCAACCGCTTGATTGAAGATCCTGAACAGGCCCTGAGATGACCGATTACAAAGCCACTCTGAACCTTCCCGAAACCGACTTCCCGATGAAAGCCGGCCTGCCGCAGCGCGAGCCGCAAACTCTCAAGCTCTGGAACGACATTGGCCTGTACCAGAAGCTGCGGAAGATTGGCGAAGGTCGCCCGAAATTCATCCTGCACGATGGCCCGCCCTACGCCAACGGCAGCATCCACATCGGTCACGCGGTCAACAAGATCCTCAAGGACATCATCGTCCGCTCCAAGACCCTGGCCGGCTACGACGCCCCCTACGTGCCGGGCTGGGACTGCCATGGCCTGCCGATCGAGCACAAGGTCGAGACCACCCACGGCAAGAACCTGCCGGCGGACAAGACCCGCGAACTGTGCCGCGAATACGCTGCCGAGCAGATCGAAGGACAGAAGGCCGATTTCATCCGCCTGGGCGTGCTGGGTGACTGGGACAATCCCTACAAGACCATGAACTTCTCCAACGAGGCCGGGGAAATCCGCGCGCTCGCCGAGATGGTCAAGCAGGGCTTCGTATTCAAGGGCCTGAAACCGGTGAACTGGTGCTTCGACTGCGGCTCGGCCCTGGCCGAGGCGGAGGTCGAGTACGCCGACAAGAAATCCGACGCCATCGATGTCGCCTTCCCGGTTGAGGATGCGGACAAGTTGGCCGCCGCTTTCGGCCTGGCCGGCCTGCCCAAGCCGGCCGCCATCGTCATCTGGACCACCACCCCCTGGACCATTCCGGCCAACCAGGCGCTGAACGTCCACCCCGAATTCACCTACGCGCTGGTCGATACCGGCGAGCGCCTGCTGGTGCTGGCCGAGGAACTGGTCGAGTCCTGCCTGCAACGCTACGGCCTGGAAGGCCGGGTCATCGCCACTGCACAGGGCGAAGCGCTGGACCTGATTCGCTTCCGCCACCCGTTCTACGAGCGTTTCTCGCCGGTCTACCTGGCCGAGTACGTCGAGCTGGGCGCCGGTACCGGCGTGGTTCACTCCGCCCCGGCCTACGGTGAGGATGACTTCCGTACCTGCAAGCAGTACGGCATGGTCAACGACGACATCCTGAGTCCCGTGCAGAGCAACGGCGTGTACGTCGCCGACCTGCCGTTCTTCGGCGGCCAGTTCATCTGGAAGGCCAACCCGAATATCGTCGCCAAGCTCGATGAAGTCGGCGCGCTGCTCAAGCACGCCAGCATCAGCCACAGCTACATGCACTGCTGGCGTCACAAGACTCCGCTGATCTACCGTGCCACCGCACAGTGGTTCGTCGGCATGGACAAGCAGCCGCAGACCGGTGCCACCCTGCGCGAGCGCGCGCTGGAAGCCATCACCGAAACCGAATTCGTGCCCTCTTGGGGCCAGGCGCGCCTGCACGGCATGATCGCCGGCCGTCCGGACTGGTGCATCTCGCGTCAGCGCAACTGGGGCGTACCGATCCCGTTCTTCCTGCACAAGGCCACCGGCGAGCTGCACCCGCGCACCGTCGAGCTGATGGAAGCCGTCGCCCTGCGCGTCGAGAAAGAAGGCATCGAGGCCTGGTTCAAGCTCGACGCCGCCGAGCTGCTGGGCGACGAGGCCGCGCAGTACGACAAGATCAACGACACCCTGGATGTCTGGTTCGACTCCGGCACCACCCACTGGCACGTGCTGCGCGGCTCCCACGCCGAGCTGGGCCATGCCAGCGGCCCGGCCGCCGACCTCTACCTGGAAGGCTCCGACCAGCACCGCGGCTGGTTCCATTCCTCGCTGCTGACCGGCTGCGCCATCGACGGCCACGCGCCGTACCGCCAGTTGCTGACCCACGGCTTCACCGTGGACGAGTCCGGCCGCAAGATGTCCAAGTCGCTGGGCAACACCGTGGTGCCGCAGACCGTGATCGACAGCATGGGCGCTGACATCCTGCGCCTGTGGGTCGCGTCCACCGACTACTCCGGTGAGATCGCCGTTTCCCAGCAGATCCTCCAGCGCAGCGCCGACGCCTACCGCCGTATCCGCAATACCACGCGCTTCCTGCTGTCCAACCTGTCCGGCTTCGACCCGGCCAAGGACCTGCTGCCCAACGACCAGCTGCTGGCCCTGGACCGCTGGGCCATCGACCGCGCCCTGCAGCTGCAGCGCGAGCTGGAAGAGGCCTACCGCGACTACCGCTTCTGGAACGTCTATTCCAAGGTGCACAACTTCTGCGTGCAGGAGCTGGGCGGCTTCTACCTGGACATCATCAAGGACCGCCAATACACCACCCAGGCGAACAGCGTCGCCCGCCGTTCCTGCCAGACCGCACTGTTCCACATCGCCGAGGCCCTGGTGCGCTGGATCGCCCCGATCATGGCCTTCACCGCCGAGGAGATCTGGAGCTTCATGCCGGGCGAGCGCGCCGAATCGGTGATGCTGACCACCTGGTACGACGGCCTCTCCGAGCTGCCGGCCGATGCCGAACTGGACCGCGCCTACTGGGACGAAGTCATGGCTGCCAAGGCTGCCGTGAACAAGGAACTGGAAAACCTGCGCAGCGCCAAGACCATCGGCGGCAACCTGCAGGCCGAGATCACCCTCTACGCCGAAGACTCCCTGGCCAAGCGCCTGGAGAAACTGGGTAATGAGCTGCGCTTCGTGCTGATCACTTCCGCCGCCACTGTCGCGCCGCTGGCCGATGCGCCGGCCGATGCCGTCGAGAGCGAACTGCCGGGCCTGAAGCTGAAAGTGGTCAAGTCCGCCCACGCCAAGTGCGGCCGTTGCTGGCACTTCCGTGCGGACGTCGGCAGCCATGCCGCGCATCCGGAACTGTGTGGCCGTTGCGTCGAGAACATCGATGGCGCGGGCGAGGTGCGTCACTATGCCTAACGCCGATCGTTTCGGCCGCTTGCCCTGGCTGTGGATCACCGTGGTCGTGTTCGTGCTGGATCAGGTCAGCAAGGCCTTCTTCCAGTCCGAGCTGACCATGTACCAGCAGATCGTGGTCATCCCCGACCTGTTCAGCTGGACGCTGGCCTACAACACCGGCGCCGCATTCAGCTTCCTGGCCGACAGCTCCGGCTGGCAGCGCTGGCTGTTCGCCCTGATCGCCATCGTGGTCAGCGTCGTGCTGGTGGTCTGGCTCAAGCGCCTGAAGCGCGGGGAGACTTGGCTTGCCATCGCCCTGGCGCTGGTGCTGGGCGGCGCGCTGGGCAACCTGTACGACCGCATGGTCCTGGGCCACGTGGTGGACTTCATCCTGGTCCACTGGCAGGACCAGTGGCGCTTCCCGGCCTTCAACCTGGCCGACAGCGCCATCACCGTCGGCGCCATCATGCTGGCGCTGGACATGTTCAAATCGAAGAATTCCGGAGAGACCGCCAATGGTTGATTCCTCTGACACCATTCAGCGCATCGGCGGCGACTCGAAGGTCACCCTGCATTTCGCCCTGAAACTCGATGACGGCAACGTCGTCGACAGCACCTTCGAGAAGCAGCCGGCCACCTTCAAGGTCGGCGACGGCAACCTGCTACCGGGTTTCGAGCAGGCGCTGTTCGGCCTGAAGGCCGGCGACAAGCGCACCCTGACCATCGAGCCGGAGAATGGCTTCGGCCAGCCGAACCCGGCCAACGTGCAGGTGATGCCGCGCGACCAGTTCCAGGACATGGAGCTGGCCGAGGGCCTGCTGGTGATCTTCAACGACGCCGCCAAGACCGAGTTGCCGGGCGTCGTGAAGCAGTTCGATGAGCAGCACGTCACCATCGACTTCAATCATCCGCTGGCCGGTAAGACCCTGTCGTTCGACGTCGATATCATCGACGTACAACCAGCCTGACTGGTTGCGCGGCCCGCCGCCGGCGGGCCGTTGCGCTTGAGGCGAAGTATTCCTACCGGCCCCTCGTGGGCCGGCTTGCGTAGCACCCGAGGCCACCATGCAAATCAAACTCGCCAATCCCCGCGGCTTCTGCGCCGGCGTCGACCGGGCGATCGAGATCGTCAATCGCGCCCTCGACGTCTTCGGCCCGCCGATCTATGTGCGCCATGAAGTGGTGCACAACAAGTTCGTGGTGGAGAACCTGCGCAACCGCGGCGCCGTGTTCGTCGAGGAGCTCGACCAGGTGCCGGACGACACCATCGTCATCTTCAGCGCCCACGGCGTTTCCCAGGCGGTGCGCAAGGAAGCCGAGAACCGCGGCCTGAAGGTCTTCGATGCGACCTGCCCGCTGGTGACCAAGGTGCACATGGAAGTCGTGCGCTACAGCCGCGACGGCCACGAGTGCATCCTGATTGGTCACCAAGGCCATCCGGAAGTCGAAGGCACCATGGGCCAGTATGATGACTCCAACGGCGGGGCCATCTACCTGGTGGAAGACGAGGCTGATGTCGCCGCGCTGGAGGTGCGCAACCCCGAGGCGCTGCACTTCGTTACCCAGACCACCCTGTCGATGGACGACACCTCCAAGGTGATCGACGCGCTGCGCGCCAAGTTCCCGCACATTCAGGGCCCGCGCAAGAACGACATCTGCTACGCCACCCAGAACCGCCAGGATGCGGTGAAGGAGCTCGCCGACCAGTGCGACCTGGTGCTGGTGGTGGGCAGCCCGAACAGCTCCAACTCCAACCGCCTGCGCGAGCTGGCCGAGCGCATGGGCACTCCGGGCTACCTGATCGACGGCGCCGAAGACCTGAAGAAGGAGTGGTTCGAAGGCGTCCAGCGCATCGGCATCACCGCCGGCGCTTCAGCTCCGGAAGTGCTGGTGCGTGGCGTTATCCAGCAACTGCGTGATTGGGGGGCGGAGCCCGAGGTGGAGCTGGATGGGCGGGAGGAGAACATCACCTTCTCGATGCCCAAGGAACTCAGGGTCAAGGCGGTCTGAGCCGAGCCTGGAAGGCGGACAAAAAAAGCCCGATCAGTTGATCGGGCTTTTTGTTTTTGCCGTTTACTTCCAGCAATCAGCAGTCGTTGCCGTGCCCGTGGAGCCTTTTACTCCCAGTGCGTTCAACGTCAATGTGGTGCACTGACTATCTGACGTCTGGGGAGCTCGCCGTGGCGTTGCGGTCAGCAAATAGCCTCCGCTGTTGGCTGCGGTGGTGCTGAGAGTCACGGTGTAAAGTCCGGTATCCGACTGCACGCTTGCCGTGGTGCCATTGCCGGAACTGTTGCGCATGTTGAGCTTGGTCAAGTCATCGGTATAGGCATTGTTCTGAGCGTAGTAGCGTTCCTGACGGGCGGCTGCGTCGTTCAGCACAGCCTGCCCCTCGGCACGATTACCGCGCAGGATGTATTGCTGGTAGCTAGGGTAAGCAATCGCCGCCAGGATCGAGATCACCACCACTGTGATCATCATTTCGAGCAGCGTGAAGCCACGTTGCGTTGTCATGAATACTGCCTCTTTAATTGCTCTGTGGTATCACGCGCCAGGATTGCCGACCGGTAGATTCCGGGCCGAAGCTGACCGTCATCGGAGCGCCATCGGAAGTGAAACGCAGGTCGCCTGACAGCGCTGAACCTCCCGCTGGCGTTTTGTAGCCGCTGACGACAGAGTTGTTGTTGCCATTGACGTAGGCATCTCCGCTATCGACCTTCGAGTTCTGATTGAAGTCGAATACATTGAAGCTGGAGCGGCCGCCCGTGTTGGGGTCGATGCCGTAAGACCAGCCCTCCACACCTGCCTGGCAGACATCCAGATTAGGCGTGCGGGTGTTGACGAACAGCACTTGGCCACGGGCAGCCATCTCGTCGACGACTCGCTCGCCGACAACAGACGAACTGCCGGTACCGACGCGCCAGTCGAGGAACCAACCGCTCTTGGTTGTCCAGTTCACGCTGTTCTGGCTCAGCAGCCGGATGTCTTGGCTGGTCGTGGTGGAGGTTGCTGGATTCGTGAAGCTGGCGCCGTTCACCTGCGAGGAGAAGGTCTGCTCCTGCAAGTTGGTGCGCGTCAGTGACGGCGTGTTAGGAGCTGCCTCGCCAGCGGTCTGCTTGTCCCAGATGCCGTAAAGCGACTGCACCTGGAAGGGCGATACCTTGTCGGAGCTGCCCAGGTACCGGCCAGTGCCGAACATGACCAGATAGCCAGTCATCGACGGATGGCGCACTAGCGATGGCGGAGCGGTGATCGGCTGCGCCACGGCGTTTGTGGCGGTACTGTCCATCGCGGTGTAGAGGGGCGAGCCGCCGAATGACACCTTGAAGGTGGATGCGTTGACGGTGGTGCTGGCAAATGGGGTTGTTGAGCTGGTGTCGAGCAGATCGAAACGCCACAAATTACCCTGCAGATCCCCGGCATAGGCATAGTCGATGATGCCGTCGCCGTTGTTGTCTGCGCCGCGGATGCTCGATAGACCATTGGTACCTGCTGCGCCCTGGGCCACCAAGGTACGCAATACGTTACCGGTCTTGATGTCCAGGATGAACATGACTGCTTTGCCGCTACCGTTGTTGGCGCTGTTGTAGCCGTTGGGGATCAGCACTCCCCATTGACCACTGTGCAGCCGTGCGACCACTGGGGTCGGGATACTGAACCCCATGTTGCTCAACGTGGTATTGGTGGTGTCCTTCGTCGCTGCGGTTTCTTCGCTGAATTCCCAGAGCAGCGAAATGTTTGCCGGATCGGTGATATCCAGAGCAAATACCGACTTCCCACCCGCACCCAGATTACCAATCAGTACAGTGTGCCAGTCATCGTCGAAATACACATCGCGTACCGTAAGCGCACCATCCACGTACCAGCGATGCTGGGAGGCTGTGTAATCACGGCTGCTCAGATACCGCAGTTGGGGTATCACGGCGCGTGGCACATAGGCGAAGACTTCGCTCCCATTGTCATCGAATACATGAAGCATCCCGTCGTTGGCGCCGACATAGATGCGCTTCGCCCGATCCCTCTTGGCTGCCATGAACGCCTGGTACTTCGCGTTGCCGCCATCGATGGCGCCTGCGAGATAGGCCAGATACTGTGCACCGGAAACTACCGCAACGCTGGAGTTGACGATATCGCCCAGCAAAGAGTCGCGTCGCCGATAGTCCGTTCCTTCGCCGGTTCGTGAACCCAGGACGTAGTTAAGCTGGCCTTCCGTCAAGGTGCTTTGAAGCGATGTGCCGTTGTAGGAAATGCCAGCAAGATTGCTGTATGTCAGATTGGCGAGCGAGCCCGAACTTCCCTTGAATTTGATGGTTCGGCTGGAAGGAACGGTGGCGTGCCAATTGACCGTGCGGCTTCCGTCCACTGGGCTGATAGTTTCCTTGATGAGGTCGCCAGACCAGTCTTCCACCTTGAAGTTGGTGCGATAGACGGAGCGGTCGTCGGATACCGACGCGCCCGCCTGCATGCGGCCGACCGTGGGGGCCGAGACAGAGCTGTTACGTTGGTAGATATCGTTGAATGCCTTGTTGAGCTGGTCTTTCAGCGTCAGGGCGTTGGTGACCAAGAAGTAATTGTCCGGCACACCGTCGCCATCGGCATCGGGGTTAGCCGCGGTTGTGCCGTACTTCGCGGCATACCATAGCGGATTCTGCAGGAAGGTCGCTGCTGGGTTGCCGGAAATGTCGAAGGTACGACTCGAGTTGAGGGCTGTCAGAGTACAGGCTGCCGGCTTGGTGCCGGTGACGTTGCAATAGCCAGGAATCTGATCGGCAGGGGTGTCAAGTTTGTAGGCAACGTTCGAGCCGCTCTGGTCTTTGACTTCCAAATAGATGCCATCGCGGGTGGTACCTGAGATGACGTACCCCATGTGCTGGTCGATGCCACCAGCGGCGTATTCGGATGTCATGTTGATGACCAGCTTGCCTTGAGCGTTAACGAGCAACTCGTAGACGGAAATGGCATCCATGTCATGGTCGGCACCCTGCTCCACATCCTCATAGTTAATGCGGAATTTGGCGTATGGACGGCCTCCATTAACGGTGGCATCGCAGTCGGTCACCACGCTGGGGGCACCGCCATTACAGGCCGGCGCAGTATTAGCGAAAGTTTCGACGTAGTAGTCGACGATCTGGTCAGTGGGCTGGAAGGCTCCATTGGGGTCGATGCTGCTACCCCCTACGGATTTTGCGAAGGGAACCACCGTAATTGTGCTGGTGGTACCCGAGACGGTGACCGGGAACTTGATAGTGGGGAGTGGTGAGGCGAGCGCCACGGTGTAGGTCAGGACTTTTTTGGTCCCACCGATGGCGGTGCGAGCGCCGTAGTGAGCCACTGCAGCAGAGTAATAAGTGCCCTGTTTACTCGGTTCCTCCGGCGCCAAACCCCGAACGGTGGACAGATTGCTCACGGTCTTGGGGGTAGGCGCGCTGTCCGCGACGCCATTGGATTCCCCAATGAAGATATTGCGGCTGCCGCCCCCCTCCTTGGTCCAGATAGCGTCTGCTTCGGTGGAGACGTTCAGACCGGCGAGTGGCCCGCTGCTCGGGGCGCTGACGGCGGTCGAGAAATTACTGCCCGGCAGTTTGAAGTCATAAGAGGGGTTGATGTCACTGATGACCGTCATTGCCGGCACCGAACACAGCGGGTAGCCATCGGTGGCGCTAGCCGAGGAGCGATAAGGAGGCGTCCAGGTGCCCACTCGCGGCAGGCCGAGGTCGGCGTCCTTGCTGCTGCCAGTACCGTAGTCGTAAGTGCTGGTCGGAGCGGTAGCGCCGGAGAAGTAGCGCAGCGTTTCGTACATCATCTCGCCAATCGGGTTACCCCACATATAGCAGGTATCCGTCTGAGCGATGGGGCGGGTGGTGATCCAGCCGCAGCCATAGGACTGCGAGCTGTAGCTGAAATCAATAATGCGCAACTTGTTGATCGTTGCCACGATTCCATTGGTCACCGCATCGGTATTGGTGCAGATGTTACTGCCCGAAGAGCAGAACTGACCGGTACTGGTGTTGTATTCCTTCACAAAGCTCTGGATCTTGCTGCGCAGCACTCCACCGCTGATGTTCTTCTGGAATGAGCCTGTGAGCAGGCCGAAATACATCTTATTGGCGGCGCCGTAGTCGTGAAGAATGCCGGTGGGCTTGATGCCGCTCTGGCCGTAGGCGGTACAGTTGCTTTCGCGCAGCGTCGAGTCGGCAGGGCAGGCGACAACCTTGATGTTGCGGTCGGTCATGGTGCTGGTGCCACTGGCCGGGGTCTTCCAATAGAGATAGAAGCTCGCGTCACCGCCATTCTCTTCATGGCGGTACTTAATGGTGTAAGCCTGGCCGGCGGTCAGGTATATGGACCCGGGGGTGCCGCTGCCACCGGCGCCTGTAGCTCCGTGGTCGCCGTAGGCGGAAGCGATCACAGTCCCGTTGAGTTGGAACTCCACTGCGTCGTCACCATCCACTGAGAACTCGTAGGTGCCGGTCATGGAAGGCGTCAGCGTGCCGGTGATTTCGGTATGGAAAGCATCTTGCGTGCAATTGTTGTTGTTTCTGCCGGTCCAGGGATTGGTGAAGTTCTGTCCGGTATTGATGTTGCTGAACGGCAAGGTGCCCGTGCCGCAGCGCGTGCTGTTGCCGCTGTTGGTAGCGTTGAACAGCGTGTCCATCTGCGACTTGTTGGTGGACGTGGCGGTACTGTCCTTCCAGATGGTCCAGTTGAGATTTGACAGTTGATCGGCAGGTACCAGTGCCCAGGAGTTACTGGGACCGCCGCTGGTGCAGGCGACGGTCGAGCCTGAGCTGTTCACGCAGTCCGTGCCTGCCACCGGGCGTTCTTTGGACACCCAGTTCCAAATGCGGAACGTTGTGTTGGTCAAGGTGCGCAGTTGCGGAATGCCAGTGTCCTGCGTCAGCGAGGTAACGGCAAACAAGTGTCGGTAGCCGGGAGCGGGTTGGGTCAAAGGAGTGAAGCTGCTGATCAAATAGCCGTCGTGCGCCTGGCTCAGGTACTCCTTGCCCCAAGTATGCGCATCCTGAGGGATATAGGCGGCCTGAAGCACAGTGGAACTGGTTGTGTCTTCCACTCTATAGCCGCCGTAGAGCACCTTGCGTAACGCGTCCATGCGGGACGTGGCCAGGTAGTTGAGGAAGTCCCCACTCCACTTGCCGGTGCATTGCTTGTTGGTAGTCGCCACCGACGGGACGAACTTTCCATCAGAGTAGTCGTAGCAGACATACGAATTGAAGTAACCGTAATAGTCGATGCCGCCGTTGGCTTTGGTCAGATAGCCTTTGTAGCCCACATCGAGAATACCATCGCCGTTCAGGTCGGAGGCATCGTTGTACGCCTCGTAGTAGAGCTTGTGGTCTCGCCCCATTACCAGCATGTTCAGCGGCGGTACCGAGTCGTTGACGAATACGGGCGTGTTGGATATGTCGATATCAGCGTGTGCCGCGCAGCACGAGAGCAGCAGGCCGAGCAGGATGGCCGGACGAGCGCTGGCCGAAAAACGGGTAGGGTTCTTCATATCTGGGCCTGGATCAATTGTTGAAAACGCGCGCCATGACCGAGCGCACTGGAACTGTGCGGCCATTGCTGGTAGCGCGACTGTTGACTTCATACATGAAGGTTCCCGTACCCAGCATCATGTTGCCGTATTCGGGATTCATTGTTTGGCCGGCCGCGCCACCAGTGGGCGCGGAAATCATGTAACGGGTCACGGAAGTAGTGACGCCGGAGGTAGCTGCGGGGTAGGTCCCCTTCCCGGTATAAGCCAATCCATCGCTGAAATCCTGCGTATAGGCCGGTGTTTTATTCCACAGGCAAGGCAATACGATGGTGCTGGCGCATTGGTCCGCTGGCAGCATCGAGCTCGCAATGGTCGATTCCGTATTGCGCAACCCGGACTCCGCACTGTTGAACAGGCGTTTCTCCTCGATCACGCTGCCGGTGATACGCGATTCCAGGGTCGATTGACGGACGCTCGAAATGGCCAGGAGCGAGATGATGAGCAGGATGATCAGCGAGACGAACAGGATCGCGCCTTGTTGCGCTTGGCGGGGTGTTTTCATTGCAACAGATTCCTGAACGTAATGGTGCCTTGGGCCACCTGGAACAACTGGCCGCTGTCGAATGAGGAACTCGTGCTGGGTGTTGACGATGGGTAGCG
Source organism: Pseudomonas nitroreducens TX1 (assembly GCF_000313755.1). Classification (GTDB taxonomy): domain Bacteria; phylum Pseudomonadota; class Gammaproteobacteria; order Pseudomonadales; family Pseudomonadaceae; genus Pseudomonas; species Pseudomonas nitroreducens_A. Next base: position 36,682 of record NZ_AMZB01000136.1, on the reverse strand, counting down.
CGTCTTCCACTGCGAAAGCGTCAGGCTGTCACCGCCCTTGCGCACGTTGATGCTGCTGGCCATCAGTGCCGAGTAACGAATGGCGCGAATCGGCAAACTGCCAGGGGATACCGTATAGGTGTCCACCACCCGGTCGGAGGTGGCAGGACCGACGCCGTACTCGAACTGGATATCCGCCACGCCACTGAGAACGGTCTGCGCAGCATTGCTTCCCACTGCGCACTGCAAGTTGCCATTGGCGTCAATGGTGAACTTTTCCATGACCATCAGCGTTGCGTTGGTGTACGGGGTGGTGGGGACTGCACTGCTGGCTGGCAGGTTGCCCTGGCAGTCACGCTCGTTGCCATCGCGTGGCTGGTAGCGGATACAAAGCCCGCCACCGCTGCTGGGGAGGGTTACAGCCTGCCCCGCACTGAAGCTGCAACCCGAAGGCGCGCCAGTATTGGCGGCAGGGAAGGCGCTTGCGAAGGATTGGTCCGGGCGACGGCGGTAGCCGACCTTGCTTAGCTCCTGATCAAGGATCATGAAGGTATAGCGGCTGTTTGCCTGGTTCTCGATCTGCGCGGTACTGAACAGAAAACCGTTTTTGTTATCAACGTAGAGTTGGGTGATACCCAGCACGAGGAAGCTGCTGATAGCCAGCGCCACCATTAATTCAATAAGGGAAAGGCCGGCTTGGGTAGTTGTGCAGTTGCGCATGTCAAATCTCCGCCCGTATCCGGTAATGGCAAACACTGCCGTCAGATCCCGCCGCGGAGGAAGCGTCCATGCATTCGCCCTCCTTCACACGCCAAGCGAGCTGGATTTCAACGGCGCGACCGGTATTGCCACACGTGCCAATGCTGTCGCCGGCCTGGCAGACATGGACCTCGCTGCCTAGTGCTGCGGCATCGGGCAGGATCTGGCGAACGCGGGTCAGCCAACAACTGAGTTGCTTGGCTGCGTTGGAATTGGGGGGCAAAGGCTGACATTCGTTGGCGGCCAGCGCGGTCGGATAAGTGGTGCTGCCCAGCTTGAAGTAGGGCGAACTGCTATTGATGCTGTTGGCGGCCGTGTACACCTGGTCGCGGTTGCTCCGCATTGTTTCCAGCAGTTCGTTGGCCAACATGGCGGCATTGCTGCGCTGGGTGGAATCAACGTTGTACTGAGTGGTGCGTCCTTGCATGGCGACCATACCCAGCACGCCGATGCAGATGAGTAGAAGCGCGACTAATACCTCGATCATGCTGAAGCCACTTTGACGCTCTGGGCAATGACTCATGATCCGCAGCTCCCCAGCGCCTGGCTTGCACTGCTCTTGCCGCGGGGCCACAGCTTGATCAATCCACTGGCCGTGATTTCGATCAGGTAGCCGCTGGCTGTGTTGCTGGACTGACAGACATAGATGCTGGTATTTGCCGATGCCGTACCGTTGGAATAGAAGGTCAGTGTCGTGCTGGTGGGGCTGATGCTCATGGGGGACGCCGGTACGTTCATCGAGCGGAGCGAGATATTACCCTGGGATACGACCCAGCTACCGTTGGCTGCCGTTGCCGTAATTGACAGACTGCGCGTTACTGCTTCGCCGCGCGCATATTGAAATAGCGCGGCCAACTCGTTGGCAGTGCTCTCGGTGCGGTTGTTACGGATGAGTGTCTGGAAGCTTGGCAGCGCCAAGGACGCAAATACGGCCAATAGCGCCACGACAAGCATCAATTCGATCAGTGTAAATCCGGCCAGTCCCTTTGGACGCGACATGGGGCGCATTCCCTACATTTTCGATAGCGGCAATGCTGCCTAGTCGTGTGGGAAATGTCCTTTTTCTATGGATGACCGTTCGTTATAGGGCGATGTTCGGTCATGCCATCCGGGCTTGTGTGAGGCCTGTCACGGACGATGTGCGAAGTGCGTTAGCGGAGACAGAAGTCCTCGGTGGTTCCGGACTCGGTGCGGATCCGTCCGGCCTTATTGAAGACGATGCGAAAGCTGCTGCGACCCTCGCCGCAGAGCGTCAGCGTGCCGGCGTGGAAGGCGCCGTTGGGTTGGATGGCGTTGCCGCGGGGGATGTAGTGGATAAAGCGGCGCGAAGTGCTGTCCGTGTGGACGCGGATGCCTGTCAGTGGATCATGAACGGCGAGCAGTACTTGCTCCGGGGGACGGGTGCCGCGATTGTCTGGGTCGACAAAGATCTCCCAGCCCGCCGCCCAGTCGCCATGGTTCGCGACGACGCTGATGGGTTGCCCGCTATGCGCAGCAGTTTCGCGGGCGAAGTCCAACGCGCTGCGTAGTTCATGTGTCGCCGTGCTTGCGCGCTGGTTGCTCAGCATTTCGCTGAACGACGGAGCTGCGATGGACAGCGCGATGGCGATGATTGCCAGGGTGAACAGCAGTTCGACGAGAGTGAAGCCCCGATCCCTGGCCATGACCTGCTCCTGGATGTGTGCGGAAGGGCCAAGTATCGGCCCTTGATCGCGGCGCGCTCGGGGGCAAGTTGGATGGATGTTGTAGGAGCGGTCCGATGCCGCACCGACTTCTGTCCTGCTCCCTCATCCGCTCATGCCCGGTATAGTGTGCGGCCGGCAATGGGCCGTTGGTTTTCCTGTGATGTGGGGCGTGGTATGCCGGACATGATCGTGGTGGGCGCTGGCGTAGTCGGGATGCTGACTGCGTGGACGCTGGGGCAGGCGGGCGCCGAGGTGGTGCTGCTGGAGCGCGGCGAGACCGGGCGTGAGGCATCCTGGGCGGGCGGTGGCATCGTCTCGCCGCTCTATCCGTGGCGCTACAGCGCGGCGGTCGCCAACCTGGCCCACTGGTCGCAGGACTTCTACCCGCTATTGGGGGATCGCCTGCTCGCCGACACGGGGCTCGATCCGGAAGTGCATGTCACCGGTCTCTACTGGCTTGACCTCGACGACCAGGCCGAAGCCCTGGCCTGGGCCAAGGCCAATGGCCGCCCGCTTTCTGAGGTGGATATCGATGCCGTACACGAGGCTGTCCCGGTTCTGGGGCAGGGCTTCGCTCGCGCGGTGTACATGTCCGGCGTGGCCAACGTGCGCAACCCGCGCCTGGCCAAGGCGTTGCGCGAGGCGCTGGTGCGGCTGCCAAACGTCAGCGTACAGGAACAGGTGGAGGTGACCGGCTTCCTGCAGAAGGGCGAGCGCGTGACAGGCGTGCTCACTGAGCAGGGCGATTTCACTGCCGGCTCGGTAGTACTGGCGGCTGGCGCCTGGAGTGGCCAGCTATTGGCCAGGCTGGGCCTGGAGTTGCCGGTCGAGCCGGTAAAGGGACAGATGATCCTGTATCGCTGCGCTCCTGATTTCCTCTCCAGCATGGTGCTGGCGAAAGGTCGCTACGCAATACCTCGCCGTGACGGCCATATCCTGGTGGGCAGCACGCTGGAGTTTGCCGGTTTCGACAAGACTCCATCGAACGAGGCTCTGAGCAGCCTGCGCGCGTCGGCGCAAGAGTTGATTCCCGCGCTGGCGGGCATGCAGCCGGTGAACCACTGGGCGGGGCTGCGTCCGGGGGCGCCGCAGGGCATCCCCTTCATTGGCGAGGTGCCCGGTCATCAGGGGCTATGGTTGAACACCGGCCATTACCGCAACGGTCTGGTGCTGGCGCCGGCGTCCTGCCAGTTGCTGGTGGACCTGATGCAGAAGCGTCAGCCCATCATCGAGGCGGCACCCTACTCACCGGAAGGGCGTCTGGTGGCGACGCCCATCGTCTGAGGCCTGCCGGGGATCAGTCGATACCCAGTTTCTTCAGCCGGTAGCGCATGGAGCGGAAGGTCAGGCCCAGGCGCTGCGCTGCCGCAGTACGGTTCCAGCGCGTCTCTTCCAACGCCTGCATGATCAGCTTGCGCTCGATGTCCTCGAGGTAGTCCTCGAGGTTGTCGATCTGCGCGAGGCTCGCCTCGCCGCCGCTGTCCGCGGTGCTGGTCTCGGCCAGGCGCAGGTCGTGGGGCTGGATGACGTCGTTTTCGCAGAGCGTGTAGGCGCGCTCCAGCATGTTCTCCAGTTCCCGCACGTTGCCGGGAAAGCGGTAGTTCTTGAGCTTCTCCAGTGCATCGGCGCTCAGCGAGGCGGCCGCCAGGCCGCTGTCCCCGGCCAGGCGCTTGAGCACGCGGTCGGTCAGCAGTGGGATGTCTTCGCGGCGCTCGCGCAGCGGCGGAACGCGCAGCTCGATGACATTCAGACGGTAGTAGAGGTCCTGGCGGAAGCGGCCGGCGGCCACTTCGGCGGCCAGGTCCTTATGGGTCGCGCAGAGGATTCGCACATCCACTGCGACCTCCTGCTGGCCGCCCACGGCGCGCACGGCTTTTTCCTGGATCACGCGCAGCAGTTTGACCTGCATCGGCAATGGCAGGTCGGCCACTTCGTCGAGGAACAGGGTGCCGCCGTTCGCTGCCTGGAACAGGCCGAGCTTGTCTTCCACCGCACCGGTGAAGCTGCCTTTCTTGTGGCCGAAGAATTCGCTTTCCATCAGCTCGGAAGGGATGGCGCCGCAGTTGACCGGCACGAAGGTCTGGCTCTCGCGCGGGCCCTGCTCATGGATCAGTCGGGCCACCAGCTCCTTGCCGCTGCCGGACTCGCCGCTGATGTACACCGGCGCCTGGCTTCGCGCGAGCTTCGCCACCTGGTTGCGCAGGGTGCGCATCGGCGGCGAGTCGCCGAGCAGGCGGCTGTCCACCGGTGCCTCCTCGGCATCCGGGGAGCGCAGGCGCAGGGCTGTGTTCACCAGCTCGCGAAGCCGGGCGAGGTCCACAGGCTTGGTCAGGAAATCGAAGGCACCGGCCTTGAGCGCCTGCACGGCGGTGTCGAGGCTGCCGAAGGCGGTGATCATCGCTACCGGCATCTGCGGATGGCGCTGCTGGATGTACTGCACCAGGTCCAGGCCGGTGCCATCGGGCAGGCGCATATCGGTCAGGCAGAAGTCGAAGGGTTCGCGGGCGAGGAAGTCGCGGGCCTCCTTGACGTTGCGGGCGCTGCGGGTATCCAGCTTCATGCGGCCGAGGGTGATCTCCAGCAGCTCGCGGATGTCGGGTTCGTCGTCGACGATCAGGGCTTTTTGACGGCTCATGGTCATTGCGTCTTCTTAGCTTTGTTTGCGCGGGTGGGCGAAGGTGATGCGGAAGCAGGTGCCGCCTTCGTCACGCGTCTTGTAATCCAGTCGAGCCTGGTTGCTTTCGCACAGCTCGCGGGAGATGTACAGGCCAAGGCCCGTGCCCTTGCTTTCGGTGGTGAAGAACGGTTCGAACAGTTTCCCCCGCTGCTCGGCAGCGATTCCGGGCCCGTCATCGAGTACTTCCAGCACGGGCAGATCGGTTTCGCTGTCGCGGAACAGCCGCAGCCACACCTGGCCGGTGCCGTTCTTCTGAGTGCTGTACCGTAACCCATTCTGCACAAGGTTGGTCAGTACCTGCGTCAACTGGTGCGGATCCATGCGGGTCTGCACGGTTCCCTGGCCGGTTTCGACGTGAATCTGCTGACCTTCGCGCAGGCTCTCGCGCATTTCACCGGCATAGCGGTGCAGCCAGTATTTCAGGTCGAGCAACTGCGGCTCGGCCTGGCGTCGGCGCGAGAGCTGCAGAACGTTCTCGATGACCAGATTCATGCGCCGCGACTGGTCCTGGATGATCTGCGCCAGGCGTCGGTCGGGCTTGTCCAGCTCTTCGGACTCCAGCAGCAACTGCGCGGCATGACTGATCGCCCCCAGCGGGTTGCGGATCTCGTGGGCGATGCCGGCGGTAAGGCGACCCAGGGCGACCAGCTTGAGTTGCTGGGCCTGCTGGGCGATTTGCGAGATGTCCTCGAGGAACATCAGGATGTGCTGCTCGTTGTCGCGGCGCAGGGGGATGAAGCTCGGCTGCACGGTCGGGCCCGACTCCAGGGGCTGCAAGCTCGGTGGGCGCAGGGCGGGGTTCTGCTGCCACTGCTGCAGGCTGGAGACCAGTTGCGGGCTGTATTCGGCGAGCGAGTGGCCGGGCAGGTCGTGGCCGCCGAGCAGGGTCGTCGCGCTCTGGTTGGCCAGCAGCACGCGGTGGCGATCACCCAGGACCAGGATGCCGGTGCGCATGCGCTGCAGGATCAGGGCATTGAGCTCTTCGAGATTGGCCACCGTGGTGGCGCGCTGCTCGGCGATGTTTTCGACGATCTGCTGGCGCCGGGCCAGGGCCTGGATCAGCAGTGCCGAGGCGAAACTCAGCGCCCCCAGGCCGCCAGCCTGGACGTAGTGGTTGATAGCCGTGGGCTGGGTGAGGCTCAGGTAGAAGGTCAGGTAGATCAGGCCGATAGCAGCGATGGCGGCGATCAGCAGGCCGATGCGGCCGCGCAGGAGGATATTGGCAATGGCCACGGCCACCACCATCAGGTTGCCGATGCCGCTGGGAATGCCGCCGGCGGTATAGAACAAGGCGCTCAGCAGTAGTATGTCCAGCGCCGCCAGGATGAACAGCGGCAAGAGCTGCCGCGGGGTGGGCATCAGCACCGCGATCAGGATATTGAGGACCAGGTAGACCCAGCAGCCGATGTGGAACAGTTCGGGGTGGGCCACTTTGAGGAGCTCATCATCCAGGCTGCTGGAGATCAGCAGCACCAGCACCAGCCCGATGGTCAGGCGGTACAGGTGATACAGGCGCAGGACCCGCAGGCCCTGGCCCGTGAGCGAGATACCTTCAGCGACCACGGTCGGTGCGGTCCTGTTCGAGGTGCGCACGGCTGCAATACCAGTTGCCCTCGTCCCGGAGGGCGTGAGTCTGCGGCACATGCACGCCGCACTGGTTGCAGCGGACCATCGGCGCGGCCGTGTCCTCGCCCTTGGCCTTGTGGGCGGGACGAGCCGGGCGGGTGGCTTTGCGCCACAACCACCAACCGAAGGCGAAGAGGGCGATCCAGAACAGCAGACGGGTCATGGCAATCCCTTGTGCATAAAGAGCCGCAGTTTATCCAAGCCGCGCGGTGGCGCACAGTGAGCCTGTGCGCGCACCTGGCGGGCCCGGGATAAGACGTCCAGGCTTTGCCCAAATGAAAAGGGAGGCCGAAGCCTCCCTTTTTTCTCGAGCCTGCCGCTATCAGTCGAAGATGCCGAAGGTCATGTAGCTGAACCAGGAGCGGTCGCCACTGCCGGCGTTGCCTTCGGATTCATGCTGTTCTTCCTGGACGTCGCTCTGGTTTTCGGGCTTGAGTTCGGCCGGGATCTGCTGCTCGGCGTCTTCGTACTGCTTGATCACGTCCTTCGATGCCTGGGTTTCCATGTGCGGCGGGGCATCGTTGGTCTCGATCAGGCCCAGGGTGGCCTTGGCCAGCCAGGAACGGTTGTCGGCTTCGTCTTCACGCGGAACGAACTGGCCATCCTTCAGGCTGGGGTTGTCCGGGTAGTTGGCCTTCAGGGTTTCCAGGCTGGAATCGGCCAGATCGTTCAGGCCCAGGCGCTGGTAGGCCTCGACCATGATCGCCAGGCCATCCCCGACGGCCGGGGTTTCCTGGAAGTTCTCGACCACGTAGCGACCCCGGTTGGCGGCGGCGACATAGGCCTGGCGCTTCAGGTAGTAGTGGCCGACGTGCACTTCGTAGGCCGCCAGCAGGTTGCGCAGGTAGATCATGCGCGCCTTGGCGTCCGGGGCGTAGCGGCTGTTCGGGTAGCGGCTGACGAGTTGGGCGAACTCGTTGAAGGAGTCGCGGGCAGCGCCCGGGTCGCGCTTGGTCATGTCCAGCGGCAGGAAGCGCGCCAGCAGGCCGCGGTCCTGGTCGAAGGACGCCAGGCCCTTGAGGTAGTAGGCGTAGTCGACGTTCGGATGTTGCGGGTGCAGGCGGATGAAGCGCTCGGCGGAGGCGCGGGCGGCCTCGGGCTCCATGTTCTTGTAGTTGGCGTAGATCAGTTCCAACTGGGCCTGCTCGGCATAGCGGCCGAACGGATAGCGGGACTCCAGCGCCTTCAGCTTGGCGACGGCGTTGGTGTAGCTCTTGTTGTTGAGGTCTTCCTGTGCCTGCTGGTACAGCTGGCTTTCGCTCAGGTTCTCATCCACCTTCTCGCCCTTTGAGGAGCAAGCGGTGACGAAGGCGAGGGTGGCGATCAGCAGCAGGTGTTTCACTTGCATGGCGGCTTGCGTCCCTGGACGGTCGGCTGTCGCGGCCGCAACCGTCTGTTATGATTGGCGCCCCAGGGGTACCCCTGGGACAAAGGCCCCGTATTTAACCACAGCGCGCAGCCGAACCAAAAGGCCGCGCGCCCTTCGTGTCCAGTCATGTCCGATATCATCCAACTCGCGGCAGAAGTGCCGTTCGACCTCGGTGGTCAGCGTCTCGACCAGGTCGCCGCCCAGCTCTTCTCCGACCACTCCCGGTCCCGCCTGGCGGGCTGGATCAAGGACGGCCGTCTCAAGGTCGACGGCGCCGTGCTGCGCCCGCGCGACATCGTCCATGCCGGCTCGCGCCTGCAGCTGGACGTTGAACTGGAGGCCCAGGGTGAATGGGTAGCCCAGGACATCGAGCTGGACATCGTCTACGAAGACGACCACATCCTGGTCATCGACAAGCCCACCGGCCTGGTGGTTCACCCCGCTGCCGGCCATCAGGATGGCACCCTGCTCAATGCGCTGCTGCACCACGTGCCGCATCTGGCCAACGTGCCGCGCGCCGGCATCGTGCACCGCCTGGACAAGGACACCACCGGCCTGATGGTGGTGGCCAAGACCCTGGAAGCGCATACCAACCTGGTCGCCCAGCTGCAGGCGCGCTCGGTCAGCCGCATCTATGAAGCCATAGTCACCGGTGTGATCGTCGCCGGTGGCACCGTCGACGCGCCCATCGGCCGCCACGGCGTGCAGCGGCAGAAAATGGCGGTGATCGAGACCGGCAAGGTCGCCATCAGCCATTACCGCGTGCTGGAGCGCTTCCGAGCGCACACCCACACCCGGGTGAAGCTGGAAACCGGCCGTACCCACCAGATCCGCGTCCATATGACGCACATCGGCCACCCGCTGGTGGGCGACCCCACCTACGGCGGGCGTTTCCGCATTCCGCCGGGGGCCAGCCCGACCCTGGTCGAGTCCCTGCGCGATTTCCCGCGCCAGGCCCTGCACGCGCGCTTCCTGGAGCTGGATCACCCGGCTACCCACGTGCGCATGAAGTGGGAGTCGCCGCTGCCGGATGACTTCACCTGGCTGCTGAGCCTGTTGCGGCAGGACAACGAGTCCTTCGTATGACCCCGTGGCTGACGCCCGACTGGCCGGCTCCGGCGAACGTCCGAGCTTGCGTGACGACCCGCGCCGGCGGCGTCAGCCTCGAGCCGTTCGATAGCTTCAACCTCGGTGACCACGTCGGCGATGACCCGGCCGCCGTGGCCGAGAACCGCCGCCGTCTGACTGCCGATCTGGGCTGCCAGCCCGCCTGGTTGAGCCAGGTTCATGGTATCGATGTGGTCGAGGCCGATCCGTCTGTCGTCGCCACCGCGGATGCCAGCTGGAGCGCCACGCCCGGCATGGCCTGCACCATCATGACCGCCGACTGCCTGCCTGCGCTGTTCTGCGATCGCGCGGGTACTCGTGTCGGTGCAGCCCACGCCGGCTGGCGCGGGCTGGCGGGTGGCGTGCTGGAAGCGACCGTGGATGCCTTGGGCGTCGCACCGGCAGAGCTGCTGGTCTGGCTCGGCCCGTCCATCGGCCCGCAGGCCTTCGAAGTCGGCCCGGAAGTACGCGAAGCCTTCCTGGCGGACCACGCCGAAACCACGCGGGCCTTCGTACCCAGCGCCAATGCCGGCAAGTTCATGGCCGACATCTATGAGCTGGCGCGCATCCGTCTCGCGGCAAAAGGTGTAACCGCCGTCTATGGTGGGGACTTTTGCACCTTCACCGACACCGAACGCTTCTATTCCTACCGCCGCAACCCCCGTACCGGCCGCCTGGCGAGCCTGATCTGGCTGACCTGATCGGCTTTTCGTAGGAGCGAGCTTGCTCGCGAACCTCACGGTCATAAGCGGTTCGCGAGCAAGCTCGCTCCTACAAAGTCCTTCCAAGGTCGAGGTCCGAGACTCGCTCCTTATGGCCTTTCTGTAGGCACAAACTGACGGGTGTCATGGCCAAATGGCTTGAACCGACCAAAATCGTCCTTATCTATCTGGCATCCCGGCGGGCTTTGTCGTGACCAGGGGCACTCATCGCTCCGGCCCGCTATAGAAAGGAAGGACGACCCTCATGCGAATCGACCGTTTGACCAGCAAGCTCCAGCTTGCACTCTCCGATGCCCAGTCCCTGGCCGTTGGACATGACCACCCGGCCATCGAGCCGGTGCACCTGCTGTCCGCGCTGATCGATCAGCAGGGCGGCTCCATCAAGCCCCTGTTGATGCAGGTCGGCTTCGATATCCCGGCGCTGCGTGCCTCGCTCAATAAAGAGATGGACACGCTGCCGAAAATCCAGAACCCCACCGGCGACGTGAACCTGTCGCAGGACCTGGCGCGCCTGCTCAACCAGGCCGACCGCCTGGCCCAGCAGAAAGGCGACCAGTTCATCTCCAGCGAGCTCGTGCTGCTGGCGGCCATGGACGACAGCACCAAGCTTGGCAAGCTGCTGACCAGCCAGGGCGTTTCCAAGAAGGCCCTGGAAAACGCCGTGGCCAACCTGCGCGGCGGCGAGGCGGTCAACGATCCGAACGCCGAGGACTCGCGCCAGGCGCTGGACAAGTACACCGTCGACATGACCAAGCGCGCCGAGGACGGCAAGCTTGACCCGGTGATCGGCCGTGACGACGAAATCCGCCGGACCATCCAGGTCCTGCAGCGCCGCACCAAGAACAACCCCGTGCTGATCGGCGAACCCGGCGTCGGCAAGACTGCCATCGTCGAAGGCCTGGCGCAGCGCATCGTCAACGGCGAAGTGCCCGACGGCCTTAAGGACAAGCGTCTGCTGGCGCTGGACATGGGCGCGCTGATCGCTGGCGCCAAGTTCCGCGGCGAGTTCGAGGAGCGCCTGAAAGCCGTGCTCAACGAACTGTCCAAGCAGGAAGGGCGGATCATCCTGTTCATCGACGAACTGCACACCATGGTCGGTGCCGGCAAGGCCGAAGGCGCCATGGATGCCGGCAACATGCTCAAGCCGGCCCTGGCCCGTGGCGAGTTGCACTGCGTGGGTGCTACCACCCTGGACGAATACCGCCAGTACATCGAGAAGGATGCCGCCCTGGAGCGCCGCTTCCAGAAAGTGCTGGTGGATGAGCCGAGCGAGGAGGACACCATCGCCATCCTGCGTGGCCTGAAAGAGCGCTACGAGGTGCACCACGGCGTGACCATTACCGATGGCGCGATCATCGCCGCGGCCAAGCTCAGCCATCGCTACATCACCGATCGCCAACTGCCGGACAAGGCCATCGACCTGATCGACGAGGCCGCCAGCCGCATCCGCATGGAGATCGACTCCAAGCCGGAGGAACTTGATCGCCTGGATCGCCGCCTGATCCAGTTGAAGATCGAACGCGAGGCGCTGAAGAAGGAAGACGACGAGGCCACCAGGAAGCGCCTCGCCAAGCTGGAAGAAGACATCGCCAAGCTTGAGCGCGAGTACGCCGACCTCGAGGAAATCTGGAAGTCGGAGAAAGCCGAGGTCCAGGGTTCCGCGCAGATCCAGCAGAAGATCGAGCAGGCCAAGCAGGAAATGGAGACCGCGCGGCGCAAGGGCGACCTGGAAACCATGGCGCGCATCCAGTACCAGACCATTCCGGACCTGGAGCGCAGCCTGCAGATGGTCGACCAGCATGGCCAGACCGAGAAGCAGCTGCTGCGCAACAAGGTGACCGACGAGGAAATCGCCGAAGTGGTCGCCAAGTGGACCGGCATCCCGGTCTCCAAGATGCTCGAAGGCGAGCGCGAGAAGCTGCTGCGCATGGAAGACGAGCTGCACAAGCGCGTCATCGGCCAGCATGAGGCCGTGGTAGCCGTGGCCAACGCCGTGCGCCGTTCCCGTGCGGGGCTGGCGGACCCGAATCGCCCCAGCGGCTCGTTCCTCTTCCTCGGCCCGACCGGGGTGGGCAAGACTGAGCTGTGCAAGGCGCTGGCCGAATTCCTCTTCGACACCGAGGAAGCGCTGGTGCGCATCGACATGTCCGAATTCATGGAGAAACACTCCGTGGCCCGTCTGATCGGCGCACCGCCGGGCTACGTCGGCTATGAAGAAGGTGGTTACCTGACCGAGGCCGTGCGACGCAAGCCGTACTCCGTGGTGCTGCTCGACGAAGTCGAGAAGGCCCACCCGGACGTCTTCAATGTGCTGCTGCAGGTGCTCGAAGACGGCCGCCTGACCGATAGCCACGGCCGCACCGTGGACTTCCGCAATACCGTGGTGGTGATGACCTCGAACCTGGGCTCTGCGCAGATCCAGGAACTGGTCGGCGACCGTGAAGCCCAGCATGCAGCAGTCATGGATGCGGTGAATTCGCACTTCCGTCCGGAATTCATCAACCGGATCGACGAAGTGGTGGTCTTCGAACCGTTGGCTCGCGAGCAGATCGCCGGCATCGCCCAGATCCAGATGGGCCGCCTGCGCAAACGCCTGGCCGAGCGCGAGCTGAGCCTGGAGCTGAGCGACGACGCCATGGACAAGCTGATCGCCGTCGGTTTCGATCCGGTGTATGGCGCACGGCCGCTCAAGCGCGCAATCCAGCGCTGGATCGAGAACCCGCTGGCGCAACTGATCCTGGCCGGCAAGTTCAACCCTGGTACGCAGATCCACGCCAAGGTCGAAAATGACGAGATCGTCTTCTCCTGATCCGTGCTCCATGAAAAAGCCCGCCAATTGGCGGGCTTTTTCCTGTCCGGCCGGCGCTGGCCCGTTCCGTGATCGCGCGCATGGCCGGCTCCCATTGGTATTCAGCCTGTCTCGCGGGCCCCACCGAGCAGGATCAGCAGTTGCTCGATCCGCTCCGCCTGATCCTCGGCGATGTCGATGATGTGAAAACCCGCCCAGCCCAATTGGCCGTCGGTGCCGGCGCGACTCCACAGGCAATCGGCGCCGAGCTGGATCTCGCCGATTTCGTCCAGTGGCGGAGCCGGTACCAGATGACACTCCCAGACCGAGTCGGCCTCCGGCACGTCCACCCCGCAGAGCATGAACCCTTCGGCGGACAGGTCGGCGAGCCGGCCCAGGCTGCGCCTGGTGTGACGGTCGAAGACTTCCACGGTCAGCCCGGTCTGCTGCCGGCTATGCTGGCGACGTTCACTCATCGACTGCTCCCTCAGGTCTGTGCCGGGCTGCGCCCGGAAGTAAAGCGTTGCAGGACCCGGTAGATGGCATTCAGCGCACGATCCATCAGCGGGGCGGACTGTTCCATCGGTACCAGGCGGACCCTGCCCGCCTCCATATCCTGGGCCAACTGCACTATCGGTTTGACCGCCACCCGTTGCCCTGTGTGGTCGACGAACATGTAGTTGCGAGTGGTCGGGCTGAACCACGAGAGCTTGAGCCGGCGCGGCGGCGTGGTGTCGCTGAATTCGAACCAGGTGCCGAACTCCTGCTGGCTCAACTCCTTGATCAATACCCGCACGCGTTCGGAGAGCGCCGCGCCATCGGGCTTGACCAGGGTATGGCCCTCGGCGCCAAGCATGGCGCCCAGCGGACTCTCCGGCAGCTCCTGCTTGAGTTGCGCGGCGATCTGCGGTTGCTGTGCCTGGATCGCGTGCTGGCAGGCAACCAGATCCTGCAGCAGCCGGCGGATGCCGTCCTCGTGGTAACCCCCCAGCACTTCCAGACCCTTGCGCAGCTCTTCCAGGAGGGCCAAGCGGATGGCCTGCAGATGATCGCGGCCAGCGGCATCCAGAGGCGTCACGCTCCAGGCGAGTTGTTCACCGACTTCGCAGGCGCGTTTCCATTCGTCGCTGTGCTCGCCGCTGCGCAGCACAATGAAGGTAAGAGCATCGCACCAGCTCATTTCCAGGAAGTTGCGCACCAGTTCCGGCAAGTCGCGGTCCTGCGTCACCTTGGCGATGGCGTCCAGCGCTTGCTCGCGGGCGGCCAGTAGACGGTCGCGGCCGCGGGCGGCCTCCATGGCTCGACGCTCGCGCAGCTCGACCTTCTGTCGCAGGTTGCTGACGTATTCGTTGAAGTCGCCCAGCAGGCTGTCGAACAGCGACAGGTCGCCGACGAAGCCCTGGATCACCCGCTCGACTACCCAGTGCATCTTCGCCAGCAGAGCGCGCTCCTCGCCCTCGCCGCCATACAGCACGCCGGCCTGGGCCATGGCATTGAGTAGCTTGCGTGCCGGATGGTGATGCTGGGTGAACAGTTGCTTGTCCAGCAGGGCGACCTTGAGGAAGGGCGTATGCAGGTGGGAGAGGGTGGTCTTGCAGCTGTCCGGCAGGTTCTCGTCGTCGAGGATGAAGTCGAAGACCATGCCCACCAGGTCGATGACATCGGCCTCCTGGTCGGTCAGCCGGGTGTTCTTCGGTTGCGCGCTGCCGGATTCCAATTGGCGCTGCAGGTCGGCCTTCAGCGCATCGACCGGCTGTGGCTGGCGAAGGCGCTGGGCCAGTTCGTGGGCCGATTCGCGCTGCAGGCGATTCAGCGCCTCGAGCAACTCGTTGGCGCTGTAGGTCGTGGTGGCCGAACTCGGTCCGAAGCTGACGATGCTCTGGGTGTTGCCGAACAGCGTGGCCTTGTTGCCTCGTCGGCGGTGCTCGGCAAGCAGGACTGCGAGGCCGCCGAACAGCGCATTGCGGTCGCCCGGTGGCATTTCCGGCATATCGCTCGCGGCATAGGGCACTGGCGTTGGCGCTCCGACGTCCGTTGTGGCGGTGTTTTTCCCGGTCACAGGCGGGCGCGGTGCGGTTGGGGATGCCTGGCGCTGCCCCTGCGGGCGATATTTCAGGTTGGGCAGGACCCCGCCATCGGCCAGGCGTTTGTTCAGCTGTTCATATAGAGGTTGCAGATGCTGCATGACCTGTTGATCGAACAGCACATAAAGGATGGTCTTGATCCGCAGTGGGAAGGTGCTTCGTGCCAGAGTGTCGCGGAATGCCTGGGCAATGGCCTGCGGGCCGAAGGGGTTGCGGTCCTCGCCCAGCTTGCTGCCGTTGTTGAGCAGTGCCAGGCGCTGATCCAGCGCGAACAGCTGCTGGGTTGAGTGGGCGCGCACCTGGTTGACCATGTTGGTTACCAGCAGCGTTTCTTCATATTCGTCGTTGCCGACCAGGGTCAGCTGGTCGACGTCCAGCTCCTCCAGCGGCTCCGAGAAAGGCAGTTTGCCTTCGAGGAAGTCGCTCAGGCCATGGGCAATGCGCTGGTGGTAGAAACGCTCGAGGTTCGGCCGCTCGCGGCGAACTTCGCGCATGGCATCGAAGAAAAGGGCCTGGACCTGGTTGTTCTCGGCTTTCTCGGCGCACTCGAAGAGCGCGTCGTCCACCTGGGCGAAGACATTCCCCAGTAGCTCGGCAAGGTGATTCATCGCCAATTGGCGGCAAGCCTGCACCAGCTCGCCGAAGCGGGGTTGGATAGCCCGGCTGGCGAGGGGGGAGGGCGGTGGGGTGTCCTTGTTGCTCATGGCCGTCCTGTGCGTGATCGTTCCGTTTGCAGCCACGGTGGATCACTCGAGTTTTCCATGCAGATATAGCAACCAGCCCGGCCGCCTGCAAAGGAGAGAAAAACTTTTTGGATCAGAGTGTTGACAGGCGTTTCGATATACGTAAAATGGCGCGCCTCTGATACGGGAAACCGGTGAAGCCGGAAGAAAGTAGAAGAGATTGGAAGTCTTGCAGTTCCGCGATAGCTCAGTCGGTAGAGCAAATGACTGTTAATCATTGGGTCCCTGGTTCGAGTCCAGGTCGCGGAGCCAACTTTCAAACGGGGTATAGCGCAGTCCGGTAGCGCGCTTGCTTTGGGAGCAAGATGTCGGGAGTTCGAATCCCCCTACCCCGACCAACTTTGGGTCGTTAGCTCAGTCGGTAGAGCAGTTGGCTTTTAACCAATTGGTCGTAGGTTCGAATCCTACACGACCCACCATATTCAAGGCATCTGTATCAGCAGATCCTGGAAGCGGAGTCAAAGCCGCTTCACCCGAAAAGCCCACCTTCACAGGTGGGCTTTTTCGTTTCTGCGCACAGTATCCATTTTGCCGTCACGCCAGCGTTCGCGCGAACTCTTGGTTCCCCCAGGGGCCACACCCGGCAGAATGCTCAAAGAGAAGGAATGCCTTTGTGCGGTAGTGCGCAGGGTGGATCCTTCGCTTGCCACTGTGATGGTCGCTGCTACTCCAGGCTGATCCTTGCGGCGTCATTGCGAGTTCGCATCGACTCGAACTTCGTTTTTTATGGCTTGATTTCGCAGGCGCCTGACATGGCTGATCAGAAAAACCGGACGCCTCGTCAGAGCGGTCTGATCTTTTCGCTTGTGGCAGAAAATTAAGCTTCTCACCTCGAAACGTGTCCCTCCCGAGGTGGGTTTAAATGGCAGTTGAAACTATCGGTCTTGTCGCCGTGACCGAAAACGCAGCCAAGAAGGTTGCGGTGAAAGCGGGCGGAAAAACCAAGGCGCATTCAGGTACCAAGTACCTTCTCCAGGTCGAAAACAGCGACGTCGCCCCGGAAAACGTCACCGTCAAACGCGTTGGCAAGGATCTGCAGATCAGCTTCGAAGGCAGTGAAGAGCCTGATCTGACGATTACCGACTTCTATGCCGACGGCGTGGACAGCCAGCTCTATGGCGTTGCCGAAGACGGCCAGTTGTATGCCTATGTCCGCACGGACGGCGAAGGTTTCGGCGGCCCGCTGCTGCTGGCCGAGGGGGAGTCGGCTCCCATTGCATTGGGCGGTGATGCCCTGGCGGACGGCGCCGCTTATCAGGCGTCCACTTTCGATGACGCTGCAGGCTTCGTCCTCTGGCCGTGGCTGCTCGGCCTGGCCGGCGTTGGCGCCGCGGCCGCCGCCATCATCCATCACAACAAGGATGGCGGTGGTCACCACACGCCCACCAGTGCTGCCCCCACCAACACCAAGGCCATGGACGATGTCGGTCCGATCCAGGGGCAATTAGCCAATGGCGACGTCACCGACGATTCGCACCCGGCCATTTCCGGCAACGGCGTGCCTGGCGCGACCATCCACATCTATGACAACGGCCAGGAAATCGGCACCGCCCTCGTTGCGGCGGATGGCACCTGGTCCTTCACCCCTGAGCTGGCAGATGGCCCGCACAGCTTCGACATTACCCAGGTCGTTCCCGGCCAGAGCCTCAGCGACAAGGTCAAGGTGATCGACATCGTCGTCGACACCACTTCGCCGGCTGCGCCGATCGCCGAGATCGACGGCCCCAAGGGCGACGACGGCCAGACCCACAGCCCGGACAACACGCCGGCCGTTCATGGTGAAGGAGAGCCGGGCGACACCATCATCGTCATCTTCCCCACGGGCGAGAGCGTGACCACCGTTGTCGCCGAAGATGGCACCTGGGTGGCGCCCCAGCCGACCCAGCCGCTGCCCGAAGGTAACAACGACATCAAGGTGATCGAACAGGATCCGGCTGGCAACCAGACCGAAATCACCGTGCCGGTCATCATCGACACCATCGCCCCGGCGGCTCCCGAAGTGCATCTGGACCCTGCGTCCGACACCGGCATCAAGGGCGATGACATCACCAGCGAGACCAGGCCGACCATTGATGGCAAGACCGAGCCGGGCGCCGAGGTGACCGTCACCTTCCCCACCGGCGAGACCATCATCACCCAGGCCGACGAGAACGGTGACTGGTCGGTGACCCCGACCCAGCCGCTGCCCGAAGGCAACAACGACATCACCGTCATCGCCACCGACCCGGCCGGCAACCCGAGCGAGCCGACCGTCATCGCCGTGGTGATCGACACCCGCGACCCGAGCGCGCCTGAAGCGCACCTGGACCCCGCTTCCGACAGCGGTATCCAGGGTGACGACATCACCAACGACACCAAGCCGACCATCGACGGCAAGACTGAGCCGGGCGCCACCGTGGAAGTCACCTTCCCCACGGGCGAGGCTGTGACCACGACGGCCGATGCGAACGGCGACTGGTCGGTGACTCCGACCCAGCCGCTGCCTGAAGGCAAGAACGACATCAGCGTCATCGCCACTGACCCTGCCGGCAACCAGAGCGAGCCGACCGTCATTGCCGTGGTGATCGATACCCAGGCTCCGGGCGCTCCGGATGCCTGGCTCGACCCTGCGTCCGATTCGGGCACCAAGGGGGACGGCATCACCAACGACAACACCCCGACCATCGGTGGCACCACCGAACCGGGTGCCGACGTGGTCGTCATCTTACCCACCGGTGAAGAAGTCAAAACCAAAGCCGACGAAAACGGTGACTGGTCTGTCACCCCGACCCTGCCGCTGGCGGAAGGCGAAAACGCCATCACCGTCATCGCCATCGATCCGGCGGGTAACAAGAGTGAACCGACCGAGGTCAAGGTAATCATCGACACCACCGCGCCGGATGCCGACAAGCTGGCCATTACCGGCGTGCTCGACGACGCGGGTCTGGTCACCGGCAACGTCGAGAACGGCGGTACCACCGACGACTCGCATCCGACCATCAGCGGTACCGGTACCGCCGGCGACACCGTCACCGTCTACACCCAGGACGGCACCGGTCACCATCCGATCGGCAGCGCCGTGGTGGACGAGAATGGCAACTGGTCGTTGACTCCGGAGCTGCCTCTCAACGTCGGCCTGAACGAGCTGACCGCTGTAGAAACCGACGTTGCCGGCAACTCGACCACCAGCGAGCCCTACGGCATCACGCTGGACATGTCTGCGCCGGCCGTACCGACGATCGACAGCGTGTATGACGACGTCGGTCCGTACCAGGGCTTCCTGCAGAAGGGCGACGTGACCGACGACAACACGCCGACCTTCGCCGGCAGCGCGCCGGCCGGCAGCACGGTCACCCTCTATGACGGCAACCACGTCCCGATCGGCAGTGCCATCGCCGATGCTTCGGGTCACTGGAACATCACCCCTGACGTTGCCCTGGCCGATGGCAAGCACGAAGTCTATGCCACTGCCACCAGCCCTATTGGCGTGGCCAGCGAGCCGACCGGCCTGTGGCCGTTCAGCATCGACACCGGCGCGCCGTCCAACGTCAGCGACCTTGTCGTGACCGACGACGTCGGCGACAAGCAGGGGCCGCTGCACGACGGCGACACCACCGACGACAACCGCCCGACCTTCAGCGGCGATGCCGAGCCCAATGGCAAGGTCATCATCTATGACAACGGCGAGAAGCTGGGCGAAGCCGACGTCGACGCCGACGGCAAGTGGGAGTTCACCCCCACCGAGCCGATCAAGGATGGTGAGCACGCCGTCACCACCGAAGTACTGGACGAGGCTGGCAACAGCAGTGGCCAGAGCGACCCGCTGCACGTGATCGTCGACACCCAGGAGGTCGTCGTGACCATCGATCGCCTGATCGATGATGTCGGCGCCATCCAGGGCGACATCAAGTTGCACGGCGTGACCGACGACACCCGCCCGGAAATCCAGGGCAGCGGTAAGGCCGGCAGCACCATCACCGTCTTTGACGGTGAGGTTGAGCTGGGCTCCACCGTCGTGGACGCCAAGGGCCACTGGAGCTTCACCCCGTCCAGCGAGCTGGCCGAAGGCGCGCACAGCGTCACCGCCACAGCCACCGACAAGGCCGGCAACACCAGCACACCGACCAACGCGTTCGACTTCAGCGTGGACACCACTGCGCCGAACACGCCGAGCATCGACGGCGTGACCGACGACGTGGGCAGCATTCAGGGGCCGATCGAGAACGGCGGCAAGACCGACGACTCCACCCCGACCCTGTCGGGCAACGCCGAAGCCGGCTCGACCGTGATCGTCTACGACAACGGCGAGAAAATGGGCTCCGTGGTGGCTGACTCCGAGGGCAAGTGGAGTTACACCCCGACCACGCCGATCAGCGAAGGCCAGCACGACTTCACCGTCGATGCCGCCGACAAGGCTGGCAACACCAGCCCGAAATCGGACGTCTTCAGCATCACCACCGACTACACCGCGCCTGACGCGCCGGCCATCACCGGGGTGGAAGACAAGGTCGGCACCATTACCGGCAATGTCGCGCAAGGTGGCACCACTGACGACCCGCGTCCGGAAATCAGCGGCACCGGCACTGCCGGCGACACCATCACCGTGTACGCCAATGACAGCACCGGCAACCACAAGATCGGTAGCGCCGTGGTGGACGAGAACGGCAATTGGTCGATGACGCCGGAAACCCCGCTCAACGTCGGCCTGAACGACCTGACCGTGGTGGAAACCGATCCAGTGGGCAATAGCTCCGCGGCGAGCGAAGCGTACAGCTTCACCTTCGACCCGTCCGCACCGGCCGCGCCGGTCATCGTCAGCGTGTACGACGATGTCGGCCCTTACCAGGGCTTCCTGCAGAAGGGCGACGTCTCCGACGACAACCAGCCGACTGTCGCGGGCACTGCCGAAGCGAACAGCACCGTCAAGCTGTATGACGGCAACGGCTTGCTGATCGGCAGCACTACTGCCGACAGCAAAGGCAACTGGAGCATCACCACCAGCGAACTGACTGATGGCGAACATGAGGTCTATGCCACCGCCACCAACGCCGTGGGCGTGGTCAGCGAACCGACCGGCAAGTGGGACTTCACCGTCGACACCAGCAAACCGTCCAACGTCAGCGACCTGGTCGTGACCGACAACGTTGGCGACGTAACCGGCCCGCTGCACGAAGGCGACATCACCGACGACAACCGCCCGACCTTCAGCGGTGATGCCGAGCCCAACGGCAAGGTCATCATCTATGACAACGGCACCAGGCTGGGCGAAGCCGATGTCGACGCCGACGGCAAGTGGGAATTCACCCCGACCACTCCGCTGGCCGATGGCGATCACGCCCTCACCACCGAAGTGCTGGACCCGGCTGGCAACAGCAGCGGCCAGGGCGACAAGCTGGACGTGATCGTCGACACTTCGAAGAACCTCATCGCCATCACCCACGTGATCGATGATGTCGGCTCCATCAAGGGCGACATCGCCGCCAACGGCGTGACCGACGACACGCGTCCGGAAATCCAGGGCACCGGCAAGGCTGGCAGCACCGTCACCGTCTACGATGGCGAGACCAGGCTGGGCACCACCACCGTGGACGCCAGGGGTAACTGGACCTTCACCCCGACCGCCGATCTGGCTGACGGTGCGCATACCATCAGCGCCACCGCCACCGACAAGGCCGGCAACGTCAGCGACCCGGCGAAGTTCAGCTTCAACCTCGACACGACCGCGCCGACCAAGCCGAGCATTGATTCCGTGTACGACGACGTGGGCAGCATCCAGGGCCCGGTCGGGAACGGCGGCGTGACCGACGACTCCACCCCGACCCTGTCGGGCAAGGCTGAAGCCGGCTCCACCGTGGTCATCTACGATAACGGCAACAAACTGGGCAATACCACCGCCGACAAGGATGGCAATTGGAGCTACACCCCGACCACGCCGATCAGCGAAGGCGAACACACGTTCACCGTCGATGCGACCGATAAGGCCGGCAACGTCAGTCCGAAGTCCGATCCGTTCACCCTCATCACCGACTACACGGGGCCGAATGACGGTTCCACGAAGCTGACCATCGACAATGTGACCAGCGACAACGCCATCAGCTCGGTGGAGTCGCAGGGCAACGTGACGATCAGTGGCAAGGTGACCGGTGATTTCACCGCGGGCGACAAGGTGACCTTCGTGCTCGACGCTACCACCTACAGCGCCGATGTGAGGGCGGACGGGACCTGGGGCGTGGACGTCCCTGGCAGCAAGCTGGTGGATGACGCAGCGCATGAGATCGATGCGACCCTGGTGGCGCATGACGCGGCGGGTAACGCGGGCGCCATCACTGCCAGTCATTCGTATCAGGTCCAGCTGAACGCGGTATCCATCACCGGCATGAGCAAGGACTCGGCCAATGACATGGCGCACTCCGGCGATTTCATCACGCAGGATGGCGGGGCTGGACGTGGTGTGTACGGCACCGTTGCGCAGGCACTGACCGGTAATCAGAAGGTACAGGTTTCCTTCGATGGCGGTGCTACCTGGAAAGACGCCGCCACGAACAACCTGAACTGGACTGCCGTAGACACCGACGCACACACTGGTAACTGGACTATCCAGGCCCGCGTTGTGGATGGCAGTGTGGTGCAGACCGATGTGGCGAGCCAGAACGTGACCTTGCTGGGCTCGGCAGGCGGTGCGCCGACAATCACCGGTATTCCGGATGCTGTCGGCGCATACACCACGGACAAGGCGGCAGACGGTAGCGATGTAAACGTCTCCCTGGCCGGTACCAACGCCAAGGCGGGTGACACCTTGCACATCGTCTGGGGCGACACTACCTATGATCAGGTGCTGACCAATGGCGACATCGCCTCGGGCACTGTGACGGCCAATGTTCCAACCCAGCAGACCACTACCCAGGGTGGCCAGTGGGACTTCGCAGTCACCGCGCAAATCGTCACCCCGCAGGGGCAGGTGAGCTTGCCGAGTTCGGTATTCCAGGTTCACGGCCAGGGTTGGGAGACGCTGGCTATCGACGACCTGAACCGCAACGTCACCACCTTTGGCTCGCAAACGGTCTACCAGGGCGGTGGCATTACCATCACCTCCAACGGCACCCTTACTCACCTTGATGCGACCGCTTCAGGTAACGCCGGCCTGTACTTCGATAACCCGTCGAGTGGCGCAACCACCAACTATGCGCAGATCAACTTCACTACGCCGGTGGATAGCTTCTCTATCAACATAAGCTCGCTGCAGAACAACTCGGGTGGCTCGCGCGTGGTGGTTTACGACACCGAGGGTAATGTCCTTTCCGATTCGAATGTCCTGGCTGACGGAAGTGGTGGTGTCAGCGCCTCGGCGAAGTACAGCTTCACCGCCCCGGTGGGTGCGGATATCGGCAAAGTGATGATCTATGGCGATGGTGTGAACAGCTCGGGCGCGGCCGGAGGCGGTGTCGTTCTTGATACCCTGAAGTTCTCTCAGGTCCATCATGTGCCTGGCTACAACGACACATTTACCAATGAAGTTGGCAAAGCCACCTCGGGCACTGGCTATCACAGCGATGAAGGGCACTTCACGTTGACATCGCAGGGCACTGTATCGGTACGCAGCGCAATCGAGCACAACCCGGATGGCTCATACCTGTACATCGGTACCGGCACCAGCGCGATCAGCAACTCGGCAGCGATCTTCACCTTCGACCAGCCGGTGCAGTCCATCTCCTACAACCTGTGGGGCCTGGAAACCCAACAGACCATCGCCAACAATGGCTCCCGCCTGGAGGTCTACGACACCAACGGTGCCTTGATCTTCGACCGTTATGTCGTGAACAACGGCGGTTCTACCTACAGCTATGAGCAAGTGTCCTATACCGCGCCGGAAGGGACGCACATTGGCAAAGCGGTGGTCTACCAGGACAAGAACGGTACGTTGCTGGACAACTTCACTACGACCCTGGCGACGTCGGCATCGTCCGGCCAGAGTCTGGTTGACCATGGTTGGGAGACATACTACGACGGGGCTAATGCCACGAAAGAGGTCTCGTGGCAGGGTCAGTCCTTTGCCGTGCAATCCTTCAGCGATGGTACGTCCTTGAATGGCTATCACAGCACCAGTGGGACCTTCACTGTCACCGGCACTGCCACCAAGACGGCGTCGGGCAGCAACATGTGGGCCAACGCTACGAGCGGTTCAATGTACGTGGCTGCGGACAAGACGGCAGTTATTACCTTCGACTCGGCGCGCTCCACGGTCGAGATCGGCGTCACTGGTATCGAGCCAGGGACCGGGAACGCGGCTGTAATGACGGTCTACAGTACCGACGGAACCGTGCTGGATACTGTCCAGATGCTCAACCCGACCGGTACCTACGACATCCAGTCGTTCTCCTACGAGTCGAGCAGCAATAACATTGGCAGAATCGAAATTACGGGCGATCAAGGCGGCACCCATGTGACCCACGTTTCCTCGTCGATATTGTCCGGCGGCGACATCATCTCGATGGCTGTCGACCCAGTGGCGTACTTCGCCCAGGACGGCGCGCACATCCACGGCAGCGTGGGCCTCGACACGCTGAAGTTGACCGGTGCGAATCAGGTCCTTGACCTGACCAGACTCATCGGCGACCACGACCAGGGCAAGATCGCCAGCATCGAGAAGTTCGACATCACCGGCACCGGCGACAACACGCTGAAGATCTCTCTCAACGACGTGTTGAACCTGGGCGAAACCAACCTGTTCCGTGCCGATGGCAAGGTCCAGGTAATGGTCGATGGCGATGCGGGCGATCGGGTGGAGCTATCCAACCTGCATGATCACGGTACCGCCCCTGGCGTCTGGCAGAGTGCCGGTACGGCATCCATCGGTGGCGAGACTTACAACGTCTACAGCTACAGCAACCTGGACGCTGAGGTTCTGATCAAGCAGGCGGTGACCAGCACCCTCGTCTAATCATGGCCTTGAAGGGGAGATGGGGTGTGTGTCCCGTCTCCCGTCATCCATCCCAATTCCTGCGCGTCGCCCACCGGGCGACGCCAACCAGAGAGTTTTGACAATGAAATCGTCTATCAAGCGCCAGTGGTCCCTGACGCTGGCAGCCCTGGCTGTGATGGCTGCTGTCCATGCTCCGCAAAGCATGGCCTTCGAGCTTAATCAGAAGATCTATGGCGAAACTTACCAGCGGACAGAGTCCGTCATCGCCCAACAGGCCCAGATCGTGATGTTTCGTGGCCACGACGACGGCAAGAATGCCGCCCACATTTATATCGACGGCCAACTGCACAGCGCTCTCATGCCTGGAGGCTATACCGTATTCTGCACGCCTGCAGGCGAGCACTCGGTAGAGTCCTATATCGGCGATGAGCCGCTGTACACCGGCAAGCGCAATCCGCAGAGCTACGCGAAATTCGACGGCGGCCGCACCTATGTCCTGGAAGCGCCAGTCGTCCCGAACCAGAGCACCCCGATCGTGCACAGCGGTCAGGACGCCGAGCAGAGCCTGCGGGGCATGCGCCGGCAGACTCATATGCTCAGCCGTGCCGCTTCCGTGGTGCCGTGCCAGACCCAGACCAGGCTGAGCCTGCGCAGCGACGTATTGTTCAAGTTCGGCAAGAGCGGATACAACGACCTGACACCCGAAGGCCATGCACAACTGCGTCAGGTAGTCGAAGAGATCAATCAGAAGCGCGAGAACATCACCAGCATCGAAGTGGTGGGCCACGCCGACCCGATTGGTAAAGCTCAAGCCAACCAACGCTTGTCCGAGCAACGCGCCGAGACGGTGCGCGCCGCGCTGTTGGATAGCGGTGTACAGAGCAAACTGGTGCATGCCAGCGGTCGCGGCAGCTCCGAGCCGGTGGCGCAGTGCAACTCCGGTTCGCGCAGCCAGAATATTGCCTGTAACGCGCCGAACCGCCGTGTTGAGTTGATCATCCAGAATACTGCGGGCAACTGATCCAACTCACCTTCCATCTCCCGCCTGATCCCGCCGGGACGTGCCATCGCGGCACGCTTCTGGCGGGATCTTTTCTCGCTGTATCCCTGCCCCCCCTCGCGCTGGCCTCTCTCTTCTCCCCCTCGAAACCGCACATCCCGCATTGCCCCTGGCCGGTGAGGGAAAGGTACACCAGCCCAATCAGTCTTTTCCGATGCCGCCGGAAACGGCGCATTTCTACCATGCGGACAGTTTTCCTCCCTGGTACCTGAAGGTGTGCCCATGAATCCCTCTTTAACGCCCGAGGCCGTCGTCGACCTGGGCGTTGCATCCGACAGCGACAGCCTGTTGGCCGGTGTGCGCTGGTTTTGCGCGCATTTCAAGCGACCCGCGAGCCTTGAGTCTCTTTATGCCGGATTGCCGCGCGATCAGCGCCTGAGACCCAGTCTGGTGGTGCGTATGCTCGAACAGGCCGGTATCGGGGCCGGCTGGGTGAAGCGACGCCCGGCTGAGCTGTCCTCCTATCTGTTCCCGTTGATGCTGCTGTTCCGCAATGGCGAGGCCCGTATCCTGGTGGCCCGTCGGGGTGAAGAGTTCGACCTGATCGTTCCCGAGGCTGGCGGGGGCGCCATCACTCTGAGTGCGGAAGAGCTGCAGGAGAACTACCTGGGCTACGCGCTGCTGGTGCGGCCCAAGCCGGCGCCAGATGCGCGCACCGAAATTCCGCGTGGCGAGGGCAAGGGCCACTGGCTGTTCTCCACCCTGTGGAACTACCGCCGCTTTTACTACAGCGGTGCGCTGGCGACCGTGCTGATCAACATCCTGGCGCTGGCCAGCACCTTCTTCATCATGAACGTCTATGACCGCGTCGTGCCCAACCAGGCCTATGTGACGCTTTGGTCTTTGGCGGCGGGTGTAGTGATGGCGATCGCCTTCGAATTCACCTCGCGCCAGGTTCGCGCCTACCTGATCGATACTGCCGGCAAGAAGGCCGACCTGATCCTCGGCGCGAAGCTGTTCCGTCAATTGTTGGAGGTGCGACTGGAGCACAAGCCGCCGTCCGCCGGCTCCTTCGCCAACCAGTTCCGCGAGTTCGAG
This sequence comes from Pseudomonas nitroreducens TX1, assembly GCF_000313755.1. Classification (GTDB taxonomy): domain Bacteria; phylum Pseudomonadota; class Gammaproteobacteria; order Pseudomonadales; family Pseudomonadaceae; genus Pseudomonas; species Pseudomonas nitroreducens_A. Next base: position 10,146 of record NZ_AMZB01000136.1, on the reverse strand, counting down.
TCGGTGCGTGACTTCATCACCTCGGCATCCCTGGCGACCCTGGCGGACCTGCCGTTCTGCACGCTGTTCGTCCTGGTGCTGTTCCTCATCGGCGGCCCACTGGCGATGGTGCCGCTGGGCGCGATGTTTGTCCTGCTCGGCGTGTGTGCCTGTATCCAGCTGCCGCTGTCGCGCTACATGAAGGAGAACCTTCGCGAGGCCTCGCAGAAACACGGCCTGCTGATCGAGGCGATCGAGGGTGTCGAGACGCTCAAGGCGACGCACGCCGAGGGCAGCATGCTGCGTCGCTGGGAGGATTTCAGCGCGCAACTGGCGGCTTCGTCGATCAAGACCAAATCCCTGTCGAACTTGGCCGCCAACTCGGTTTCGCTGATCACTCAGATGACCACGGTGGTCCTGGTGTTGTGGGGCGTGTATCGCATCGGCGATGGCGACATGACCCAGGGCGCCTTGGTCGGCATGGTATTGCTCAGTGGCCGCGCGCTTGCGCCGCTGGCCAGTGCCGTGGGGTTGGCCGTGCGTTACCAGCAGGCCAAGACCGCGCTGAATTCGCTGAATCAGTTGATGGAAGTTCCCACGGTTCGCGACAACAGCCGCCGTTATCTGGACGCGCCGAAGAACGCGACGCTGTCGTTGCGCAAGCTGAAGTTCTCCTATCCGGCTCCGCCGATGCAACCGCGGCCGACCGTGCTGAACAATATCAGCCTGAGCATCAAGCACGGCGAGCGCGTTGCCATTGTCGGCAGTATCGGCAGCGGCAAATCCACACTGCTGAGGGTCATGGCTCGCCTCTACCAGCCGGTGGAAGGCCAACTGCTGGTCAACGGCATCGACGCTGAACAGATCGATCCGGCGGACTGGAACTCCACGGTCGGTTTCGTTGGCCAGGACGCGCGGCTGTTCTTCGGCTCGCTGCGCGACAACCTGCTGATCGGTAACCCATCTGCGACCAGTGAGGAAGTGCTGCATGTGATGCGCCTGACCGGCCTGGACTCCATTGTCGCGGGTCATCCGCAAGGCTTCGACCGCCCGGTGGGAGAAATGGGCCAGGCGCTTTCCGGTGGTCAAAGGCAGCTCGTCGCTCTGGCACGCTGCCTGTTGTTGCACCCCCAGGTGCTGCTGCTGGATGAGCCTACCAGCGGCATGGACATGCAGACCGAACGCCAGTTCCTGCAACGGCTGGAGACCGCTACCCGCGGCTGCACGCTGGTGGTGGTGACGCACCGCTTCTCGGTGCTGGAGCAGATCGAGCGACTGATAGTTATCGATGCCGGCCAGATCGTCGCCGACGGACCGAAGGACGAAGTGCTGCGCGCCCTGCAGGCCAACAACTCCAAGGCGCCGGGCAAGGCTCCGGCTGCCGCCAGGTAAACCTCATGACCGATACCCCAACGAAGCCGGCAACGGTGCCTGCTGTCGCTCGGCCCCAGAAGGCTGTAGCGGCTACGAACGTTTCCCCTTACTCGAAAGAAGTCGCGCGGCTGCGCGACAACGACATTGTCTATGTCTCGGACTTGCAGGCAGCGCTGATCGCCCAGAAGACCACCGCGAGCATGGTGGTGCTGTTGCTGATCGCCGCGGTGTTCTTCGGTCTGCTCATCTGGGCCTATTTCGCTCGGGTGGAAGAAATCACCAAGGGCGAGGGCAGGGTGATCCCGTCCAGTCGCGAGCAGGTTATCCAGAGCCTGGAAGGCGGCATCCTCGAGCAGATGAACGTGCGCGAGGGCGATGTGGTGGAGGCCGGTCAGGTCCTGCTGAAGATCGACCCTACCCGTGCCGGCGCTTCCTATCGTGAGGCGCAGTCGAAAGCCCTGGCGCTGAAGGGGCAACTGGTCCGCCTGCGCTCGGAGGCCTACGGTCAGCCGCTGGTGTTCCCTGCGGATGTCATCGCCGTGCCGTCGATCGTCAGTGCCGAGACCGAGGCTTATAACGCCCGCAAGCAAGCACTGGACGAAGGCATTTCGGGGCTGCAGAAGAGCCTGTCTCTGGCGAACGGTGAGCTGGCCGTCTCGGAGCGCCTGGCCAAGCAAGGCCTGATCTCCGACGTTGAAATCCTGCGCATGAAACGCCAGGCAAACGAGTTCAACCTGCAGATCAGCGAGCGCCGTAACAAGTACCGCTCCGACGCCAACGCCGAACTGACCCGTGTCGAAAGTGAGCTCGCGCAATCGGTGGAGAATGCGGCGGGGCGCGAGGACGTGATGAAGCGCACCACGCTGACGGCCCCCTTGAAGGGCATCGTGAAGAACGTGCGCGTCAACACCATCGGCGGCGTCATCCAGCAGGGCCAGGACATCATGGAAATCGTCCCGCTGGAGGACAAGCTGCTGGTGGAAGCCAAGATCCTGCCCTCTGACGTGGCATTCCTGCGCCCCGGGCTGGAGGCCACCGTGAAGATTTCCGCCTACGACTTCGCCATCTATGGCGGCCTCAGCGGCAAGGTCGAGCTCATCAGCCCGGACACCATCAAGGACGACGACCGCGCCCGCCAGCAGGGCAAGCCGGACACCTATTACCGCGTACTGATTCGCACCGACCAGGCCGAGCTCACTCGCGGCGACAAACACTTCCCGATCATCCCCGGTATGACCGCGACGGTAGAGATACGTACCGGCGAGAAAACCATCCTGGACTACATCCTCAAACCTGCGCTCAAGGCGCGTGAGGCCTTCCGAGAGAGATAATGCAATGAGTAGCCGTACATCCAGCTTCCACCCATTCAAGAATCAGCGATGGTGTTTCTGTCGCCCGGCTCTGGTCATTGCAATGTCGTCGCTGGCAGGTCTTGCCAATGCTTCCGCCTATGACACGAGCGACACGTTGACCTTCTACTCCACGCCGAGATCGACTCAGGCGGGCCAGGCTGCCGAACCGGCCCCGGCAGCTGTGGTTGTCGCCGCGCCTTCGAGCGCTGCTCCGGTGGTCGAAAGCGCGAAAGTAACCTTGGCAGCTGCGCCCGCTGCTTCGTCCAGCCCGGTGAAGCAAGCCGCACAGCCCAAGCTGGACCTGAGTGTGCCGATAGGTGTCGGCGTTGGCGGTTCGTTCGGCTCAGGCGGCAGTGTTTCCTCCCCCAGCCTGGGAAGCTCGGAGGCCTCGTTGGAGTACCTGCGCCAGATGGTCAGCACCGCGTTGCAGATCAGCCCGGAGATGAAGCAGGCCGATGCCAACTGGCAGGCTGCCAAGGGGGATGTGGATCAGGCCAAGGGCGCACGCTGGCCGCAGGTTCAGGTCAGCGCGGCCTCGAAGTCCTGGCAGAGCAAGAAGAGCGACGAGTACGACAACAGCGGCAGCACCACCGTGCAGATGACTACGCCGATCTATGATTTCGGCACCATCGGCCACACCATCGATAGCCGTGAGAAAACCGCGAACGCGCAGCAGGAAGCGCTGGCGCAGTCGGAGGTCACCGTTGCGTACAATACGGCGTCGGCCGTGGTGGAGTTGGCTCACCAGCAACAGGCGCTGACGATCAGTGACCAGTACGTGACCCGCATGCGCGAGTTGGTGGACATGCTGTCGAAGATCGCCCAGGTGGACCCCGGTCGTGCCAGTGAGGCGGTACAGGCTCGCTCACGCCTCCTGCAGGCGGAGACCGCGCGTGACACGGTGCAAGCCAAGCTCCAGGAAGTGAAAACCACCCTGGCCAGATTAGTCGGCGAAGACGTAACGGTGCCGGCCAATGCGAAATGGGACTGGACTCCTATGCCGTTGGATCAGGCGCTGGCTCAGTTGTCGGATATGCCGGCGATTCGCCAGGCACGCTGGGAGCAGGAGGCAGCGCTGGCCAACGCGGACTCGGTGAAGTCCTCGCGCATGCCGAAGCTGAACTGGGTCGTCGGGCGCAGTGCCGGTGGCAACATGATGAACAACGAGGCGCCCTGGTCGACGGGCCTTGCTGTCGAGTGGACGGCTTTCACCGGTGGTTCGGCGTCGGCGGCGCAGCGTGCTGCCTACTCGCGGGCCAACGCGGCGGAGCAGAAGATGGAAGCGACTCGTCGTGAGTCGGAGTACACCATTCGCAATCTGGTCCAGCAGCGTGATCTGTCGGCCTCCCGGGCGGCCGACTACAAGGAGTTGCTGAGCGAGGCCGATCGGGTCCGCAAGATGTTCTATGACCAGTGGTACCACTTGGGCAAGCGCACCCTGCTGGATGTGCTGATCGCCGAGAACGAGTACTACTCCCACCAGCTCGAAGCGTCGGATACCTACTACAACTCGGTCACCTCCGATCTGCGCATTCGTGCCGAGACCAGCGGACTGATGGCCTGGCTGGCGCCCGGGCACGAAGCCTCCAGCCACTGATCGACGGCGCTGGGTGTCGGGAGCGTTTTCGCCCCGGGTATTTCATCTCCTGCCATGGTCGTCTCGCCGGCCATGGCAGTCGGGTTTCGTCCCCGGAACCATACGCGCATGTTGTGGGTTCGATCTGATTCTCCGGGTACTGTCGTCACAAATTGAATGATTTTCCGTCTTGCAAACGTTCCAGTGCGTCGATGTGTCGCAGGGTGCGCAAGGCGTTTCCGTCTCTTTCGCAACGGTGCTTGATCCCCATCATGGCAAGGTCTTTGCCAATGGCGTTAGCACCTCATGGTGCCCTCATGGTGATGGGCTGGAAGCCGCGTGTTTCATGGTTCTGACACAGTCGTGTGGCACGCGCGTGCAAGACCCTGGTGGCGAGCTGAAGCCTTGCGCTATTGGTATGAGTTGATCGTTTTCTGAGCGATTTCAGATGGGACTGTTTCTCGGGGTGAGAAAATATCTTGTAAAAAATGGGCGGAATGGGCCTTGAAAGGCATTTCTGAAATGCTTTGTAATATCCGCCGTCCATTTCCTACCCCCAAATCGCTGAGTCGCACTGACGCAGATCATTGCCAGTGTTCACCCTTCGGTGCAGCGGCATAACAACAGGGGGCTGCCATTGGTGGGCTCCTGTCATAAGACGAGTCGGGCAATCCGCTCGTGCATCCGGTGTGCGACGCGCGCGCTCTAGCGGGCCGCCAGTCCAGACACCACACGCTGAATAACACGGAACGAATCAGCTGACGAAATCGGTTTCGCATCGCGAAGACCGGGCGACCTCCCTTTGCCTGGAATCCTTGCGGCCGCGTTCGTGAATCCATGACAGCCCTGGCAGGCGGCTTGGAAAAGTCGCGGGTAACGAGTCGTCGAGCAATGCGTGGCGAAGGCTCATGGGCGGTGAAGCGATTTTCATCCACTAAGGCCGCAAGATGAAAAAAGAGCAGTACACAGGAATTTTGAAGAGACTGGCGTGGCTGCCGATGCTGATGCTCGGTGGTTGCAACATGGCGCTGTTCGACCCGAAAGGGCAGGTCGGCGCTGACGAGAAGTCCCTGATCATCACGGCAACCCTGCTGATGCTGATCGTGGTGGTGCCGGTCATCCTGATGACCTTTGCGTTCGCCTGGAAATACCGGGCTTCGAACACCAAGGCCACCTACATGCCGGACTGGTCCCACTCGACCAGGATCGAGCTGGTGGTGTGGCTGGTTCCCTGCCTGATCATCGCCGTGCTCGGCTGGATCACCTGGGAGAGCACCCACAAGCTGGACCCTTACCGTCCGCTGGACTCCGAGGTCAAGCCGGTGACCATCCAGGCCATCTCGCTGGACTGGAAGTGGCTGTTCATCTACCCGGAACAGGGTATCGCCACCGTCAACGAGATCGCCTTCCCGAAAGACACCCCGGTGAACTTCCAGATCACCTCGGATTCGGTGATGAACTCGTTCTTCATCCCGCAGCTGGGTAGCCAGATCTACTCCATGGCCGGGATGCTGACCAAGCTGCACCTGATCGCCAACGAAGAAGGCGTGTTCGACGGCATCTCCGCGAACTACAGCGGCGGCGGCTTCTCGGGCATGAAGTTCAAGGCCATCTCCACCTCCGAGCAGGGCTTCCAGGAGTGGGTCGCGAAGGTCAAGGCCTCGCAGCAGACCCTGAACCTTGATCAGTACCCGGAGCTGGTGAAGCCGACCGAGAACGTCCCGGCGACCTACTTCGCCACCGTCAGCCCCGAGCTGTTCTCCCACGTGCTGAACAAGTGGGAACACGCCGGCCACGCCATGGCCAAGGCCCACGAAGCCAAAGAGCAGGCCGAGAAGGGCGAGCACGGCGAAGCGCATGAAGAGGCCGCCATGGCGGGCCACGACATGAGCAACATGCCGGGCATGCAAATGAATCCGAGCCAGGAGTAAGCACAGATGTTCGGGAAACTGACACTGTCGGCCGTGCCGTATCACGAGCCGATCATCGTCATCACGCTGGCCGTCGTCGCCCTGCTGGGCCTCGGTGTGTTCGGCGCGATCACCTACTACCGCAAGTGGACCTACCTGTGGACCGAGTGGCTGACGTCCATCGACCACAAGAAGATCGGCGTGATGTACATCATCGTCGCCCTGATCATGCTCCTGCGCGGCTTTGCCGACGCCATCATGATGCGCGGCCAGCTCGCACTGGCTGAAGGCGCCAACCACGGCTACCTGCCGCCGGAACACTACGACCAGATCTTCACCGCCCACGGCGTGATCATGATCATCTTCATGGCCATGCCCTTCATGACCGGCCTGATGAACCTGGCCGTGCCGCTGCAGATCGGCGCGCGCGACGTGGCGTTCCCGTTCCTGAACTCCCTGAGCTTCTGGCTGCTGGTCGTCAGCGCCATGCTGGTGAACGTCTCGCTGGGCTTGGGCGAATTCGCCCGTACCGGCTGGGTCGCCTACCCGCCGCTGTCCGAACTGGCCTACAGCCCGGGCGTGGGTGTGGACTACTACATCTGGGCGCTACAGATCTCGGGTATGGGTACCTTGCTCACGGGTATCAACTTCCTGGTCACCGTGTTCAAGATGCGCACCCCCGGCATGAAGCTGATGCAGATGCCGATCTTCACCTGGACCTGCACCTTCGCCAACATCCTGATCGTTGCGTCGTTCCCGATCCTGACCGCGGCCCTGGGCCTGCTGTCGCTGGATCGCTACTTCGACATGCACTTCTTCACCAACGAGCTGGGCGGCAACGCCATGATGTACATCAACCTCTTCTGGGCCTGGGGCCATCCTGAGGTGTACATCCTGATCCTGCCGGCCTTCGGCATCTTCTCCGAAGTCACCGCGACCTTCGCCGGCAAGCGCATGTTCGGCTACACCTCGATGGTGTGGGCGAGCGCCGCGATCACCTTCCTCGGCTTCACCGTGTGGCTGCACCACTTCTTCACCATGGGTTCGGGCGGCGACGTCAACGGCTTCTTCGGCGTTGCGACCATGCTGATCTCCATCCCGACCGGGGTGAAGCTGTTCAACTGGCTGTTCACCATCTACCGTGGCCGCCTGCGCTTCGACACCCCGATCCTGTGGACCCTGGGCTTCATCGTCACCTTCACCATCGGTGGCATGACCGGCGTTCTGCTGGCCATCCCGGGCGCTGACTACCTGCTGCACAACAGCCTGTTCCTGATCGCCCACTTCCACAACACCATCATCGGTGGTGCGGTGTTCGGCTACCTGGCCGGCTTCGTCTTCTGGTTCCCGAAAGCCTTCGGCTTCAAGCTGGACGAGAAGTGGGGCAAGCGTTCCTTCTGGTGCTGGCTGGTCGGCTTCTACATGGCCTTCATGCCGCTGTACATCCTCGGCTTCATGGGCATGACCCGGCGCCTGAACCACTACGACAACCCGATGTGGAAGCCGTACCTGGTGGTGGCGTTCTTCGGCGCCGTGCTGATCTTCTTCGGTATCGCCTGCCAGCTGATCCAGCTGCTGGTGTCGATCAAGAACCGCAAGCAACTGGCCGACCTGACCGGCGACCCATGGGGTGGCCGTACCCTGGAATGGTCCACTTCCTCGCCGCCGCCGTACTACAACTTCGCCGAACTGCCGAAGGTCAACGACATCGACGCGTTCCACGACATGAAGCAGACCGGTACCGCGTACCGCAAGCTGCCGGCCTACGCGCCGATCCACATGCCGAAGAACACTGCCGCTGGCTTCTCCATCGCCGTGTTCGCCTTCCTCTTCGGCTTCGCCGCCATCTGGCACATCTGGTGGCTGGTGGGTGTTGGCTTCGTCGGCATGATCGCGTCGATCATCGTGCGCAGCTACGTCACCGACCTGGACTACTACGTCCAGCCGGATGAGATCGAGCGCATCGAGAACGCCAACTTCCAGAAACTCGCCACCGCGCAGCAGGTATAAAACCATGTCGACGGCAGTACTGAATCAACACCTGGTCGATACGCACGAAGCGGCGCACGACCACGACCACGCCCATGACAGCGGCGGTATGACGGTATTCGGCTTCTGGCTGTACCTGATGACCGACTGCATCCTCTTCGCCAGCGTCTTCGCCACCTACGCCGTGCTGGTCAACCACACGGCCGGCGGACCGAGCGGCAAGGACATTTTCGAACTGCCCTACGTGGCCGTCGAAACCGCGATCCTGCTGATCTCCTCCTGCACCTACGGCCTGGCCATGCTGGCCGCGCACAAGGGTGCCAAGGGCAAGGCCATCGCCTGGCTGGGCGTGACCTTCCTCTGCGGCGCGGCGTTCATCGGTATGGAACTCAACGAGTTCCATCACCTGATCGTCGAAGGCTTCGGCCCGAGCCGCAGCGCCTTCCTGTCGTCCTTCTTCACCCTGGTCGGCATGCACGGCCTGCACGTTTCCGCAGGCCTGCTGTGGATGCTGGTGCTGATGGCGCAGATCGGCACCCGTGGCCTGACCGCGCAGAACAACACCCGCATGATGTGCCTGAGCCTGTTCTGGCACTTCCTGGACATCGTCTGGATCTGCGTATTCACCGTCGTCTACCTGATGGGGGCTCTGTAATGTCCGCTGCTGCACATCATCACGACTCCCATGGCGCCCACGGCCACGATTCCCACGGTGCCGGCCACGGCAGCCTGGGCTCGTACGCCATCGGCTTCGTGCTCTCGGTGATCCTGACCGCCATCCCGTTCTACATGGTCATCGACGGTGGCTTCTCGCGTCATGCCACCCTGCTGACCATGGTGATCCTGGGCCTGGTCCAGGTCGTCGTGCACCTGATCTGCTTCCTGCACATGAACTTCAGCTCCGAAGGCCGCTGGAACGTCATGGCATTCATCTTCACCGCCATCATCATCCTGCTGGTGGTCGGTCTGTCGCTGTGGATCATCTACACCGCAGACGCCCTGATGATGCCGATGCCCTGAGGGCCGATGCCGTGAAACTCAAGCGTTATCTGCTGGTGGCCAAGCCGGGCATCATCTTCGGCAACCTGATCGCGGTGGCGGGGGGCTACTTCCTCGCCGCTCGCGGCAGCGTTGACCCGATGCTGCTGCTGGCCACCGTGATCGGCCTGTCCCTGGTGGTTGCCAGTGGTTGTGTGTTCAACAACTGCATCGACCGCGACATCGATCGCTTCATGGAGCGTACCCGCACTCGTGTCACCGTGACCGGGCAGATCTCGCTGAAGGCCGCCATGGCCCACGGCGTGGTGCTCGGTGTGGCGGGCTTCGGCCTGCTGGCGTGGAAGACCAACGTGCAGGCGACCCTGCTCGCCGCGTTCGGCTTCTTCGTCTACGTCGTGCTCTACAGCCTCTGGCTCAAGCGCAGCTCGGTCTACGGCACGCTGGTCGGCAGTCTCTCCGGAGCCATGCCGCCGGTGGTGGGCTACTGCGCCGCCAGCGGTCACTTCGACATGGGCGCGGCGGTGCTGCTGCTGATCTTCTGCCTCTGGCAGATGCCGCACAGTTACGCCATCGCGATCTTCCGCCTCAACGACTATCGCGCTGCCGGGATTCCCGTGCTGCCGGTGGAGCAGGGCATCGAAGCGACCAAGAAGCAGATCCTCTACTACGTCGTGGCCTTCGGCCTGGCGACCCTGCTGCTGACTGTGACCGGCTTTGCCGGCTACGGTTACCTGGTGGTGGCGCTGGCCGTCAGTGCCTGGTGGCTGTTCATCGCGGTGAAAGGCTTCAGTGCCGAGGACGACCGCCGCTGGGCACGCCAGTTGTTCGCCTTCTCCATCATCGCGATCAGCGTGCTGAGCCTGATGATGTCCATCGACTTCCAGGCCATCCCGGCCCAGTCGATGCTGGCGGCGCTGTAAGGCTGCTGTGCTGCAACGAAAAAAAGCCGCCCCTCGGGGCGGCTTTT
>NZ_AMZB01000135.1 GCF_000313755.1 Pseudomonas nitroreducens TX1 | reverse complement strand
GCCGTCAACGACTAATTTAAACTTTCTGCAAAAAACTGTCCGGGCGATCAGTTTATCGCCACACCCTGCCCTACCGATCGGCGCTCCTGGCGTAGCAGATAGGCGCCGACCAGCAGGCCAACCACACACAGCGCCACGACATAGTACGCCGGGCCCAGCGGGTCTTCCTTCATAAGGAGGGCAACCACCATGGGCGTCAACCCACCGAAGATGGCGTAGGCCAGGTTGTAGGAGAAGGACAGGCCAGTGAAGCGCACCACCGCCGGGAAGGCATTGACCATCACGTAGGGCACCGCACCAATCACGCCGACGCACAGGCCGGTAACTGCATACAGCGGGAACAACCAGTCCGGGTGCGCCTTCAGGCTGGTATAGAAGGTCCAGGAGACGACACCCAGCAGGATGCTTCCGTATATAAAGGTACGGCCTGCGCCGAAACGGTCGGCGAAGCGGCCGGAGAGGATGCAGCCGACGCTCAGGCACACGATAGCCACACTGTTGGCCTTCAGCGACGTAGCAGCATCAAAGCCATAAACGGTCTGCAGCACGGACGGGGTCATCAGGATCACAACGACGATGCCGGCGGACAACACCCAGGTCAGCAGCATGGACAGCACGATGGCCGGGCGATGCTCACGCACCACCACGCCCAGCGGCACCTCATCGGCCAGTTGCTTGCGTAACTGCAGTTCGGCGAATACCGGAGTCTCGTGCAGCCACCGGCGCAGGTAGACGGAAAAGAGGCCGAAGATGCCGCCCAGCAGGAACGGGATGCGCCAGGCGTAGCCCTGGACTTCCTCGGCGCTGTAAACGCTGTTGATCAGGGTCGCCACCAGCGAACCGATGAGGATACCCGCGGTCAGACCCGACGTGAGCGTGCCGCAGGCGTAGCCCACATGGCGATGCGGAACGTGCTCGGCAACGAACACCCAGGCGCCCGGCACTTCACCGCCGATGGCCGCGCCCTGGATGACGCGTAGCAGCAGGAGCGCCAGCGGCGCCCAGATACCAATCTGCGCGTAAGTGGGGAGCAGGCCCATGATCAGGGTGGGAACCGCCATCAGGAAGATGCTCAAGGTGAACATCTTCTTGCGTCCCAGCAGGTCACCGAAGTGCGCCATTACCACCCCACCCAACGGACGGGCCAGGTAGCCGGCGGCGAACAGGCCGAAAGTCTGCAACTGGCGCAGCCAGTCCGGCATGTCGGCGGGGAAGAACAGCTTGCCGACCACGGTGGCGAAGAACACGAAGATGATGAAGTCGTAGAATTCCAGCGCGCCGCCCAGGGCGGACAGCGAAAGAGTCTTGTAGTCGCTGCGGGTCAACGGACGTGACGCAGGCGCGGCAGGAGCGTTCACAGAAGGCATGGTGCTTGTTATCTCTGCAGGCAAGGAGGCTGCGGCCGGCAGCCGCAGGTGCCGCACCATAGCAAATTGCGCGAACGCGACACAGCGGCCGGGATCGCCGGAATTTCTCGAATTCCGGCGGTCGTCGAGCAGGTCCTCCCTCTATATAATGCGGGCAGGCCGATCAAAAGCTGTCCCAAGGCCTTGCGCCGACAGGTGTCTTGGGAGAGTTTTTCCATAACTTCACCATGAGTACGCCGGGGGCAAGAGGCCCTTACCTATGATCGAGCTCGAACAAGAAGATCCTATCCCGCAGGGCGACCTTGCCTTGCAGATCACCGCCCTGCCGCGCGAGACCAACGGCTTTGGCGACATCTTCGGGGGCTGGCTGGTGGCGCAGATGGATCTCGCCGGAACCGCCATGTCCAGCCGCATTGCCGGAGGCCGCGTGGCCACGGTGGCCATCGACCGCATGGCCTTCCTGGTCCCGGTCGCAGTCGGCGCGCAGCTCTCCTTCTATACCCAGACCCTGGAAGTGGGCCGCAGCTCGATCCGCATGCTGGTCGAGGTCTGGAGCGACGACCCGCTGTCCAGCGAATGGCGCAAGGTTACCGAGGCAGTATTCGTCTTCGTCGCCATCGACGGCAGTGGCCGAACCCGCCCGGTTCCTCCGCGTCGTGGCTGAGAAATGAAAACGCCGGCTCTCTTGCCGGCGTTTTCGTCTTCGCGTTTGCGAATCAGCGCAGCGGTTTTCCGCGCACCGGTGCACCCTCGGCCTTGTAGTAGGCCGCAGTGCTGCGCGGCAGTGCCGGGCGGCCGCGTACCTTATCGGCGAGCTTCTCGGCCATCATGATGGTGGTGGCGTTGAGGTTGCCGGTGATGATCAGCGGCATGATCGACGCATCGATCACCCGCAGCCCTTGCATGCCGTGCACGCGGCCCTCGCCATCGACCACCGCCATATCATCCTCGCCCATCTTGCAGGAGCAGGACGGGTGGAACGCGGTTTCCGCATGCTCCCGCACGAAGGCGTCGAGCTCGGCGTCGCTCTGCTTGTCCAGGCCCGGGCTGATCTCGCGGCCGCGGTAGGGGTCGAGCGCCGGCTGGTTCATGATCTCGCGGGTGATCCGGATGGCGTCGCGGAACTCCTGCCAGTCCTGCTCGCAGGACATGTAGTTGAACAGGATGCTCGGATGCTTGCGCGGATCGCGGGAGGTCAGATTGATCCGCCCGCGGCTGGGCGAGCGCATGGAGCCGACGTGGGCCTGGAAGCCGTGCTCGCTGACGGCGTTGCTGCCGTTGTAGTTAATGGCGACCGGCAGGAAATGGTACTGGATGTTCGGCCACTCGAACTCCGGACGGCTGCGGATGAAACCGCCCGCCTCGAACTGGTTGCTCGCGCCCAGGCCGGTACCGAGGAACATCCACTGGGCGCCGATCTGCGGCTGGTTCCACCATTGCAGCGCGGGGTACAGCGACACCGGCTGCTTGCAGGCGTACTGCAGGTACATCTCCAGGTGGTCCTGGAGGTTCTGGCCGACGCCGGGCAGATCATGCACCACGTCGATGCCCAGGTCGCGCAGCAGCGATGCCGGGCCGACGCCGGAGCGTTGCAGCAATTGCGGCGAGGCGATGGCGCCAGAGCACACCAGGACTTCGCGACGGGCGCGGACTTCCTTCAGGGCGTTGTCGTTCCCATGCAGGTAGGTCGCCCCGATGGCGCGCTTGCCGCTGAACAGGATGCGGTCGGTCAGCGCATGGGTGACGATGGTCAGGTTCGGCCGTTCGCGGGCCTGGTCCAGGTAGCCACGGGCGGTGCTGGCGCGGCGACCTTGGGCAGTGACGGTGCGGTCCATCGGACCGAAGCCTTCCTGCTGGTAGCCGTTGAGGTCTTCGGTACGCGGGAAGCCGGCCTGCACGCCGGCCTCGACCATGGCGTGGAACAGCGGGTTGTTGCCGGCCTTGGGCGTGGTGACGCTCACCGGGCCGTTGCCGCCATGGTAGTCGTTGGGGCCGATGTCGCGGGTCTCGGCCTTGCGGAAGTAAGGCAGGCAGTCGAGGTAGGTCCAGTCTTCCAGGCCCTTTTCCTGCGCCCAGCCGTCGAAGTCCATGGCGTTGCCGCGGATGTAGCACATGCCATTGATCAGCGAGGAGCCGCCCAGGCCCTTGCCGCGCCCGCACTCCATGCGGCGGTTGTTCATGTGCGGTTCCGGGTCGGTCACATAGGCCCAGTTGTAGCGGCGACCTTGCAGCGGGTACGCCAGCGCCGCCGGCATCTGGGTGCGGAAGTCGGCGCGGTAGTCCGGACCACCGGCTTCGAGCAGCAGGACGCTGATGTCGGCGTCCTCGGTCAGGCGGGTAGCCAGTACGTTACCGGCAGAACCGGCACCGATGATGATGTAGTCGTATTCCTGGGACATGCAGGCCTTCCTCTTTTTCCGGCATGACACCGCCCGCGACGCGTGCGCGTCGGTGTCTGCGTGTTGGGGATGGCCGGTGGTCAGGGAGTCATGCCTGCGACCGGCCTCTCATGGCTCGATCGCGGCGATCAGAACACCGAGGTGTAGTCGCCCAGCTCTACCTGTACGGATTTGATGCGAGTGTAGTGAGCCAGGGTGGTCAGGCCGTTCTCACGACCGACACCCGATTGCTTGTACCCGCCAACCGGCATTTCGGCCGGCGACTCGCCCCAGGTATTGATCCAGCAGATGCCCGCTTCCAGGCGGTGGATCGCCCGGTGCGCGCGGGTCAGGTCCTGGGTCACGACGCCGGCGGCAAGGCCGTACTCGGTGTCGTTGGCGCGGCGGATGGCCTCGTCTTCGGTGTCATAGACAAGGATGCTCATGACCGGCCCGAAGATTTCCTCGCGGACGATGGTCATGTCGTCCGTGCAGTCGGTGAACACGGTCGGCGCGACGTACGCGCCCTTGCCGAAATCACCCTGGGTGACGCGCTCGCCACCGCACAGCAGGCGGGCCTTCTGCTCCTTGCCGGACTCGATATAGGAAAGAACGCTTTCCAGGTGCGGGAAGCTCACCAGCGGGCCGAAGTTGGTGGTTTCATCCTGCGGGTTGCCCAGGCGGATACGCTTCACGCGCTCGAGCACCTTGGCCTCGAAGCGCGCCTGCAGGTTGCGCGGGATGAACACGCGGGTGCCGTTGGTGCAAACCTGGCCGGAGCTGAAGAAGTTGGCCATGACGGCGATGTCGGCGGCGCGGTCGAGGTTGGCGTCCTCGAAGATGATCAGCGGCGATTTGCCGCCCAGCTCCATGGTGACTTCCTTGAGCGAGGAGCTCGACGCACTGGCCATGACCTTCTTGCCGGTGGAGGTGCCACCGGTGAAGGAGATCTTCTCGATGACCGGGTGCTCGGTCAGCCACTGGCCGACTTCGCGGCCGCTGCCGGTGAGCACGTTGAACACGCCATCGGGCAGGCCGGCCTCGGTGTAGATCTCGGCGAGCTTCAGGGCGGTCAGCGGGGTGACTTCGCTGGGCTTGAAGATCATCGCATTGCCGGCGGCCAGGGCCGGGGCGGACTTCCACAGGGCGATCTGGATCGGGTAGTTCCAGGCACCGATACCGGCGACCACGCCCAGCGGCTCGCGACGGGTGTAGACGAAGCTGGTGTCGCGCAGCGGGATCTGCTCGCCCTCGATGGCCGGCACCAGGCCGGCGTAGTACTCGAGCACATCGGCACCGGTGACGATGTCGACGAAGCGGGTTTCAGCCAGCGGCTTGCCGGTGTCGAGGGTTTCCAGTTCGGCGAGCTCGTCGTTGCGCTCGCGGAGGATGTCCACGGCGCGACGCAGGACGCGCGAGCGCTGCATGGCGGTCATTGACGCCCAGACCTTCTGCCCTTGCACCGCCGCCTGCACGGCGCGCTCAACGTCTTCCTTCGAGGCGCGCTGTACCTGGGCGAGGACTTCACCGTTGGCCGGATTGATGGTCTCGAAGGTGGCGCCGCTGGTGGCTTCCACGTAGCGACCGTCAATGTAGAGCTTCTGTACTTCGAATCGAGCCATGGTGCAGGTGTCCTCTCTTATAGGTGTCAGCGCAAGGCTGCGCCCGCTATCCGGGGCGCTTGGCCAGTTGTTGGTCGAGATAGTCGTAGGCAATGGCCAACGCCTGCTCGGTGTCGAAGGCATCGCCCGAGAGCGCGCCCCGCAGCCAGAGTCCGTCGATCAGCGCGGCCAGCCCGCGAGCGGCGCTGCGGGCCTGGGCCAGCGGCAGTTCGCGGCGGAACTGGCTGCACAGGTTCGAATACAGCCGGTGGTCGTTGATCCGCTGCAGGCGGCGCAACTGCGGCTGGTGCATGCTGCTGGCCCAGAACGCCAGCCAGGTCTTCATCGCCGGGCCGTTTACCTGGGAACTGTCGAAGTTGCCGGCAATGATGGCCCGCAGATGCGAGCGCGGTTCGTCGTTGCGCAAGGTAGCGCGACGCTCGGCGACGGCCTTGCTCAAGGCCGACATCAAATGTCGCATCGTGGCGTCCAGCAGCCCGTTCTTGTCCTGGAAGTAGTGGCTGATGATGCCGTTGGAGACCCCCGCCAGGCGGGCGATCAGGGCGATGCTGGCGTCACCCATGCCCACCTGGTCCACCGCCTCCAACGTGGCGTGGATCAATTGGGAACGGCGAATCGGCTGCATACCGACCTTGGGCATTTCGTCTCTCCTCTTCGCCTGGACGTACCTGTGCCGTCCGGCGAGTTATGGGCCAGTCTATTTTGTTTTTATTGAACGTTCAATCAACTAAGAATAAGCTGCGCTCCGTGAACCTCTCCGAGCCTTGCGTGCAAGCAGGCCCGAGCCGTTCATCGCCGCGCCATTTTCCAACCTTCAAGGATCGCAGAATCCAGGCGGGAAGTGTCGGGTGGCAATGCTGTGTCTGTGGTTTGCGGCCCGTCGCCGTGCCTTAGTCGCGCTCGCCGACGGCCGCCATGCGTTCACTGTCATGGGGTCATCCTCCAAATGAGTACTGCTTCGCCAATAAAAACAAACGAGCAGGTACGTCTGAATCCGATCGTGTTCTACGGTTCCACCGTACTGATCCTGGTTCTGACCGCCGCCCTCATTCTCTTCCCCGATAGCGCCGGAACTGTCCTGAACCGTACGCAGACGTGGCTTTCGCACAGCTTCGGCTGGTACTACATGCTGGCCATCGGAAGCTACCTGTTCTTCGTCCTGTGGGTCGCCTTCTCGCGCTACGGCCAGCTGAAACTCGGCGCCGACCACGAGAAGCCCGACTTCAGCTACGGCGCCTGGGCCGGCATGCTGTTCTCATCCGGCATCGGCATCTCGCTGCTGTACTTCGCCGCATCCGAGCCGATCGACCACCTCTATCATCCGCCTGAAGGCGTGGCCGGCACGCCGCAGGCCGCCCGCCAGGCATTGCAGCTGACCTTCCTGCACTGGGGCGTGCATGGCTGGGCGATCTACGCGCTGGTCGGACTGGCAGTGGGCTATTTCGCCTATCGTCATCGCCAGCCGCTGGCCCTGCGCTCGGCCCTGCTGCCGATCCTCGGCGAGCGCTGGGTGAAGGGCGGCGCCGGCCATGCGGTGGATTGCTTCGGGATCTTCGTCACCCTGCTGGGCCTGGTGACCAACCTGGGAATCGGCGCGCTGCAGGTATCCTCGGGCATCGAGTACCTCACCGGCATGGAGCATTCGAAGACCACCCTGCTCATCGTGCTGCTGGTGATGAGCCTGGTAGCCACGCTGGCCGCGGTGTCC
Source organism: Pseudomonas nitroreducens TX1 (assembly GCF_000313755.1). Classification (GTDB taxonomy): domain Bacteria; phylum Pseudomonadota; class Gammaproteobacteria; order Pseudomonadales; family Pseudomonadaceae; genus Pseudomonas; species Pseudomonas nitroreducens_A. The sequence continues at coordinate 175,377 of NZ_AMZB01000135.1, read as the reverse complement.
GGCATCGAGAAAGGCATCCGCCGGCTGTCCAACCTGAACATCGTGCTGTTCAGCTCGCTGCTGCTGTTCGTGCTGGTCTGCGGCTCCACCCTGGAGCTCCTCAACGGCTTCGTGCAGAACCTGGGCGATTACCTCAACGGCCTGGTGCTCAAGACCTTCGACCTCTACGTCTACACTGGCGGCGGCGCCGGCAAGAACGAAGAATGGCTGGGCCTGTGGACCCTGTTCTACTGGGCCTGGTGGATTTCCTGGGCGCCCTTCGTCGGCATGTTCATCGCCCGTATTTCCCGCGGCCGCACCGTGCGCGAACTGGTCATGGGCGTGCTGTTGATCCCGCTGGGCTTCACCCTCGCCTGGCTCTCGGTGTTCGGTAACAGTGCGGTCGACCTGGTGATGAACCACGGCGCCGTCGACCTGGGCAAGGCCGCGCTGGAGCAGCCGTCGATGTCGATCTACCTGCTGCTGGAGCACTACCCCTTCGCCAAGATCGTGATCGGCATGTCGATCTTCGTCGGCTTCGTGCTGTTCCTCACCCCGGCCGACTCCGGCTCGGTGATGCTGGCCAACCTCTCGCGCCAGGGCGGCGACCTCGACGAAGACGCCCCGCACTGGCTGCGCATCCTCTGGTCGGTGGTCATCACCCTGGTGACCATCGGCCTGCTGTTCGCCGGCAACTTCACCGCCATGCAGACCGTCGTGGTGCTGGCCGGCCTGCCGTTCTCAGCGGTACTGATCCTGTTCATGTTCGGCCTCTACAAGGCCATGAAGAAGGATTACGAGGCGCTGCATGAGCAAGCCCCGTCATCGGCCCTGGCGCCTGCTGCCTGATCTCCCCGGCGGCGTCGCCGACGCCGCCCGCCTGCCCCCGCAGGCCCTTCAGCCCGGCTCCGTGCCGGGCTTTCTTTTGCGCATTGCGAGCCAGGACCTTGTGCCCCGCGCCTTAATGAGCCCCGCATGATCTCGCTCAAGCACGGACGAGCAGGCAGGGCTATGGTTGCAGCCACACCCCTCGCAAGGATCGTCGCCATGTCGCAACACCCGCTCTGGCAGGCCTTGGGCCGCCACTGGAAATGGATCGCCCTGCGCGGCGTCGCCGCCGTGCTGTTCGGCATCCTCGCCATGGTCTGGCCGGGCATCGTATTGACCGTGATGGTGCTGTTCTTCGGCGCCTACGCCTTCGTCGACGGCCTGTTCACGCTGATCGCCGCCGCGCAGATGCGCGAATCCGGCCGGCCCTTGTGGCCGCTGGTGCTGGTGGGGCTGCTGGGGATAGCCGCCGGGCTGGTCGCTGTCCTCTGGCCGCAGCTGACCGCACTGGGCCTGCTCATGCTGATCGCCGGCTGGGCGCTGGTGATGGGCGTACTGCAGATCATTGCCGCGATCCGCCTGCGCAAGGCGCTGCAGAACGAATGGTGGCTGGGGCTTTCCGGCGCGGTGTCGGTGCTGTTCGGCGTGCTGATGATCGGCAATCCGGGCGCCGGAGCGCTGGCCGTGGCCTGGGTGATTGGCGCCTACTCGGTGTTCTTCGGCGTGTTGCTGATCCTGCTCGCGCTTCGCCTGCGCAAGACCTCGACCTTCAATGCCTGAACAGCCGGACTGGTGCCTGCTGCGCCTGGACGACAACGGCAACCGTTTCGTCATGCGCCGCCAGCTGACCCGCGCCGAGGCCGAAGCCCTGGCGCGGGACTACCAGGCCCGCGGCCACCGGCAGACCTACTGGGCGGAGCGCGAAATGCCCCGCCCGGCTTGACTCAGCAACCGGTCAGGCGCGCTTCCGCGCGCTCGGCGGGGAAGAAGATCGGCCGCAGACGCACGCCCACCGCGTTACCGAAGAACGCCGCCACCAGCCAAAGCCAGCCGTGCAGGCTGCCCGAAGCGATACCGCTGAAGTACGCGCCGATGTTGCAGCCGTAGGCCAGGCGCGCGCCATAGCCCAGCAGCAGGCCACCAATCACCGCCGCGACCAGCGAGCGTGCGGGAATCTTCAGACTCGGTGCGAAACGCCCGGCGAGGCCAGCGGCCAGCAAGGCGCCGATCATGATGCCGAAGTCCATCACACTGGTGACGTCCTGCCACACCGGAGCGGCCAGCGCCTTGGCGTTGGCGTCGACCTGCCAGAAGGCCCATTGATCGACGGCGATGCCAAGACTCTCGAACGCCTTCGCGCCCCACAGCGCGAAAGCCGAGGTGACGCCCCACGGACGCCCGGCCAGTGCCAGGGTGGCGAAGTTAAGCAGTGCCAGCGCGACCGCGCCCCACACCAGCGGCCAGGGGCCACGGAAGAGTCGCCCGATGCCCTTCTCGCCGTTGCTGGCGATCAGCTCCAATACGCCGTGGCGACGGCGTTCCAGCACCACGCTGACGGCGGCGATGGCGGCAAACAGCGCAAGGCTCACCGCCAGCGCCGGGAGCAGCCCAAGGGACTGCACGATGGAGGTCGGCGGCAGTGACGGCAGGGCGAACCACCAGCCGATGTGGTGGGTGGCGATCACCGAGCCGATGATGAAGAACAGCAGCGTGACCAGCATCCGCGCATTGCCGCCGCCCACGGTGAACAGTGTGCCGGAGGCGCAGCCGCCGCCCAGCTGCATGCCGATGCCGAAGATGAAGGCACCGACGATCACCGAGGTGCCGGCGGGCGACACCAGCCCTTTCACCGGTTCGCCGAACAACGTGCCGGCGGCCAGCGCCGGGAAGAACAGCAGTACCGCGATGGCCAACATCACCATCTGCGCACGCAGGCCCGCACCACGGCGCTCACGAATGAACACACGCCAGGCGGAAGTGAAGCCGAAAGCCGCGTGGTAGAGCGTCAGCCCCAGCGCGCCGCCGACCACGAACAGCAGCGCCTGCCGGCCGCTTACGGCCTGGGCGAGGAACAGCGCACCCGCCAGCAGCAGGAGGAAGGCGACCCAGAGCGCGCTGGACTTGCGCTCGGGGACGGTGGACAGGGCTAGGCTCATGGCGGCTCCGGGGTATTTTCGAGAGGGGCGATATTCTAGGGAGCGTAGTGGCTCTCGCCAACTTCGTAAGGCAGCTAAGGAAATAGCTCGGGGTTACAAGCGGCAAGGCGCTTGGCTCGCCTCTGTGGCCAGGGGTGAGTTCTTTTCCCTCTCCCTAACCCTCTCCCTGAAGGGAGAGGGGACCGTTTGGAGCGGCTCAATAGATCGTCGTTTGCCGACAGCTTCGATGTATCGCGTAACGCTGAAGTCTTCTCGGCACGGACACTCCCTCTCCCTTCAGGGAGAGGGCTGGGGAGAGGGGCTCTTGCTCACCCACACTTTGCGCAACGCCCTCAACGCCTCGGCAATCCGCGACTCCGGCACGGCGGCAAACCCCAGCACCAATCCAGCGCGCTCATCCGCCGTCTCGCTGGACTCCGGCAACCAGTAATCGCTCAGCGCATTCACTTCCACGCCCACCGCCAAGGCTCGTTGCACCAACTCCAGTTCCCGCTCGCGGCTGTCGACCCGCACGCACAAGTGCAAGCCCGCCTCCACAGTCGGCATCGGCGCGCAGCCTGCTACCTCCGGCCAGCCACGCAGCAACGCGTCGCGACGGCTGCGAGCGGCCCGACGCATACGGCGGACATGGCGCTGGAAGTGTCCTTCGGCAATGAAGTCCGCCATGACCCGCTGGGTGCCAACCTCGGAATGGCGCACATCCAGCGCACGCCGCCGGGCGAAGGCCTGCGCCAGCGCCGGCGGTACAACGAGGTAACCCAGGCGCAGCGCCGGGAAGGCGATCTTGCAGAAGGTGCCGACGTAGAGCACGCGATCATGGCGATCCAACGCGGCCAGCGGCATCAGCGGCGTGCCGCTGTAGCGGTACTCACCGTCGTAATCGTCCTCGACGATCCAGCCATTGCTGCGCTCGGCCCACTCCAGCAACTCCAGGCGCCGCGCCAGCGAGAGGGTCACGCCGGTGGGGTACTGGTGCGACGGCGTGACATAGACCAGCCGGCAACCCGGCAACTGCTCCAGCTGCGCCGTGCACAGGCCATCGGCATCCACCGGTACGCCGTGCAACCGAGCCCCGGCCGTGGCGAAAGCATGACCAGCGGCGCGGTAGCCCGGATTCTCGATGGCCGCGCCGTCACCCTCGGCGAGCAGCACCTGGGCGCACAGCGCAATGCCCTGCTGGGCGCCGCTGGTGATGATGACCTGGCCCGCGTCGCAATGCAGGCCGCGGGTAGTCCGCAGGTAGGCAGCAACCAATTCGCGCAGGCGCTGCTCGCCGGCGGGGTCGCCGTAACCCAGGCAATCCAGCGGCGGATCGCGCCAGAACCGCGCCTGCAACCGTGCCCAGGTGTCGAACGGGAAGAGGTCGAAGGCCGGCACGCCGACCCGGAACGCCCGCGGCGCGCCGGTCGGCGGCAGTGGCAGATGGTGCCGCGCGAGGCGCTCCAGGGAGGGCGCATCCGGGCTGCCAGCTTCGCTACGAATCACATCGACCGAGGGTTGAACCCGTTCCGCGACGTAGGTGCCATCGCCCGTGCGGCCCTCGATGTAACCCTCGGCGTAGAGCTGCTCGTAGGCGCGCACCACGGTATTGCGCGAAACACCCAGCGATGACGCCAGGTCCCGGCTGGCTGGCAGACGTGAGCGGGCGGCCAGGCGACCATCGAGGATGCACTCGCGCAGTGCCTGGAACAGCTGAACACCCAGGGGGCGGGCAGGATCGAGGCGGATGCCGGAGGGGTTGAAGGGTAACGGGACACTCATGGAGAAGGCTTCCAGGACGGCGGCAATGGCTCTCTTGATTTCACCATGAATGGCTCTTTAGCAGAACCAATTCCGGACCTAGTCTGGGAGCATTCCAACGCACACAAGGTTGTCAGCATGTCTTCCGCCGTCGAGATCCGTCCGATCACTGCCGATGAGCACGCCGCCTGGTTGCCGCTCTGGCAGGGTTATCAGCGCTTCTACAAGACCACCATCGACGACGCCACCACGGCCGTCACCTGGCAGCGCTTCCTCGACGCGGCCGAGCCGATGCATGCCGCCCTCGCCTGGCGCGACGGCATGGCCATCGGCATGGTGCATTTCATCTACCACCGTTCCTGCTGGACCCAGGGCGACTACGTCTACCTGCAGGACCTGTACGTTGCCGAGGGCCAGCGCGGCGGCGGTATCGGCGCGCAGCTGATCGAGCACGTCTACGCCGACGCCCGCGCCAACGGCGCCTCGCGCGTGCACTGGCTGACCCACGAGAGCAATACCGACGCCATGTTCCTCTACGACCGGATCGCCGACCGCTCCGGGTTCGTCCAGTACCGCCAGATTCTCTGAGCCGGAGCGCCCATGAACGAACAACCCCTGCTGAACTGGCGCCCCGCCGCCAGCCCCGAACGTCGCACCCTGGCCGGTCGCCACATCAATCTGGCGCCGCTGGATCAGGCTCTCCACGGCGACGACCTGTGGCTAGCGCTGCAGGGCCCGGACTCCGATCCGGCGCTGTGGGACTACCTGCCCTACGGCCCCTTCCCCGAGCGCGCGCCTTTCGATGCGTGGCTCGCAGGCAACGCAGCGAGCAACGATCCGCTGTTCTTCGCGGTGATCGACCGCGCGAGCGGCCGGGCGGTCGGCCTGCTCAGCTACCTGCGAGTCTTCCCCAAGGACGGCAGCATCGAGATCGGTCACATCGCCTATGGCCGCGTGATGCAGCGCTCGCCGGCCTCCACCGAGGCGGTCTACCTGCTGGCACGCTGGGCCTTCGAGATGCGCTACCGGCGCCTGGAATGGAAGTGCAACGCGCTCAACGCCCGCTCCATGCGCGCCGCCGTGCGCCTGGGCTTCGTTTTCGAGGGCACCTTCCGCCAGGCCACGGTGGTGAAGGACCGCAACCGCGACACCGCGTGGTTTTCCATCATCGACAGCGAATGGCCGCCCTGCCAGCGGGCGTTCGAGCGCTGGCTGGACGCCGCCAACTTCGATGCCAACGGCCAGCAGCGCGAACGCCTCGAAGTCCTGCGCCAGGGCTGATCTTTTCATTCTCCGGGAACTGACTGAGGCGCGAAGGATCGGTGATACTGAAACTTTCGCACCGCAGTCCCGGAGACCACCATGAGCAGCGACATCCAGCACCCCCGCGTCGAGCAGGTACAGATCGATCAACTGTCCTGCTGGCGTATCCACACCGCCCATGGTGAAGCCCTGATCGCTCAGCAGGGTGCGCAACTGCTGAGCTACCAGCCCCACGAACAGCCGCCGCTGGTCTGGCTGAGCGAAACTGCCGAATACCGTCATGGCCAGTCCGTTCGCGGCGGCGTACCGGTGTGCTGGCCATGGTTCGGCAACCTGGACCGCAACCCTGTGGATATCCGCACCGCCTACCAGGGCGACAAGCCGCCAGCCCACGGCCTGGTGCGCGCGCTCGACTGGCAGCTGGACGACATCGCCGACGAGCAGGGCCGGCTGTCGGTGCACTTCAGCTTCGACGCGAGCCAGGGCCTGCCGGGCTGGGCGCACTCGGCGCGGCTGGAGCTGGTGATGCGCTTCGGCGAACGCCTGATCCTGGAGATGACCACCCACAACCTCGGCGACAAGCCGCTGCCGCTGACCCAGGCGCTGCACACCTACTTTGCCGTCAGCGACTGCCGCCAGATCAGCATCGAAGGCCTGCAGGGCAACCGCTACCTGGATGCCATGGAGAACTGGGGGGAGCGCCAGCAACATGGCGTGATCCGCGTCACCGGCGAGACCGATCGCGTCTACCTGGACGTGGAGAAGACCCTGGTGATCCAGGACCCGCTGTGGGAGCGCGGCATCCACGTCAAGGCCGGCGGCTCGCGCTCGGCGGTGGTGTGGAATCCGTGGATCGACAAGGCCGCGCGCCTGTCGCAGATGCCCGACGATGCCTGGACGGAAATGCTCTGCATCGAAACCGCGCGGGTAATGGACGACGCCATGAGCGTGGCGCCGAGGCGCAGCGAGACGATGAGCGTGGAAATCTGGAGTGAGCCGCTGGAGGGCTGATCCGCCTGTGCCCTTCAATGAAAAAGCCCGGCATCCGCCGGGCTTTTTTGCGCTTGTAGGAGCGAGCTTGCTCGCGAACACGTTCCCCCGCTGCGAGGCCCCATCGCGAGCAAGCTCGCTCCTACGAAGAGCTCTTACAGATCGCTCTCTTCCACCGGTCGCACCTTGGCGTCGTCGATGGCATAGGCGGCGTCGGCCAGGTCATTGCTGACCTTCTCCACCTTCAGCGTGCCGCTGACCCAGATCGGGTTGTAGATATCGTCGATCTGGATCCCCTTGGGGTAGCGCACCAGCACGATCTGGTTCGGCGGCGGCGGCGGCACGTGGATGCAGGCGCCCGGGTACGGCACCAGGAAGAACTCGGTCACGCGGCCCTTGGCGTCGTTCTCCAGCGGCACCGGGTAGCCGCCCAGGCGCAGCGCCTTGCCGTTCAGCGCGGCGACGGTCCTAGTCGAATACATCACCTGCGGCAGCTTCTTGTCGGACTGTTTCAGCCCGCCCTTGTTGGTGAAGGTGCCGTTGGCCTCGGGGCCGTTGTGGGTGATTTCCGGCATGTCTTCCAGCGCCTTGCGGTCGCTCGGCGGCATCAGGGACAGCCAGTCGGTTTCGGGGAGTTCGGCGGCGGACGCCAGGGAAGTCAGCACTATCAGGCAGCAGGCGAGCAATGGTCGGCGCATCGTGGACTCGAAGGGCCCGGTCGGGCACAGGCGGTAAGGGCTTCCTGCGCCCTCCCCCATGGCGGGAGAGGGGCGGAAATCACCGTCAATTCTTCTTGATCAGGCCGTAAATGACCAGCAGCACGATGGCACCGATCACTGCGCCAATGAAGCCCGCCGCCTGGCCGGCCGCGTAGATGCCCAGTGCCTGGCCGCCGTAGGTGGCCAACAACGAGCCGCCGATGCCGATCAGGATGGTCATGATCCAGCCCATGCTGTCATCGCCAGGCTTCAGAAAGCGAGCGATGAGTCCGACGATCAGGCCGATGACGATGGTTCCGATTAATCCCATGACAGTCCCTCCTTGTGGGTTGAGCGCGGTGGGTGCGCGCCTGTCATGGGACAGTGTAGGAAACACCGGCGTTCCGTGTTTCGCCGCGTGCCAGAGCGACCGAGCGTGTTTCGCGAGCCTTACAGCAATCCGCCGATCGCCCATGAAAAAAGCCGCGTCAGTGATTGACGCGGCTTTTTCGTACAGCTGACCGTCAGGCCTTGGCGATCAGCGCCTCGACTTCGGCAATGCGCGCCTTCAGGGTCGGCAGGTCGGCGCTGCGCAAGGTGGCATGGCCGACCTTGCGCCCGGCCTTGAAGGCCTTGCCGTAATGGTGCAGGTGGCAGTCGGCGATGTTCAGCACCTCGGCCACCGGCGGCACTTCGCCGATGAAGTTGAGCATGGCGCTCTCGCCCACTTTCGCGGTCGAGCCCAGCGGCAGGCCGGCGATGGCGCGCACGTGGTTCTCGAACTGGCTGCACTCGGAACCTTCGATGGTCCAGTGACCGGAGTTGTGCACGCGCGGGGCGATTTCGTTGGCCTTCAGGCCCCCGTCGACCTCGAAGAACTCGAAGGCCAGCACACCGACGTACTGCAGCTTGTCCAGCACGCGGCCGACATAGTCTTCGGCCAGCTTCTGCAGCGGGTGGTCGGTGCTTGCCACGGAAAGGCGCAGGATGCCGTTCTCGTGGGTGTTGTGCACCAGCGGGTAGAAGCGGGTCTCGCCATCGCGGGCGCGTACCGCCACCAGCGAGACTTCGCCGGTGAAGGGCACGAAGCCTTCGAGGATGCACGGCACGCTGCCCAGTTCGGCGAAGGCGCCGCTGACGTCCTCGGCCTTGCGCAGGACCTTCTGTCCCTTGCCGTCGTAGCCCAGGGTGCGGGTCTTCATCACCGCCGGCAGGCCGATGCTGGCCACCGCGGCGTCGAGGTCCGCCTGGGACTGCACGTCGGCGAAGGCCGGGGTCGGAATGCCCAGGTCCTTGAACATGGATTTCTCGAACCAGCGGTCGCGGGCGATACGCAGCGACTCGGCGTTCGGATAGACCGGCACGAACTGCGAGAGGAAGGCCACGGTCTCGGCCGGCACGCTCTCGAACTCGAAGGTCACCACGTCGACTTCATCGGCCAGCTGGCGCAGGTGTTCCTGGTCGCCGTAGTCGGCACGGATGTGCTCGCCCAGGGCTTGCGCGCAGGCGTCCGGCGCCGGGTCGAGGAAGGCGAAGTTCATGCCCAGCGGGGTGCCCGCCAGGGACAGCATGCGGCCCAGCTGGCCGCCACCGATGACACCGATCTTCATGGTCGTACTCAGGCCTCGCGCGGATCGGGATTGTCCAGCACCGTCTCGGTCTGGGTGGCGCGGAACTGCTTCAGCGCCTCGTGGTATTGGGGGTACTTGGCACCCAGGATGCTGGCGGACAGCAGCGCCGCGTTGGTCGCACCGGCCTTGCCGATGGCCAGGGTGGCGACCGGGACGCCCGCGGGCATCTGCACGATGGACAGCAGCGAATCGACGCCCGAGAGCATGGAGGACTGCACCGGCACGCCGAGGACCGGCAGGTGGGTCTTGGCGGCGCACATGCCCGGCAGGTGGGCGGCACCGCCGGCGCCAGCGATGATCACTTCGATGCCACGGCCATCGGCCTCTTCGGCGTACTGGAAGAGCAAATCCGGCGTGCGGTGGGCGGACACCACCTTCACTTCGTACGGAATGCCGAGCTTGTCCAGCATGTCTGCGGTGTGGCTCAGGGTGCTCCAGTCGGATTTGGAGCCCATGATCACGCCAACCAGTGCGCTCATCGTCGTGCCTCTCTCAAGTGCGCTCTTGTGCGCGTCAGAAACCAACAAGCCACGCTCGTCGGGGCGTGGCTTGTACGTGGCCAAACCGGCGGGCAGTGCCGGCTTGAAGGCGGCGCAGTATACCGCAAAGGGCGCAGCGGAGTGCACTGTGCGTGACCGTTGGTCCCGATTTCGTCATTCAGAAGCCGAAGGAGGCCGCGACAACTTCGGAAAAGCTTGCCGCAGCTCAAGATGGCCTAGGCTCAGAGGCTCAGACTCGTCTGACGACCCTGCCCGGATGGGGCAGGTCCCTCCCCCTTCAAGGAGCGAGCGCAATGTCCACGACCCTGCCCACGACCATGAAAGCGGCTGTCGTCCATGCCTTTGGCGAACCGCTGCGAATCGAGGAAGTCAAAGTCCCGCTGCCCGGTCCCGGGCAGATCCTGGTGAAGATCGAGGCCTCCGGCGTCTGCCACACCGACCTGCACGCCGCAGAGGGCGACTGGCCGGTGAAGCCGAGCCTGCCCTTCATCCCCGGTCATGAAGGCGTCGGCTTCGTCGCCGCGGTCGGCGCCGGCGTCACCCGCGTGAAGGAAGGCGACCGCGTCGGCGTGCCCTGGCTGTACACCGCCTGCGGCTGCTGCGAACACTGCCTGACCGGCTGGGAGACGCTCTGCGAGAGCCAGCAGAACACCGGCTACTCGGTGAACGGCGGCTACGCCGAATACGTGCTGGCGGACCCGAACTACGTCGGCATCCTGCCCAAGCAGGTCGGCTTCCTGGAAATCGCCCCGATCCTCTGCGCGGGCGTCACCGTCTACAAGGGCCTGAAGGAAACCGGCGCGCGCCCCGGCCAGTGGGTGGCGATCTCCGGCATTGGCGGCCTGGGCCACGTGGCCGTGCAGTACGCCAAGGCCATGGGCCTGCATGTGGTAGCGGTGGACGTGGATGACGCCAAGCTGGAGCTGGCGCGCAAGCTCGGCGCCAGTCTGACCATCAACGCGAAGGAGGAAGACCCGGCCCTGGTGGTGCAGCGCGATATCGGCGGCGCCCACGGCGTGCTGGTCACGGCCGTTTCCAACAGCGCCTTCGGCCAGGGCATCGGTATGGCCCGTCGCGGCGGCACCGTGTCGCTGGTCGGCCTGCCGCCGGGCGACTTCCCCACGCCGATCTTCGATGTGGTGCTCAAGGGCCTGCACATCACCGGCTCCATCGTCGGCACCCGCGCCGATCTGCAGGAAGCCCTGGACTTCGCCGGCGAGGGCCTGGTGAAGGCCACCGTGTCCTCCGGCAAGCTGGACGACATCAACGCCATCCTCGACCGCATGCGCGCCGGGCAGATCGAAGGGCGGATCGTGGTGGAGATGTAAGGTTCCACGCGGGGAGGGTTTCCGCTCCGGCGCTATTAAAAATCCTCCGCTTCTATCTGAAAAACTGCACGAGGGCCCCCTCTCCCTAACCCTCTCCCTGAAGGGAGAGGGGACCGTTCGGTGCAGGCTGAAACGGTAGCGTCAGCCTGCACGATGTGCTCCCTCTCCCTTCAGGGAGAGGGCGGGGGAGAGGGAAACCCAGGCGCGGAATCTCAGATGAAGACAATCGCTCCTAACCGTCAGAACTCCACAGTGGTCGACAACTCGAACTGCCGCGGCTCGCCCACGGCCACGTAGAGGTTGTTCGCCGCCGACGGATAGTAGGTGCGGTCGAACAGGTTCTTCACGTTGAACTGGAAGCCGACCTTGTGCCCGCCCAGCTGGGTGTCATAGCTGGCGAAGGCGTCGGCCACGGTATAGGACGGCAGCTCGAAGGAGTTGGCCGGGTCGCCCGCGCGCTTGCCCACGTAGCGGGCGCCACCGCCCAGGCGCAGGTCGTCGCCGCCGAGCAGCGAGCCGGCGTCGTACACCGCCGTCAGCGAGGCGGTCTGCTTCGCCACGTTCTGCAGGCGGTTGCCTTCCAGTTCAGGGTCCTCGGTCACTTCCGCGTCCAGCCAGGCGTAGCTGCCAAGCAGGCTCCAGCTCTCGGTCAATTGCCCGGTCACGTCCAGTTCCGCGCCATAGGAGCGCACCTTGCCGGCGGTGCTGACGCGGCTGTCGCCATTGGCGTCGAGCTGGGTGACCATCACGTTGCGCTTGCGGATGTCGAAGAAAGCCAGGTTGGCAGTGACGCGGCCGGGAATGTCGAGTTTGCCGCCGACTTCCCAGGACGAAGCCTGCTCAGGCTGGATCGCCGAGTCGATCACCTCGCCCGTGGACAGCGGCGCAATGGTGGAATTGGGCTTGAACGACTGGGTATAGCTGCCATACAGCGACATCTCGTCGTTGATCTTGTAGATCACCCCGGCGCGCGGCACCCACTTCTGCCCGCTGATGTCGGTATTGGCCTTGAACGGCCGGCCGCGCCCGGCGTACTGGTCGTACATCTGGTAGCGCCCGCCTGCCACCAGGATCCAGTGCTCGTCGAGGTGCCAGGAGTCCTGCAGGAACAGCGAGTCGCTGCGCAGCTTGTCGGTCTGGTCGCTGTCCGCCGGGCTGACGCGGGTGGCGGGAGAGACCTGCCCATAGACCGGATCGAGGTAGTTCAGGGTGGTGTTCTTGGTGTCACGGATCAGGTCGGCGCGGTAGATCTTGCGCTTCTCGCTGTCGATGCCGAAGGTCACTTCATGGCGGAAGCCGCCCAATTGCAGGTCGCCGTTGAGCCCCACGGTGGCGAAGCTGTCGCTGCTCACCGCGCCGTGGGTGCCGTCGACACGGCGCGTCACGGTGCCCTTGGCGCTGTCCACCTTGGTCACCCGCGCCTGGTTGTCGTCGTAGGTTTCGCGGGTCCAGCCGTAGGCGAAGTGCGCTTTCCAGGCATCGTCGAGGCGATGCTCGACATCCAGCCGGGTGAGGTCGGAGCGGCCTTCGGTGATGTTGAACGGTTCGTCCAGGCGGCGCGTGCGCGGGATATCCAGTGGCTTGTTGGTGCGCGGATCAATGGCGGTGCCGCGGTCGAACGGCGTCTTGAACTCGCGGTGCTCGTAGCTGAGGTTCACCGTGGTGTCCTCGCCGAACCAGGCCAGGGACGGGGCGACCAGGGTCTCGCGCTGTTGGCCGAAGTTGCGCCAGTAGTTCTCGTCCTGGTGATCGACGATCAGCCGGTAGGCCAGGTTGCTTTCACCCAGCGCGCCGGTGGTGTCGACCTGCGCGCCGCTGCCCTGCTTGCCGTGGGCGAAAGTCGAGCCACGCAGGGTCACGGCGCTGTACTGCTGCAGCTGCGGCTTCTTGCTCACCACGTTGACCACGCCGCCCGGGTCCTGGATGCCATAGAGCAGCGAGGCCGGGCCCTTGAGCACTTCAACGTGGTCGGCGCTGGCGGTGAGGTTGCGACCCAGTACCGAGGGCAGGCCATCGCGCATGATCGAGCCGTCGCGGTTGTCACCGAAGCCGCGTTTCATCACCGCGTCCTGGGTGCCGCCGAGGGTATTGGCCTGGGTCACGCCACTGATATTGCCCAGCGCGTCATCGAGGTTGCGCGGCTTCTGGTCACGCAGCGCCTGGGCCGGGACGGTGACGATGCTCTGCGGGGTTTCCAGTACCGGCGTGTCGGTACGACCGATGGAGGCGACCGGCGCCGGCTGATAGCGGGTGGCAGCCGCCTGGCCGGTGACCGTGGTGTCGGTGAGGCTGAGGGTGTCGGTGGGCAGGCGCTCCAGGGTCAGGGTGCGGTCGTCGAGGGCGCGGAAGCGGTAGCCGGAACCGGCCAGCAGACGGTCCAGCGCGTCACCGGCGCTCAGCTGTCCGGAGACCGCCGGGGCCTTCAGGTCATACGGCGCCTCATCGGTGTAGACCACGCTCAGGCCGGTCACCCGGCTGAACTCGTTGAGTGCCTGGGGCAGCGGCTGGGCGGCGATGGCGAAAGGGAATTTCACTTGCAGCGCGGAGCTGGCGGCGGCTCCTTCCGCCCATGCGGCCGGTGCCGCCGCGGTGGCCAGGGCAGTACCGAGCACCCAGGCGGCGAGCGGTTTCAGGGACAGTTCGGGGATAGCGCGGCGCAGCGGGGTCATCGGGGCTCACTTGCTCGAAAGGTCGATTCCACATGCGAATAACTCGCATTCATGACCACTACACGGAGCAGCCGCCTCGGTACCTCACCCTTTTTCGAAAATATTTTCGCGCTCAACGAATCAGCACGAAACGCCCCAGCAGCGGCTGTTGGCGGAAGCCCACCACCGCTTGCAGCGAGTCCAGCGCGGCCTGCGGGTCGCTGCTGCGGAAACTGCCGCTGACCCGGCGCTGTGCCAGTTCCTGGTCGAGCAGCAGGATGCGGCCCGGATAGTAGGTGCCCAGACGTGCCAGCACCTCGCCCAGCGGCGCACGGTAGAAGGTCAGCCAGCCCTCGCGCCATGCCAGCGCGGCCTGGGCGTCGGCGGGCTGAGCGTTGCCCAGCTTCGTGCCATCGATGCCGACGCGTTCGCCCGCACCGAGTACCACTTCCGGCCCCCCGACCGCATGACTGCCACGCACCGAGACGCGGCCTTCAGCGACGGTCACGTGGGTCTGCTCGCCCAGGCGACGGACTTCGAACTCGGTGCCCAGCACCCGCGCTTCGCCTTCGCCCGCCCGCACCACGAAGGGCTTGGGCAGGTGCTTCACCGCGAAGGACGCGGCGCCGCGCAACAGGTCGACGCGGCGTTGCTCGCCCTCAAGGGACACGGCGACGGCGCTGTCGGCATCCAGGGTCAGGCGCGAGCCGTCACCCAGGGTGACCTCGCGCACTTCGCCCGGCGCGCTGACGTAATCGGCCGAGAGGTCGGTGACCCAGTTGCCCGGCGACCACCAGCCGCCGACCCAGAGCATCAGCAACAGGCAGGCGGCGCTGGCCAGCGGATAGCTCCAGCGTCGGTGATTGCCTTGGGCGCGGTGGGTCGCGGGGCGGTCCATCTGCGCCAGATAGGCGCTCAGGGCATCACCCTCCTCCGCTGCCAGCCGTTGCGCCGGTGCGGCGCTGGCCAGCCATAGTGCATCGACTTCGGCATAAGCCCTGGCATGCCGTGGATCAGCCGCCAGCCAGGCCTGGAAAGCCTCCAGCCAGGCTTCGCCGCCGCGATCCTGCAAGCGCAGCAGCCACTGGCGCGCCTGACGCTGGGCGTCCTCGGGCGAGGTGGCGATAACGGGCTTCATCGGTCGGCGGCTCCACGGCGAACAGCCGGCTCGGCGGGCTCCAGGCTCGCCTTGCAGGCATCGAGGGCGCGCATCATATGTTTTTCCACAGCGCTCTGGGAAAGCCCCATGGCCGTGGCGATCTCGCCATAGGTGCGGCCGTGCACGCGGCTGAGCAGGAAGATGTGGCGGGTGCGCTCAGGCAACTGGCGCAGAGCGTCTTCTATCAGCTCCAGTGTGGCGCCGGCCTGCATCGCCTGTTCGGGCGATGGCTGCGCATCGTCGTCATCGGGTAGCAGCGCGCTCAGCGTGCGGCCGCGCGAGTCCTCGCCGCGCAGGTGATCGATGGCGAGGTTGCGCGCGCTGCGCAGCAGGTAGCTGCCCAACTCCTCCACCGGCGCCTGCGGACGCTGCCAGAAGCGCAGGAACAGATCCTGCACCAGGTCCGCCGCGGTGGCGCGGCAGCCGACGCGGCGCTGCACCAGGGCCTCCATGCGCGGGCGCTGGGATAGGAACACCTGCAGGAAGTCCTCGCGCGGCAGCGCCTCGGCGGGCGCCGGGGCGTCCGCGGCGCGGGAGTCGGCCGGGCGGTCAGGATGGGACATCTTCAGATGCGGGCTCGCCAGCGGTCCGCACCGAAGACGGCGCGAGGGAAAGACCCTGGAAAGGCGCAAATGATAATGCTTATCAAATAAACGGAACAGCCCCGGTCGTCCGCCTCGCAAGGCGGATCAGGGCGTCTCGTCCAGCCCCAGGCCGCCTTCGAGCTTGCGCCACAACAGGCGGATCTGCGCCTTGCGCACCAGGGCGCAGCGGTACAGGCGGATTTCCTGCGGGACGATCCAGTGCGGGCCGCCGCACAGCGCCAGCTCGCCGCGCGCCAGCTCGGACTCCATGCTCAGGCGCGGCACCCAGGCCACGCCCATGCCCTGCAGCGCCATGCTCTTCAGGCTGTCGGCCATCGCCGTTTCATAGACGGTGGTGTAGCGCAGGTTGCGCTGGCGCAGCAGCAGGTTCACCCCGCGTCCGAGGAAGGCGCCGGCGCTGTAGGCCAGCAGCGGCACGCTCTGGCCGCTGTCGAGGTCGTAGAGCGGCACGCCGGCGGAGTTCACCGCACACACCGGCAGCATCTCGGTGCGCCCCAGGTGCAGCGAGGGGAAGACGTCCGGGTCCATCTGCAGCGCGGCGTCCGGGTCGTAGAAGGCCATCATCAGGTCGCAGCCGCCTTCGCGCAGCAGGTGCACCGCTTCGCCGACGTTGGTCGCCACCAGGCGGCTGGCGATGTTCAGGCCCTCGGAGCGCAGGCGCGAGATCCATGCCGGGAAGAAACCCAGCGCCAGGGAGTGTGCGGCGGCGAACTGCAGCACTTCGCCCTGCCCGCCCTCCAGATGGTGCAGGTGGCGCACCACCTGGCCGAGTTGCTCGACCACCGCGCGGGCGGTGACCAGGAACAGTTGGCCTGCCTCGGTCAGTTCGATGGGCGTGCGCTGACGGTTCACCAGGGTCAGGCCGAGGGCGTCCTCCAGGCTGCGGATGCGCCGGCTGAACGCGGGCTGGGTGACGAAGCGCTTTTCAGCGGCCTGGGAAAAACTGCGGGTGGTGGCCAGGGTGCTGAAATCTTCCAGCCATTTGGTTTCGAGGTTCACGTCAACTCCAACGCTGTCACACGGGGTCAGGAGCCGGGCGCGCGTAGCACAGGCATACGCTCGCCGTCATCAATTCGTCACAGGGTACATTATGCCGTTCGTGCATGAGACAGCCTTTAACAGCATTGGCCGACGAAAGGCGAAATCCTTAGTCTACCGGGCATCGCGGCACTGGCCGTGTTCCTTTGAGACAATCTCTGTCATGTCCCCTGTTGCATCGTTCCGCATCGAGAAAGACCTCCTCGGCACCCTCGAAGTACCTTCTGACGCCTACTACGGCATCCAGACCCTGCGCGCTGTGAACAACTTCCGCCTCTCGGGCGTGCCGCTGTCGCACTACCCGAAACTGGTCGTCGCCCTGGCGATGGTCAAGCAGGCGGCAGCCGATGCCAACCACAAGCTCGGCCACCTGCCGGCAGACAAGCACGCCGCCATCAGCGAAGCCTGTGCCCGTCTGATCCGTGGCGACTTCCACGACCAGTTCGTGGTGGACATGATCCAGGGTGGCGCCGGCACCTCGACCAACATGAACGCGAACGAAGTCATCGCGAACATCGCGCTCGAAGCCATGGGCCACGCCAAGGGTGAGTACAAGTACCTGCACCCGAACAACGATGTGAACATGGCGCAGTCGACCAACGACGCCTACCCGACCGCCATCCGCCTGGGCCTGCTGCTCGGCCACGACACCCTGCTGGCCAGCCTCGACAGCCTGATCCAGGCCTTCGCCGCCAAGGGCGTCGAGTTCGCCGGCGTACTGAAGATGGGTCGTACCCAGCTGCAAGACGCGGTGCCGATGACCCTGGGCCAGGAGTTCCACGCCTTCGCCACTACCCTGGGCGAAGACCTCGACCGCCTGCGTCGCCTGGCGCCGGAACTGCTGACCGAAGTGAACCTCGGCGGCACCGCGATCGGCACCGGCATCAACGCCGACCCCGGCTACCAGAAGCTGGCCGTCGAGCGCCTGGCTGAAATCAGCGGGCAGCCGGTCGTCCCGGCCGCCGACCTGATCGAAGCCACCTCCGACATGGGCGCCTTCGTGCTGTTCTCCGGCATGCTCAAGCGCACCGCGGTCAAGCTGTCGAAGATCTGCAACGACCTGCGCCTGCTGTCCAGCGGCCCGCGCACCGGCATCAACGAGATCAACCTGCCGCCGCGCCAGCCGGGCAGCTCGATCATGCCGGGCAAGGTCAACCCGGTGATCCCGGAGGCCGTGAACATGTGCGCCTTCGAAATCATGGGCAACGACCTGGCGCTGACCATCGCCGCCGAAGGCGGCCAGCTGCAACTGAACGTGATGGAGCCGCTGATCGCCTACAAGATCTTCGACTCGATCCGCCTGCTCCAGCGCGCCATGGACATGCTGCGCGAGCATTGCATCACCGGCATCACCGCCAACGT
The DNA here is from genome assembly GCF_000313755.1 of Pseudomonas nitroreducens TX1. Taxonomy (GTDB): domain Bacteria; phylum Pseudomonadota; class Gammaproteobacteria; order Pseudomonadales; family Pseudomonadaceae; genus Pseudomonas; species Pseudomonas nitroreducens_A. Next base: position 157,452 of record NZ_AMZB01000135.1, on the reverse strand, counting down.
CGAGCGCTGCCACCAGCTGGTGGAGCACAGCATCGGCCTGGTCACCGCGCTGAACCCGTACATCGGCTACGAGAACTCCACCCGCATCGCCAAGATCGCGCTGGAAACCGGCCGCGGCGTTCTGGAACTGGTTCGCGAAGAAAAGCTGCTGGACGAAGCCACCCTGGCCGACATCCTGCTGCCGGAAAACATGATCGCCCCGCGCCTGATTCCGCTGCGCGCCTGATCACCCGCCCGGCGCGAGCCGGGCACGTCTCACCGGTTGAGGGGGAGTATTCCTCCCTCACCTTTCAGGGATTGGTTACCCCCGGTCCCTTCTTTTATGCCCGGCGCGGCGGACTCGTCCGAAGCGCCACGTCTCACCGGTTGAGGGGCCCTTGGGCCCACTCTCCTTTAGAAGGGACACCGCTTACCCCGGTGTCCCCTTTTTTTTGCCTGCGATTTGGGCATGGCGGAAAACATCGCGGACGGAGCCTGCTCCTACGCAGTTTCAGGTTTCGTAGGAGCGGACTCCGTCCCCGATTGGCATGAATCGCACCAGGAAACGCGCGAGGATCAATCCTGCCGTTGCAGGTGATCGAGAATCCGGCGGTTGAGGGCGGCGATACGCTCCACGGCGTCCGCCTCGTCGCACTCGGCATCCGATGCGCCCAGCTGACGGGCACAGAGGTTGAGCGCGGAAAGCACCATCAGCTCATTGCTGGTGACGTAGGGGAATTTCTTCTTGCTGGCGGTGATTTCCGCCTGCAACAGCGCGGCCGCATTCTGCAGCCGGCGCTCTTCACCGGCCGGCGCCCGGACGCTGTACTCGCGTCCGAGGATGCGCAGGACGCGGACGCCGTCGCCACTCATGCGTGGGCGCGGCTGTCGCTGACGCGGCGGACCAGCGCCTGCAGACGGGTAGCGGTCGCATTGTGCTTCTCTTCCTGCTCCATCAGGGACAGCTGCAGGCTGTCGTTTTCCTCGCGGGCCTTGAGCAGCTCTTCACGCACGGCGGCGTTGTCCTGCACCAGCACGTCGTTCTGCTGCAGCAGTTCGGCGACCAGTTGTTCAAGTTGTTCGAGGGTGGAATCAAGCATGGGAGCCTCCGCAAAGCCTTTCAAAGGGTGCGGAGGATAAAGAATGGGGCGCGGCGGGGCCAGTGGAAACGGTGAACTTCTGACAAGCCGTATGCTGTCAATTCAATAGCTTACGAGATAATTCTCGTGCTATTTCAACGATTTCCGGCTGCCAGAGCGATTTGGACAGGTAATTCGCGGACAAGGTCCGCTCGCACGGAAGCAAAGGAGAGATTTTGTAGGAGCGAGCTTGCTCGCGAATTGCCCCGCTGGGGGGATTGTTCGCGAGCAAGCTCGCTCCTACCAAAGCTGTAACGTCAGATTCGAATCACGCCCTCTTCCCGCAGCAGCTTGAAGATCGCCTCGGCGCCCGCTTCGGGGGTAACGTCCTTGAGCACCTGCCCGGTGCCGCCGGAAGCCTTGGCGGTGGCGGCCTTCATGCGCTCGGCGCCGGTCTTCGCCTTGATCACCTTCAGCCGCTTGGGCCGTGGGCGCGCCGGTTGCAGGTTGCCCTCGGCGAGCAGCGGGTCATCGACCACTTCCACCTCATGGGCTTCCAGATAGCCGCGGCGGGCCGGACCGAACGCGCTCTGGCGAGCCACAGGCGCGGCATTGTCGACGCTGGCGACAAAGGGCAGACGTACCTTCAACCGGCGCCGCTGGCCACGGGGCAGGGCTTGCAGCACCTGGGCGCTGCCGCCGTCCACTTTCTCCACTTCCGCCAGGCCGACCACCAGCGGCCAGCCCAGGCGCTCGGCCAGCAGGAAGGGCAGCATGCCCGAGCCTTCGCCGGTTTCCGCCTGGGTGCCGGTAAGTACCAGTTGCGCGTCGCTGTCGCCGAGATAGGCCGCCAGCGCCGGCAAGGCGTCGGCGCCTGCCGGTTGCTCCAGCACGGCCAGTTCGTCCAGGCCCATGCCGAGGTAGCCGCGCAGCGCTTCTTCCCCGGCGTCGCCGGCATGCACCACGCGCAGGCGCTTGCCGGCCAGGCTCATGCCCAGCTCCACCGCGCGCGCATCCTGGTCGGCGCGGCGCGCGCGACCGGAGGCCGGGTGGGCGCCGATGGAAACCAGGGCGACGATGTTCAGGTCATTCATAAGCCACCTCGGGCTCGCAAGCTGGCGTAGGGCGCATAACGCTCAGCGTTATCCGCCGATGTGGCGATGGCGGCGGATAAAGCCTGTGGCTTTATCCGCCCTACAGTCGGAGAGAACCCCTCAGGCCGCATCGCGCGCCGCTCCGTTGCGATGGGCTTCGGCCAGGGCCATCAGTGCCTTGAGGATCGCCGTGGAATCGCCGATCACCGAGAGATCGGCGCGTTTGATCATGTCGCAACCCGGGTCCATGTTGATCGCCACCACTTTGTCGCAGGAGCCGATGCCCTGCAGGTGTTGAATTGCCCCGGAAATGCCGACGGCGAGATAGACCCGCGCGGTGACCCAGGTACCGGTAGCACCGACCTGGCGAGCGCGCGGCATGTGGCCGTCGTCCACCGCCACGCGGGAGGCACCTTCGGTGGCGCCCAGCGCCACGGCGGCGCGGTGGAACAGGTCCCAGTCCTTTACGCCATTACCGCCGGAGAGAATGAACTCCGCTTCGGCCATGGGGATCTGCGCCGGGTCCACCGCCACCGGGCCAAGGTCTTCGATGCGCGGGAGGTTGCGCGCGACGCTGGTTTCCAGTTCAACGACGCGGGCTTCGTGGCGGGTTTCGCTGACCGGCTCGGCGCACTCGGCGGCGGCCAGGATCAGGCGCGGCAGCTCACGGTGCAGGTCTTGCTGGCCGGCGCCGGCACGGCCGACGCAGCGTTGGCCCTCAGCCTGCCAGACACGGGTCGCCGGGCGCTCGCCGAGGCTCGCCGCCAGGCGCCGGCCGAGTTCGCCGCCACCGGCGCGGCTGTCGGGCAGCAGCCAGTGGCGCGGGGCGAACTGGCTGTTCGCCGAACGCAGCGCCAGTACCCGTTGCTCCGGGGCGTAGCCGTCGTATTCGTTGCCTGCGATCTGCAGCAGGCGGTCGACGCCAGCGGTATCGAAGGCGGATTCCTTGTGTTCGCCGAAGATCACGGCCAGCACCGCGCCGTCATCTCCTGCGAGCTTGCGGGCCAGGCCCAACAGGTCGCGGTCATGACTGGAGAGGCGGCCGCCGACCATGTCCGGCACCACGGCAATCAGGAAGGCCGGTTGCTCGATCGTCACCAGCGGCAGCTGCACCACCTCCGGCGCGCTGCTGCGCTTGCCGCCGGTGCCCTGCTGGCCACCGGAGCGGTCGATGCGCTTGATGCCGTTGGGGCCGATGAAGCCGACCGCGTGGAGGTTCTTGCGGATCACGCCATTGGGGCCCATCCAGCGGCTCTCGCCACCCTGGGCGGACTGCATGGCCGCGTGCAGCGGGTGCAGGCGGTTGCGGGCGATCCACTCGGCGCGCGGGTCGCGGCGGATGATGTCGCTCATGCGAAATACTTCCTTTGGCTGTGGCTACCCTCTCCCCCCGCCCTGGCTACGCGCCCCGCTCCAAAGGGAGAGGGAGCTATCCGTGCTGCTCCGTGGGGGATGGGGCCTGTAGGCAATTCGGTGCAGCGGGATATCCGGCCAAAACTGCGGTTCGTCACTGCACGGACGGTCCCCTCTCCCTTCAGGGAGAGGGTTAGGGAGAGGGAGCAAGGACCTTGCGCCATCAGAAAGGCATTCATCAATGCACCTCCACCGCTTCTTCACGGCGCGCCAGCGAGGGCTTTTTTGCCGGCACCTCGGTGGCCTCGATGAGGACCTCGGCGACCAGTTCGGCGATGTCCTTGATCTCCGGACGCGGGGCGACCACGCCTTCGAGCATCGCGGTGCACTGCGGGCAGCCCACGGCCACCAGCTCGGCGCCGGTCTCCTTGATGTCGGCCATACGCATGTCGGGAATCCGCTGCTTGCCGGGAATGTCGGTGATCGGCGCACCGCCGCCACCGCCGCAGCAGCGCGAGCGGAAGCCGGAGCGTTCCATTTCCTTCACCTCGATGCCGATGGCCTTGAGCACATTGCGCGGCGCTTCGTACTCGCCGTTGTAGCGGCCGAGGTAGCAGGGGTCGTGGTAGGTCACGCTGTCGGCCTTGCTCTGGCCGAGGTTCAACGCGCCCTTGCGCACCAGCTCGTCGATGAAGGTGGTGTGGTGCAATACCTGGTAGTTGCCGCCCAGCGCAGCGTACTCGTTCTTCAGCACGTGGAAGCTGTGCGGGTCGCAGCTGACGATGCGCTTGAAGCGGTACTTGGCCAGGGTGGCGATGTTGCGCCTGGCCAAGGTCTGGAAGGTCGCCTCGTCACCCAGGCGACGGGCCACGTCGCCGCTGTCGCGCTCTTCCAGGCCGAGCACGGCGAAGTCGACGTTGGCGGCTTTCAGGATCTTCACGAAGGACCGCAGGGTGCGCTGGTTGCGCATGTCGAAGGCGCCGTCGCCGACCCAGAACAGCACGTCGGCCTGCTGCTTGTCGCTCATCAGCGGCAGGTTCAGGTCCGCTGCCCAGTTCAGGCGACCGCCGGGGTTGAAGCCGCCGGGGTTGTCGGTGGCGATCAGGTTTTCCAGCACCTCGGCGCCCTTGTTCGGGGTCGCGCCCTTTTCCAGGGTGAGGTGGCGGCGCATGTCGACGATGGCGTCGACGTGTTCGATCATCATCGGGCATTCCTCGACGCACGCGCGGCAGGTGGTGCAGGACCAGAGGGTCTCGGCATCCACCAGGGCCTTGCCGTCCAGCGCGACGATCGGCTGGTGCGGGCCGCCGCTGTGCTCGCCCAGCGGTTTGCCGGGGTACGGGGAGCCCGCGAAGTTGGCGTCATTGCCACCGGCCAGGCCGATGACCATGTCCTGGATGAGTTTCTTCGGGTTCAGCGGCTGGCCGGCGGCGAAGGCCGGGCACATGGCCTCGCACTTGCCGCACTGCACGCAGGCGTCGAAGCCCAGCAGTTGGTTCCAGGTGAAGTCGGTGGGTTTCTCCACGCCCAGCGGCGCCATGGGGTCGTCCAGGTCCAGCGGCTTGAGGCCGGTGGAACGACCGCCGCCGAAGCGCTCGGCACGACGGTGCCAGGCCAGGTGCAGGGCACCGGCGAAGGCGTGCTTCATCGGGCCGCCCCAGGTCATGCCGAAGAACAGCTCGGACACGCCCCAGGCCACGCCAATGGCGAGGATTGCAGCCAGGAACCAGCCGCCGAAACCTTCCGGCAGAATGCCCGCCACCGGCAGGGTGGCGATGAAGAAGCTCGCCGAGAACATCAGCAGGCTCTTCGGCAGGCGCATCCACGGGCCTTTCGACAGGCGCGACGGCGGGTCGAGGCGGCGCTTGGCGACGAACAGCGCACCACAGAACATCAGGGCGGTGGCGGCCAGCAGGGCGAAGCCGAGGATGCGGCTGTGCAGGCCGAAGCCGTGCACCAGGATGGCCAGCAGCGCGGCGGCGACGAAGCCGCCGGCGGTGGCCACGTGGGTCTTGGACATGTACTTGTCGCGCTCGACCACGTGGTGCAGGTCCACCAAATAGCGGCGCGGCATCTTCAGCAGGCCGCCGATCCAGTCGACCTGGGCGGGCCGGCCACGACGCCACATCGCGAAGCGCTTCACGGCGCCCAGCACGGCAAGGCCGAGGGCGGCGAAGAGCAGGATGGGGAGGATGATGTTGAGCATTTCTGGTCTCCCTACGGGACCTCAGGGGGCACTGGGCAAGCTCCCTCTCCCGCTGGCGGGAGAGGGCGGGGGGAGAGGGTCTTCCCGGTCGGCCCGGTCACTCGGCCCACCGCCCTCTCCCCGACCCTCTCCCTGAAGGGAGAGGGGGCTGTCCGTGCCTACCGGACATCACGAGGCGTGTCTTAGAAGTCCTTGCACAGACGCAGTGCGTCATAGATCGCGGCGTGGGTGTTGCGCTGGGCCACGCAGTCGCCGATGCGGAACAGCAGGTAGCCGTCGCCCGGCTCGCTGAGGCACGGCTGCGGCTTGATCGCGAACAGCGCCTCGACGTCGATCTGGCCCTTGTTGCGCGAGCCCTGCTTGAGCGCGTAGTACAGGCTCTCGTCCGGACGCACGCCGTTCTCCACGACGATCTGGTCGACCACCCGCTCTTCCTTCGCGCCGGTGTATTCGTTCTCCAGCACCGCCACCAGCTTGTCGCCCTCGCGGTAGACCTTCTCCAGCATCAGGTCGCCGGTCATGATCACTTCCTTGGGGTACATGCTGCGGTAGTAGGTCGGGAAGGTGGTGCCGCCGATGGCCACGCCCGGCTTGATGTCGTCGGTGACGATCTCGACCTGGGCGCCCTTGTCGGCCAGGAAGTCGGCGACCGACATGCCGCTGAACTCGCAGATGGTGTCGTAGACCAGCACGTTCTTGCCCGGCGCGACCTTGCCATCGAGGATGTCCCAGCTGCTGACCACCAGCCCTTCGGCGGCGCCCCAGTGTTCATTCTGCTCCAGGAACGGATGGCCGCCGTTGGCCAGCACCACCACGTCGGGGCGCAGGTCCAGGATGGTGTCGGCATCTGCACCGGTACCCAGGCGCAGGTCGACGTTCAGGCGTGCCAGCTCCAGCTGGTACCAGCGGGTGATGCCGGCGATCTGGTCGCGCTGCGGGGCCTTGGAGGCGGTGGTGATCTGCCCGCCCAGCTGGTCCTTCTTCTCGAACAGGGTCACGTCGTGGCCACGCTCGGCGGCGACGCGCGCCGCTTCCATGCCGGCCGGGCCGCCGCCGACCACCACCACCTTGCGCTTCACGCCGGTGGTCTTCTCGATGATGTGCGGCACACCCATGTATTCACGGGAAGTGGCGGCATTCTGGATGCACAGCACGTCCAGGCCCTGGTACTGGCGGTCGATGCAGTAGTTGGCGCCGACGCACTGCTTGATCTGGTCGACCTGGCCCATCTTGATCTTGGCGATCAGGTGCGGGTCGGCGATGTGCGCGCGGGTCATGCCGACCATGTCCACGTAGCCGCCTTCGAGGATGCGGGTGGCCTGGTTCGGGTCCTTGATGTTCTGCGCGTGCAGCACCGGCACGTTGACCACTTCCTTGATGCCGGCGGCCAGGTGCAGGAAGGGCTCCGGCGGGTAGGTCATGTTCGGGATGACGTTGGCCAGGGTGTTGTGGGTGTCGCAGCCGGAGCCGACCACGCCGATGAAGTCGATCATGCCGGTGTCGCTGTAGTACTTGGCGATCTGCTTCATGTCGTCATGGGTCAGACCGTCCGGATGGAACTCGTCGCCGCAGATGCGCATGCCGACGCAGAAGTCGTCGCCGACCTCCTTGCGCACCGCCTTGAGTACTTCCAGGCCGAACTTCATGCGGCCTTCGAAGGTGCCGCCCCACTCGTCGGTACGCTTGTTGACGCGCGGACTCCAGAACTGGTCGATCATGTGCTGGTGCACGGCGGACAGCTCGACGCCGTCCAGGCCGCCTTCCTTCGCCCGGCGTGCCGCCTGGGCGTAGTTGCCGATCACGCGCCAGATCTCTTCCGGCTCGATGGTCTTGCAGGTGGCGCGGTGCACGGGCTCACGAATGCCGGACGGCGACATCAGGGTCGGCCAGTTGAAGCCGTCCCAGCGCGAGCGGCGGCCCATGTGGGTAATCTGGATCATGATCTTGGCCCCATGCTTGTGCATGGCGTCGGCCAGGTTCTGGAAGTGCGGGATGATGCGGTCGGTGGAGAGGTTCACCGAACTCCACCACTCCTGCGGGCTGTCGATGGCGACCACGGAGGAACCGCCGCAGATGGCGAGGCCGATACCGCCCTTGGCCTTCTCCTCGTAGTACTTCACGTAGCGCTCGGTGGTCATGCCGCCATCGGTGGCATACACCTCGGCGTGAGCGGTGGAGAGTACGCGGTTGCGGATGGTCAGTTTGCCGATCTGGATCGGCTGGAACATGGACTCGAAAGCCATTGCGGCATCCTCTGAAAACTACTGCGCTCGGTTATGCAGCGTTGGAGGCTGAATCGAAAATGCTCATTTACTGCTCGTAAACTCCGCTTTTCGCTTCAACCTCCGCCTCGCCTACCCTTCGCTCGCTACGTTTTCGATCTCGATTGATTGGGATGATCAGAGCGGTTTGACGACGAACAAGCCGTCGTCGTGGCCTTCCTCGGCACCGCTGTAGACCTGCTCGGCGACGGTGCGGATGTCGCTGCCGCGCGCTTGGAGAATCTGGTCCATGGCGCCGGCGAACCAGCCGGTGAACATGTAGTCCACCTTGCGGTTGACCTTGCCGTAGACGTAGACGAAGGCCGAGTGCTTCAGGCGTACCTGGGCGGTGCCCGCGTCGAGGTCGATCTGCTCGATCTGGAACAGGCCCCAGCCACGTTGCGACAGGCGCTTCATGTAGTGCTCGAAGACTTCCACGCCGACCAGGCCATGGCACTCGGCTTCCTTTTCGCACCAGTGCCAGGCGGATTTGTAGCCGGCCTTGTAGAGGATTTCGGCGTAGCGCTCGGCGCCCAGCTCTTCCTCGATGCCCATGTGGTTGTTGACGAAGAAGTGCCGCGGTACGTAGAGCATCGGCAGGGCGTCGGTGGTCCAGACGCCGGTTTCGCTGTCGACTTCAATGGGCAGTTCGGGGGCGTGTTTAGCCATGTGTGCAGACTCCGGAATTCGTGTGAGCGGTTGCCCTCTCCCCAACCCTCTCCCTGAAGGGAGAGGGAGCTGGCCGTGCATGCGGAGGGTCAGGTGCATGCCGGCGGCTCTGCTCCCCTCTCCCGCTGGCGGGTGAGGGGCTGGGAGAGGGCGCTGTTCGATGGAAAGTCGGTGTTATTCGCCCCAGACGTCTTTCAGGACGCGCACCCAGTTCTCGCCCATGACCTTGCGCACCACGCGCTCGGGCATGCCGCGCTTGAGCAGGGTCTCGGTGAGGTTGGGGAACTCGCCCACGGTGCGAATGCCCAGCGGGTTGACGATCTTCCCGAAGTTGGTGAGGCGGCGGGCGTAACCCTTGTCGTGGGTCAGCCACTCGAAGAAGTCCTGGCCGTGGCCCTGGGTGAAGTCGGTGCCGATGCCGATGGCGTCCTCGCCGACGATATTCATCACGTACTCGATGGCTTCGGCGTAGTCGTCGATGGTCGAGTCGATGCCCTTGGCCAGGAACGGCGCGAACATGGTCACGCCGACGAAGCCGCCGTGGTCGGCGATGAACTTCAGCTCGGCATCGGACTTGTTGCGCGGGTGCTCCTTCAGGCCCGACGGCAGGCAGTGGGAATAGGTGACGGGCTTCTTCGACTCGAGGATGACTTCCTCGGACGTCTTCGAGCCGACGTGGGACAGGTCGCACATGATGCCGACGCGGTTCATCTCCGCGACGATCTCGCGGCCGAAGCCGGAGAGGCCGCCGTCGCGCTCGTAGCAGCCGGTGCCGACCAGGTTCTGGGTGTTGTAGCACATCTGCACGATGCCCACGCCCAGCTGCTTGAAGACCTCGACGTAGCCCAGCTGGTCCTCGAACGCATGGGCGTTCTGGAAGCCGAAGAGGATGCCGGTCTTGCCCTGCTCCTTGGCCTTGCGGATGTCGGCGGTGGTGCGCACCTGCAGCACCAGGTCGCTGTTATCGCGGATCAGCTTGCTGCTGGAGACGATGTTGTTCACCGTCGCCTGGAAACCTTCCCACACCGACACGGTGCAGTTGGCGGCGGTCAGGCCGCCCTTGCGCATGTCCTCGAACAGCTCGCGGTTCCACTTGGCGATGATCAGGCCATCGATGACGATGCTGTCGGCGTGAAGTTCGGCTGGGCTCATCTTGGCGTCTCTCTATTCAGGCAAGGCTGGTGCGGCGGGACTTGTGCCGACGCTTTGCAGGCAGGATATCCCTGCCCCCGCAGGCGACCCGGTTCGAAAACGACCAGGGTCGAACCGAAAGCGTCAAACCGACGACATGGGCGACAGCGTTTGCGTCGCGTGGGGCAATGTGGGGGCTGGAGGGCGCGCTTGGCGCGGATTTGCAGGAGCGAGGGGGACACCCAGTTCTTGCTCGCGAACGCTCTTGCTGGCGGGGCACGGCGCAGACAGGAAGCGCCCTCCCCTCTCCCCAGCCCTCTCCCTGAAGGGAGAGGGAGCTGCTCGGAGTAGCCGGTTCGCTCGGAGTTTCGCCTGACGCTTTACAGTCCCCTCGCCCTTCAGGGAGAGGGTTAGGGAGAGGGTGTTACGGCGGCGGCACCGAGCCCGCCGGGGAGAGGTTCGCGAGCAAGAACTGGGCGTCCCCCTCGCTCCTACGAAGAGCAACTGGCGTCAGCGCTTGCGCCAGCAGGCAAAGAGGTTCCACGCCACCAGGCCGGTGACGAAGGCGGAGCTGCTGTAGAAGAGCATCGCGTCCACGTGGCTTCCTCACTAACGACAGCAGGTAACGACAACGCCCCCGGAAACGGGGGCGCTGGCAGGCTGGGGCTTACTTCTCGGCGACCAGGCGGGCGTGGGCGGATTCCTCGCCCAGGTTGTTCAGCATGCGCTCGCTGTACCAGTCGAGGAAGTTGATCACGCCGAACTCGTAGGTCTTGGAGTACGGCCCCGGCTGGTAGGCGGTGGAGTTGATGCCGCGCTGGTTCTCTTCGGCCAGGCGACGGTCCTGGTCGTTGGTGGCGTCCCAGACTTCACGCAGGCGCGCCACGTCGTAGTCGACGCCTTCCACCGCATCCTTGTGCACCAGCCACTTGGTGGTGACCATGGTCTGCTGCGCACTGATCGGCCAGACGGTGAAGACGATCAGGTGGTCGCCCATGCAATGGTTCCACGAGTGCGGCAGGTGCAGGATGCGCATCGAGCCCAGGTCCGGGTTCTGGATGCGGCCCATGAGCTTCTTGCTGCCCTGCTTGCCGTCCATGGTCATGGACACGGTGCCCTGCAGCAGCGGCATGCGCACGATGCGGTTGCGCAGGCCGAAGCTGGCGTGGGCGTAAGGAATCTTCTCCGCTTCCCAGGCCGTGGTACAGGCTGCGACCTGGTCCTTGAACGCCTGGCTGGCACGCGGGTCGGTGACGTCGTCCCACTCCAGCAGGGTGTTCAGCAGCTCCGGGTGCGAACCGTTGCAGTGGTAGCACTCGCGGTTGTTCTCCAGCACCAGCTTCCAGTTGGCCTTTTCCATCAGCGTGGTCTGCACCGCGACCTTGGTGTTCTCCATGTCGTACGGCTCCATGTAGTGCTCGAGCGTACGCAGGAAGTCATCGATGGCCGGTGGGTTCTCCGACAGCGAGATGAAGATGTAGCCGCCGGCGGTCTTCACGTTCACCGGTTTCAGGCTGTAGTTCTTCATGTCGAAGTCGGCGCCCATCTCGGTGCCGGCGAACAGCAGGCGGCCGTCCAGCTCGTAGGTCCACTGGTGGTAGGGGCAGACCAGCTTGGCGACCTTGCCCTTGTCGCTGACGCACAGGCGCGAGCCGCGATGGCGGCAGACGTTGTGGAAGGCATGGATCTGCCCTTCCGCGCCGCGCAGGACGATCACCGGGTTGTCGCCGATCTGCAGGGTGAGGAAGTTGCCCTTGGCGGGGATCTCGCAGGTCATGCCGGCGATCAGCCACTCCTTGTGGAAGATCTCCTGCATGTCCAACTGGAACAGGCGCTCGTCGTTGTAGAAGGGCTGCGGCAGCGAGAAGCTGTGATCGCGGCTGCGCAGCATCTCGGCGGTGGCCTTGCGGGCCGGTTCCAGCGGATCGCCCAGACTCAGGGTAGTGGTGACGTCCATTGCTAGTCCTCATGCCGCAGCCGGGTCGGGCTGCCGGCGGAAATAAGTGGCTGATACGGTTTGCCACGCAGGGCGTGTGCGGTGGGTGCCAGGCGCGCCGAGTGCGCCGTTTCCCGCCGTCTCGCTCAACCTTGGGGGTTGCTCGGCATGGAGCTGAGTGTGGGGCCGCAGCCCCGGATTACCCTTATCCATGGGCGACACGGCCAGATCATTTCCCGACGCGCAACGGCACGTCCCAGGCGGCAGGTCGCGATAAGCATGCAAATGTCGCTGGCAGGTAAATGCAGCGGCCATCCTCGTGCACACAATCCGCCCCATCAGGCATGCCGAAAGGCCGCGTGCTTTCTACGCTCGAACGACGTAGGCAAGCGGGCCCCGGCGCTGCCCCATCAGGCCCAGCACGGCCCGCGTGCGCGGAGAGACAGCATGTCGACGAACAATTTCCTCAATCCGGTGAACACCCAGACCTGGGCCAACGGGCGCCACCTGGTGCGCTGCGTGAAGGCCATCCAGGAAACCTGGGATGTGCGCACCTTCTGCTTCATGGCCGACGCGCCGATCATGTTCTTCTTCAAGCCGGGGCAGTTCGTCACCCTGGAGCTGGAGATCGACGGCCAGCCGATCATGCGCTCCTACACCATTTCCAGCTCGCCCTCGGTGCCCTACAGCTTCTCCATCACCATCAAGCGGGTGCCCGGCGGCAAGGTCTCGAACTGGCTGCACGACAACCTCAAGGAAGGCGACCAGATCCCGGTGCACGGGCCGGTGGGCAATTTCAACGCCATCGACTTCCCCGCCGAAAAAGTGCTGTTCCTCTCCGGCGGCGTCGGCATCACCCCGGTGATGTCCATGTCGCGCTGGTTCTTCGACACCAACGGCAACGTCGACATGGTCTTCGTGCACAGCGCGCGCACGCCCAAGGACATCATCTACCACCGCGAGCTGGACCACATGGCCTCGCGCATCGCCAACTTCAAGCTGCACCTGATCTGCGAGAAGTACGAGATGGGCGAGACCTGGGCGGGCTACCGGGGCTTCCTGAACAAGGCGATGCTGCAGCTGATGGCGCCTGACTTCCTCGAGCGCGAGGTCTTCTGCTGCGGCCCGACGCCGTACATGCACGCCATCCGGCGCCTGCTGGAAGCCGAAGGCTACGACATGTCGCGCTACCACGAGGAGGCCTTCGGCCCGACCCCGCCGGAAGTGCGCGCCGACGTGAAGGAACTGGCCGCCGAAGCCGCCGAGGCGCCGGCCGTGCCCCTGGCCGAGCAGAACCTGGTGGAGTTCTGCGAGACCGGCAAGAGCATCCGCGTGGCGCCGGGCGAGACCGTCCATGCCGCCGCCGCGCAGCTTGGCCTGCACATTCCCAAGGCCTGCGGCATGGGCATCTGCGGCACCTGCAAGGTGATGAAGCGCTCGGGCGAGGTGGAAATGGAGCACAACGGCGGGATCACCGACGAAGACGTCGCCGAGGGCTACATCCTGTCCTGCTGCAGCGTGCCCAAGGGCGACGTGGTGATCGAGTACTGATCACAGCCTGCCCCCACCTGTCCCACACCTTACCCACTGAGTTATCCACAGGCTGACGGTGTCCCGAGGCCAGCTCGGAGACACCTCCGGCCGAACCGCCTGGCCGCCTCGATCCCGTCTGCAACCCGCATGCCACGTGGCTCTCGCCTCTCGCGAGAACACTTCGGGCAGCCGCGCGCCAAGACCCGGCTACGGGCCTTGGCGCAGGCCAGCTGCGACAAATATCCACATTCGCTCAGTCTTCTTCCGGAACAGCCTTGTAGCCGTTGGACAGGCGTTGCTGGACGTCCTGTGGGACGGCACTGTAATGGCTGGAAGAAAGGCTATAGAGGCCCTGGCCGGCAGTGATGGATTTCAGCCGGTTGGCGTAGCCCTCCAGTTCCGCCAGCGGCACCTGACCGCGCACCAGTGCGAGGCTGGACGACAGCGACTCGGTGCCCAGCACCTGGCCGCGGCGCCCGGTCAGGTCGGCGGTGATATCGCCCAGATGGGTCTCCGGCGCCGTCACCTCGATCTGCATCACCGGCTCCAGCACGATGCCGCCGGCTTTACGCAGCGCATCGATCATGGCCTTGCGCCCGGCGGCCTGGAAGGCGATGTCCTTGGAATCCACCGAGTGGCTCTTGCCGTCGAACACCGTGACCTTCACGTCCTCCACCGGGAAGCCGGCCAGCGGCCCGGCCGCCAGCGCCGAGCGCACGCCCTTTTCCACCGAGGGTATGAAGTTGCCAGGAATCACCCCGCCCTTGATCGCGTCGACGAAGGCGAAGCCCTCTCCGCGCGGCAGCGGCTCGATACGCAGGAATACCTCACCGAACTGCCCTGCCCCGCCGGTCTGCTTCTTGTGCCGGCTATGGCCTTCGGCATTGCGGGTCGCCGTCTCGCGGTAGGGCACGGCGGGGGCGCGGGTCTGCACCTCCAGCTTGTACTGCCCGGCCATGCGCTCCAGCAGGTAGCGCAGGTGCATTTCACCCATGGCACGCAACACGGTCTGCTGGGTGGAGGCGTTGTAGTCCAGGCGCACGCAGGGGTCTTCGGCCTGCAGGCGCTGGAGGATTTCCGCCAGGCGCTGCTCGTCGCCGCGCCGGCTCGCTTCGATGGCCAGGCCCTGCATGGGCTCGGGGAAATCCAGCGGTTTGAGGTGAATGTGGTCCTCGTCGTGGGAATCGTGCAGCACCACGCCGTACTCCAGTTCGTCGACCTTGCTCAGCGCGCCGAAGTCCCCAGGGATCAACCACGGCGCCTCTTCGTGCTTCTTTCCCTGCAGGCGCAACAGATGGCCGACCTTGAACGGTTTGCGCCCGTCGCCGGCGAACAGCTGCATCTCCCGGCGGATCGTGCCCTGGTGTACGCGGAACACCGCGAGGCGGCCAACGAAAGGGTCGATCACCACCTTGAACACATGGGCCAGCACCTGGGCGGCCGGGTCGGGGCTGGACTTCAGCGGGTGCTCGACACCCTTGTCGTCGGTGCGCAGGAACAGCGGCGGGTTGCCCTCGGCAGGGTTCGGCGCAAGGCGTGCGAGGATGCTGGCAAGCTCCGGCACGCCAGCGCCGGTGCGGGCGGAAACAAAGCACAGCGGAATCAGGTGCCCTTCGCGCAGGGCGCGCTCGAAGGGTTCGTGCAGCGCCTCGGGTGCCACCTCACCCTCCTCCAGGTAGTGCGCCATCAGCGCCTCGTCGACCTCCACCACCTGGTCCACCAGCGCCTGGTGCGCCTCGGCAACCGAGGAGAAATCCGCCTCGCCGTCGGGATTGAAGAAACAGTCCACCACCCGCGCGCCACCCTCGGCGGGCAGGTTGATCGGCAGTACTTCCTTGCCGAACGACTCGCGCAACCCCGCCAGCAGGCCCGGCAGGTCGATGCGCTCGGCGTCGATCTTGTTCACCACCAGCATCCGGCACAGCCCGCGATCGGCGGCCCAGTGCATCATGCGGCGAGTGCTCAGCTCGATGCCGTTCTGCGCATTCACCACCACCAGCGCGGTTTCCACAGCCGCCAATGCCGGCAGCGCATGGCCGATGAAATCGGGATAACCGGGCGTGTCGATCAGGCGGACGTGCGCGCCCTCATGCTCGAAGTGCACCAGGGCGGCAGACAGGGAATGGTGGTATTCGCGCTCCAGCGGGTCGGAGTCGCACAGGGTGTCGCCGCGCTCCAGCGAGCCCATGCTGGGAATGGCCCCGCTGTGCTGCAACAGCGCTTCGGCAAGCAGGGTCTTGCCGCTGTCACCGTGGCCGACCAGGGCCACGGTGCGGATCTGTTCCACCGAGTAACTGGACATGCTGAATCTCCCGCCCCCAGGGTGTTTGAAGTATAGGCAGCGCGCCCCGGACGCCTGGACAAATATTGACCACCCCGACGCAAGCCCGCGACAGCGCGGCTTGCAGCGATTCATCCACAACCGGCCCACAAGTTCCTGGCACAACGTTGCACAGCCAATGTGGAAAACCCAGCGGAAAATCCGCTGCAGGCCAGTGACGGCGCGACTTGCGCCATTTGATCAAAAAACGTACTGAACAATCCGTGGCGCGGCCCGCGTGGGCTGCAGCGATGTGGGTACAGGTTGTCCACACCTTCTGCGAGATTCGCCCCACAGGCATTGTGGAAAGTTTCACGCAGCCCCTGCGCCTGGGGAAAAGTAGTGTTGGATCAGTCCCTTGCCTACCCAGCTGATCATTCCTTGAACAACCCTGGGGAAGGCCCGCAGGACATGAGGTGGGAGATGTTTTCCACAGGAGGCGCACAGGAGGCTCAACATAAACCGGGGATAGCGGTGAAAGGACTGTGCACAGATAAATCGCCACAATCGATACACAGGTTCGCAAGTGACTGAAAAGGTGGGGCTGATCAGGAAATAACCAGCTTTCCGCAAGCCGCACACCATCAGCCTCGCAGGCACCTCCCAACAGTTTTTCCACAGGTTGGACACGCTTGCCTCCACAGCGGCTGTGGAGATCTGCACAACCCCCTCCACTACCCATGAAAGCCACGAATAGCGGGGCTCTTATGGAAATGACCGGTAACATGGCGCGATTCATGAACACGTCACGCCGGCGCTTTTTTCCACCAGGTTGTCCACAGCTTTATCACAAGGTTTTCCCTGGATTTTCGCCAAATGCTGAAACACAGCCGGCGCCGCCTTCAGCGAGGTGAGGGCTATGCTGGGCTTCCCCCAGCAGAGGAGCCAGTCCCATGATCCTGACCACCACGCCCACCATCGAGGGCAAGACCATCCAGGAATACCGCGGCATCGTGGTTGGCGAGGCGATCCTCGGCGCGAACGTGTTCCGCGACCTGTTCGCCGGCCTGCGCGACATCATCGGCGGCCGCTCCGGCGCGTACGAGAAGGAGCTGGGCCGGGCGCGGGAGATCGCCTTCGAGGAATTGCAGGAACGCGCCCAGGAGCTGGGCGCCAACGCCGTGGTCGGCATCGACCTGGACTACGAGGTGGTGGGGCAGAACGGCAGCATGCTGATGGTCAGCGTGAGCGGGACGGCGGTGCGCATCTAGCGATGCTGAGCCTGTAGCAACGAGCTTGCTCGCGAACCGCATTCCGCCTGAGGTGTGAAGCGAAGGGACGGATGTTCGCGAGCAAGCTCGCTCCTACACCAGGGCCACCGCGATCAAGTTTTGACCAGCAACCTACAAGCCACGCCGCCCGTGGCCTGCAAGCTTTCATCCACAGGTTGGCGACAGGTTGCGCGAGCAACCGTCCCCAGCGCCTGGGGACAACTCAGGCGCCCATGACCCGGCGAATGTCGGCGGCCAGCGCCTCGACGCGGGCGATCTCGGTGTCCCAGGAGCACATGAAGCGCGCGCCGCCGGCGCCGATGAAGGTGTAGAAGCGCCAGCCCAGCTGGCGCAGGGCCTCAAGGGCGGGTTCGGACATCTGCAGGAACACGCCGTTGGCCTCCACCGGGAACATCAGGTGCACGCCGGGGATGTCCGCGATCCGCTCGGCCAACAGTTGTGCACAGCGGTTGGCATGGCTGGCGTAGTGCATCCAGGCGTCGTCCTGCAGCACGCCCACCCAGGGCGCAGCGAGGAAGCGCATCTTCGAGGCCAGCTGGCCGGCCTGCTTGCAGCGGTAATCGAAGCCTTCGGCCAGCTCGCGGTTGAAGAACAGGATGGCCTCGCCCACCGCCATGCCGTTCTTGGTGCCGCCGAAGCACAACACCTCGACGCCGGCCTTCCAGGTCAGCTCGGCCGGGGTCGCGCCGAGGAAGGCGCAGGCATTGGAGAAGCGCGCGCCGTCCATGTGCAGGTGCAGGCCCAGCTCGCGGCAGGTGGCGCTGAGCGCCTGCAGCTCGTCCGGGCGGTAGACGGTGCCGACCTCGGTGGCCTGGGTGATGGTGACCACGCGCGGCTTGGGATAGTGGATGTCCTGGCGCTTGAGGGCGATCTCGCGGATCGCTTCGGGGGTCAGCTTGCCCTGGGCGTCGGTGCGCGCCAACAGCAGCTTGGAGCCGTTGGAGAAGAACTCCGGCGCGCCGCACTCGTCGGTCTCGACGTGGGCGGTCTCGGCACAGATCACACTGTGGTAGCTCTGGCACAGCGCCGCCAGGGCCAGGGAGTTGGCCGCGGTGCCGTTGAAGGCGAAGAAGACTTCGCAGTCGGTCTCGAACAGCTCGCGGAAATAGTCGGAGGCGCGGGCGGTCCACTGGTCGTCGCCATAGGCGCGCTCGTGGCCGCGGTTGGCCTCGGCCATGGCCGCCCAGGCTTCGGGGCAAATGCCGGAATAGTTGTCGCTGGCGAACTGTTGGGTGTTGTCGGTCATGGCGCTGCCTCGGCACTGCACGGAAAGTCAGTCAGCAGCGTAGCGAAATCCCCGCTCCTCGTGCACCTGCCAGTCTTACAGGCGCTGGTTCACGTAGGCCGTCACGAACTGCTGGGCATCCTGAGTCGAGGACAACCCCTGGTCGTAGCAGACCTTGCGGGCGCTGCGCTCGCCGGGAAGCATCACCTCGCCACACTCGCCGCGCAGTACCAGGACCACGGGCTCCTCCCGCCGGGAATGCAGCTTGAACAGCGACTCATCCAGCAGGCTCAGCCCATCCATCCGGTGGATGCGCATGTTCCAGGCATGATCAACGCCGCCGATGCGCACCAGAAACATGTTGGCCCGGCGTGGTCCGATCTGCTCCACCCATACCTTGACGCCATCGGCGCCGCTGTAGGCTTTGACTTCGTGGATCGGCTGCGCGGGCATCTGCGTCGCCTGCGCGCCAAGCGACAGCACGGCCGCCAGGAACAGCGGCAGGCCTCTGGTCTTGAATGTCATGGTCCTCCACCTCTTCCTGGCGATTGAGAAATTTCGACGCCGGGAATTTTCCTCAGAACGAGGCGAGGTGGAGGATCAGAGATTGGGAGCGTTCGCTGTCAGAACTCTCTGGATCAATCAGGGCAGCTTGGTCAGCGCCATCTGCTCGGAGATGGGCACGAACAGCTCGCGCAGGGACTGGGAGGTACCGCCGTTGGGCTTGTCCGGCGAAACCATGTTGAGCACGTAGCGGCCCTTGATCAGGCCGGTCAGGCTGGACTCACCGGCTTTGTCATCCGGGCCCGGGACGCTGATGGCCAGCGGATCGCCCATGCGGGTGCTGTCGATCACCGGCAGGTACTGCTCGCCGCCGAACTGCGCGGCGGTGCCGTTCTGCAGCGCCGCCTGGCGCGCCTGGTTGAGCAGCGAGACGTTCTTCGCGGTGGTGTCGCGCAGCTTGGCCTGGGCGGCCAGGTACTGCTTGGCGGCCTCGCCCTGCTGGTCGGCGCCCGGCGCCGGCAGGCCGGTGTCGGTCAGGGTCACGACCAGGCGCTGGCTGCCATCGGCCTTGCCATAGACGATGGTGGCGTCGTCGTAGCCGCACTCGCGGGACAGGTAGGGATAGCCGTAGACGGCCTTGGTCGGCGGCAGCGCCTTTTCCAGCACATGGCCGGTGCAGCTGTCGCCGGCCGGGGTGGCTGCGGCGGCACTGGCGGCTTCGGGAGCCTCGGCCTTGGCGGGTTTGCTGTCGTCACCACAGCCCTGCAGCGTCGCGGTGAGCAGCAGGGCGGAAAGCAGAGTCAGGGAACGGTTCATGGCGTCCTCGCATTTCGTGAGGGCCGCAGTTTAGTCCCTTGGCCCACTGCTTCCTATCGCCAGCTTCATTGCGGAGGATTGCAGACCCAGCGCCCCAGCCTGTTGTCGTAGCCGGCGTCGCTCACTGCCACCCCGCTGCTGCGCGCTTGCAGGCAGAAGGTTTTCATGAAGGTTGCCCGCTGGCCATTGCCGGCGCTGTCGCGCCCGCCGAGCGTGACGTTGTACAGGCCAGGCTGCAGCGGCAGCGCCGGGGTTTTCTCGCGGAAACCGCGAATCGGCTGGCCGTAGGCGAAGCAGGTATCGCTGCGCAGTGGCACGCCTTGCGTGGGCTCGATGCTGGCCGACGACCAGAACGGCTCGTAGGGCTCGCGCGCGACCTCGATGGAGTACACCGCCACCTGCCGCTCGTCCACCTGCAACGTGCGGTTGAAAAACAGGCCGGGCGACTGGAATGCCGCGCCGCCAAAGCACAGCGTCCGGCCTTGCACCCAGACCCTCGCGTCGCCGTCGAACAGGCGCGACATGCCCCAGGCCGACAACGTCGGCGACAGCAGGGCAATGCACAACGAACCAGACAAGAAGACACGCTTCATCGACAGGGCTCCAAGGGTCGCGCCGTCCTGGCGCGAGCATGTCGCATTCTGACCAGCCGCCACGTGCAATTCCACGCACCCGGTCGCTTTTACGCCGTTCACGGCATGTCGCAAACGCACCTACCCGCGGCGTGCGCAGGCATCTGGCCGGACGGGGCCGGTCATACCATCGCTTCCAAGGGGACGGGTTCGTCCCGCACCAGCCATGGCGCCCCACCGCGCCGCAGGGAGACAGCGATGTTCAGCAAGCAAGACCAGATCCAAGGCTATGACGACGAACTGCTCGCGGCGATGGATGCCGAGGAAGCGCGCCAGGAGGACCACCTCGAGCTGATCGCTTCGGAGAACTACACCAGCAAGCGCGTCATGCAGGCCCAGGGCAGCGGGCTGACCAACAAGTACGCCGAAGGCTATCCGGGCAAGCGTTACTACGGCGGCTGCGAGCATGTGGACAAGGTCGAGCAACTGGCCATCGATCGCGCCAAACAACTGTTCGGCGCCGACTACGCCAACGTCCAGCCGCACTCGGGCTCCTCGGCCAACGCCGCTGTTTATCTCGCCCTGCTCAACGCCGGCGACACCCTCCTGGGCATGAGCCTGGCCCACGGCGGCCACCTGACCCACGGCGCCAAGGTCTCCTCCTCCGGCAAGCTGTACAACGCCATCCAGTACGGCCTGGACACCGCCACCGGCCTGATCGACTACGACGAAGTCGAGCGCCTGGCCGTGGAGCACAAGCCGAAAATGATCGTCGCCGGCTTCTCTGCTTATTCGAAGACCCTCGACTTCCCGCGCTTCCGCGCCATCGCCGACAAGGTCGGGGCGCTGCTGTTCGTCGACATGGCCCACGTCGCCGGCCTGGTCGCCGCCGGCCTGTACCCGAACCCGCTGCCCTACGCCGACGTGGTCACCACCACCACCCACAAGACCCTGCGCGGCCCGCGCGGCGGCCTGATCCTGGCGCGCAGCAACGAAGAGATCGAGAAGAAGCTCAATTCCGCCGTCTTCCCCGGCGCCCAGGGTGGCCCGCTGATGCACGTGATCGCCGCCAAGGCGGTGTGCTTCAAGGAAGCGCTGGAGCCCGGCTTCAAGGACTACCAGGCCCAGGTGATCAAGAACGCCAAGGCCATGGCCTCGGTGTTCATCGACCGTGGCTACGACGTGGTCTCCGGCGGCACCGACAACCACCTGATGCTGATCAGCCTGGTGAAACAGGGCCTGACCGGCAAGGAAGCGGACGCCGCCCTGGGCCGCGTCGGCATCACCGTGAACAAGAACGCCGTGCCGAACGACCCGCAGAGCCCGTTCGTCACCTCCGGCATCCGCATCGGCACCCCGGCGGTGACCACCCGCGGACTGAAGGAAGCCCAGTGCCGCGAACTGGCCGGCTGGATCTGCGACGTACTGGACCACCTGGGGGACGCCGACGTCGAGGCCAAGGTGGCCACCCAGGTCGCCGGTCTCTGCGCGGACTTCCCGGTCTACCGTTGAATTTTCCCGTCTCCTCGCGGAGACGGCGCCCCAAGGGCAGGTGAGGGAAACATCGGTCCCGACCCCAGCGCCGCAACCCTCACCCCACCCCCTTCCCACGGGAAGGGGAGCAAAAGATCAGGAGCATCGACATGCAACGCTATTCCGGCTTCGGCCTGTTCAAGCATTCCCTGAGCCACCACGAGAACTGGCAACGCATGTGGCGCACGCCCACGCCCAAGCCGGTCTACGACGTGGTCATCGTCGGCGGCGGCGGGCACGGCTTGGCCACGGCCTACTACCTGGCCAAGGAGCACGGCATCACCAACGTCGCAGTGGTCGAGAAGGGCTGGCTGGGCGGCGGCAACACCGCGCGCAACACCACCATCGTGCGTTCCAACTACCTGTGGGACGAATCCGCGCTGCTCTACGAACACGCCATGAAGCTGTGGGAAGGCCTGTCCCAGGACCTGAACTACAACGTCATGTTCTCTCAGCGCGGGGTCTACAACCTCTGCCACACCCTGCAGGACATGCGCGACGGCGAACGCCGCGTGAGCGCCAACCGCCTGAACGGCGTGGATGGCGAACTGCTCAATGCGCAGCAGGTGGCCGAAGAGATTCCCTACCTGAACTGCACCAAGAGTGCGCGCTACCCGGTCATGGGCTCCACCGTGCAACGTCGCGGCGGCGTGGCCCGCCACGATGCCGTGGCCTGGGGCTTCGCCCGCGCGGCCGACGCCCTGGGCGTGGACCTGATCCAGCAGACCGAGGTGATCGGCTTCCGCAAGCAGGACGGCGTGGTCATCGGCGTCGAGACCAACCGCGGCTTCATCGGCGCCAAGCGCGTCGGCGTGGTCACCGCCGGCAATTCGGGGCACATGGCCAAGCTCGCCGGCTTCCGCCTGCCGATCGAATCGCACCCGCTGCAGGCCCTGGTTTCCGAGCCGCTGAAACCCATCATCGACAGCGTGATCATGTCCAACGCCGTGCATGGCTACATCAGCCAGTCGGACAAGGGCGACCTGGTCATCGGCGCCGGCATCGACGGCTACAACGGCTACGGCCAGCGCGGCTCCTACCCGGTCATCGAGCACACCCTGCAGGCCATCGTCGAGATGTTCCCGGTGCTCTCGCGGGTGCGCATGAACCGCCAGTGGGGCGGCATCGTCGACACCACCCCGGACGCCTGCCCGATCATCGGCAAGACCCCGGTGAAGAACCTGTTCTTCAACTGCGGCTGGGGCACCGGTGGCTTCAAGGCCACTCCCGGCTCGGGCAACGTCTTCGCCGCGACCCTGGCCAAGGGCGAGCCGCATCCGCTGGCCGCGCCCTTCTCCATCGAACGTTTCCACACCGGCGCACTGATCGACGAGCACGGCGCTGCGGCCGTAGCTCACTAAAGAGGGCATTAACCATGTTGAACATCTTCTGCCCCCATTGCGGCGAGCTGCGTTCCGAAGAGGAATTCCACGCCAAGGGCCAGGCGCACATCCCGCGCCCGCTCGACCCGGCTGCCTGCTCCGACGCGGAATGGGGCGAGTACATGTTCTTCCGCGACAACCCGCGCGGCATCCACCACGAACTGTGGGTGCACGCTGCCGGCTGCCGCCAGTACTTCAACGTCACCCGCCACACCGTGACCTACGAAATCCTGGAAACCTACAAGATCGGCGAAAAACCAAGCATCACCGCCGAATCCGAGAAGAAATCCGCCGTCCAGCCCGCCGTGGAGAAGGCCTAATGAGCCAGATCAATCGCCTGTCCCGTGGCGGTCGCATCGACCGCAACAAGCCGCTGACCTTCAGCTTCAACGGCCAGAGCTACCAGGGCTTCGCCGGTGACACCCTGGCCGCCGCGCTGCTGGCCAACGGCGTCGACATCCTCGGCCGCAGCTTCAAGTACTCGCGCCCGCGGGGCATCGTCGCCGCCGGCGCCGAGGAACCCAACGCCATCCTGCAGATCGGCTCGCGCGAATCTACCCAGGTGCCCAACGTGCGCGCCACCCAGCAGGCCCTGTACAACGGCCTGGTGGCGACCGCCACCAACGGCTGGCCGAACGTGCAGAACGACCTCATGGGGATCTTCGGCAAGGTCGGTGGCAAGCTGATGCCGCCCGGCTTCTACTACAAGACCTTCATGTACCCGCAGTCCATGTGGCTGACCTACGAGAAGTACATCCGCAAGGCCGCAGGCCTAGGCCGCGCGCCCACCGAAGTGGACCCGGACAGCTACGACTGGATGAACCACCACGCCGACGTGCTGATCGTCGGCGCCGGCCCCGCCGGCCTGGCCGCCGCCCTGGCTGCCTCGCGCAGCGGCGCGCGGGTGATCCTCGCCGATGAACAGGAAGAGTTCGGCGGCAGCCTGCTCGACACCCGCGAGACCCTCGACGGCAAGCCGGCCGAGGAGTGGGTGGCCAAGGTCATCGCCGAGCTGGAAGGCAACCCGGACGTGATCCTGCTGCCGCGCTCCACGGTCAACGGCTACCACGACCACAACTTCCTCACCATCCACGAGCGCCGCACCGACCATCTCGGCGAAACCGCCCCGCTGGGCCAGGTGCGCATGCGTGTGCACCGCGTCCGTGCCAACCGTGTGGTGCTCGCCGCTGGCGCCCACGAGCGTCCGCTGGTCTACGCGAACAACGATGTGCCGGGCAACATGCTCGCCGGCGCCGTCTCCACCTACGTGCGCCGCTACGGCGTGGCACCGGGCAAGAGACTGGTGCTGTCCACCAACAACGACTACGCCTACCGCGTCGCCCTGGACTGGCAGGAAGCCGGTCTGCAGGTGGTCGCCATCGCCGACGCCCGCCCCAATCCGCGCGGCGAATGGGTCGAGGAAGCGCGCAAGCGCGGTATGCGCGTCATCACCGGCAGCGCGGTGATCGAGGCCCGCGGCAGCAAGCGCGTGAGCGGCGCGAAAATCGCCCCCATCGACACCTTCCGCCTGAAGGTGACAGCGCCCGGCGAGTGGCTGGACTGCGACCTGGTCGCCAGCTCCGGCGGCTACAGCCCGGTGGTGCACCTGGCTTCGCACCTGGGAGGCAAGCCGGAATGGCGCGAGGACATCCTCGCCTTCGTGCCCGGCCTGGCCTTCCAGAAGCGCATCTGCGCCGGTGCGGTGAACGGCGTGTTCCGCCTCGCCGATGCCCTGGCCGACGGCTACCAGGCCGGCAGCCAGGCCGCTGTCGACGGCGGCTTCAAGTCCGTCGCCGGCGAGCTGCCGGCGGTTGCCGAGCGCACCGAGGACGCCACCCTGGCGCTGTTCCAGGTGCCCCACGAGAAAACCACCGCCCGCGCGCCCAAGCAGTTCGTCGACACCCAGAACGACGTCACCGCCGCCGCCATCGAGCTGGCCTGCCGCGAGGGTTTCGAGTCCATCGAGCACGTCAAGCGCTACACCGCACTGGGCTTCGGCACCGACCAGGGCAAGCTGGGCAATATCAACGGCCTGGCCATCGCCGCCCGCGCCCAGGGCAAGAGCATCGCCGACACCGGCACCACCATGTTCCGCCCGAACTACACCCCGGTGACCTTCGGCGCTGTCGCCGGACGCCACTGCGGTCACCTGTTCGAACCGGTGCGCTTCACCGCCCTGCACGCCTGGCACGTGAAGAACGGCGCCGAGTTCGAGGACGTCGGCCAGTGGAAACGTCCGTGGTACTTCCCCAAGCGTGGCGAAGACATGCATGCCGCCGTGGCCCGCGAATGCCGCGCCGTGCGTGAGTCGGTCGGCCTGCTGGACGCCTCCACCCTGGGCAAGATCGACATCCAGGGCCCGGACGCCCGCGAGTTCCTCAACCGCGTCTACACCAACGCCTGGACCAAGCTGGACGTGGGCAAGGCCCGCTATGGCCTGATGTGCAAGGAAGACGGCATGGTCTTCGACGATGGCGTCACCGCGTGCCTGGCGGACAACCACTTCGTCATGACCACCACCACCGGCGGCGCGGCCCGCGTCATGGAGTGGCTGGAGCTGTACCACCAGACCGAATGGCCGGAGCTGAAGGTGTACTTCACCTCGGTCACCGACCACTGGGCCACCCTCACCCTGTCCGGCCCCAACAGCCGCAAGCTGCTGAGCGAGGTCACCGACATCGACCTGGACAAGGACGCCTTCCCCTTCATGACCTGGAAGGAAGGCAAGGTCGCCGGCGTACCGGCGCGGGTGTTCCGCATCTCCTTCACGGGCGAGCTGTCCTACGAGGTGAACATCCAGGCCAACTACGCCATGGGTGTGCTGGAGGCCATAGTCGCCGCCGGCGCCAAGTACAACCTGACCCCGTATGGCACCGAGACCATGCACGTCCTGCGCGCCGAAAAGGGCTTCATCATCGTCGGCCAGGACACCGACGCCTCGGTGACCCCGGACGACCTGAACATGGGTTGGGCGGTGGGTCGCACCAAGCCGTTCTCCTGGATCGGCTGGCGTGGCATGAACCGCGCCGACTGCCAGCGCGAAGATCGCAAGCAGTTGGTAGGCCTCAAGCCGACCAACCCGATGGACCTGCTGCCCGAGGGCGCGCAACTGCTGTTCACCCCGCAGCACACGATTCCCGCGACCATGGTCGGCCACGTCACCTCCAGCTACATGAGCAGCACCCTGGGCTACAGCTTCGCCCTGGCGGTGGTGAAGGGCGGCATCAAGCGCCTGGGCGAGAAGGTCTACGCCCCGCTGCCGGATGGCCGGGTGATCGAGGCGGAAATCTGCAGCTCGGTGTTCTACGACCCGAAAGGGGAACGGCAGAACGTGGATTGATCGGAGTGGGGTTCGCCCCTCTCCCCCGCCCTCTCCCTGAAGGGAGAGGGAGTGACTGAAGCTCCCGGATGGCACCGTGTATCAGTACGCACGGACATCCCCTCTCCCTTCAGGGAGAGGGTCAGGGAGAGGGCAGACAGGCTTCCAGGGCGCACGACGCCCCTAGGTGAAAACGAATGAGCAAAGCCAACCTCTACCAGCAACGCCCCGCAGATGGCATCCAGGCCGAATCCCCCCTGCACCACGCCGAGCTGGACAAGCTCGCCGCCCGCAAGGTGGCCAACGCCGGCGTGACCCTGCGCGAAAAGAAATTACTCGGCCACCTGACCCTGCGTGGCGACGCCCACGACCCGGCCTTCGCCGGCGGCGTGCACAAGGCCCTGGGCCTGGAGCTGCCGGTGGCGCTGACCCTGGTGGCCAAGGGCGACACTTCGCTGCAGTGGCTCGGCCCGGACGAGTGGCTGCTGATCGTCCCCGGCGGCGAGGAGTTCGCCGTCGAGCAACGTCTGCGCGAGGCGCTGGGCGAGGACCTGCACTATGCCGTGGTCAACGTCAGCGGCGGCCAGACCCTGCTGGAACTCGAAGGCGCCAAGGTCCGCGAAGTGCTGATGAAGTCCACCGGCTACGACGTGCACCCGAGCAATTTCCCGGTGGGCAAGGCGGTCGGCACCCACTTCGCCAAGTCCCAGCTGGTGATCCGCCACACCGGCGAGCACACCTGGGAGCTGGTGGTGCGCCGCAGCTTCTCCGACTACTTCTGGCTGTGGCTGCAGGATGCCTGCGCCGAGTACGGCCTGCAGGTGGCGGCGTGATACGTGAGGACCGGTGAGGGACTGGCGCCAGAGCCACCCTCACCCCCAGCCCCTCTCCCAACGGGAGAGGGGTGATTGTTCGGAGCCAGACCATGAGCCGCACCCCCGATACCTGGATCCTCACCGCCGACAGCCCGAGCCTGCTGGGCACGGTGGACGTGGTCACGCGCTACCTGTTCGAGCAGCGCTGCTACGTCACCGAGCACCATTCGTTCGATGACCGCCTGGCGCAGCGCTTCTTCATCCGCATCGAATTCCGCGCCGGCGACGGCTTCGACGAAGCGGCCTTCCGCGCCGGCCTCGCCGATCGCGTATCGCCCTTCCAGATGAACGTCGAACTGACTCCGCCGGGCTACCGCAGCAAGGTGGTGATCATGGTCTCCAAGGCCGACCACTGCCTGAACGACCTGCTCTACCGCCAGCGCATCGGCCAGCTGCCGATGGACGTGGTGGCGGTGGTCTCCAACCACCCGGACCTGGAGCCGCTGGCGCGCTGGCATGGCATCCCTTATCACCACTTCGCCCTCGACCCGAACGACAAGGGCGCGCAGGAGGCGAAGGTCTGGCAGGTGATCGAGGAAACCGGTGCCGAGCTGGTGATCCTCGCCCGCTACATGCAGGTGCTGTCCCCCGAACTGTGCCGCCGCCTGGACGGCTGGGCGATCAACATCCACCACTCGCTGCTGCCCGGCTTCAAGGGCGCCAAGCCTTATCACCAGGCCTACCAGAAGGGCGTGAAGCTGGTCGGCGCCACGGCTCACTACATCAACAACGACCTCGACGAGGGCCCGATCATCGCCCAGGGCGTCGAGCCCGTGGACCACGCCCACTACCCCGAGGACCTGATCGCCAAGGGCCGCGACGTGGAGTGCCTGACCCTCGCGAAAGCCGTGGGCTATCACATCGAGAAACGCGTGTTCCTGAATGCCAACCGGACAGTCGTTCTGTAATAACGCCGCCCTGACACCCGAACGGCGGATGGGTGGAGCTCATCCGCCCGACGTTCCGACCTGGACTGTGGCGTTCGCGGTAAAGCGCCCTCTCCCCCAACCCTCTCCCTGAAGGGAGAGGGAGCAGTGCGGCGCCACCGGCTAGCACGGTGTCCGCCCCACACACGGATATCCCCTCTCCCGCTTGCGGGAGAGGGTTAGGGAGAGGGGCTCTTGAAGCCTGGCTCCCCTGCACGAGCAACACCGACAGACCCGCCGGCTGCCAGCAGTACGTACCGGCCCTGTCGCGCAACACACGACATCCCAGTGCAGAACCGCGAGCCGCAGGGCCCGCCTTTGTACCCACAAACACAATGAGGAATGCGTATGTCTGGCAATCGTGGTGTGGTTTATCTCGGCCCGGGCAAGGTCGAAGTACAGAACATCCCCTATCCGAAGATGCAGGACCCACAGGGCAAGCAGATCGACCACGGGGTGATCCTGCGCGTGGTTTCCACCAACATCTGCGGCTCCGACCAGCACATGGTCCGTGGCCGTACCACCGCGCCGGAAGGCCTGGTGCTGGGCCACGAGATCACCGGCGAGGTGGTGGAGATCGGCCGTGGCGTGGAAACCATGAAGATCGGCGACCTGGTCTCGGTGCCGTTCAACGTCGCCTGCGGCCACTGCCGCACCTGCAAGGAACAGCACACCGGCGTCTGCCTGACGGTCAACCCGGCCCGTGCCGGCGGCGCCTACGGCTACGTCGACATGGGCGGCTGGGTCGGTGGCCAGGCCGAGTACGTGATGGTCCCCTACGCCGACTTCAACCTGCTGCGCCTGCCTAACCGCGACGCGGCGATGGAGAAGATCCGCGACCTGACCTGCCTCTCCGACATCCTCCCCACCGGCTACCACGGTGCGGTGACGGCCGGCGTCGGTCCGGGCAGCACCGTCTATATCGCCGGTGCCGGTCCGGTCGGCCTTGCCGCCGCCGCTTCGGCCCGCCTGCTGGGCGCCGCCGTGGTGATCGTCGGCGACGTCAACCCGACCCGCCTGGCGCACGCCAAGGCGCAGGGCTTCGAGATCGCCGACCTGTCCAAGGACACCCCGCTGCACGAGCAGATCGCCGATCTGCTGGGCGAACCGGAAGTGGACTGCGCGGTCGACGCGGTGGGCTTCGAGGCCCGTGGCCACGGTCATTCGGGCTCGCAGCACGAGGCTCCGGCCACCGTGCTGAACTCGCTGATGGGCGTGGTGCGGGTGGCCGGCAAGATCGGCATTCCGGGCCTCTACGTCACCGAAGACCCGGGCGCCGTTGACGCGGCCGCCAAGCAGGGCTCGCTGAGCATCCGCTTCGGCCTGGGCTGGGCCAAGTCGCACAGCTTCCACACCGGCCAGACCCCGGTGATGAAGTACAACCGCCAGCTGATGCAGGCGATCATGTGGGACCGCATCAAGATCGCCGATGTCGTCGGGGTGGAAGTCATCACCCTGGACGACGCGCCCAAGGGCTATGGCGAGTTCGATGCCGGCGTGCCGAAGAAATTCGTCATCGACCCGCACAACCTGTTCCGCGCCGCCTGACGGCGCAGCCACCCCCGGCCGCGGTCCCACTACCGCGGCCGTCTCTCCAGGGGAGCCGCAAGGCTCCCTCTTTTTTTGCCCGCCCGGCATGCACTTGTAGGAGAGCGGTCAGGGCTTGGGCGCAGGACAGTTGAAGTCGCCTTCCTGGCAGTTGGAGAGCGTCTGCAGCTCCTTGATGCGCTGATCGGTCATGGCTTTCAGGCAGTTGCCGTAGGCCATCGGGTAGCCGGAGCCGCCCTCGACGCTGGAGGTCTCGAATTTACAGCTGAGGTCACGGTAGTTCAGCCAGGCTTTCTGCGCGGCGGTCAGGGCCTTCTTCTGCCCGGCATCCAGCCGTTGGCGGTACTGCCCGTAGAGGTCATTGAGGCGTTTGTCGCTGGCCTTGTAGGCCGCACCGCTGCAAGCGTTGATCTCACCCTGGGTCTGCGCGTCGGCGCAGTCGGAAGCGGCCTGGGCGGAGGCGCAGAGGGCCAGCAGGGCAAGGGGAAGCAGCAGGAACTTCATGGCGACGTTGTCCGTTGTTCTGGATGAAGCCCCTACTCTAGCAACTTGACCTGACCCAGTGGCCCGCGCCTGCCGGATCACTGCGTACGCCGTCTCGATCCCGGTCGCCTAGTTGACCTGACGGGTCCGCCCCACCCAGTACGGCTCGCGCAACGCCCGACGCAGCAACTTGCCGGCCGGATTGCGTGGCATGGCGTCGATGAAGTCGATGCTCTTGGGCACCTTGAAGCCTGCGATACGCTCACGCGCCCAGGCCAGGATACCGTCGACATCGGCCGCAGCGCCGGCGCGCAGCACAATCATCGCCTTGACCGCCTCGCCCCAGCGCTCGTCGGGCACTCCGATCACGGCGACATCGGCAACGGCCGGGTGACCGTAGATGGCGCTCTCCACCTCGGCCGGGTAGATGTTCTCCCCGCCGCTGATGATCATGTCCTTGACCCGGTCGTGGATGTACAGATAGCCCTCCGTGTCCATGTAGCCGGCGTCGCCACTGCGTAGCCAGCCTTCGGCATCGATGACGCGAGCAGTGTCTTCCTCCTGCTTCCAGTAACCCGCCATGTTCTGCGGCGAGCGGATCACCACCTCGCCGACTTCTCCGGGCGGCAGCCTCCGGCCGTCCGGCCCGACCACCGCCACTTCGCAGCCGGGCATGGCCTTGCCGGCAGCGCGCATGCGCGGGACATCGGCAAGCGTATGGTCTTCCGGCGGCAGCGCCACGATCGTGCCCGTGGTCTCGGTCATGCCGTATTGCTGGACGAACCCGCAGCCAAAGACTTCCATGCCCTCGCGCAGCAGCGCCGCAGGGATTGGCGAGGAGCCGTACAGCATGTACTTGAGACGCGAATAGTCCACCTGGCGCACGCGCGGATCGCGCAGCACGATCTGTAATGCCGCTGGCACCATGAACAGTTTGCTGACCCGGTCGTGTTCGATGTAGTCGAGCACCTTGCTCGGATCGAACTCACGTGCCACGACCCCCTTGCAGCCGGACAGAATGCCACGCACCCCCCAACCCGAACCGCCGATATGTGCGACCGGCATGGCCACCAGCGAGACGTCGTCGTCGCTCCAGAGCGACCAGTCCGCGTCCCCGCTCAAGGAAATCCGGGTACCTATGGTCAGGTTCCGATGCATCAGCATCACGCCCTTGGGACGACCTGTCGTACCCGACGTGTAGAGCTGCAGCACCACGTCGGCAGGCTTCGCCTCGTGTGCCGGCGGGGTACTCGGGCAGGCGTCGCGCCAGTGGGTGTAGGCCATCCAGTCGGGCTCCCCGCCCTCCATCGCCACTGCACGACGCACCAGCGGCAGCGCGGGCAGCAGGTTGCGTACCGACGCCGAGGACTCGGCGCCGACGAAGACCAGCGTCGCCTCTCAATGCGAAACGATGTACTGGATCTCGGGCCTCGCCATCCGCCAGCTCACCGGCGTGATGACGGCGCCCATCTTGGCCGCGCCAAAGAACAGCTCGAAATAGTGATCGCTGTTCTTGCCGATGTAGGCGATGCGGTCGCCAGCCTTCACCCCGTCGGCCAGCAGGGCCTGGGCCACGCGGTCGGTATGGCGGTCCAGATCGGCAAAGGTGGTTTCGCGGCCTTCGAAGGCATAGGCAATGGCCCCCGCCCGTTCCCGGGCGAAGTGGCGAATCGCGCTGGGCAGCGTCGCGAGGTATTCCGTGTCCATGAACCTGGTCCCCTGTTCTGATTGTTGTAGAGGATGGGTAACGCTGTTGAGGGGCGTTGAAAGGCCCCTCAGCGCTGTACGACGAGGTTGCGTCGCCTCTCGCCTGATGCCGCCTTGGTTCGGTGTCATGGAATGATTGAACTACCAGCGCAACGGCGGCCCGGACATTCTGTGCCGCGCCAACCATGCCAGCGTCGTTCGAACGAACTATTCGTACTGAGCGGGTAGGGCTCCACCACCAGGGAGGGCATCAGTACTGCATCGAGAGGGGTGCTGGCTTCGCCCCGGACCTGGCTGTCCACGCAGTCATCGACCGGCACTGCAAGAGGCAGCTGCGAGAGGGGAAAAGCAGAGGAGTCACGGACGGATCGACCATCAGGTTCGATCCGCCCGCTGCCGCCGCGGGCGGTGGCCTCAGCCCAGCAGCTTCGCCGCCATCCGCTGCAGCGCCTGGCGCTGGAAGGCGCGGAAGTCCGCATCTGGCTGCTGGCCTTCGAGCATCGGCAGGAAGGGATCGACCACCTCGGTACGCACGCCGGCCATTTCCTCGATCACCGCATGACCGCAGAACGGCACGTAGGCTTCCGCGTAACCGCCCTCATGCACCACCACCAGCTTCCCAGCGCACAGGCGCTCGGCGGCGTCGCGCACGGCGGCGGTCATGAAGCGGAAGGTCTCGCTGTGGGCGAGCATACGCGCCAGCGGGTCCACGCCGTTGGCGTCGAAGCCGCTGGCGACCACGATCAGCTCCGGCTGGAAGCGCTCCAGCGCCGGCACGATGATGGTTTCCATGGCCACGCGATAAGCGTCGTCGCCACTGCCGGGATAGAGCGGCACGTTGAGGTTGTAACCCTTGCCCGCGCCCTCGCCGATGTCGTCCACCGCGCCGGTGCCGGTGGGATAGCAGTCGGCCTGGTGGATCGACAGGGTCAGCACGTCGTCGCGACCGTAGAAGATCGCCTCGGTGCCGTTGCCGTGGTGCACGTCCCAGTCCAGCACCGCCACGCGCTTGATGCCGTGGCGCGCCTTGGCCGTCTCCACCGCCACGGCGATGTTGGCCAGGTAGCAGAAGCCCATGCCGCGATCCGGCAGGCAGTGGTGGCCCGGCGGACGCGACAGCGCGTAGGCATTGTCCAGCTCGCCGCGCAGCACCGCGTCCACGGCGGCAATGGTCAGGCCGGCGGACTGCCGGGCGATGTCGTAGGTGCCATGGCTGACCATGGTTTCCTCGCCCATGTCGCCATGGCCGACTTCGCTGTAGGCCTTGAAGCGCTCCAGGTAGCTCGCCGGATGCACCCGCAGCAGGTCTTCCTCGCTGGCCAGGGGCGCGCTGGACAGGTGCAGCTGGCTGCTCAGGCCGGAAACATCCATCAGGCTTTTCAACCGGCGCTTGCTCTCCGGCGATTCGGCATGGCCGCCGCCTACCGGCGGCTGCAGCCAGCCCCCGACAGGAAGGATCAGCGCATGCAGCCCCGTTGCGTGCCAGAAGCAGCGTTCGTCGAAGAAGAACCCGGTACGACGGCTCATGCGCGGGCCGCCTTCAGGGCGCGCTGGCGCTTGCGGCTGAACAGCCAGTAGACCGGCGAGACCACGCCCAGGCCGACCACCCAGGAGATGTCCGCGCCGTTCATGGCCTGCGCGGCGGCGCCGGTGTAGAGCGCGGTGGACATGAACGGCACCTGCACCAGGATGCCGAGGATGTAGCAGTTCACCGCAGTCCAGTTGAAGGTGCCGTAGATGCCGCCGTCACGACGGAAGAACGACAGCACGTCGTATTCGCCGTGGGCCACCAGGTAGTAGTCGACCAGGTTGATCGCGCTCCAGGGCACCAGCACGTAGAGCAGCAGCAGGATGAAGTTGGTGTAGTTGGCCATGAAGTTGTCCTGGCCGAGCAGGGCGATGGCCAGCGAGCCGCCGAACAGCGCCAAGGCGATCACCGCGCGCCAGCCGGCCTTGGCCGACCAGGCCGGGATCAGCGTCTGGCCGACGGTGATGGCCGAGAGCGTGCCGCAGTACAGGTTCATCGAGTTGGTGGCGGCGATGCCGATGGAGAACACCGCGACCATGATGGCGCTGAAGCCGCCGGTCATTTCGATCAGGCCGGCGATGACGTCGCCCTCGCCCACCGACAGGCCGACCAGCACACCCAGCAGCATCGGCAGGATCGAGCCCAGGCAGCAGCCCCAGTAGCTGGACCAGAACGCGGTGCGCGCG
This sequence comes from Pseudomonas nitroreducens TX1, assembly GCF_000313755.1. Taxonomy (GTDB): domain Bacteria; phylum Pseudomonadota; class Gammaproteobacteria; order Pseudomonadales; family Pseudomonadaceae; genus Pseudomonas; species Pseudomonas nitroreducens_A. The sequence continues at coordinate 123,555 of NZ_AMZB01000135.1, read as the reverse complement.
CCGGTGCCCTGCGGCATGTAGCGCGAGTAGTCGGAGACGTAGGGCGCGTAGGCCAGTTGCCACAGCGCGGCGATGGACAGCGCGCCGAGGAAGCCGGGGATGTTGTTCTCGTTGCGCTCAAGCAGGTCCGCCGGCAGGCCGTGGACGAACACCAGCCAGACGAAGCTGACCAGCAGCACCGCGCCGGACAGCCAGGACATCACGCGGGTGTAGCCGTGGATCAGGCGGTAGCCGAACACCGTGGCGATCACGCTGATCGCGCCGACCAGCAGGATGCCGGTGTTGGTGCCGATCACCTCGAAGCGTGCGTGCAGCGCCTGGCCGCCGAGCACCAGGTTCGAGGCGAAGAAGCCCAGGTACATGATCACCACCAGGGCGACTACCAGCAAGGATCCGAAGGAGCCGAACTGGCCGCGGGTCTGCACCATCTGCGGCACGCCCAGCTGCGGGCCCTGGGCCGAGTGCAGCGCCATGAACACGCCACCCACCAGGTTGCCGAGCACCAGCGCCAGCACGGCGGCGAAGAACGGCAGCTTGAACACGGTGACCGCCAGGGCGCCGGTAACCACGGTCAGCAGCATGATGTTGCTGCCGAACCAGATGGTGAAGAGGTCGCGGGCGCGGCCGTGTCGTTCATGTGCAGCGATGGGCTGGATGGTGCTCAGCTCCAGCGTCGTCGCCTGGTTTTGCGTCGTTGTCATTGTGTTTCTCACGCGTCGTTGGCAAGGCAGGCCCGGCGCGGACGCCGGGCGTGGATCAGGAAAGGATCAGCGGGCGGCCCAGGCGTTGAAGCGCTGCTCGAGCTCTTCGCCGTGGTCGACCCAGAAGGCTGCGTCCACCGAGCGGGCGCCTTCGAGGTTGGCCGGCGCGGTGGGCAGCGCATCGCGCACGTCCGCCGGCAGCAGGTCCAGGGTGCCCTTGTGCACTGGGCCGTAGGGGATGTTCTCGGAGAAGGTCTTCTGGGTTTGCGGCTGGCTGGCGAAGGCGATGAACTTCTCGGCCAACGCCTTGTTCGGGGTACCTTTCACCACGGCCCAGTATTCCGGGTCGTACAGGCTGCCCGGCCAGACGATGCCCAGCTTTACGCCTTCCTTCTGCGCGGCGGCGATGCGGCCGTTGTAGGCCGCGCTCATTACCACGTCGCCGGCGGCCAGCCACTGCGGCGGTTGCGCGCCGGCTTCCCACCACTGGATGTTGCCCTTGAGCTGGTCGAGCTTGGCGAAGGCGCGATCGACGCCCTCTTTCGTGCCGAGCACCTTGTAGAGATCTTCGGGTTTCACGCCGTCAGCCAGCAGGGCGATTTCCAGGGTGTACTTGGCGCCTTTGCGCAGGCCGCGCTTGCCCGGGTATTCGCTGGTGTTCCAGAAATCCGCCCAAGACTGTGGAGCCTTGGCGACCTTGGCGCCGTTGTAGGCCATGACCATGGACCAGACGTAGGTGGCCACGCCGCATTCGCTGAGGGTGCCAGGGACGAAGTTCTTCTCTTCGCCGATGGCTGCCGGGTCGATACGCTCGAACAGGCCTTCCTCGCAGCCGCGCAGCAGCTCGGGGCTTTCCACTTCGACGACGTCCCAGGTGACCTTGCCGACGTCGACCATGGCTTTCACCTTGGCCATCTCGCCGTTGTATTCGCCGGCGACGATCTTGCCGGCGCCGCTGGCTTCGAAGGGCTTGAAGTAGGCCTGCTCCTGGGCCGCCTTGGTGGCGCCGCCGAAGGAGATGACGGTGATGCTTTGGGACTGCGCGTGAGCACTACCGCCAGCGGCAGCAAGAGCACAGGTGATGGAGATGCGCGTGAGCAAGGACACTTTCATGGAACGACTCCCACAGCCGGATTGGCGTTGTTGTGTTGCTGGGCAGTACCCCCGGCCAGAAGCCGGGCAAAAGGGTTCCATCGCGCGGGCGTCTTCGCGCTCGCGGCGTTGTTGTTGGGTATTTCAGCTCTTCGTAGGAGCGAGCTTGCTCGCGAAACATCGGCGCCAGCGGGTTCCCTCTCCCCCGCCCTCTCCCTGAAGGGAGAGGGAGCTATTCGTGCCGGCTGACACCTTGGCATCGACCTGCACCGAACCAGTCCCCTCTCCCTTCGGAGCGGGGCGCGCAGCCAGGGTTAGGGAGAGGGGCTCTTGCCGAGCTCCGCGTCACCATTCGCGAGCAAGAACTAGGCGTCCCCCTCGCTCCTACAAAAAAGCGGAAGCGCGTGCCGTTACAGCACACCGATTTCCTGGGCCGTGCGATCTACCGCACGGCGGGTCTTGTCGACCAGCTCGTCGATCTCGGCACGGCCGGCGACCAGCGCCGGGGCCATGATCATGCGGCCGAGGGTGGAACGGATGATCACGCCCTCCTCGAAGCCGATGGTGCGGCAGCGCCAGGCGATGTCGTTCTCGTTGTCGAAGCGCTTGCGGCTGGCCTTGTCCTGGACGAACTGCAGCGCGGCGACGAAGCCGGCGCCCTGGATGTCGCCCACCAGCGGGTGGCTGCCGAAGACTTCACGCAGGCACTGCTGCAGGTACGGGCCGGTGTCGTTCTTCACCGCATTCACCCAGCCCTCGTCGCGCAGCGCGCGCAGGTTGGCCACCGCCACCGCTGCCGCCACCGGGTGGCCGGAGTAGGTCAGGCCGTGGGCGAACACACCGCCTTCTTCCACCAGCGCCTGGGCGATGCGCTTGCTCAGCACCAGGCCGCCCATGGGGATGTAGCCGCTGGTCAGGCCCTTGGCGATGGACAGGGTGTCGGGCTGGAAGCCGAAGTGCTGGTGGGCGAACCACTCGCCGGTGCGGCCGAAGCCGCCGATCACTTCGTCGGCGCACAGCAGCACGTCGTACTGACGGCAGATGCGCTGGATTTCCGGCCAGTAGCTTTCCGGCGGGAAGATCATGCCGCCAGCGCCCTGGAACGGCTCGGCGATGAAGCCGGCAACGTTGTCGGCGCCCAGCTCGAGGATCTTCTCTTCCAGCTGCAGGGCGCAGCGACGGCCGAATTCGGCCGGGGTCAGGTCACCGCCGGCGGCGAAGAAGTAGGGTTCGTCGATGTGCGCGATGTCCGGGATCAGGCCGCCCATCTCGTGCATGAACTTCATGCCGCCCAGGGCGGTGGCCGCCAGGGTGGAGCCGTGGTAGCCGTTCCAGCGGCCGATCATGATCTTCTTCTGCGGCTTGCCTTCGATCTGCCAGAAGCGGCGCACGGTACGGATCAGCACCTCGTTGGCCTCGGAGCCGGAGTTGGTGTAGATCGCGTGGCTGTAGTGGTCGGGCAGCAGGCTGAAGAGGGTTTCGGAGAGCTCGATCACCGCCGGGTGGGTGGTGTGGAAGAACATGTTGTAGTACGGCAGCTCGTCGAGCTGGGCGGTGGCAGCGGCGGTCAGGTCCTTGCGGCCGTAACCCAGGTTGGTGCACCACAGGCCGGACATGCCGTCGATGTACTGGTTGCCGTCGTTGTCCCAGAGGTGCAGGCCTTCGCCGCGCACCATCACGCGGGGGCCTTCGGCGTTCAGCGCCTTCTGGTCGAGGAAGGCATGGATGTGGTGCGCGGCGTCCGCTTTCTGGTAGTCGCGGGTATCACGTGGCGCGCGGGTCTTGTCGGTCATCGACTTTTCTCCTCTATCCCTCGGCGGTGCTCCGGCAGCCGGCCTGAGGGGTCTTCAGGGGATCGAGGGCGACGGACTTACCTGGGCAGTCTCATCGGCCGTCTCGAGCGGTTCGGTTAGAACCTGCTTACGATCTGCTGCGCGTCGGCATGGCAGCGTTAAAAACAGGCTCTTGGGATTCGCGTGTTGCTCAGGCGCCGGGCTCGACCCGGCGGCCTGTCTTGCATTTAGTCGCGCAGCTGGAACCAGGTGGTCTTGAGCTGCGTGTATTTATCGAAGGAATGCAGCGAGAGATCGCGGCCGAAGCCCGACTGCTTGCCGCCGCCGAACGGAATCGCCGGGTCCAGCGCGTCCACGGTGTTCACCGACACGGTGCCGGCATTGAGCTTGCGGGCCACGCGGTGGGCGCGGTGCAGGTCATCGCTCCACAGCGAAGCGGCGAGGCCATAGATGCTGTCGTTGGCCAGGCGCACGGCTTCTTCTTCGCTGTCGAAGGGGATGACTGCAAGCACCGGGCCGAACACTTCGTCGCGGGCCAGGGACTGCTGCGGGCGCACGCCGGTGAAGATGGTCGGTTCGATGAAGTTGTCCGAACCGTTGAAGCTCAGCTGGCGGCCACCGCAGGCGAGCTGCGCGCCATCGCCCTGGGCGCGGTCGATGCAGGCCATGATGCCGGCGGTCTGCTTGTTGTCGACGATGGCGCCGGCGCGGCTGGCCGGGTCCAGCGGGTCGCCCGGCGTCCAGTCGCGGGCCTTGGCGATCAGGCGTTCGACGAACTCGTCGTGGATCGAACGCTCCACCAGCAGGCGCGAGTTGGCCGAGCAGACTTCGCCCTGGTTGAAGAAGATGCCGAAGGCAGCTTTTTCAGCGGCCAGGTCGAGGTCGCGGCAGTCGGCGAACACCAGGTTCGGGCTCTTGCCGCCGCATTCCAGCCAGACCTGCTTGAGGTTGGATTGCGCGGAATACTGCATGAAGTACTTGCCGACCTGGGTCGAGCCGGTGAACACCAGCGCGTCCACGTCCGGGTGCAGGCCCAGCGCCTTGCCGGCGGCTTCGCCCAGGCCCGGTACGACGTTCAGCACGCCTTCGGGAATGCCGGCTTCCAGCGCCAGCTCGGCCAGGCGCAAGGCGGAGAACGGCGACTGTTCGGCGGGCTTGAGCACCACGGAATTGCCGGCGGCCAACGCGGGCGCCAGCTTCCAGGCGGCCATGTCGAGGGGGAAGTTCCACGGCACCACGGCGCCGATCACGCCCAGCGGCGTGCGGGTGATGGTGGCGAGGGCGTTCTGCGCGGTCGGGGCGACCTGGTCATAGAGCTTGTCGAGGCTTTCGGCGTACCAGGAGAACACGCCGGCGGCGCCGGGCACGTCGATATTCCAGGCGTCCATTACCGGCTTGCCCATGTTCAGGGTGTCGAGCAGAGCCAGCTCGTCGCGGTGGGTCATCATCAGCTCGGCCAGCTTCTGCAGCACTGCCTTGCGCTCACGCGGCGCCATGCGCGCCCAGGGGCCGGACTCGAAGGCCTGGCGAGCGATGCGCACGGCAGCGTCGATCTCGGCCGCGCCACAGGCGGCGACATTGGCCAGCAGGCGATTGGTCGCCGGGTCGATGGACGCGAAGGTCGCGCCATCCTGCGCGGCCACGCGGCGGCCGCCGATCAGCGCGCTGTCGATGAAGGTCTGCCGGGCAGCACGCTGCCGCCAATCGTTGAGCTCGTACACCAGGGCACTCCTGCTTCGCTCGCCCTCGAGGGACGTTGTTGTTCGAATGTGGATTGGATGGTCGCCCAAGGCCCTGCCAAGGAAAATTATTAAATTTGTCTTCGGGATATATGAAAAAGCTGGGCAGCCACGCACCGGCCCGGCGCATGTCGCGCCATGGCGGTGCACGCCTGCGCACCGCTGCAGGGCCCGTACTCAGCGGGTCAGGACACCGTACAGCTCGGGGCGGCGGCATGGCAGGTAAGGGAAAGTCGCGGCCTGGCGGGCACGCTGCTCGGGGTCCAGGTCGACGATCAGCAGGCTCTCCGCGGGCCCGGCGGCAGCCAGGCGCTCGCCGTCCGGCGCGACGATGCAGGAGCCGCCGAGGAAGGCCAGCCCGTCCTCCACGCCGCAGTGGTTGCAGTAGGCGATGAACAGCTGGTTCTCCACCGCGCGCGCCGGCACTATCACGCGTGGCACCGCGCCGTATTCGGGCGTCAGCGCGGTAGGGATGAGGACCAGCCCGGCACCGTTCAGCGCGTGGGTGCGCACCGCCTCGGGGTACTCCACGTCGAAGCAGATCAGCAGGCCGATACGCCAGCCGGCGTAGTCGAACGGCGCTTCCAGCACATCGCCGGCACTGAACACTTCCCGCTCCATGGCACCGAACAGGTGCGCCTTGCGGTAGTGGCCCAGTGCACCGCCGGACGGGCCGATGACCTGCACCGAGTTGTACGGCCTGCCGCCCTGCGGATGGCTTTCCGCGTAGCCGTAGGCGATGGCCAGCCCGAAGCGTTGCGCCAGCTCGCCAATGCGTGCGGCCGACGGCCCGTCCGCCGCTTCGGCCAGCTCGTTCATGCGCTGCGGCACGTGGTAGCCGCCCAGCCACAGCTCCGGGCAGAGCAGCAGTTGCGCGCCGACAGCGGCGGCGGCGCCGGCCTGGCGCTCCAGTTGGTCGAGGTTGCCGGCGACATCGCCGGGGAGGCCGCAGGTCTGCCAAAGGGCCAGGCGCATGAGTTGTACTCCAGGCTGCGTGTACGGGATTTGCAGGGCGTTTTCATCGACTGCGCTGGAGTATGCCCGCGCCCGGAGGGATGCAGCAGGTGGCCAAGGCCATGAAAAATGTGGTCCCCGGCGAGGAAAATCTTCGCCACGGGCCGCCCCCGCCGGCCGGCCCAACGCGGTATCTTGTATAAAAAAGCAACAACGAGGCGTGCAGTGGCTTCCTATACCTTGCGGCAATTGAAGTATTTCGTGACCACCGTGGAATGCGGCAGCGTGGCCGAGGCCTCGCGCAAGCTGTACATCGCGCAGCCGTCCATTTCCACGGCAATCAAGGGGCTGGAAGAGAGCTTCGGCGTGCAGCTGTTCATCCGCCACCACGCCCAGGGCGTGTCACTCACTCCCAGCGGCGCGCGCTTCTACCGCAAGGCGCAGGAACTGCTGCGCATGGCCCACGAATTCGAGCAGAACGCCCTGGCCGACAACGACGTGGTGGCAGGGCAGATCGACATCGGCTGCTTCGAGACCGTCGCCCCGCTCTACCTGCCGCGCCTGATCTCGGGGTTCCGCGAACGCTACCCTGGCGTGGAAATCCGCATCAGCGACGGCGAGCAGCAGGAGCTGGTGCAGGGCCTGACCGCCGGCCGCTTCGACCTGGCGCTGCTCTACGAACACGACCTCGACGCCACCATCGCCACCGACCCGCTGATGCCGGCCCAGCGCCCCTATGCGCTGCTGCCGGAGAACCACCGCTTCGCCAAGCAGGACAAGGTGTCCCTGCGCGACCTGGTGCTGGAGCCGATGATCCTGCTGGATGTGCAGCCTAGCCGTACCTACTTCGTGCGCATCTTCGAGGAACTGGGGCTGAGCCCGCACATCGCCTTCAGCTCGCCGTCGATCGAGATGGTGCGCGGCATGGTCGGCCAGGGTTTCGGCTTCTCCCTGCTGGTCACCCGCCCGCATTCGGAATGCACCTACGACGGCAAGAAGGTGGTGACGGTGGACATTGCCGAAGAAGTCAGCACATCAGGCCTGGTCGCCGCCTGGCTCAAGCGCGCCCAGTTGACCAAGCCGGCGCAGCTGTTCGTCGACTTTGCGCGGGAGGAGTTGAGCGGGAAGCACTGATCTCCGCTGCTTTTGTAGGAGCGAGCTTGCTCGCGAACCGACTTCGGCGCAGGGACTTGCCCTCTCCCCCGCCCTCTCCCTGAAGGGAGAGGGAGCCGTTCGGATCGCCCGGCGAGCTCCGTATTTCCAGGCAATTCCGGTCAGTTCCCTGTCCCTTCGGAGCGGGGCGCGCAGCCAGGGTTAGGGAGAGGGTCCACGCCCAAGTTCCGAGCCCCTCCCGTCACTCCCCATGCCCCTCAGCGACATCCGGCGTTACAATCTCGCCCCCAACCCGTAATGCCTTCCCGCCCCATGCTGATCTGGAAAGAGCGCGTGCAGCGCCTCATCACCCTCGTCGTCGGCCTGCTGCAGCGCTACCCGCGCGTCATCGCCCTGTTCGGCTTCTGCTCCGGGGTGTTCAGCTTCATCATGGTGGACCGTCACCGCGCCGGCTTCGCCCGCGCCATGGCCATCGTCATGCTGATCAGCTGGATCTGGCTGATGCTGGAGAACCTGCTGACCAAGCGCTTCAAGAGCCGCTTCGGCTGGGAAGTGCCGCCGGGCCTGCTGCGCTACGGGACCCAGCTGATCCACCAGGAAAGCCTGTTCTTCTGCCTGCCGTTCTTCTTCGTCACCACCACCTGGAACAGCGGCCAGGCCCTGTTCACCGGCGTGCTGACACTCGCGGGGCTGGCGGCGATCACCGACCCCATCTACTACAAGTGGCTGTCGGTGCGGCGCTGGACCTTCCTGGGCTATCACACCCTGACGCTGTTCGCGGTGCTGCTCACCGCGCTGCCGATCATCCTCCACCTGAGCACCCCGCAGAGCTACCAGGCGGCGCTGGGCATCGCCGTGCTGCTGTCCTTCCCGAGCCTTGCGGTGACGGTGAAGATCCACAAATGGTGGCGCTGGTTTGCCCTCGTCGGCCTGACCCTGTCCATCGGCGCGGTGGGCTGGTTCGCCCGAGCCTGGGTGCCGCCGTCGACCCTGTGGATGACCGAGATGGCAGTGACCGAGAGTTTCGACAACGCCCAGCGCACCCCCGGCGACAGCCTGGAGACGGTCAGCGTCGCGCAAATCAAAGCCCAGGGGCTCTATGCCTACACCGCGATCAGCGCCCCGCGCGGGCTGAACGAGCGCATCTACCACGCGTGGCGCCAGGACGGCCAGGAAGTCGACCGCATCGCCCTGGACATCAAGGGCGGCCGCGAAGCCGGCTACCGCGCCTGGACGCACAAGCAGAACTTCCCTACCGATCCCAGCGGCAAGTGGCAGGTTCAGGTGCTGACGGAGGCCGGACAAGTCATCGGCACATTGAGATTCGAGGTCACGCCCTGACCGCCCGGTATCCTTGACCCGGCTCGGCGCTTTCCTCTACATAGAGCCTCTCCCGAGAACAAAAAGCGCCGAGAGAGTCATGACCGATACTGCCTTGCACCCGTTCGACCGCGCCGTGGCCCTGCAACCCGTGGCCGGCCAGCCCAACCTCTATGAAGGCCACACCAGCCAGGACTACTGGAACATGGTCGGCCCCTTCGGTGGCGTCACGGCCGCGGTCCTGCTGCAGGGTGCGCTGCGCCATCCGCAGCTGCTCGGCAGCCCGCTGTCGCTGACGGTGAACTACGCCGCGGCAGTCGTCGCCGGCGCCTTCCAGGTCGAAGCCGTGCCGGTGCGCACCAACCGCTCCACCCAACACTGGCTGCTGCAACTGACCCAGGCCGATGGAACCGGTGAACAGCAGGTCACCACCACCGCCACCCTGGTCACCGCGCTGCGCCGCGAAACCTGGAGCCTGACCGACATCCCCACGCCGGCTTTCGCCCCGCCCAGCGACTTCGAACCGATGAGCCCGGCCGCCAAGGGCGTGGCCTGGCCAAAGCAGTACGAGATGCGCCCGGTTTCCGGCGCCTTTCCGACCAAGTGGGACGGCACTGGCGAGACCAGCCGCAGCCAGCTCTGGCTGCGTGACGCCCAGGACCGCCCGCTGGATTTCCTGTCCCTGGCGGCGATGAGCGACATCTTCTATCCGCGCGTCTGGCTGCGCCGCGCCACTCCAGTGCCGGCCGGCACCGTGTCGATCACCACCTACTTCCACAGCGACGCCGCGCAGATGGCCGAAGTCGGCGCGGGCTACCTGCTCGGCGATGCCCGCGCACAGGAGTTCCGCAACGGCTTCTTCGACCAGAGCGCGCAGCTGTGGAGCGAATCCGGCGCGCTGCTGGCGACCAGCAACCAGATCGTTTACTACAAGGAATAAGTGCCTCTGACCCGTTCTCGGAGGGGCATGGGTCACCTGCAGGAGCGAGGGGGACGCCCAGTCCTAGCTCGCGAACAGGGCCCCGGGCATGTACTGAAGCTGGGCGGTTCGCGAGCAAGCTCGCTCCTGCAAAGAGCACAAAAAAGCCCGGCACATAGCCGGGCTTTTTCATGGAGGCGAGAAGGCTCAGACCTTCTTCACGAACTCCGACTTCAGCTTCATCGCGCCGATGCCGTCGATCTTGCAGTCGATGTCGTGGTCGCCGTCCACCAGGCGGATGTTCTTCACCTTGGTACCGACCTTCACCACCAGGGACGAGCCCTTGACCTTGAGGTCCTTGATCACGGTGACGGTATCGCCGTCCTGCAGCAGGTTGCCGACCGAGTCCTTGATCACGCGAGCATCGCCGTCGGACTCGCCCGAGCCGTCAGCGGACCACTCGTGGGCGCACTCGGGGCAGACCAGCTGAGCGCCGTCTTCGTAGGTGTATTCGGAGTTGCATTTGGGGCAGGGCGGCAGCTGGCTCACGGCGGTTCTCACAGTGGAAACGGTAAAAAGACCGCAGAGTATATAAGGTTTCTCGCTTTCCCGCTGGGCGCGAAGGCAAGGCACAAGGCCGGCAGCGTTACAAAAGCGTAAGAATCCATCGCTATAACAGGCGGCCAATTCGATAAGAAAGGACGCCCGTACCATGCTGCACACGCCCACCCCGCTCGCCCTGAGCATCGCCGTGGTCCTGGCGACCCTGGCCACCGAATCTGCCCAGGCCGTGTCGGTCTCGCCGATCATCACCGACGCACAGACCGCCAGCCGCACCCTGGCCAACCAGGACACCCTGACCGTCACCCGCACAGGCAGCCTGGTCACCCGCGGCAAGAGCATCGACCTCAAGGGCGCGGCCACCGGCACGGGCGTGGTCATCGACAACAGCGGCCTGATGCAGTCCACCACCGGCCGCGTGGTCGACACCTCCGGGAGTGACAGCACCACGCGCTTCTACCAGATCATCAACCGCGAAGACGGGCGGATCGTCGGCTACGACGACGCCATCCGCATGAACAACCCGTTCAGCGCCGGCAACGTGCTGATCGACAACGCCGGCAGCATCACCTCTGCCACCGGCCAGGCGCTGGACCTGGACAAGCTGCAAAGCGCGGCGACGGTCACGATCATCAACCGCGCCAGCGGCGTGATCCACAGTGACGGCAACGACGCTATCCGTCCCGGCGGCAATGCGACGATCAGCAACTACGGCGAGATCAGCAGCTCGGACATGATCACCGCCGACACCAAGAACGACGGCATCGACTTCCAGGGCGCCTCGGGCGGCCAAGTGGAAAACCACGGTCTCATCAGTGGCGGCCGCCATGGCATTACCACCGACGTCGGCGCCACCCTGATCAACTACGCGGACGGCGTGATCATCGGCCGCAATGGCTCAGGCTTCGGCTCCGACGGCGATGGCACGGTGATCAACTACGGGCGCATCAGTGGCGCCTACAACGGCCTGGTGCCAAACGGCGACGGCGATGGCGTCGACATCGACTACACCGGCCACATCGAAAACCACGGCATCATCGAAGGCACCGGCGCCGCCGGCTCGAAGGACGGCTCGCCCAACGGCAGCGAAGGTATCGCCATGGGCGGCGGCACCCTCATCAATTACGCCGGCGCGGTCATCCGCAGCGTGGACCGCGGCATCCTGGTCGACGACGGCAACGGCAACAGCGGCTTCAGCGCCACCTACCTGGAAAACCACGGCAGCATCAGCGGCGAATCCTCCTCGGGCGTGACCTTCTCCGGTGACCTCGACGACAGCGTGATCAACGACGGTCTGATCCACGGCGGCAACGGCGTGGCCCTGGAAATGGGCGGCGGCAACGACTCGCTGGTCCTGCTCTCCGGCAGCCGCTTCGAAGGCCTGGTGGACGGCGGTAGCGGCCGCGATAGCGTGACCCTCGACGATGCCGCTGGCGGCCGCTTCGGCAACAGCGCCAACTTCGAATGGCTGGACGTGAAACAGGGCAGCTGGACGCTCTCCAGCACCGACGATTTCAGCGAAGGCGGCGAAGTCTTCAGCGGCGCCAGCCTGAGCAACACCGGCAGCCTGCTGGGCACCCTGCAGATCGACCAGGGCGCCACCTACTCGGGCAGCGGCAGCGTCGGCGGCCTGAATGTCGCCGGTACCCTGATCGCCTCGCCGGCAACCGGCGCCGCCCACGTGACCGGCAACCTGAACCTGCTGAGCGGCTCGACCTCTTCGGACTTGGCCAGGCTGCCGATCTCTTCGCGCAGCTTGTTCAGCTCCGGCTTGAGCAGGTCGGCCGGGCGCACGTCGATGACTTCCTCGTTACCGATGGCCTGGCGGCGCAGCGCTTCGTTGATGGTGCCCGGCGCCTTGCCATAGCGGCCCTGCAGGTAGAGCTTCACCTCGTTGGTGATGGTCTTGTAGCGCTCGCCGGCCAGCACGTTGAAGAACGCCTGGGTGCCGACGATCTGCGAGGTCGGGGTGACCAGGGGCGGGAAGCCGAGGTCTTCGCGAACCCGCGGGATCTCCGCCAGCACTTCCGGCATGCGGTTCAGCGCGCCCTGTTCCTTGAGCTGGTTGGCCAGGTTGGAAATCATCCCGCCCGGCACCTGGTTGACCTGCACGCGGGTATCCACGCCGGTGAACTCGCTCTCGAACTGGTGGTACTTCTTGCGCACGGCGTGGAAGTACATGCCGATTTCCTGGATCAGTTCCAAGTCCAGGCCGGTGTCGAACGGGGTGTCGCGCAGGGCGGCGACCATGGATTCGGTACCCGGGTGGCTGGTGCCCCAGGCCATGCTGGAGATGGCGGTGTCGATGCGGTCGGCGCCATTCTCGACAGCTTTCAGCTGGCACATGCTGGCAACACCGGCAGTGTCGTGGGAGTGCACCACCACGTCCAGCGGCAGCGCGTCCTTCAGCGCCTTGACCAGTTCGCCGGTGGCGTAGGGGGTCAGCAGACCGGCCATGTCCTTGATGGCGATGGAATCCACGCCCATGTCGGCCATCGCTTTGCCCTGGGCCACGAAGGCGTCGATGGTATGCACCGGGCTGGTGGTGTAGGCGATGGTGCCCTGGGCGTGCTTGCCGGCGGCCTTCACAGCCTCGATGGAGACGCGCAGGTTACGCACGTCGTTCATCGCGTCGAAGATGCGGAACACATCGATGCCGTTGACCGCCGCCTTGGCGACGAAGGCGCGCACCACGTCGTCGCTGTAGTGGCGGTAGCCCAGCAGGTTCTGCCCGCGCAGAAGCATCTGCAGGCGGGTGTTGGGCAGCGCGGCCTTGAGCTTGCGCAGGCGCTCCCAGGGGTCTTCCTTGAGGAAGCGCACGCAGGCGTCGAAGGTGGCGCCGCCCCAGACTTCCAGCGACCAGTAGCCGACCTGGTCGAGCTTGTCGCAGATCGGCAGCATGTCTTCGGTGCGCATCCGGGTCGCCAGCAGCGACTGGTGGGCGTCGCGCAGGATGGTATCGGTGACGGTGACTTTCTTGGAAACGGTCATGGACGAATTCCTCACAGGCCAGCGTGGGCGGCAATGGCGGTAGCGATGGCGATGGCCAGGTGCGACGGGGTGCGCTTGATCGAGTACTGGGTCAGTTCCGGGTGGCTTTCGACGAAGCTGGTGTTGAACTGGCCGTTACGGAATTCCGGGTTCTTGAGGATTTCCTGGTAATAGGCCGCGGTAGTCTTCACGCCCTGCACGCGCATGTCGTCCAGCGCACGCAGACCACGGTCCAGCGCCTCTTCCCAGGTCAGCGCCCAGACCACCAGCTTCAGGCACATCGAGTCGTAGTACGGCGGGATGGTGTAGCCGGTGTAGATCGCGGTGTCGGTGCGCACGCCGGGGCCACCGGGTGCGTAGTAGCGCGTGATCTTGCCGAAGGACGGCAGGAAATTGTTCTTCGGGTCTTCGGCGTTGATCCGGAACTGCAACGCGAAGCCACGGTGAATGATGTCTTCCTGCTTGACCGAGAGTGGCAGGCCGGAGGCGATGCGGATCTGCTCGCGGACGATGTCGATGCCGGTGATTTCCTCGGTGATGGTGTGCTCCACCTGCACGCGGGTGTTCATCTCCATGAAGTACACCTCGCCATCGGCGAGCAGGAACTCCACGGTGCCGGCGTTCTCATAGCCCACGGCCTTGGCCGCGCGCACCGACAGGTCGCCGATGTAGGCGCGCTGCTCGGGGGTCAGCTGCGGGCTGGGGGCGATCTCGATGAGCTTCTGGTTACGGCGCTGGATCGAGCAATCGCGCTCGAACAGGTGCACGGTGTTGCCGAAGGAGTCGGCCAGCACCTGGGCTTCGATGTGCTTCGGGTTGACGATGCACTTCTCGAGGAAGACTTCCGCGCTGCCGAAGGCCTTGGTGGCTTCGGAGATGACGCGGGGGAAGTTCTGCTCCAGCTCTTCGCGACTGTTGCAGCGACGGATGCCGCGGCCGCCACCGCCGGAGGTGGCCTTGAGCATCACCGGGTAACCGATGCGCTCGGCTTCGGAAATGGCTTCGGCCAGGTCGGCGACGTTGCCTTCGGTGCCCGGGGTGCAGGGCACGCCGGCGGCGATCATGCTGCGGCGCGCTTCGGTCTTGTCGCCCATGCGGCGGATCACTTCCGCCGACGGGCCGATGAACTTGATCCCGCGTTCGGCGCAGATATCGGCCAGCTCGGCGTTCTCGGAGAGGAAGCCGTAGCCCGGGTGCAGGGCGTCGCAGCCGGTTTCCACCGCCAGGTTCACCAGGGCGCGGGGGTTCAGATAACCCGCCAGAGGATCGGCGCCCAGGCTGTGTGCTTCGTCGGCACGCTTCACATGCAGGGCGTGGCGGTCGGCGTCGGAATAGACGGCCACCGAACGGATGCCCATCTCGGCGCAGGCGCGCACGATCCGGACAGCGATCTCCCCACGGTTGGCGATCAGGATTTTCTTGATCACTGCGGCTTTCCCTCGGCCCGGACCTCGAGGGCCCCGGCGTAAAACCAATCGGCAGCTCTGCAAACGGCAGCTGGATATGTTGGCCGGAGCGGGTTCCGGCGTGGGATTTACCCTAGCGCGGGAGGGAGGATTAACCAAAATCAATAATTATTGGGGTAGCCATAAAGAATGCTTTATAGTTCTTGAAAAATGTCCTCATCAGGCAGGCTTCTATGCGTAAGTCATTGATGCGTATGACACTTCGCCAGCTGCAGGTTTTTCGCGCTGTGTGCGAAAGCCGTTCCTACAGCCGGGCAGCGGAGGAAATGGCGCTGACCCAGCCTGCGGTCAGCCTGCAGATTCGCCAGCTTGAAGAATTGGTTGGCCAGCCGCTGTTCGAGTACATCGGTAAGAAGCTTTACCAGACCGATGCCGCCGACGCCCTGCTGCGCGCCACCAACGACATTTTCCAGCGCCTGGAAGTGCTGGACATGAACCTCTCCGACCTCAAGGGCTCGCTGCAGGGCCAGTTGCGCCTGGCAGTGGAATCCAGCGCCAAGTACATCACCCCGCACCTGTTCGCCGCCTTCCACGCGCAGCACCCGGACGTCAGCCTGAACCTCACCGTGGTCAACCGCGCCCAGGCGATCAAGCGCCTGTCGGACAACCGTGACGATCTGGTGATCATGTCCCTGGTGCCCCAGGACATGGCCCTGGAGTTCCTGCCCTTCCTGAACAACCCGATCATCGCGGTGGCGCCGCCGGATCACCCGCTGTGCAATGCCGCCAAGCTGTCGCTGAAGGACCTGGAGCCTTACCCGCTGCTGATCCGCGAGCCCGGCTCGGGCACGCGCAAGGCCTGCGAGGAACACTTCCAGCAGAAGCGCGCGCACTTCCCGCAGACGCTGGAATTCGCCTCGCTGGAGGGATCGCGGGAAGGCGTATTGGCTGGGCTGGGATTGGCGCTGCTACCGCGCCATGCGGTGAGTCGCGAACTGCAGTCCGGGCTGCTGCATGAGCTGCCGGTGGAAGAGCTGCCGCTCTACCGTAGCTGGTGTCTGGTGCACGCCCGCGGCAAACGCCTGAGCCCTGTCGCCCAGGCGTTCGTCGCCTTCATCCGTGAAGAGCGGGCGCTGATCAGCCAGCTGGCTGAACGTTTCGCCGGCCCACCCGTGCAGAAGTGAGATAGGCAGCGGCAATCAGATCGGGGTAATCGGAGGTTTCCACGGCGAGGCGTTGCGCCTCCATGCGGTCTTCGATGGCGCGACGGAACTGCATGCGCCGCTGATCTTCAAGCTTGCGGCGGGTCTTGGCGTCCAGTTGGAGCTGGGTGTCGTCGATATGGCGGGGCATCTCGCATCTCCCAAGGCCGAAGGGCTGGAGACGCCAGCATGCTGACGACGGATGACCGTTTGACGACGCCGGGGTGAAGCACCGATGACCGCGACGAGCGGTTGGCGTCGCGCCTCGGATAACCCGAGGCGCCTTTGCTCTTCGTAGGAGCGAGCTTGCTCGCGAACGGATTCAACCGGCGACTCGGCGGCTGGGCGGTTCGCGAGCAAGCTCGCTCCTACACCAAAGCGCTTAGGACGCCTCTTCCGGGCGCTCCTCGTGGTTCTTCACCACTTTCGGCGACAGGCGCAGGCTGCGCAGGCTGCGTTTAACGCTCTTGAGGTGATTCACCAGGTCCGGGCCGCGGGCCATGGCCACGCCCATCGCCAGCACGTCGATCACCACCAGGTGGGCGATCCGCGAGGTCAGCGGCGTGTAGATGTCGGTGTCTTCGTGTACATCCACCGCCAGGTTCACCGTGGCCAGGTCTGCCAGCGGGGTCTGACTGGGGCACAGGGTGATCAGCGTGGCGCCGGCCTCGCGCACCAGGTTGGCGGTCACCAGCAGGTCCTTGGAGCGGCCCGACTGAGAGATGCAGATGGCCACGTCCGACGGCTTCAGGGTCACCGCCGACATGGCCTGCATGTGCGGGTCGGAATAGGCCGCCGCCGAGAGCAGCAGGCGGAAGAACTTGTGCTGGGCATCCGCCGCCACCGCGCCGGATGCGCCGAAGCCGTAGAACTCGACACGCTGGGCATGGGCAATGGCCGCGATGGCGCGCTCCAGGGCGTGGGTGTCGAGGTGTTCGCGCACTTCCATCAGCGAATGCAGGGTGGTGTCGAAGATCTTCAGGCTGAAGTCCGCCACCGAATCGCTCTCGTTGATCGAAAACTGGCCGAAACTGGCGCCGGCGGCCAGGCTCTGCGCCAGCTTGAGCTTGAGGTCCTGGAAGCCGCTGCAGCCGATGGCGCGGCAGAAGCGAACGATGGTCGGCTCACTGACGCCCACGCTGTGAGCGAGGTCCGCCATGGAGCTGTGCATGACCGATGCAGGGTCCTGCATCACGTGATCGGCAACCTTGAGCTCCGACTTGCGGAGCAGATGACGCGACTGGGCAATGTGCTGCAAAAGGTTCACAGGGATAGGCTCGGTGATAGTTGTCTGAAATTTATGTAGTCTTGTTGTAGTTATACTACAAAACTTGCCTTCGCGCCCAGGGAATAAGTCTGTGAATACGTCTGCGAGCCACGGTTTGCCAAGCTCTTGCGACATTCTGGTATTTGGCGGCAGCGGTGATCTGGCGCTACATAAACTGCTGCCGGCGCTCTACCACCTGCACCGGGAGAACCGCCTGCCGGCCGACACGCGAATCTTCGCCCTCGCCCGCAGCCAGCGCGATAACGCCTCCTACCTCGCCCTGGCCGAACGCAACTGCCGTGCCCAGGTAGCGCGCAGTGACTTCTCCGCCGAGGCCTGGCGCAGCTTCTCGCAGCGCCTGGAATACGTGGCGATGGATGCCTCGCAGAGCGCCGACTTCGGCCGCCTGGCCAAGGCTCTCAAGCGCACGGAAGGCCGCGTGCTGGTGCATTACCTGGCCACCGCGCCGAGCCTGTTCGCCCCCATCGCGCAGAACCTCAAGGTCTCCGGGCTCGCCGGCCCGCTGGCGCGCATCGTGCTGGAGAAGCCGCTGGGCCACTCGCTGGACTCGGCGCTGGCGATCAACCAGGCCATCGGCGAAGTGTTCGACGAATCGCGGGTGTTCCGCATCGACCACTACCTGGGCAAGGAAACCGTGCAGAACCTGATGGCCCTGCGCTTCGCCAACACCCTGTTCGAGCCGGTATGGCGCAACGGGCACATCGACCACGTGCAGATCACCGTCAACGAGACCCTGGGCGTGGAAAACCGCGGTGCCTACTACGACCACGCCGGCGCCATGCGCGACATGGTGCAGAACCACCTGCTGCAGCTGCTCTGCCTGGTGACCATGGAAGCGCCGGTGCGCTTCGACGCCGAGGCCGTGCGCAACGAGAAGGTGAAGATTCTTCAGGCGCTCAAGCCGATTTCCGGGCAGGACGTGCAGGACAAGACCGTGCGCGGCCAGTACACCGCCGGGCATATCGGCGGGCAGGAAGTGCCCGCCTACTGGTTCGAGAAAAATGTCGACAACGACAGCGATACGGAGACCTTTGTCGCCGTACAGGCCGAGATCGACAACTGGCGCTGGTCCGGCGTGCCGTTCTACCTGCGCACCGGCAAGCGCATGGCGAAGAAATGTTCGGAGATCGTCATCCAGTTCAAGCCGGCGCCCAACGGCCTGATCGGCGGTGCTGGCAACCCGGCCAACCGCCTGTGGATAAGGTTGCAGCCGGAAGAACGCATCAGCGTGCAACTGATGGCCAAGGCGCCGGGCAAGGGCATGCAGCTGGAGCCGGTGGAACTGGACCTCAACCTGGCCGAGGCCTTCAGCCGCAACAAGCGCCGCTGGGATGCCTACGAGCGCCTGCTGCTGGACGTGATCGAGGGCGACTCGACACTGTTCATGCGCCGCGACGAGGTGGAAGCGGCCTGGAGCTGGGTCGACCCGATCATCAAGGGCTGGCACGAGCACTACCTGAGCCCGCGCCCCTACGCGGCCGGCAGCAATGGGCCGGAGCAGGCGCAGACGCTGCTGGAACTACAGGGACGACGCTGGCTGGAGTGATGCGTTGCGGCTTCATGACTGAGTTGCAGGAGCGAGCTTGCTCGCGAACCACCCGACGCCAGAGCTGCCGGTAGGCTCTGTTCGCGAGCAAGAACTAGGCGTCCCCCTCGCTCCTACGAAAAGCGCCCTGGCGTTGACCTCGCTCAGCACGCGCAGCCGGCGGATTTCCTAGAGTGGCGGCCTTTTTCCCACTTCCCGCTGCGCCATCATGTCCCACACTTCGTTTTCCCCGGAACTGCTCTGCCCCGCCGGCTCGCTGAAAAGCCTGCGCCACGCCTTCGCCTATGGCGCCGATGCCGTCTACGCCGGCCAGCCGCGCTACAGCCTGCGGGTGCGCAACAACGAATTCGACCACGCCAACCTCGCCACCGGCATCAACGAGGCCCACGCCCAGGGCAAGCGCCTCTACGTGGTGGTGAACATCGCCCCGCACAACGCCAAGCTGAAGACCTTCCTGCAGGACGTGGCATCGGTGATCGCCCTCGGACCGGACGCGCTGATCATGTCCGATCCGGGCCTGATCATGCTGGTTCGCCAGCATTTCCCGGAGATTGATATCCACCTCTCGGTGCAGGCCAACGCGGTGAACTGGGCCAGCGTGGAGTTCTGGCGCCAGCAGGGACTCAAGCGGGTGATCCTGTCCCGCGAACTGTCGCTGGAGGAGATCGGCGAGATTCGCGAACGCGTGCCGGGCATGGAACTGGAGGTCTTCGTCCACGGCGCGCTGTGCATGGCCTACTCCGGCCGCTGCCTGCTGTCGGGCTACATCAACCGCCGCGACCCCAACCAGGGCACTTGCACCAACGCCTGCCGCTGGGAATACCAGACCCACGCCGCCCACGAAGACGAGCTGGGCCACGCGGTGCGCAACGTCGAGCCGACCCTGGGCATCGGCGCGCCGAGCAGGGAAATCGTCCTGCTCGAAGAAGCCAACCGCCCCGGCGAGCTGATGGAGGCGTACGAGGACGAGCACGGCACCTACATCATGAACTCCAAGGACCTGCGCGCCATCCAGCATGTGCAACGTTTGACGCAGATGGGCGTGCATTCCCTGAAGATCGAAGGCCGAACCAAGTCCCACTACTACGTCGCGCGTACCGCCCAGGCCTACCGCAAGGCCATCGACGACGCCGTCGCGGGGCGCGCCTTCGACCTCGGCCTGATGGACACCCTGGAGTCCCTGGCCCATCGCGGCTACACAGAGGGGTTCCTGCGCCGCCACGTGCATGACGAATACCAGAATTACCAGTACGGCCATTCGCTGTCCGAGCGCCAGCAGTTCGTCGGCGAGTTCACCGGCGAGCGCCGCCACGGCCTGGCCGAGGTGCGGGTGAAGAACCGCTTCGAAGTGGGCGACAGCGTCGAGCTGATGACCCCGGCAGGTAACCGCACCTTCCGCCTGCACGCCATGGAGAACGCCCGTGGCGAGTCTATCGGCGTTGCGCCGGGCGACGGCCACGTCGTCCATATCCCGGTGCCCGACGCGCTTGACCTGCAATACGCCCTGCTGATGCGCAATCTGAAAGGCGGTACGTCCCGCGATGCGCGAGAGCCCGCGTCAGCCGGGGGTTGCGGGAACGACTGCGGCAAATGCGGGTGTGGCGGAGCCTGACCCGATCTCAACCGTAGATGCGTAGGGCGCATAACCCGGAACGGGTTATCCGCCCTACCAAAAGCATCGCGGACGGGGTCCGCTCCTACGGAACCTCCAACCTGCCTAGGAGCGGACTCCGTCCGCGATCAATGTTCCAATCCACGCCGGCCATTCAGGGATTCTGCAAGAACACCACATACCCCCTGAACCACGGGCTCCGGGCCAGATAATCCGGCGCCTGCCACTCCCCGTACTGGGCCAACCCGATGCGGAAGGGCAACTGCAAACGGGCCACGCGCGGCAGGTACGCCTGGTAGTTGGGAATGGTCTGGCGCCCCTGGTAGGTCTGCACCACCACCTCGTCCACCACGCCGGCCAGTCGATTGATGGTTTCCGGCGCGGCATTGCTGCCCCAGTCCATCAGCCCGGTAATGCTCAGCTTACTGCCCGCAGGCAGGCGCGTGCGAAGGTCCTGGAGAAAGTCGACGTACTCGTGCAGGTAGCGCGTGCGCGCATCGAAGTCGATCTGCACGCCGACCACCGGATTGCCGGCGGCACGCCAGCGGCGCAGTTGCGAAAGCACGGTGCGGTAGATGTCCTCGTTCCAGCGCAGGGTATGCGCGCGGTAGACCATCCATACCTCGCCCTGCCTCAAGCGGGGGATGGCGATGCCCTGGGCGATCAGCCGGGGGTAGCCGTGGCCATAGCGCGGCGCACTGATCTGCCCTTGCAGCACATAGAGGGTGCGCGCCCGGGCCAGCGCCGGCTGGGGCGAGACGCCGCTCCAGAGCCAGAAGGCGTCGTGGTCCGCGGCGTCCACGCCGGCCGCCGAAGCGTTGCCCGCGAGCAACACCAGCGCCAGCGCCAGTAAACGCCGCACGGGGCTTACCAGTAGTACTTCAGGGACTTCGCCCAGGGCGTGCCGGAATACTGCCCCTTGAGGGTGCGGAACCACTGCTTGCGCTGCGACGGGGCGATGTCCTGGCTGCCGCAGCCGTTGTAGCCGCTGGGCGCGAAGCAGTTGATGGCGCGGAACAGCGCGTAGGCGCGGTCCTCTTCCACAGCCTGCTTGTCGGCGATGACCTTGAGATAGCCGTCCATGCGCGAATAGGCCGAACCGGGGAACAGCGATTCACCGCCGCCCAGTTCGCGCTCGCTGGGTTGGGTGTCCAGCGGGAAGCCATCCAGGCCGTTGCGCAGGATGAACTCGCCCAGGCAGTTCAGCGCCTTGGGCGGCTGCGGACTCTGCAGCAGGTCGCGCGCGACGTCGACGATCGCCGGGCATTCGTAGCCGCTGTCGTTCTTGCCGCCCGGCCACTGGAACAGCGACAGCGGCATGCTGCCGTAGAGATAGCCGATGCTGGCGCCCAGCGGCTTGCCGCTGCCGTCGGTGGGCAACAGCGCGAGGTCGTCGATATAGGCCTGGTACTGGCCGTGCAGCAGGTCCTTGTAGAGCAGCGCGAACAGCGCGGTATCGCGCTCTTCCACCGAGACGCTGGTGGACTTCGCCTGCTGGCGCAGCAGGTCGGGGCCGGCGACGTGGCGCAGGAGAATCTCGCGGATGATCGGCGTATGCACCGGCGAGCCTTCGGCGAAGACCTTGACCAGGCGGTCGCTGCGCTCGTAGTTGAAAGCCAGCGCCAGCTCCAGCTGCTCGCGCTGCAGCGGCTGCTCGGCCAGCGGCAGCAGGCGCAGCCAGAGTTTCTCGGCGGCGATCCAGTCGTTACCGGCTTCCAGAGCAAAGCCGCGCAGGGTCTGCTGGCTGAAGGCGAGGTAGTCGAGCCTGGCCGGCAGGTCCTCGGGCAGGGATTTCAGCGCTTCGGTGGGCTTTTCCTCGACGTACAGCCGGTAGGCCGCCGTCAGGTAGTCGTGCAGGCCGGGATTCCTGGCGAACAGGTCCTTCTGCGCGGCCAGGCCGGCGGCGTCGAGGGCACGGGGTTCGTTGGGTTCGTGGTGGCGCATCTGCATCAGGTCGAGCACCGCCAGCAGGCGCGCGTCGCGCACGTCGGCCGGGTGTGCGGTGACCAGCAGCTTGTTGTCGACTTCCTGCACCAGTTGGGCGAGATCGTCGGCATCCTCGCGGGCGAACAGTTCGGCGTACTCGCCGGCCAGCCGGCTCTCATCGCTCATCAGCCAGTAGACGCGGCGCGTCAGCCCCCTGGCCGAGGCGCTGAAGCGGCCCTGTGGATAAGCCTTGAGGTAGTCGCCCAGCGCGGATTCGGCCTGGGCGAGGATCTTCTTGTCGACCTTGCGCAGGTCCGGGTAGCCCATCTCGTCGAAGGCGTTCTGCTGCGCCTGGTTGAGCAGCGCACGGGCGACCATGTAGCGCGAGGTTTCCTTCAGCCAGGCCTGGTCGCTGTCCTGCAGGGCGCGGAAGGATTTCAGCGCGTCGGCGAAGCGCCCGCTGTAGAAGTCCGCGGCGCCCTTGAGGTAGCTGCGGTAGGCCTTGGCCGGGGCGCTCTGCAGGTCATTGGGCAACAGCACGCTGAGCTGTGTTTCGTCCCATTGGCAGGCGCCCAGCAGGGTCAGGCGCGCACGGGCCAGGCCCTGGCGTTCGTCAGCGGAAAGGCTGTCGACCAGCAACAGCTGGGAGAGGAAGTCCTGCGCGGTGCCTGCGTTGTTGCTGCGACAGCGGCTGCCTTCGCCGCTGGCGAAGCTGTCGGCGGAGGACTGCACGGCATCCGCCGGCAGGCCGATGCGCGCGGCGAGGTCGGCCAGCGGTGCGGTGCTGGCAGCGCTGGCGCTGTCGGTCGAATCCCCAGGCGCGGCACCTTCCAGCCAGCGCGCCAGCGGGAACGGCACCTGACCGTAGCCCAGTTGCTGCTCATCGTCGGTCAGCGCGCGATTGGGAATGCTGGCCTGCCCCGCATCCGCCAGCAGCAGCTGCAGGTTGACCCGGCTGTCGTTGCCCGGGCTGAGGAACGGCAAGCTGTTGCACACGTCCAGCGAGTCGCGCTTGAGGTTCCAGCTCGGATAGCAGGAGTCGTCGCTGCTCGCGCGCGCTTCCTGCACGCCAAGGCAGCCGGTGATCAGGGCCAGCAGGGTCAGTCCGTACAGACGCATGAAGGATCCTTGTCCGTTGCAGCCCGCACGCCGGGCCGGAATTCAGAGCAGGGAGAATCTTACCTCGCCGCGCCCGGTCTTGCCCGCCTGCATGGGTACAAGACTGTAAACGCGATCTGCCGCACAACAGAGCCTGCGACACGTTGTCCAGCAGATTCCTTCTTTGTTCCGGCTCAAAGAAGGAATCTGCCGACCGGGTATTTCTGTAGCCAACGACAGTTCGTCGATTACGGAGAGTTGCCCATGTTTGATCAGGAAGAGATTTCGCTTTCCCGCCGCACCCTGCTGGCCGGCGCCGTGGTGCTGGGCGTTACCGGCAGCATGCTCGGCAGCGGCAAGGCCATGGCCGACGGGGAGGCAGCGCCGAAGAATATGGGTCCGGCCCTGGACCTCTCGAAGCTGGAGCACGTCCAGGTCGAGCTGGTCGCTCCGCCCTTCGTCCATGCCCATGAGCAGCGCGCCAAGGGCAAGCCCAAGGTCGTGCAGTTCCGCATGGTGATCGAGGAGAAGAAGCTGGTCATCGACGACGATGGCACCGAGATCCACGCCATGACCTTCAACGGCTCGGTGCCCGGCCCGATGATGGTGGTGCACCAGGACGACTACCTGGAACTCACCCTGGTTAACCCGGCGACCAACACCCTGACCCACAACATCGACTTCCATGCCTCCACTGGCGCCCTGGGCGGCGGCGCGCTGACCATCATCCAGCCCGGCGAGGAAGTGAAGCTGCGCTTCAAGGCCACCCGCCCCGGCGTGTTCGTCTACCACTGCGCACCGGGCGGCGCGATGATCCCATGGCACGTGGTCTCGGGCATGAACGGCGCGATCATGGTGCTGCCGCGCGACGGCCTGAAGGACCGCGAAGGCAAGTCCCTGAAGTACGACAAGGTGGTCTACATCGGCGAGCAGGACTACTACGTCCCGCGTGACAAGGACGGCAAGTTCAAGCGCTACGCAACGCCGATGGAAAGCTACAACGACATGCAGGAAGTCATGAAGGGGCTGATCCCCAGCCACATCGTGTTCAACGGCAAGGTCGGCGCCCTCACCGGCAAGAACGCGCTCAAGGCCAACGTCGGCGAGACCGTGCTGATCGTCCACTCCCAGGCCAACCGCGACACCCGCCCGCACCTCATCGGCGGCCACGGCGACCACGTCTGGGCCACCGGCAAGTTCCACAACCCGCCGGAGGAAGACCTGGAAACCTGGTTCATCCCGGGCGGCGCGGCCGGCGCTGCGCTGTACACCTTCCTGCAGCCGGGCCTGTACACCTACCTCAACCACAACCTCATCGAGGCTGTGCTGCTGGGCGCTGCAGCGCACATCCAGGTCGAAGGCCAATGGAACAACGACCTGATGAGCCAGATCCAGCCACCGACTGCGATCAAGTGAGCGCCGAGGCCGGCCCATCCGGGCCGGCCCTTTCCCCCTAATCGATACCGGCGACCAGGCAGACCATGCGCAAGACCATCCTGATCGGCGTACCTGCCGTACTGCTGCTGGGCGGAGCCCTCCTCCTGCTGCGGCCACAGTACGCACCCGAGCTCGCGCCACAAACCGTGCGACTCGAACCCCGCGACTTCGACTTCCGCCCGGCGGGCGACTACTGGCTGGAAAAGCAGGCCGTGGATGCACCGTCGCAACGTGAGCATCTCGCCCCGCGCTTCGAAGTCATGAAGTACCAGGTCAGCCAGGGCGAATACGCCCGCTGCGTAGCCGAGGGCGCTTGCCTGGCCCTGGACGCCAGCGCCCCTCGCGACGACATGCCGCTGACCGGCGCCAGCCTGCTGGATGCGCAGCTCTATGCCGATTGGCTGTCCAAGCGCACCGGCCAGAAATGGCGGCTGCCGACCGACCGCGAGTGGGCCTTCTTCGCCGGCACGCGCTGGGCCGACGACGCCCTGCGCATCGAAGACGACGATGGCAGCAACCCTGCCCGGCGCTGGCTCGCGCGCTACCGCCTGGAAGCGGAGTCCCGCACCAGCACCTCGGCGCTGCCCCAGGCGCGCGGCAACCACGGGCTGAACGAGTACGGCGTGGCCGATCTGGGCGGCAACGTCTGGGAGTGGACACAGAGCTGCCATCAGCGGGTCAACCTCGACGCCCAGGGCACCCCGACCCACCGCGCCGAGTACTGTTCGATCCGCATCGCCGAAGGGCGCCACCGCGCGGCGATCAACGATTTTGTCCGCGATGCCCGCGGCGGTGGCTGCAGCGCGGGGCAGCCGCCGGATAACCTGGGTTTCCGCCTGGTCAGGGACATCCCTTGATTCCCCTCAAGTTCCACCGCGGCCCATAACCCTTATGCTGCGGCGGGACCCAGGGAAATCATTGACGTGACCGCCGATCTCTCCCTCAACCGCGCCTGGCTGGGCAGTCTGCCGCCCTTCGCCAACAGCAGCCGCGAGGAACAGGACGATATCCTCCGCCAGGCCAGCATCCTGCGCCTGAACAGCGGCGTGGCCGTGTTCGAGCAAGGTGCGCCGGCGACCCGCTTCTACCTGCTGGTGCACGGCCGACTCAAGGCCACCCAGCTCACTGGCGATGGCCAGCGCGTGCTGGTGCGCGTGGTCAACCCGGGCGACCTGTTCGGCTTCGTCCGCGCGCTCGGCCGGCGCGACTATCCCGCCACCGCCACGGCCAGCCAGGACAGCCTGGCGCTGGCCTGGCCCACCAGCCAGTGGGAACCGTTGCTCGCCTGCCACCCCGGCTTCGCCCTGAACACCGTACAGGCCATCGGCGAACGCCTGCAGGAAGCCCACGTGCGCTTCTGCGAACTGGCTACCGAAGAGGTCGAACGGCGCGTCGCCCACACCGTGCTGCGCCTGGTGCAGCAGTCCGGCCGGCCGGAGGCCGATGGCATCCGCATCGATTTCCCGGTCACCCGCCAGGACATCGCCGAGATGACCGGCACCACCCTGCACACCGTCTCGCGCATCCTCAGCGCCTGGGAAGAGCGCGGCCTGGTGGTCGGCGGCCGGCAGAAGCTGCTGGTGCGCGACCCGCAGCAACTGATGCGGGTGGCCGGCGGCGACGAACGGGAAGCGACCTCCCTGGGCGCTTGACTGCAATCAAGGAGCGGGGCGCACGCGCATCCCTAGACTGATCGCCACCTTCCCCAGATTGACGGCGACGACAGCGGCCGCCGTGCCCCACTCCACCCGAGGCCCGCCATGACCGACAACCTTACCGAACGCACCCTGAGCGACCTGGCCTTCAGCCTGCCGGGCAGCAGCGCGCTGTTCCACGACTACAAACTCGACTTCTGCTGCGCTGGTCAGCGCAGCCTGGCCGATGCGGCCAGCGAGCAGGGAATCGACGTCCAGCGCATTGCCGACGAACTGCAAGCGCTACCGCCGGCCAATGATCAGACCGACTGGCGCCTGACCAGCAACGACCAGTTGATCGACCACATCCTCGAGCGCTACCACAAGGTCCATCGCGAGCAGCTGCCGGCGCTGATTCCGCTGGCCGAACGCGTCGAGAAGACCCACGCCGCGCATCCGCAATGCCCCACCGGGCTGACCGCGCACCTGAAGAAGATGCAGGAAGAACTGGAATGGCACATGTGCAAGGAGGAAAGCGTGTTGTTCCCCTGGCTGCGCCAGGGCATCCCGCTGACCCACGTGCAGGGCCCGATCGGCGTGATGCGCCATGAGCACGACGAACACTCACAATCCCTCGCCGCGCTGGCCGACCTGACCGACGACCTCACCGTGCCGGCGGACGGCTGCAACAGCTGGCGCCGGCTCTACAGTGGCCTGGAAGAGCTGCGCCGCGACCTGATGCAGCACATCCACCTGGAGAACAACCTGCTGTTCCTGGGCGCCAACCACCCGGCCTGAGCGCCGGCCCTGGAGCCAGGAGGGCGACCAGTGACAGCTTGTCTCACCACGCTGCCCAGCGGCATCGCGCATACTGGCGGGATTGTCCCCGCCCAGGAGCGCTCCGCCATGCTCGCGCATCGCGTCCACCACCAGATTCTGTGCGGCCACCATCTGTTCAACGTGCTCAACGAAGAACAGCTGGAGCAACTGCTCGCCACCAGCACGCTGCTCAACCTGGAGAAGGGCGACAAGCTGTTCCTCCAGGGTGAGCCGGCCCACGCCTTCTACTTCGTGATTTCCGGTGCGGTGAAGATCTACCGTCTGACACCGGAGGGGCAGGAAAAGGTGCTGGAGGTCGTCGGCAGCCGGCAGACCTTCGCCGAAGCCATGATGCTGATGGACACCTCCGACTACGTGGCCTCGGCCCAGGCGCTGGAGCCCACGCAGGTCTATCGCTTCGCCAACCGCACCTACATGGAGCTGCTGCACAGCAACCCGCAGCTGCCCTTCTCGCTGCTCGCCACGCTCTGCGTGCGCCTGCATCGGCGGATCAACGAGATCGAGACGCTGTCGCTGAAGAACTCCACCCACCGCGTGGTGCGCTACCTGATCACGCAGCTGAACCGCCAGGGCAGCGAGGACCACCGCTTTGAGCTGCCAATGGCCAAGCAACTGGTGGCCGGGCACCTGTCGATCCAGCCGGAGACCTTCTCTCGCGTACTACGGCGACTGATCGACGAAGACATCATCGACCTCAACGGCCGCACCGTGCAGGTGCTCGACGTCGCGCGGCTGGAGCAGTTCGAGTAGGCCATGCGCCAGTGCCTGTACTGCCAGCACGAGAGCCCCGAGGATGCCGCAGATTGCGCGCAGTGCGGGATGCCCCTGCCAGTGGACCAGGCGCTGGCGAAGCAGCGCCGGCTGCGGCGCTTCGCCTGGTACTGCGCCATCCTCGCGGTGTTCTGCGGGGTAATGATGGTGTGGTTGCCGCGCTGATTCCCGCTTTTCGCCGCTACCTGTGGAACACCCTGTAGGAGCGGGCCATGCCCGCGCTCGCGTGCAGGGCGCGCCCCCACAATGGTCAGCCTTGGCGGCGGGTGAGCTGCCGGTAGAGCTGCGGCAACTGCACCGGCAGCTGTGCCGGATCGTTGATCAACAGATAGCCCTGACTGCCAAACAGATGCGGCAGGTAGTCCGCCGCCTCGCGGTCGATGGTGATGCAGAACGGCACCAGCCCCGCGCGACGGGCTTCCAGCACGGCCTGGCGGGTGTCCTCGACACCGTAGCGCCCCTCATACAGGTCGAGGTCATTGGGCTTGCCGTCGGTGAGGATCAGCAGCACCCGCTGGCGCTCCTTGCGCTCCAGCAGCAACTGCGTGGCCCGGCGGATCGCCGCGCCCATGCGCGTGTAGTAGCCCGGCCGCAGCGCGCGGATGCGCCCGCGCACCACATCGTTGTGGCGCTCATCGAAGGTCTTCAACTGGGTCAGGCGCACCTGCCGCCGACGCAGCGAGGAGAAACCGTACAGCGCGAAACGATCGCCCACCGCCTGCAGCGCCTCGCCGAACAGCAGCAGGCTGTCGCTGATCAGGTCGATCACCCGGTGGTCGTTGTCGATGTGCGCGTCGGTGGACATCGACAGGTCCGCCAGCAGCAGGCACGCAAGGTCGCGGCGGGTCTGCCGGCGCTCGAGGAACAGCCCGGGCTCGCCGCAGGCGCCGAGGCGCCGCTCGACGCTGAAGTCCAGCCAGGCTTCCAGGTCCAGCTCCGCGCCCTGGGGTTGCCGGCGCAGCCATTGGGGCTGCTGGCGCAGGCTCTCGAACTGCCGGCGCAAGCGCCGCGCAATCGGCGCCAGGGCATCCGGCAGCGGTGCCGGCAGAGCGTCGCGCGGCAGCATCGGCTGCAGGCAGACGTGGTCTTCCGTCAGCTGTTGGCGACGGTAGTCCCATTCCGGCAGGCGAATACCCTCGCCCAGCGGCACGTCGTCGAAGTCGGCGGCCGGCAGGTCGAGGTCGAGCTTCAGCCCGCCGCCCTTCTTCTGCCGTTGCCGGGACAGGCTCAGGTGATCGAGGTCATCGGCAACCTTGGCCGCGTCCAGGTCCTCGCTGTCGTCACCGGCACGGTCCAATTCGATGTGCTCGGACCAGCTGAACAGGTTCTCCAGGCGGAACAGCAGCAGGCCGCCCCGGCCGGGATCCTGCCCGACCCGCTCGGCACGCTTGCGCGTCGGGCCCTTGGCTTCGCTGTGGGCGGAACGGCCCTGCTCGTCGCCGTCGATCAGGTCGGTGTGCTGCGGCGCGGCCAGTCGTTGCGGCGGGTAGAGCCACAGTGGCACCGGCCAGGGCGCCTTTTCACTGCGCGGCAGGCGCTCGACGCTGCCCGGATCGCGCAGCGCACATTGCAGTGCCAGTTCCAGCTCCGCTTCCGCCGGTGGCAGATCAGCGGGATCGGGACGCAGACTGAGCAACGCTTCCACCAATCGACGGTAGCGGGGGCGCAGCAGCGGGTAGCGCTCCAGCACGGCGCAGGTCCAGGCCTGGTTGTCGCGCGCCCAATGGCGCATCGGCTGGCTGTGCGCGGCCAGCAGCGCCAGCCAGCGGTAGAGCTCGCGGTTCAGCTCGGCATTGGGGAACACCGCCAGTTGCGCGGGCAGGCGCAGGGAATCGGCGTCGAACCAGGCCACCGGCAATTGCTGGCAGGTACCGGCCACCTGCTGCAGCAGGCTGCGGCGCACCAGCAGTTCGCGGGCGCTGGCCGCCTCCACGCCGACCCCGGCCTCGCCGCCGGTGCCGCGGAACAACAGCAGCAGGCTGCGGCGCATGTCATCCAGGGTCACCGCCGCCTCGTCGAACTCCGGGCTGGCGCGACGGGTGATGAACCGGTGCCAGGCGCGGCCAAAGCCTTCTTCGATTTCGAGGTGGATGGTCATGGCGCCCCCTGCAGAACGAAAAAAGGGCCCGCCGCAAAGCGGTCGGGCCCGGGTGGACGGTATCGATCAGCTCACCTGAGCCGCGCCCGAGGCAACGGCCACGCGGCCGCGCTGGCGGAAGCTCAGCAGGTAGCAGATCAGCCCGATGAAGAAACCGACACCGGAGTACAGGCGCAGCCAGAAGAAGATCTTCAGCTGGTCGACCGTGGCCATGAACGGCATGGCGGCGCCATCGGCGGGCATGCGCTGCAGCCAGACCTGGACGATGCCGGCGGCGGTGAGCATCAGGGTGATCAGCAGCATGGAGAGGGTCATCAGCCAGAAGCCCCAGATCTCCAGGGTCTGCGCACGGGCGTCAGGCGCTTCGCCGATGCCCCGCAGGCGCGGCATGGCGTAGCTGATCATGGTCATGACGATCATCGCGTAGGCACCGTAGAAGGCCAGGTGACCGTGGGCGGCGGTGAGCTGCGAGCCGTGGGTGTAGTAGTTCACCGGCGCCAGGGTGTGCAGGAAGCCCCACACGCCGGCGCCGAGGAAGGCGGTCACGGTGGTGCCCAGGGCCCACAGCGCGGCGGCCTTGTTCGGGTGCTCGCGGCGACGACGGTTCACCATGTTGAAGGCGAACAGCACCATGGCAAAGAACGGCAGCGGTTCCAGCGCGGAGAAGATCGAGCCCAGCCACAGCCACACGCCCGGTGCGCCGATCCAGAAGAAGTGGTGGCCGGTGCCGATGATGCCAGTGATCAGGGCCATGGCGATGATCACGTACAGCCACTTCTCCACGACCTCACGGTCGACGCCGGTGATCTTGATCAGCACGAAGGCCAGCATCGCGCCCATGATCAGCTCCCACACGCCTTCCACCCACAGGTGCACGACCCACCACCAGTAGTACTTGTCGCGCGACAGGTTCTCCGGGTTGTAGAAGGAGAACAGGAAGAACACCGCCAGGCCCACCAGGCCGGTCATCATCACCACGCTGACGGCGGTCTTGCGGCCCTTGAGCAGGGTCATGCCGATGTTGAACAGGAAGCCCAGCGCTACCACCACGATGCCCATCTTGGTGATCGTCGGCTGTTCGAGGAACTCCCGGCCCATGGTCGGCAGCAGGTCGTTGTGGGTCAGCCTGGCCAGCCCCGCGTAGGGCACCAGCAGGTAGCCCAGGATGGTCAGCACGCCGGCGATGGCGAACACCCAGAACAGCACGATGGCCAGTTTCGGGCTGTACAGCTCACGGTCGGCCTCCTCGGGAATCAGGTAGTAGGCCGCGCCCATGAAGGCGAACAGCAGCCAGACGATGAGCAGGTTGGTATGCACCATCCGTGCGACGTTGAAGGGGATCGCCGGGAACAGGAAGTCACCGACCACGTACTGCATGCCCATGATCAGACCGAAGACGATCTGCCCGACGAAGAGCATCAGGGCGAACACGAAGTACGGTTTGGCCACCGACTGCGAAGCGAATTTCAGATAGGGATTGCCCGGGTTCATGATCAACCCTCCTTGTTCGGCGGCCATTTGTTGGTGTCGATCTTCGAGGTCCACAGCAGGAACGCCGCAAGGTCGGTGACCTCCTGGTCGCTCAGGTGGAACTGCGGCATCTGCCGGCGACCGGGCACGCCCAGCGGCTGCATCTTCATCCAGGCCGCGAGGAAGCTGCCGAAGGCTGCGTCACCGCCACGGCGGATCGCGACGTTGCCCAGCTCCGGCGCGAAGTAGGCGCCTTCACCGAGGATCGAGTGGCAACCCACGCAGTTGTTCTGCTCCCACACCAGCTTGCCGCGCACCACCGATTCGGTGAGCTCACCCTGGTTGGTGCGCTTGGGGAAGGTGGTTTCGGTGTGATAGGTCAGCGCGAGGAACACCAGGAAGAAGAAAACGCCTCCTCCCAGGTAGATGTTCCTCGCCATCCCTTTGGTAAATGTCTCTGACATGGGGCCCTCCTAGGTCACGGTCGGCGCCATTGTAGGAACCGTCCTAGGACGTCTCGCTTGATGGCAATCAAGAAAGACCAATGCTTTCAGTCAGGTATTTTTCCAATGGAAAATCAGTGAGTTGCATGCAGGGCCAGAATCACGCTGGTGATCACCAGCGGCCAGCCGAGCAGCACCCCTTGCCACAGGCGCGGGCCGTGGCTGAGCTCCATGAAGCGCAGCACGATGAGCCAGGCCTTGCCCAGGCCCAGCAGCAGGATCGCTGCCACCGGCAGCAGCGCGTCGGGTGCGTGGTGGCCCAGCCACACCGCCGCCACCGACATCGGCAGCATCGCCAGCCAGGCGAACAACAGCGTCTTCATGAGCCGGGCGCCAGCACGTAGACCAGCGGGAACAGCACCACCCAGACCAGGTCGACCATGTGCCAGTAAAGTGCGCCGGACTCCAGCCCGCCCAGGGCGTCGCTGCGGTAGGCGCCACGCAGGCAGCGCAGGGTCATCCAGCCGAGGATCACCAGCCCCAGCAGGACGTGCAGGAAATGGAAGCCGGTGATCAGCCAGAACAGGGTGAAGAAGGTGCTGTATTCCAGGTCCAGACCGCGCGAGGCGAGGTGATGGTATTCGGCGGACTTGAGCACCACATGGGCCAGTCCCAGCAGCACGGCAACGCCCAGCAATACGGCCGCTCGGCGCTGGCGGCCGTGGCGCACCTGCTCCACCGCCAGCGCCGCGCAGAAGCCAGCGGTAAGCAGGGTCAGGGTCAGCGCCAGGGCGGTGGAGAGATCCAGCTGCGCGCGCCCGGCGCGAAAGCCTTCGACGTCCAGGTGCTGGGTCACGGCGAAGACGATGACGAGGATGGCGAAGACCGTCAGCTCGGCGAGGATGAAGAACCACATCGCCAGGTCGCCCGGCAGGTGCCGGGCGCTGAGCGTCGCCTCAGGCGAAGTGGACATCGACCAGGTCCATCAGCGCGGCGACCGTGGCCTCGTCGTCCGACAGCGGCTCGGCCAGCCCGACGCGGCAGGCATCACGCGGCGCCACGCCGGCCTGCAGCAGGCGCGCAGTGAGTACCAGCAGGCGCGTCGAGCAGACCTCTTCCAGCTCCTGCCGGCCCAGGCGGCGCAGGGCCACGCCCAGTTGCGCCAGGCGCTGCGCCAGCTCAGGGGAAACGCCGGCCTCGCCGGCGATGATGTCGGCTTCCACGTCCGGTGTCGGGTAATCGAAGCGCAGGGCGACGAAGCGCTGGCGCGTACTGGGCTTCATGCCCTTCAGCAGGTTCTGATAGCCGGGGTTGTAGGACACCACCAGCATGAAGCCCGGCGGCGCCACCAGGGATTCACCGGTGCGCTCGATGAACAGCTCGCGGCGATCGTCCGCCAGCGGGTGCAGCACCACGACGGTGTCCTGGCGCGCTTCCACCACCTCGTCCAGGTAGCAGATGCCGCCCTCGCGCACCGCGCGGGTCAGCGGGCCGTCCTGCCACCAGGTGCCGTCGCTGCCGATCAGGTGGCGGCCGACCAGGTCCGCCGCCGACAGGTCGTCATGGCAGGCCACGGTGTAAAGCGGCAGGTTCAGGCGCTGCGCCATGTGCTGGACGAAGCGCGTCTTGCCGCAGCCGGTCGGGCCCTTGATCAGCACCGGCATGCCCTGCGCGGAGGCGTGGCTGAACAGCGCCACCTCGTTGCCGGTCGCCTGGTAGAAGAGCGGCTCGATGTGCTGGGCGGGAGCGTTCATGGCGAGGATATCTCTGTAGGAAGTTTCGGTAGGCAAGCTAATCAGCCAGGCCCCCTCCCTCAAGCGCGCCGAGAGGAGTTCTTGATTGCCATCAAGCCAGGGCCGCTCGGGCCGCTCCTAGAATCGCCCCCAGAAGCCGGGCGGGAAGCCGGCGAAAACGATCGGCGCCTCGAAGCGCCCAGCCTGTGAGGAGAGACGTTCATGAACAAAGCCCTGGTTGCCCTGCTGTTCGGCGGCTTGCTCGTGCAGACCACCGCGATGGCCAGCACCGGCGAGGAGCTGTTCAAGGCCAAGGCCTGCGTGGCCTGTCACGCCGTCAACAAGACGGTGGTCGGCCCGGCCTTCAAGGAAGTTGCGACGAAGTACGGGGCCAACGGCGTTGCGCACATCAGCAACAGCATCAAGGCCGGCAGCAAGGGCGTCTGGGGGCCGATCCCGATGCCGGCGAACGCCGTCAGCCCGGACGAGGCCAAGACCCTCGCCGAGTGGATCGTCACCCTCAAGTAATCCATCCCCGCGGCTTCACGCCCCCCCGCGACCGGCACGCTCAGAGCCGGTCGCTTCTCTCCAGCAGCGCCAGGCAGGCCTCCGCCGGTACCGGCTGGCTGATCAGGTAGCCCTGTATCTCGTCGCAGCCGTGGGCGCGCAGGAAGCGCAGCTGTTCGGCGTGCTCGACGCCTTCGGCCACCACCTTCAGTTCCAGGCTGTGTGCCATGGCGATGATGGCCCGGGTGATGGCCGCGTCTTCGCCGCGCTCGGACAGGTCGCGGATGAAGGTCTGGTCGATCTTCACGTAGTCCACCGGGAAACGCTTGAGGTAGCTGAGCGAGGAATAGCCGGTGCCGAAATCGTCGATGGCCAGCTTCACGCCCATCTCGCGCAGCTGGCGGAAGGTCGCGGTGACGCTCTCGACGTTATCCAGCAGCTGGCTTTCGGTGAGCTCCAGCTCCAGCAGATGCGGCGGCAGGCCGGTGTCCTCCAGCACGGTACGCACCAGGTCGACCAGGTTGCCGGTGCGCAGCTGGTGCACCGAGAGGTTCACCGACACCCGCAGTTCGCGCCCAAGCTTCTGCCACGCGCGGGCCTGCTGGCAGGCGCGGCGCAGGACGAATTCGCCGATGGCGCCGATCAGCCCGGTTTCCTCGGCGAGGCCGATGAAGTCGCTGGGCGGCACCATGCCCATTTCCGGATGACGCCAGCGCACCAGCGCCTCGGCGCTGTCCAGGCGCTCGTTGGCGAGGTTCAGCTTGGGCTGGTAGTGCACGTCCAGCTGGCCTTCGTCGATGGCCTTGCGCAGGCGGGTTTCCAGCTGCAGGCGCTCCAGGGTGCAGGCCTGCAGGTTGTCGGTGAAGAACTGGAAGGTATTTCCGCCCAGATGCTTGGCGTGCTGCATGGCCATGTTCGCCTGGCTCATCAGCGCGGAGATTTCCCAGGCGTTCTCCGGCAACAGGCTGATGCCCACCGAGGCGCTGATCATCAGTTCGTGGCCACCCACGGTCATCGGCGTGCGCAGCTTGGCCAGCAGGCGGCTGGACAGCCGAGCCAGCGCGGCGAGGCTGGCGTAGGAGTCGATCAGCACGGCGAACTCGTCGCCGGACAGCCGGGCGATGGTGTCGGCCTCGGGCACGGTCTGGGTCATGCGCCGCGACATCTGCCTCAGCAGCTGGTCGGCGACTTCGTGGCCGAGGCTGTCATTGAGCAGCTTGAAGCGATCCAGGTCGATCAGCAGCAGCGCCGCCGTGCGGCCTTCCTGGCGGGCGCGCTGGCTGGCCTCGTGCAGGCGTTCCTTGAACAAGGTGCGGTTGGCCAGGCCCGTGAGTTCGTCGTAGTGCGACAGGTAGCGCAAGCGCTCCTCGGCATCGCGGCGGGCAGTGAGGTCGGCGAAGAAGCCGACCACGTGGGCGACCTGGCCGCGGCTGTCGCGCACCACGTTGAGTTGCAGCCATTGCGGGTAGAGTTCGCCGTTCTTGCGCGTCTCGATCAGTTCGCCCTGCCAGGAGCCCAGGCGCTCCAGGTCGGCGCGGATCGACTGGTACCGGCGCAGGGCTTCCGAGGAGCCCATCAGGCGCGCGACGTTGTGCCCCAGCACCTCTTCGCGGCGATAGCCGGTGAGGCGGGTGAAGGCCTCGTTGAGGGCGATCAGGCGGTAATCCGGGTCGAGGATGATGATGCCTTCGCTGGCGGCCTCGAACACCGTGGCCGCCAGGCGCTGCTCCTCTTCGCGCAGCTTGCGCGTGGAGATGTCGGCACGGGTGCCGACCATCCGCGTGACCTGCCCGCGGCTGTCACGCTCCATCACCCGGCCACGGTCTTCCACCCAGACCCAGTGGCCAGCCGCATGGCGCACGCGGTACTCGATGCGGTAGCCGTCGGTGCGTCCCTTGAGGTGCTCGACCAGCGCGCGGCGCAGCAGCGGAAGGTCGTCGGGGTGCAGGCGCGGGCGCAGGTCGTTTCGCACGCTCTTCACGGCGTCCTGGGTGATGCCGAAGATTTCCTCCAGGTGCGAGTGGTGCACTTCGTCGGTCAGCAGGTTCCAGTCCCACAGCCCCAGCTCGCTGGCTTCCAGCGCCAGGGCCAGACGTGCCTCGGTATGGGTCAGTTGCACGCTGCCGGCCTCGACCCGCTCCTGCAGGGCGTCACGGGCGCGGCACAGTTCACGCTCGGCACGGCGACGCTGCTCGACTTCACGCTCCAGGTCCTGGTTCAGCGCCTCGGTCTGTGCCTTGGCGCGCTCCAGGTGCGCCACCAGCGCCTGGGCCTGGAAGCGCCGCAGCAGGCCGACATG
This sequence comes from Pseudomonas nitroreducens TX1, assembly GCF_000313755.1. GTDB lineage: Bacteria > Pseudomonadota > Gammaproteobacteria > Pseudomonadales > Pseudomonadaceae > Pseudomonas > Pseudomonas nitroreducens_A. Next base: position 87,062 of record NZ_AMZB01000135.1, on the reverse strand, counting down.
CACGACCCGGTGGATCTGCCAGGCCACCACCAGCAGCGCCGCCAGCAGGATCACCCCGAGCACGCCCCAGCCCTGCTGCAGTGGGTTATCACTGATCAATAAATAGGCAATGGAGGGGAACAGACAGGGCAAGGCAAACGTGAGGAAGGCCGGCAGGCTCACCGCATAGGCAACGCTGGCGGACAGGATGGCCGCGGCAATCAGGCCGAAGACCAGGGACTGCTGGAGGAAGGCGTCCGGCGGCACCAGGGCGATGGCGGCGAAGGCCAGTGTCAGCCCCGAAGCGCCTGCACCGAACAGGAAGGTGCGCTGCCAGTGCGGACTGGCCTGGCGTTCGGCGGAAGCGGCATTGAAGGCGCTGACCTGGATCAGTCGCAGCATGGCCAGCATTACCAGCCAGATCAGCCATCCGGCGAGCAGCCCCAGCTTCACGTAATCCCACAGCAGGCCGGCGCAGGCCAGGCCATTGAGCAGCATGAGCAGGGTCGGCACGCGCGAGCCCTGGTAGAGGAGACGCGTGCGTTCGACGGCAATTTCGTGAGCGTACTGCTGGCGGATCTCGGCATGGCTCACCGGGATCGCCGAAGGCTCTACATAAGCGGTCATAGGCGTTTTTCTTGTAGGTGTCAGGCCTAGGCGTCGGCGGAGCATACCCGAGGAGGTTGCCCCACCCAAGCAGGATGATGGCAATTGGCTGGCCGCCGGCCCAACTTTCGTCGGGAAGACGCCGGACGGCGGGCGGGTTTGCCGGGGAAAACCGCCCGTCGGTAGAATGCCGACCCATGAACGATGACATCTCCTACCTGCTCAACTCCCTCAATGACCCGCAGCGCCAGGCCGTGGCCGCGCCGCTGGGGCGCCAGCGCGTGCTCGCTGGCGCCGGGTCCGGCAAGACCCGCGTGCTGGTGCACCGTATCGCCTGGCTGATCCAGGTCGAGAACGCCTCGCCGCACAGCATCCTGGCCGTGACCTTCACCAACAAGGCCGCCGCCGAGATGCGCGCGCGGATCGAGCAGCTGCTGGGCATCAACCCGGCCGGCATGTGGGTCGGCACCTTCCACGGACTGGCGCACCGCCTGCTGCGCGCGCACTGGCAGGAAGCCGGATTGCCGGAAAACTTCCAGATCCTCGACAGCGACGACCAGCTGCGCCTGGTCAAACGCGTGGTGCGCGAGCTGGGCCTCGATGAGCAGCGCTGGCCGCCGCGCCAGGCGCAGTGGTTCATCAACGGCCAGAAGGACGAGGGCAACCGCCCGCAGAACATCCAGGCCGGCGGCGACCTGTACCTGTCCACCATGGTCAGCGTCTACCAGGCCTATGAAGAAGCCTGCGCCCGTGCCGGCGTGGTGGACTTCGCCGAGCTCCTGCTGCGCTCGCTGGACCTCTGGCGCGACCGCCCGAGCCTGCTGGAGCACTACCAGCGGCGCTTCCGCCACATCCTGGTGGACGAGTTCCAGGACACCAACGCCGTGCAGTACGCCTGGCTGCGCTTGCTCGGCAAGGGCGGCGAGAGCCTGATGGTGGTGGGCGACGACGACCAGTCGATCTACGGCTGGCGCGGCGCGAAGATCGAGAACATCCAGCAGTTCGGCGATGACTTCGCCGGCACCGAGGACATCCGCCTGGAGCAGAACTACCGCTCCACCGGCACCATCCTCAAGGCCGCCAATGCGCTGATCGCCAATAACAGCGGGCGCCTGGGCAAGGAACTGTGGACCGACGGCGTCGACGGCGACCCGATCACCCTCTACGCCGGCTTCAACGAGCACGACGAGGCGCGCTATATCGTCGAAACCATCGAGGACGCCCTGCGCAAGGACGGCTTGAAGCGCAGCGAAATCGCCATCCTCTACCGCTCCAACGCCCAGTCCCGCGTGCTGGAAGAGGGGCTGCTGCGCGAGAAGATTCCCTACCGCATCTATGGCGGCCAGCGCTTCTTCGAGCGGGCCGAGATCAAGAACGCCCTCGCCTACCTGCGCCTGATCCGCCTGCGCGACGACGACGCCGCGCTGGAACGGGTGATCAATGTGCCGCCACGCGGCATCGGCGAGAAGACCGTCGAGGCGATCCGCAACGCCGCGCGCCACAACGGCACCTCCATGTGGCGTGCGATCAACGACGTGATCGCCGCCAAGGCCGTGACCGGCCGCGCCGCGAGTGCGCTCAACGGCTTCCTGGAAACCGTCGACCTGCTCGCGGTGAAGGTCGAGGGCATGCCGCTGCACCAGATGACCCAGATCGTCATCGAGCAGTCCGGGCTGATCACCTACCACAAGGAAGAGAAGGGCGAGAAAGGCCAGGCCCGGGTGGAAAACCTGGAAGAACTGGTCAGCGCCGCCCGCGCCTTCGAGAATCCGGACGACGAGGACACCCCGCCGCTGGTGGCCTTCCTCGACCACACCGCGCTGGAGTCCGGCGATACCCAGGCCGACGCCTTCGAGGACAGCGTGCAGCTGATGACGCTGCACAGCGCCAAGGGCCTGGAGTTCCCGCTGGTGTTCCTCGCCGGCGTGGAAGAAGGCCTGTTCCCGCACAAGATGAGCCTGGAAGAACCCGGCCGCCTGGAAGAAGAACGCCGCCTGGCGTATGTCGGCATCACCCGCGCCATGCACCGCCTGGTCATGACCTATGCCGAAACCCGACGGCTGTATGGCAGCGAGACCTACAACAAGGTGTCGCGCTTCGTCCGCGAAATCCCGCCGAGCCTGATCCAGGAAGTGCGCCTGTCCAACTCGGTGAGCCGCCCGTTGTCGGGCAACCAGCGCAGCGGCAACCTGTTCAGCGGCGCCAGCGTGCCGGACACTCCGTTCAGCCTCGGCCAGTCCGTGCGCCACCCGCTGTTCGGCGACGGCGTGATCCTCAACTTCGAAGGTTCCGGCGCCCAGGCGCGGGTGCAGGTGAACTTCGACAGCGAGGGTAGCAAGTGGCTGATGATGGGTTACGCGAAGCTGGAAGCGATCTGACGCGTCGACACCTGTAATAGCAGCTGTCCTCTTCGGGAACTGCGTGCCCGGATTTCCCACTCCCTACCCCTCTCCCTGAAGGGAGAGGGGACTGAGCGGCATCAAGCGAAGCATTGAGTTGGCCGGAGGCACCAGAAGGCTCCCTCTCCCTTCAGGGAGAGGGCGGGGGAGAGGGCATGCCCCCTCGCGATATCTCAGGTAGCAGCGGCGAAACCTCAGTGATGCCCGCCGCCGTTCTGCTCGAAGGTCTCGATCAGCGCCACCTGCATCCGCGAATGCACGCGGATGAACCAGCGCCAGAACACCGCGATCACCAGCGCGGCGATCAGCGCCACCACCACAAGCAGCTCGCCCGGCGGCAGGATGCTCGAACTGAGCGCCGCCAAGAGCAGCATCATGCCGCCCAGCGACAGCAGCGGGATCAGCTCGGAAATCACCCGGCGCACGCGGGCGGTGTGACGCCCGGCGCTTTCCGCCTTGACGCCCATTTCCGCCAGCAGCATCGCCAGCGCCTTGAGCTTGCGGTAGGCGGCAATCAGGAACGGCAGCGACAGCAGCAGCGCGGCGCCCCAGATCAGCGCCTTGTGCAGCGCTTCCTGTTCGACGAACTGCGCCAGCCACTGGCCGATCTGCCCGGCGAAGAATGCCAGGGCGAAGAAGATCGCGATCACCAGGGTCAGGTTGACCCCGACCTGCAGCAGGATGCGGCGGATCATCCCGGCTAGGATCGCCTTGTCGCCGCGCGGCTTGATGCTGCGCAGCCATTCGCCGTACAGGCTGAACACCCGCACCATGGGCGATGGCAGGCTGCGGCCCAGGTACAGCGCCAGCGGGTCGGCCGAGCGGATCAGGTAGGGCGTCAGCAGCGTGGTGATGGCCGACACCCCCACCACCACCGGGTAGAGGAAGTCGCTGGTCACGCCCAGGCTCATGCCCAGCGCGGCGATGATGAAGGAGAACTCGCCGATCTGCGAAAGTCCCATGCCCACGCGCATCGAGGTGCGCCCGTCGTTGCCGGCGATGAAGGCGCCGGCACCGCAGGACACCAGCTTGCCGGCGACCACCACCAGGGTGATCACCAGGATCGGCGCGGCGTAGTCCACCAGCACCCGAGGGTCGATGGTCAGGCCGATGGCGACGAAGAAGATCGCGCTGAACATGTCACGCACCGGCTCCATCAGCCGTTCGATCTGCACCAACTGGCGCGACTCGGCCATGATCGCGCCGATCAGGAAGGCGCCCAGGATCATGCTGTATTCCAGCTTCACCACCAGCAGGCAGAAGCCGAAGCACAGCCCGAGCACCGTCACCAGCAGCATCTCGTTGCTTTCGAACTTCGCCACGTAGGCCAGCAGGCGCGGCACCAGCAGGATGCCGACGACCAGTGCGACAACCATGAACAGGCTGAGCTTGCCGACCGTGGAGAACACCTGGTCGGCCTCCACCGTGCCGCTCACGGCAATGCCGGAGAACAGCGCGATGATACCGATGCCGAGGATGTCCTCGATGATCAGCACGCCGAAGATCAGCTGGGCGAAGCGCTCGTTCTTCATCTTCAGGTCGCCCAGGACCTTGATGATGATGGTGGTGGAGGACATCGCCAGGATCGCGCCGAGGAACAGCGAATCCATGGTGCTCCAGTCGAACAGGCGGCCGATCTCGAAGCCGGCCCAGATCATCAGGGTGATTTCCAGGAACGCGGCGATGAACGCCGTGGCGCCGACCTGGAACAGCTTGCGCAGGGAGAATTCCAGGCCCAGGCAGAACATCAGGAAGATCACCCCCAGCTCGGCGAGGGTCTTGATGGTCTCCTCGTCATGCACCAGGGCGAAGGGCGGGGTGTGCGGGCCGATGATCACCCCGGCGATGATGTAGCCCAGCACCACCGGCTGCTTGAAACGGTGGCAGAGAATGGTGACGAAACCGGCGATCAGCATGATCACCGCGAGGTCCTGGATGAAGTCGATGGCATGCATGGTCGGCGGTCCTCGCGGCGTGGGGTCAGGGGATCGCGCGGCTGACGGCCTCGCTCAGCGAAGCCTACCACCCGAGTTCTCCGACAGGCGGCTCTGAAAGAATCAGTAACAGACTGATTTGGAAAGGGATTCATCCGCCCTCATATCAGGGGTGTGCCCAGGACAGGGCAACAGCACGAAACAAAATCCGGCTGGCCCTCCCAGGCTCCGGCCGGCAACATGATGTGCGTCGTATACCCCATCAAGAGAATGACAACGATGAAGCGCTTTCTCAGCCTTGCAATGGCCTTCTGTGTCGCCGTGACGCTCAGCCTCGACGTCAATGCCGCCAAGCGTTTCGGTGGCGGCAAGAGCATGGGCTCTGCGCCGAGCCACCAGACCCGCCAGGCGCAACCCAGCGCCGCCCCGAACTCCCCGACCGCTGCTGGCCCAGCCGCGACGGGCGCCGCCGCAGGCGCTGCCGGCGCCGCCGCCAAGAGCGGTGCTTCGCGCTGGCTCGGCCCGCTGGCCGGCCTCGCCGCCGGCGGCCTGCTCGCCTCCATGTTCATGGGCGACGGCTTCCAGGGCATGCAGTTCCTCGACATCCTGATCATCGCGCTGATCGCCTTCATCGCCTTCCGCTTCATCGCCTCCCGTCGCCGCCAGCAGCAGGGCCAGCCCGCCATGGCCGGTGGACACGCGCCGATGCAGCGCGAAATGCCGGCCGCCCCGCCGTCGATCTTCGGTGGTGCTTCCCGTCCGGTGATGGACAGCTGCCCGGTGATCAACGCGCCGAGCTGGTTCGACGAGACCCGTTTCGTTGCGGCCGCCCGCGAGCATTTCATGTCCCTGCAGCAGCACTGGGACGCCAACGAGATGGACAAGATCGCCGAGTTCGTCACCCCGCAGATGCTGCAGTTCCTCAAGCAGGAGCGTGCTGACCTGGGCGACGGCTACCAGTCCACCTACATCGACAACCTCGACGTGCAGCTCGAGGGCGTGGACGACCAGGCCGAGAAGACCATCGCCACCCTGACCTTCAGCGGCGTGTCGAAGTCCTCGCGCTTCGACCAGGGCGAGCCCTTCAGTGAAAGCTGGCGCATGGAGCGTGCCCAGGGCGAGAACCAGCCCTGGCTGGTGGCGGGCATCCGCCAGAACTGATCCTGCCCGCAACACTGAAAAAGCCCGGCGATTGCCGGGCTTTTTCGTTTCTGCAGCCCTCGGTGAACAGCAGCACAACCGTGCCCGCGGGCCCGCCGCTCGTCCGGACAACGCCGGTGCAGTGGTCTTGCCCGGATGGCCGGCTACTACTGTATAAAGCGCGCCATTCGTCGAATTTCAGAGAGGCCCCGCCTGTGGAAGATGTGATCGAGAAACTGCGTGAAGCAAACGAGCCGGTTCCGGTACCGCTGGAACTACCAGACGAAGAACTGCTGGTGGAAATCGAAGAAGCCCTGCTGATCGGCATTCCGTCGGAATTCCGCGAGTTCCTCCTGCTGGTGAGCGACGTCGTCTACGGTCGACTGGAGCCGGTCACCGTGGCCGATCCGCAGTCCCACACCTACCTGCCGGAAGTGGCCGCCGTTGCCTGGGCCAGCGGCCTGCCCCGCGAGCTGATTCCGCTCTGCGCCGACGGTGACGACTATTACGCGGTCGCAGAGGACGGCGAGGTGATCCTCTGGGCCGACGGCGAGCTCACCGAGGAGACCTGGGACTCGGTATGGACCTGGGCACGCGACGTATGGCTCGATACTTGAAGGGGGGTGTCGGAATTTCCTGAAACTTCCATGGTCACACAGGCAACCCAGCGTACCTCCAGCCCTTGCTGCCCGGGCGGGTACGATGCCCCGTGGAGAAACTATGAAGTTGAAAGCCTTGTTCACCTGCCTGTTGCTGCTCGGCCTCGCCGGATGCGCCGACAAGGCCGTGGTGACGCTGCAGGACGGCAGCGAAATCCTGGTGAAGGATCACTCCGACTACGACAAATACAATGACTACTACGAATTCGAACAGCTCAACGGCGAGACGATCCTGATCAAGAAGGACAACGTCCGCTTCATCAAGACCCCGTGAAGGGCGCCCTAGCGCGCCCCGAGCCTTCCCCCGCTTTCCAGCTCCAGCAGGTTGAGCAGGTACTGGCCACAGTAGCCCAGGTCCTGTTCGATGGCTTTGCGCGCGCCCGCGCCATCGCCGCGCTCCAGCGCCTGCAGGGTGTCTTCGTGGAAGTCGTTCAGGCGCAGCGACAGGTCGGCCTCGGTGAACAGCCGGTTGAAGAAGGGCCCGACCTGCAGCCACAGCGCCTCGATCATCCGCAGCAGCGTGGGATTGCCACAGGCGCGGTAGAGCGTCAGGTGGAACAGGCTGTTGGCCTCCAGGTAGCCGTGGACGTCGCGGGCATTCAGCGCGCTTTCCATGCGTTCGGTGCAATCGCGCAGCAGCGCCAGGTCGGCGGGCGTCAGATGCCGGGCCGCGTCTTCCACTGCCAGCCCCTCCAGGGATTGCCGCACCTGCAGGATCTGCAGGTAGCGCTCGCGGGTCATCACCGGCACCCGTAGCGAGCGCTGTGGCTCGCCTTCGAGCGCCCCCTCTGCCACCAGCCGTTGCAGGGCGGCGCGAACCGGCATCGGGCTGGTGCCCCATTCATCGGCCAGGTCGCGGATCTTGAGCCGCTCGCCGGGCTGGAAGCGCCCGCTCAGCAGGGCCTGGCGCAGATTCTGGTACAGCTGTTCCTGAAGGTTGTCGGCCATCGCGATTCACTCCCGGCCGGCCGGCGGCGCCGGCAGTTGGGCGAAGGTCAGGCTGCAGTCGTGTTTCATCGTGCTTATCCCTTGTTCTCGATCAGACAGTTGCCGCCATCCACCACCAGCACTTCGCCGGTGATGTAGCTGGCTTCGGGCGAGGCCAGGAAGGCGATGGCGGCCGCCACCTCCTCCGGTCGCCCGGAACGGCCGAGCGGCGTGCGCCGTCCGGCCTGGATTTCTTCGTCGCTGCTGGAACCGGTGGCAATCCAGCCCGGCGCCACGCTGTTCACCGTCACTCCGCGGCGCGCCACTTCCAGCGCCAGGCCCATACTCATGCCGAGCATCCCGGCCTTGGCCGCGCTGTACGCCGATTCGCCCGGATTGCTTCCGCGCACGCCGGTGGTGGAACTGATGTTGACGATGCGCCCATAGCCGCGCTCCAGCATCCCCGGCAGCAACGCGCGGGTGAGCAGGAAGGCGCTGGTCAGGTTGCGCGCCAGCGACAGGTTCCAGGTCGCCAGGTCCATTGCCGCCAGATCGGCGAAGGGTTCCGGGCTGCCCTGCATGGCCATGCCGGCGTTGTTCACCAGTACGTCTACCCTTCCCCATTGCGCCTGCCCCCATTCGGCCAGGGCGCGGACGTCGTCCTCGCGGGTCAGGTCGGCTGCCAGTGCGCGGGCTTCGAAGCCTTCGGCACGCAGCTCCTGCGCCCGCTGCAGGACGCGCTCGCTGCTGGCGGTGAGCAGCAGTTTCACACCATTGCGCGCCAGCCGGCGGGCGCTGGCGAAGCCGATGCCGGACTCGCTGCCGGCGCCACTCACCAGCGCGACCTGACCCGCCCAGATGGACTCATTCCTGACATCGGTCATCGGTACCCTCCCTATCTGTGATCACAGAATTCGTTACAGGGCAGATTATCAGGCGTTTGGTCCGCTGTATTGACATTTTTGTGATCACAAACGGATGATGTGTGAAATAACAAACGAGGTGTGCAACATGACCGCCAGCGGAATCGCCCAACCGGCCGTGGATCTCTTCACCGCCCGCGAGCGCCAGCGCTTCCTGGAACAGAATCCCAAGTCCGTCGCCCTCGCCGAGCGCGCGCGCAAGTCGCTGTACGCTGGCGTGCCGATGCACTGGATGGCCGACTGGTCCACGCCCTGCCCGCTGTTCGTCGAACGCGCCCAGGGCGCCCGCTTCCATGACGTGGACGGCCATGACTACGTGGACTTCTGCCTGGGCGACACCGGCAGCATGTTCGGCCACTCGCCGGCGCCCATTGCCCGCGCCCTCGCCGAACAAGGTGCGCGGGGCCTGACCACCATGCTTCCGGGGGAAGATGCGGTGGTCTGCGGCGAACTGCTCGCCGCGCGCTTCGGCCTGCCTTACTGGCAGGTGACCGCCACCGCCACCGACTCCAACCGCTATGTGCTGCGCTGGGCCCGTGCGGTGACCCAGCGCAAGACCCTGCTGGTGTTCGACGGCTGCTACCACGGCACCGTCGACGACGTGATGGTGCGCTACCGCGATGGCGAGACCGTGCACCGCTCCGGCCTGGTCGGCCAGGCCTACGACCTGACCCAGCACAGCCGTTCCATCCCCTTCAACGACGTCGAGGCGCTGGAAGCCGCGCTGGCCCAGGGCGACGTCTGCGCCCTGCTGTGCGAGCCGGCGATGACCAACATCGGCATGGTCCTGCCCGATCCGGGCTTCATGCAGAAGTGCCGCGAACTGACACGCAAGTACGGTTCACTGCTGATCATCGACGAAACCCACACCATCTCCACCAACATCGGCGGTTGCACCCAGCTGTGGAACCTCGACCCGGACTTCTTCGTGGTCGGCAAGCCGATCGCCGGCGGCGTGCCGTGCGGCATTTTCGGCTGCAGTGCGGAGATGGCCGAACGCATGGCCGCCTCGCGCAAGAATGCCCAGGAAGACAGCCATGGCCACGGCCACAGCGGCATGGGCACCACGCTCTCGGCCAACGCCCTGGCCATGCACTGCATGCGCGCCAACCTGGAGCAGGTCATGACCCAGGCAGCCTATGACCACATGTTGCCGCTGGCCAAGCGCCTGGCCGACGGCTTCCGCGCGCTGATCGCCAAGCACGAGCTGAAGTGGTCGGTGACCGAACTGGGCGCGCGCAGCGAATTCCAGTTCTGCCCCGTCTCCCCGCGCACCGGCGCCGAGGCCGAAGCCGCCTTCCACGACGAGCTGCAGATGGCCCTGCACCTGTACCTGATCAACCGCGGCATCCTGATCACGCCGTTCCACAACATGACCCTGTGCTGCCCGGACACCACCGCCGACGACGTGGATCGCCTGATCGCGACGCTGGATGCCGGCATCAGCGAGCTGCTGGCGATTCCTGGCGCGCGTGAGGCCTGATCGACACCTGACCCTGTAGGAGCGAGCTTGCTCGCGAACGTTCTCCTGCGGGTCCGCAGCGGAGCTGGTTCGCGAGCAAGCTCGCTCCTACGAAGAGCACATACTCCGGCGCACCGCGCCACCGAGGACCATCATGCAATTCGCCGATCGAAAGGAAGCCGAAGCCTTCCTCGCCGCCCACCCGGACGTGCGCAGCATCGAACTCTTCATCATCGACTCCAACGGCATCCCCCGCGGCAAGCTGCTGCACCGTGACGAGCTCCTGGCGATCTACGACAACGGCCGTCCGCTGCCCAGCTCGATCCTCGCGCTGACCGTGCAGGGCGAAGACGTCGAAGGCACCGGGTTGGTCTGGGAAGTGGCCGACGCCGATTGCTGGACCTACCCGCTGCCCGGCAGCCTGACGCTGCAACCCTGGCGCACCAGCCCCACCGGCCAACTGCAGGTGAGCATGCACCCGACCCAGGGCCTGCCCGCCACGCCAGCCGATCCGCGCCATGCGCTTTCCCGTGTGGTCGACCGGCTGAAGGCCGACGGCTTGCACCCGGTGATGGCCGTGGAGCTGGAGTTCTACCTGCTGGACAAGCAACGCGACGCCAACGGTCGCCCGCAACCGGCGCTGCAAATGAACGGCATCCGCCCGGAAGCGCCGCAGGTCTATGGCGTCTACGAGCTGGAACAACTGCAGCCGTTCCTCGACGACCTCTACGCCGCCTGCGAAGTGCAGGGCCTTCCCGTGCGCACGGCGATCTCCGAGTACGCGCCGGGCCAGGTCGAACTGACCCTGGAACACCGCTTCGACGTCATGCAGGCCATCGACGAAGGCGTGCGCTACAAACGCCTGGTGAAGGGCGTGGCGAACAAGCACGGGCTGCAGGCCTGCTTCATGGCCAAGCCGTTCGGCGACCGCGCCGGCTCCGGCATGCACCTGCACGTCAGCCTGGCCGACGAGCAGGGCAACAACCTCTACGCCAGCGAAGACATCCATGGCACGGCGCTGCTGCGCCACTCCATCGGCGGCATGATGGCGCGCCTGCTGGATTCGCTGGCGATCTTCTGCCCCAACGCCAACTCCTTCCGCCGCTTCCAGGCCAACAGCTACGCACCGCTGGCCAAGAGCTGGGGCGTGAACAACCGCACCGTGTCGTTCCGCGTGCCCGGGGGCCCGGCCAAGAGCCGGCACATCGAGCACCGCATCTGCGGCGCCGATGCCAACCCGTATCTCGCGGCGGCGGCGATCCTCGCGGCCATCCACGAAGGTATCCGCGAGCAGATCGACCCGGGCGCGCCCGTCGTCGGCAACGGCTACGAGCAGGCCACCGAGTTTCTTCCCACCGACTGGCTCACCGCGCTGCGCGCCCTGGAGGCTTCCACCTGGGCCCGCGAAGCGCTGGGCGAGGACTTCCTCAAGGTGTTCCTGGCGATCAAGTGGGAGGAATACCGCCAGTTCATGGGCGAGGTCGGCGAGCAGGATTGGCGCTGGTACCTGCATCACGCGTGATGGGATGACCGAATCGGCGGAAGCAAAACGGCTCTTGTAGGGGCAGCAACCCGCGGGGCCGCCGATCGGCTCACCCGCCGACACGCGAAAGCCTTACGAAAAATTTACCCTGTCAGACTGAAGAATCTGGTCTTTTCTTGGTCTGTAATTGCACGGGGCGCAGACGCGCCTCGTGGTCCTTTCGGCGCCGCCGGTACTGCCTGCCGGCCGCCGTCCTCTCTCAGGCAGGGAGAACCCGTAGACAATGAGCACTCCCGTCGTACTGATCACCGGCGCCGCCGGTGGCCTCGGAAAAGCCATCGCCAAACGTTTCGCCCAAAGCCACTGGCGCATCGCCGCAACCGACGTGGACAAAGCCGGCCTGCATGCGCTCAACGCCCAGGTTCCGCTGGACGCCACCGCCGTCGGCGACCTGCGACGCGCCGACAACTGCCACAGCCTGATGTCCGACATCCTCGCCCGCACCGGCCGCCTCGATGCCCTGGTGAACGCCGCCGGCGTCTGGCGCGAAGGCCCGGTGGAAGACTTCAACGAAGATGACTTCGACCTGGTCATGGGCGTGAACCTGAAGGCCGCCTTCTACATGTGCCAGGCGGCGACGCCGTACCTCAAGGAAAACCACGGCTGCATCGTCAACATCTCCAGCGATTCCGGGCGCCAGGCCTATCGCGGCTCGGCAGCCTACTGCGCGAGCAAGGCGGCATTGACCATGCTCACCCGTACCCTGGCGCTGGAACTGGCCGAATCCGGCGTGCGGGTCAACGCCATCTCCCCGGCCGACATCGCCACACCGATGCTCGACTATCAGGCCGAACGCTATGGCCAGGGCAATCCGGCAGCCTACAAACTTGAGCTGCTCAAGGACTATCCACAGGGCAAGGTGGCGCGCTTCATCCGCCCCGAGGAAGTCGCCGAACTGGTCTGGTACCTGTGCAAGCCGGAATCCGAAGCCATCACCGGCGCGGACCTGGCCATCGACTTCGGTCTTTCCGCCGGCCGCTGAGCCGGCAGTTAACGAGCGGGCGGCCAGGGGTCGCCCGTTTTCGTTACGGGCGTTGATCGAACGGCGGAAATGCCACTGGCGAAGGGTCTACTGGTGCCGGCCGCCAATCGGCGGTATAGAAAAAACTGTGTCGCGCGCCGCGCTCAGGTTGTCCAGAGTAAGGCCCTTTCCTTTTCCCCAGACGATTCCGAAGAGAATTCCATGGAACCTGGCAACCACCAGCTCAGCATGACCGTCCTGATGACTCCCGACATGGCCAACTTCTCCGGCAATGTCCACGGGGGCACCCTGCTCAAGTACCTCGACGAGGTCGCCTACGCCTGTGCCAGCCGCTACGCCGGCTACTACGTGGTGACCCTGTCGGTGGACCAGGTGATCTTCCGCCAGCCCATCCATGTCGGCGAACTGGTCACCTTCCTCGCCTCGGTGAACTACACCGGCCGCACCTCCATGGAGATCGGCGTGAAAGTGGTCACCGAGAACATCCGCGAGAAGTCCGTGCGCCACACCAACAGCTGCTTCTTCACCATGGTGGCGCTGGACGACGAGCGTAAACCGATCGAGGTGCCGCAGCTGGTCCCACAGACCAAGGATGAGAAACGTCGTTTTGCCCAGGCCCAGCAGCGTCGGCAAATTCGTCAGGAGCTGGAACAGCGCTACGCCGAGCTTCGCCACGAATGACAGACGTTCCCGACATTTCCTGAAAAGAAATCCTTCGTGCCGCGGAAATTTCCCGATGCGTCAACAGGTTACCCTTGCGTGAAAGCAAGGTAGGAATTCATTACTACGCCTAGACTTTTCATACGCGGGTTTGCCCCCGTGACCCACCGTCGAGCGACCCGGTGCTGATGCGCAGTCCGGTCGCTCCCTGAGTGCCCGGAGCCCAGACCATGCATCACACCCCATTACTGACCACACTCGCCGTCGGCTTTGTGCTGGCCTTCGTCCTCGGCGCCCTGGCCAACCGCCTGCGTATTTCGCCGCTGGTGGGCTACCTGCTCGCCGGCGTACTGGCCGGCCCCTTCACCCCCGGTTACGTCGCCGACCAGGCGCTGTCCACGGAAATCGCCGAACTGGGCGTGATCCTGCTGATGTTCGGCGTCGGCCTGCACTTCTCGCTGAAAGACCTGCTGTCGGTAAAAGCCATCGCCATCCCCGGCGCGGTGGTGCAGATCGGCGTCGCCACCCTGCTCGGCCTGGGCCTCGCCTGGATGATGGGATGGAACTTCGGCGGCGGCCTGGTCTTCGGCCTCGCGCTGTCGGTGGCCAGTACCGTCGTGCTGCTGCGGGCGCTGGAGCAGCGCCAGCTGATCGACACCAAGCGCGGGCGCATCGCCATCGGCTGGCTGATCGTCGAAGACCTCGCCATGGTCCTCACCCTGGTCCTGCTGCCCGCGCTGGCCGGCTCGCTGGGCGGCACCTCCGACGGTGGCGACGGCGGCCTGCTGATGCCGATCCTGCTGACCCTGGGCAAGGTCGCCGCCTTCGTCGCGGTGATGATCCTGGGCGGTCGCCGCTTCGTGCCCTGGGTGCTGGAGCGCGTGGCCAAGACCGGCTCGCGCGAACTCTTCACGCTGGCCGTGCTGGCCATCGCGCTGGGCATCGCCTACGGCTCGGCGGTGATCTTCGGCGTGTCCTTCGCCCTGGGTGCCTTCTTCGCCGGGATGATCCTCAACGAATCCGAGCTCAGCCACGAGGCGGCGGAAAACTCGCTGCCGCTGCGCGACGCCTTCGCCGTGCTGTTCTTCGTCTCCGTCGGCATGCTGTTCAACCCGGCCATCCTGATCCACGAGCCCCTGCCGGTGCTGGCGACCTTCCTGGTCATCGTCTTCGGCAAGTCGGTCGCGGCCTACATCATCGTGCGGATGTTCGGCCACCCCAACAGCACCGCGTTGACCATCGCCGCGAGCCTGGCGCAGATCGGCGAGTTCTCCTTCATCCTGGTCGGCCTGGGCGTGACCCTGAACCTGCTGCCCGAAGCCGGCCGCGACCTGGTGCTGGCTGGCGCGATCCTGTCAATCCTGGTCAACCCGCTGCTGTTCATCGCCATCGATCGCCTGCAGGCACGCCAGGAGCAGAAGGCCGAAGCCGATCCGGGCGTGGTCCAGGTGGAAGCTCCGGATCTACCGCCACCGGTACTGGAGCAGAATCACGCGATCCTCATCGGCCACGGCCGCGTCGGCGCGCTGGTCAGCGAGCGCCTGCGCAAGGCCAAGGTCCCGCTGGTGGTGATCGAGGACAAGCGCGAAAAAGCCGCCGAACTGCGCGAACACGGGCTCTGCGTGGTAGTCGGCAATGCCGCCAATCCCGATGTCCTGGCCCAGGCCAACATCACCTCGGCGCGCTGGCTGCTGATCGCCATCCCCAACGGCTTCGAGGCCGGGACGATCTCCAGCCACGCGCGGGCGATCAACCCGAACCTGGACGTCATCGCCCGCGCCCACTTCGACGCCGAGGTGGATTACCTGGAGCAGAACGGCGCCAGCCTGGTGATCATGGGCGAGCGGGAAATCGCCCGAGGGATGGTCGAGCGGGTGGAGCGTCAGGGGGCCGAAAGGGCCAGCAGCGACGACGAGTTGCCGCAGTCGGCCTGACCCCAGACACGGGGCCTTCCCCTCACCCCAGCTTCACCGCCTCGAACTTCACCCGCGGATGGGCAATGCGGTCCTGCGCCCTTACCAGCTCCAGCTCATAGCTGCCGCAGGCCTGGGTTTCCAGCAGCACCTCGTGCACGGCAGCGGCGCAGAATTCGAAGGCACTGCGCAGGTCGTCGCCCAGCAGCAGGCGGGCAAGGAACACCCCGGACGTCAGGTCGCCCACGCCCACCGGCTGGCGCGGGAAGGCCAGCAGTGGGCGGCGCAGGTGCCAGGTCTCGTCCAGGGTCACCAGCAGCATCTCGAAGGCATCCGCCGGCTTGCCGGGGTAGTTCAGGTGCTTCACCAGCACCGCCTTCGGGCCGCGCACCAACAGGCCGCGGGCCATCTCGGCGCAGTCTTCCAGGGAGGACGGCTGGCGATCGCAGAAGCTGTCCAGCTCCAGCTGGTTGGGGCACAGGTAGTCGGCCACGGCGGCGGCCTCATGCAGCAGGAACTCGCTGACTTCCGGGGCGACGATGCAGCCTTTCTCCGGGTGGCCCATCACCGGGTCGCACAGGTACACGGCACGCGGGTTCACCTGGCGGATGCGGCGCACCACCTCGAGGATCGAACGGCCCTGCGCGGCACTGCCCAGGTACCCCGAGAGCACCGCATCGCAGTTGCCCAGCTCGCCGATGGCGGCGATGCCATCCACCAGTGCGGGAATCTGCTCCGGCGGCAGCACCTGGCCGGTCCAGTGGCCATACTGGGTATGGTTGGAGAACTGCACGGTGTTCAGCGGCCAGACGTTGACCCCGACGCGTCGCATGGGGAACTCGGCGGCGCTGTTGCCGGCGTGGCCGAAGACGACGTGGGACTGGATGGCGAGAACGTGGGGAGTGCGACGCATAACGGTGTCCTGCTACAGAATGGGGCAGTATGGGGCGCAATTCACAGGCTGTGAACATCCGGCCTCTCGCCGCCCGACGGCGGAGTGAGTAAGCTGGTGCGCCGATTCCGAGGAAGCCGAAGTGGACCTGGGCAATCTTTTCATCTTCATGCTGGTCATTGCGGGCGCCGCCTGGTGGTGGCGCGCCCATGGCATCCGCGAGCGCGCCCTGGCCCTGGCCAAGCAGCACTGCGCGCGCGAGGGCGTGGAACTGCTCGATGACGCCATGGCCCTGCAGCGTTTCCGCTTCCAGCGCGACGGCCGGGGCAACCTGCGCCTGGCCCGCGAATACGCCTTCGAGTTCACCGCCACCGGGCAGGAACGCTACGCCGGCAGCATCGCCATGTTCGGCCAGCACCTGGGCCGCGTCGAACTGGCGCCGTTCCGCATGGAGCCCGAGCCGCGCATGCCGGTATCGCCGGTCGCTACTTTCCATCCTGCCGCCGCGCCGGTGGAGGAAGAGATCGTCGACGCCGTATTCGACGACACCCCAACGCCGCCACGCCCCAAGGGTGAAGTGATCCGCCTGGACGAATGGCGCCGCGCGCACCAGGGCAAGAAGGTCGGCGACTGAGCGCGATCAGCCCGGTTCGTCCTCAGTCAGTTCACGAAGTTCGACGACTCGCGCCAGCACCTGGCGCAGGTGCGCATTCATCAGTGCGCCGACAGTCCGACCGAGGAACCAGCACCGCCAGCGATAAAGGAAGAACGTACGGCGTTGCTGATTGCGCCGGCATTTCTCGAACAGCCAGTCGGCATCGAAGCCGGTCCACTCTCCCGCTGTCGCCAGGGCATTCGGGTAGACCACCGGGACCACCTCCAGGCGATAGATGGCTTCCAGTTCGCCCAGGGGAAAGTCGCTGACTGCCAGGGTCCGGGCGATGTAGTTGATGTCCGTCTCGGTCGTCTCGGTATCCAGCCACAGCTCCGACAGCGCCAGCCAGACGGACTTGCGGGCCGGATCGTTCATTCGTGGCCCAGCAGGAAGCGCGAGACGCGCGCGGCGCTGTCCTCGGGGAATTCCTGCATGAAGCAGTGGCCGCCGTCGACGCACTGGCCGCTCACCACGATGTTCGAAGCACACCAGCGCGCCACGGACTTGGGCACGAAGGGATAGGTGCGCTCGCCGAACAGCACCTGGGTCGGCGTCACCACCTTGTTCAGCGACGGCCACAGGCGCTTGGGGAAGGAGCTGAAGATTTCTGCCTCGCGGCTGGGCCGGCATTTCAGCTCGACGCCGGCCTCGGTGCGCTTCATCGCGTGCTCCACGTAGGCCCACAGCGCCGCATCGGTCCAGCCCTTGAAGATGCCGCGGCCGTGCAGGCCGGCGTAGGCCGCCTCGCGGTCCGGCCACTGGCTGCGCCGCGAGCGCGCCTTCTGCACCATGGTGCGGCGCTTGTGCAGGCCGAGCACCTCGGAGAGCGCCATCACGCCGATCATCGCCGGAGTGAAGAGCACCGGATCGAGCAGCACGGCACGACGGAACAGCGCGGGATGACGACCGAGGATCAGGCTGCTGAGCACGCCACCAAAACTGTGCCCGCCGGCGTAATGCGGCACGTCACCGAACATCTTGCTGCCGGCCTGGAAAGCTTCCACCGCCATCTCCGCGTTGCGGTTCCAACCGTGGAAGCGCCCACCGTGGTCGCTGTCACCATGGCCCTGGACGTCGCACAGCCAGAGGTCGAAATCCTCCGCGAGGATTTTCAGCATCGGCTCGTAGGCACGGCCGCAGAAGCCGTTACCGTGCAGGAAGTGCAGCAGCGGCTTGCCGCTGGGCTCGCTGCGCCAGCCGCGCAGGGTGAAACCGGCGGACCCTTCGTGGGTCCAGGACGACAACTGCATCGGAGCTCTCCATCGGGATGCCGGCAGTTTAGCGAGGCGGCGGGGCGCCGGACCAGCCAGAAGACGTGCTATTGTCGCCGACCATTGGTCGAACCCCGTCGAACATGTCGCCTAACCGCCCCCTGCGCCTGCTGCTGATCTGCCTGCTCCTGCTGGCCGGGCTGGTGCTGTCGGTGTTCTGGGCGGGCGAGAAGGCGCGGCACCGTGCCCTGCTCGCGGAAGCGGAAGCGGCCCATGAACAACTCGGCCTCTACGCCAACTCCCTGCACACCCTGATCGAGCGCTTCCGCAGCCTCCCCGCCGTGCTGGCACTGGACCCGGAGCTGCGTGCCGCCATGCGTGGCCCGGTGACCGGCGAGCTGCAGCACCGGCTCAACCTCAAGCTGCAGGAAATCAACGGCGCGGCGCGCTCCTCGACCCTGGAGCTGCTGGACCACACCGGCCTGGCGGTGGCCGCCAGCAACTGGAACCTGCCGGTCAGCTACGTCGGCCACAACTACGGCTTCCGCCCCTACTTCCGCCAGACCATTGCCCAGGGCGCCGGACGCTTCTACGCGGTCGGCGTGACCAGCGGGATTCCCGGCTACTTCCTGTCCAACGCCCTGCGCGACGACGACGGCCGTTTCCTCGGCGCCATCGTGGTCAAGCTGGAGTTCCCCGACCTGGAGCGTCAGTGGAGCCAAACCCCGGACGTAGTGCTGGTGAGCGACAGCAAGGGCGTGGTGTTCCTGGCCAACCACCCGCGCTGGCGCTACCGTGAACTGATGCCACTGGACGCCGTAGCCCGCGCCGAGATGGCCGACACCCGCCAGTACCACAAGCAGCCGCTGAGCGCGCTGCCGCACCGGACGCTGGAAACCCTCGGCGAACACGCGCGCATGGTCCGCGTCGACGGCCAGGACATCAGCGGCGACTACCTCTGGCAATCGGTCGGCCTGCCGGAAGACGAGTGGACCCTGCACCTGCTGCGCAACCCCCACGGCGTGCAGTCCGATGTCACCAGCGCGCGGCTGGCCGCCGCCGGCGTCTGGCTGGCGCTGGTGTTCCTCGTGCTCTGGCTGCAACAGCGCCGCCGCCTCGCCCGCCTGCGCCAGCGCAACCAGCAAGAGCTGGAGCGTCTGGTCGAGCAGCGCACCGCCGCCCTGCGCACCGCCCAGGACGGTCTGGTACAGGCCGCCAAGCTGGCGGCGCTGGGGCAGATGTCCGCCGCGCTGGCCCACGAGATCAACCAGCCGCTCACCGCCCAGCGCATGCAGCTGGCCAGCGTACGCCTGCTGCTGGACGCCGGCCGCCAGGACGACGCCCGCGCCGCGCTGGTGCGCGTGGATGAGCTGCTCGAACGCATGGCCGCGCTCACCGGCCACCTGAAGACCTTCGCCCGCAAGACGCCCGGCGGCCTGCGCGAGCGCATCGAACTGGGGCACGTCATCGAACAGGCGCTGCAGCTGCTGGCCGTGCGCATCCGCAGCGAGGGCGTGGAGATCCGTCAGCACCTCGACCTGCCCGCCTGGGTGCTGGGCGACGCGATCCGCCTGGAACAGGTGCTGGTCAACCTGATCCGCAATGCCCTGGATGCCGTGGCCAGCAGCGACCGGCCCTGCATCGAGCTGACCCTGCGCCGCGAAGACGACCACTGGTGCCTGGAGGTGGCCGACAACGGCCCGGGCATCGACGAAGCCCATCTGGCCAGCGTCTTCGACCCCTTCTTCACCACCAAGCCCGTGGGCGAAGGACTGGGCCTGGGGCTGGCGGTATCCTATGGCATCGTCCACGAACTCGGCGGGCGCCTCGGCGCCGCCAACCAGCCCACCGGCGGCGCGGTGTTCCGCCTCAGCCTGCCGGCCGCCAGCGAAGAAAGAAGACCATGAGCGAGACCATTCTCTTCGTCGACGACGAAGCCGCCATCCGCGAGGCCGTGCAGCAGTGGCTGCAACTCTCCGGCTTCGAGGTGCGCCTGTGCAGCAGCGCCGACGAGTGCCTGAAAAGCGTCTCCCGCGAGCTGCCCGGCGTAGTCATCAGCGATGTGCGCATGCCCGGCACCGACGGCCTGGCCCTGCTCGAGCGCCTGCAGCAGATCGACCGCGACCTGCCGGTGATCATGGTCACCGGCCATGGCGACGTGCCCATGGCGGTGCAGGCGATGCGCCAGGGCGCCTACGACTTCATCGAGAAACCCTTCACCCCCGAACGCCTGCTCGACAGCCTGCGCCGTGCCCTGGAGAAACGCCGGCTGGTGCAGGAGAATCGCCAGCTGCGCGAACAGGCGGCGCTCAAGGACCAGATCGAATCGCGCCTGCTCGGCGTCTCGCGGCCGATGGAAACCTTGCGCCGGCAGATCATGGCGCTGGCCGGCACACCGGTGAACGTGTTGATTCGCGGCGACACCGGCAGCGGCAAGGAGCTGGTCGCACGCTGCCTGCACGACTTCGGCCCGCGCGCCGGCAAGCCCTTCGTCGCGCTGAACTGTGCGGCGATCCCCGAGCAGTTGTTCGAGACCGAGCTGTTCGGCCATGAAAGCGGTGCCTTTACCGGCGCCCAGGGCAAGCGCATCGGCAAGCTGGAGCATTCCAACGGCGGCAGCCTGTTCCTCGACGAGATCGAGAGCATGCCGCTGGCCCAGCAAGTGAAGCTGCTGCGCGTGCTGCAGGAGCAGCAACTGGAACGCCTGGGTTCGAACCAGAGCATCAAGGTCGACCTGCGGGTGATCGCCGCGACCAAGCCGGACCTGCTGGAAGAGGCCCGCGCCGGACGCTTCCGCGAAGACCTGGTGTACCGCCTGAACGTCGCCGAGCTGCGCCTGCCGCCGCTGCGCGAACGCCGCGAGGACATCCCGCTGCTGTTCGAGCACTACGCCGGGCTGGCCAGCGAGAAGTTCGGCCGCGAAGCCGCACCGCTATCCGCGACGGAGCTGGCGCGCCTGCTTGCCCACGACTGGCCGGGCAACGTGCGCGAACTGGCCAACGCCGCCGAGCGCCACGTGCTCGGCCTGGACCGCGCCGAGCTGCCGATCGAGCCCGCCGGCAACGGCCTGTTCGAACGCATGGAAGCCTACGAGGCGCAGTGCATCCGCCAGGCGCTGGGGCAGTGCAAGGGCGACATCAAGGCGGTGATGGAACTGCTCGGCCTGCCGCGCCGCACCCTCAACGAGAAGATGCAGCGCCATGGGCTGAGCCGCGGGGATTACCTGGCCGAGGACTGAACCAGCTGTTCGGCGAAGAACCAGCCGGTGCACCAGCGCGCCAGCGGCCAGAGCAGCGCCAGCAGCAGGATCGCCGGCGGCAGCAGGTAGAGCGGCAGGCTACTGGAATTCAGTGAGCTGTAGGCGGCGAAGGCCACCAGGATCGAAACCAGCACGATCGCCACCGCCCACATCACCAGCAGGATCGCCGCGCACGCCAGCACCTGGCCGGCGGCAAAGCGCGACAGCTGCGGCGGAAGGCGTGTCTGCACAGCCGCCATGACGATGGCAAACGGCAGCGCACAACTCGACAGCAGCAAAACCGACTGCCAGCCATCCGCGCCGCTGTAAAGGTAGAGAGCCCCGTAGCTGAGCGCGGCGAGCAGCTTGTAGATCAATGCGGTGAAGGTAAGCGCCACGCCCAACGCCACCTGCCAGGACGGCAGGGCGAAGCCTTGCCCCGGCGCCAACCGCTCGGAGCGCGAGCGTCCCACAAGCAGCACCAGCCACAACGGCAGCAGGCAACCCAGTGTCAGGTTGATCAGCGAGTTGGCCTGGCCGTAGAGAATCATCCAGAGGGTCCGGGTGTCCTGCTCGAACGCCCATTGATAGAACGACACGCTCAGGTAGGACACCAGCGTGCTCACGACCAGGGTGGCGATCAGATAGGCCACGCCGAAGCCCGCCAGCAACCCGGCCTGCGGCTGGAAGCGCAGGATGCCCTGGCGCTCGCGCAGGTAATGCACCAGCAGCAGGACCGCAGCTGCATACAGGAGCAGCCCGCCCAGCCAGCTCGCCAGCATCGTCGGCAGATACTGCGGCAGACGCTCGCGATAGCTGCCCAGGTCAGCGATCCACTGCACGGCATTGCTGCCGAAGAACAGCAGCGCTGCCGCGACTGTCATGGCGACGACGAACAGCAGGGGCTGCCTGCCAGCCGAACTCGCAACGGCAGCGGGAGCAGTGAGGGGCGCATGGGGTGTCGCGAAGGGATTGTCAGTGGTCATCTCGGCATCCTTGTCGAATCCGCGCTGCGGCGCGCAATGGCCTCAGCCTACCACCGCTTTTCCACGGACATAAAAAAAGGCCGCTGAAAGCAGCGGCCTTGAGACGGACGTCGATCTGGAGCAATCAAGAATCGACGTCGGGAAGCTTGCCGGCAATGAGGCCGGGAACGGCGCCGCTCGAAAGCGGCACTGGTGGGTCAAGTATATTGACCGAACGGACAGGGATACAGAGCTACCAGGGAAAGACTGTTGCAGCTTTTGTAAAAGTGCGGCGAGCGGCCAGGAGCGCAGGCAAAAAAAAACGCCGCATGTCTTATGCGGCGCAAGGTGTTGAGAGGCCCGGCTCACGCTCCGGGCCTCCCGGGGGAAGCGGCCGATCAGGAATCGGCGTTGCTGCCGGCGGCGGCCTTGGCGGTCTGCTCGGCGGACTGGGCCTGCTGCTGGGCAATCACGGCTTCGTTGGCCTTGACCATCTTGTTGGTCATCAGGCGCGATTCTTCGGCGAAGCTCAGCTGGGTGAAGGACAGCGAGCAGACGGACAGCAGGGCAGCAACATAAAGCGAACGGGACATGACGGTGATCCTTTCTGAACACCCGATTGGGCGGGGTTGAAGAAAGGTTACGGCGCAACAGTGGATCGAAAAATAGCTAGCTAACCAACAAAGCATTGCCTAAAAAGCAACAATCCACGTCGATCGTCCGAGAATGCCGACATAGAGCAGCTGCGACGATCCGCCACGCTAGCCCTTCGCCTTACGCCCAGTTGACGGGATCGTTGAGCGCTGCTTCGTCGTCCTCGAAGACCCTGGGCAACTCCGCCTTGAGGAACTCGACCCAGGTTCGGATCTTCGCGTCGAGGAAGCGCCGCGACGGGTACAGCGCATAGATCTGCCGCACATGCAGGCTGTGACCGGGCAGCACGCGTACCAGCGAACGGCGGCGCAATGCCGGCGCGGCGACGTAGCTGGGCAACAGGCAGATGCCCATGCCGGCGGCGGCGGCCCCGGTCAGCGCTTCGGCGACGTTGACCATGAAGGTGTCGCGCGGGCGGATCACGCTTTCCTCGTTGCCCTCCTCGAACGCCCAGCCCTCGGGGAAGGTCGGGTCCTGCAGGCGCAGGCACTGGTGCTGGTGCAGGTCGGCGACGCTGGTCGGGGTGCCGCGCCGCTTGAGGTACTCGGGGCTGGCGCAGAGCACGCTGTAGATGGTGCCCAGGGTCTGGGCGACGAACTCCGAGTCGGGCAGCTCGCGGTCGCGGGTGATCACCACGTCCTGGCCTTCTTCGAGAATGTCCGGCTGGCGCTGGGCCAGGGTCAGCTCGATGTAGACCTCGGGGAAGGACTCGCAGTAGCGGGAGATCAGCGGGATCAGGTGCTGCTGGCCCAGACCGGTCAGCGAATGTACGCGCAGGCGGCCGCGTGGCTTGAGATGCGCCCCGCTGGCCTCGGCTTCGGCTTCTTCGACATCGGCGAGGATTTCCCGGCAGCGCAGCAGGTAGCGCTCGCCGGTTTCGGTCAGCGCCAGGCGTCTTGTGGTGCGGTGCAGCAGACGTGCTTCGAGTTGGGCTTCAAGATCGGAGACCACGCGCGAGACCTGGGCTGTGGATAGCCCCAGGGCGTTGGCGGCAGCGGTGAAACTGCCGGCATCCACCACCCGGACGAATGCCCGCATCGCGTGAAGTACGTCCATGCTTCCCCCTGCCTGTTGATCTTGTCGTAGGCGCCTGTAGGAGACGACAACCATTGTTGTCCGCGCCGCAAAACTGAATCGCAGTATAGGGTCGTTTTTTGCCGATTGTTACCACGTATAGTGCCGGACAAGTCGCTGCAGCAACGTTGGGCATACCAGGCTCATCGTACGGCCGCCGATACACCCATCGACGGCCTTCTCCCCCGCGCATATCCGCTGCAGCGACTGACTTTTTCTCCTGGGGCGGCCTTCTGCGGATGGCCGCCCTTTTTCGTTTCTCCGGCGCTTGCAGCCCTTGCAGGAGCGAGCTGGCTCGCAAATCCGCTTCACTGCGGAGTCGCCGGGAATCTGTTCGCGAGCAAGGGCTGGGCGCCCCCCTCGGTCCTACAGAAAAGCCGTCAGCGCGGCAGCGGGTAGAGGCGCTCGTCGAACTGGTCCAGGCGCACGAATTCCAGCGGCTGGTCGTCGTCCAGGTGCTGCAGGCGCTCCTGATACTGGCGCAGGAAGTCCTGGCGCGCGTCGTTGCTGATGTAGGGCACGTGCCAGGCGACGAAGGGCGGCAGCACGCTCATGCCGGTGTAGGCCAGGGTGCCGCGCAGGATCGGCCGCAGCATGTCTTCCAGCGGGCCGTGGATGGCGCCTTCGCCGAACATGTGGTCGCGCCCGCCGAGGGTCACGGTGACCAGCGCCTTCTTGCCGGCCAGCCCGCCCTGGTCGTAGAAGCGCTTGCCGCCGTAGCAGATGCCCGAAACCAGCACGCGGTCGAACCAGCCCTTGAGGATGGCCGGCGCGGAGAACCAGTAGATCGGGAAGTTGAAGATCACAAGGTCTGCCCAGAGCAGCTTGTCCAGCTCGGCCTGGATGTCGGCGGCAATGGTCTGGCTCTTGGCGCCTTCGCGCTGCTCCAGCGCGTAGACGAGATAGTCCGGGTTGCTGCGCGCGCCGAAGTCGGCGGCGCTGGCCACCGGATTCCAGTTCATCGCATAGAGGTCGGAGACCTGCACTTCGTGCCCTTGGCCGCGCAGGGTTTCCTCGGCGAGCTGGTACAGTGCGGTGCTGAAGGATTGCGGTTCGTTGTGGGCGTGGACGATCAGTACGTTCATGTGAGTTCCTGGCCAGAAAGGCGGTACCTGGCGGATCGGTGTGCTGGCTCGGCACCCTCTCCCCAGCCCTCTCCCTGAAGGGAGAGGGGGTATTCGTGTTCATCCTTCAGCGCCATCTCCCGCGGGCAGCACCGAAGCGCGCATGCCCTCGAAGAGAGAGGGAACTGTGCCGCGGGGCGAAGATTTCCGCGCCCGCCGGCTGACTCTTTGCCCTCCGAAAACGCCGAACGGCCCCCTCTCCCGCTTGCGGGAGAGGGCTGGGGAGAGGGGCTTTCCAGCCGCTCAGAGCCTCAGAGCTGAATGGCCTTGAGCTCGACGAATTCGTGCAAGCCCTGCTCGCCCCATTCGCGGCCGTTGCCGGACTGCTTGTAGCCGCCGAACGGCGCCCGGTAGTTGAAGGCACCGCCGTTGACGAAACATTGGCCGGCGCGCATCTGCCGGGCGAGGCGCAGGCCATTTTCGCGGTCGCCCGCCCAGACGGCGCTGGACAGGCCGAACGGTGAATCGTTGGCAATCGAAATGGCCTCGGCTTCGTCGGCGTAGGGAATCAGGCACAGCACCGGGCCGAAGATTTCCTCGCGGGCGATGCGCATGCGGTTGTTCACGCTGGCGAAGATGGTCGGCTGCACATAGTGGCCGCGCTCCAGATGCGCAGGCCGTTCGGCGCCGCCGCACACCAGCTGTGCGCCCTCTTCCTGGCCAACGCGGATGTAGTCGAGCACGGTGCGGCGCTGGCCAGCCGAGCACATCGGGCCGAGGAAGCTGTCGGTGTCCAGCGGGTCGCCCATCTTCAGCGCGAGGGTTTCGGCGCGGGCGATCTCGACGGCTTCGGCATAACGATGGGCCGGCAGCAGCATGCGGGTGAGCGCGGTGCAGGTCTGCCCGGAGTTGATCATCACGTCCTGCACGCCGTGGCGCACGGCGGCGGCCAGGTCGGCATCGGCGGTGATCAGGAACGGCGACTTGCCGCCCAGCTCCAGGCACACACGCTTGACCGTCGGCGCTGCCGCTTCGGAAACCTTGACGCCCGCACCGGTGGAGCCGGTGAAGGACACCATGTCCACGTCCGGATGCCGGGCCAGGGCTTCGCCGACCTTGGAGCCGGGGCCGCTGACCAGGTTGAACACGCCGGCAGGCAGGCCGATGGCGTGGACCAGGTCGGCCAGCAGGAAGGCATGCAGCGGGGTGTCCTGGCTGGGCTTGACCACCACGGTGCAACCCGCGGCAAGTGCCGGTGCGAGCTTGCCGATCAGCTGGTGCAGCGGGTAGTTCCAGGGGTTGATGAAGGCGCAGACGCCCACCGCTTCCTTGACGATCAGCGAGTTGCCAACCTCACGCACTTCGTCCATGTGCGCGGCCATGTCGGCGTAGCTTTCCAGGCCCTCGATCGGCCCGTCCACCTGTACCATGCGGCACCACTGCACCGGCATGCCCAGCTCGGCGGTGATCAGCGCGGCCATTTCTTCGGCGCGGTGCTTCAGTTGCTCGGCGAGGGCGCGGATGTAGCCGGCGCGCACATGGGACGGCGTTTGCGACCAGGCCGGGAAGGCACGGCGCGCAGCATCCACCGCGCGATTCACGTCGGCTTCGCCACCCAGCGGCACGCGGCCGATGGCTTCTTCGGTGGCCGGGTTCTGCACCTCGGCCACGCCCTGCCCCTGCGGCGCCACCCAGGCGCCGCCGATATAGAGCTGCGTACGGTCATGCATAGCGTTTTTCCTTGAGCAGTTCGGCAGCGCACAGTGCGATGCGGCGGCAGGCTTCGCGCAGCGGCTCGGCGCCGAGCACCAGGCCCAGGCGAATGTGCCCGGCGGCACTGGGACCGAAGGCTTCGCCGGCCAGCACGGAGACGCCGTGGCGGTCCAGCAGCAGGTCAGAGAACTCCTGGGCGGACAGGCCGGTGGCGCGAATATCCACCATCACGAACATGCCGCCGTCCGGGCGCAGGGCGCGCACGCCGACGCAGTCCGCCAGGCAGTCGATCACCAGGTCGCGGCGCTGGCGGTAGGCCTCGCGCATGGCTTCCAGTTCCGGCAGCTTCGCTTCCAGCGCGGTGCAGGCGGCGTCCTGGATGAAGTCCGGCGAGCCGTAGAGCATGCACAGGGCGAGGTTTTCCAGATGGGCGCAGAGTTCCTTCGGGCCCACCACCCAGCCCACGCGCCAGCCGGTCATGGCGTGGGATTTCGACAGGCTGTTGAGGGTCGCGGTGCGCTCGGCCATGCCCGGCAGGCTGGCGGGACTGATGTGCTCGCCGTCGAACAGGAGCTCGCTGTAGACCTCGTCGGAAATCATCCACAGGTCATTGTTCACGCACAGCTCGGCCAGCTTCTCCCAGGTGGCGCGCGGCAGGCTGGCGCCGGAGGGGTTGTGCGGGCTGTTGATGGCCAGGGCGCGGGTGCGCGGGGTGATCAGCGCGGCGACGTCCTCGGCCTGCACGCGGAAGCCGTGCTCGGAACGTACCGACACCGGGATGACCTTGGCGCCGCAGGCGCCGAACACCGCTTCGTAGGTGACGTACATCGGCTCGGCGACTATGACTTCATCGCCCGGATTGAGCACGCATTGCGCCACGGCATAGAGCGCGCACTGGGCACCGGCCAGCACCACGACCTCGTCGGCGGTGACAGCCTGGCCGCTGCGCTGGGTGTGACGGCGGGCAATGGCCTCGCGCAGCGAGCGCTTGCCGCGCACGTCGGCGTAGTGGGTGTTGCCGGCCAGCAGGCTGTCGATGGCCGACTGCACGATGGGCACCGGGGTGTCGAAGTCCGGGTCACCCACCGACAGCAGGAGGATGTCGTCGCCCTGCTCCATGCGCGCCAGGGCGCGGTAGTGGATGTCCCAGGCGGCGGCGCCGTCGCCGGCGATGCGTTGGGTGAAGTGTGAATATCGCATTCTCATTCTCCTGAGCCTGTTCAAGGCCTGTCTGAGCGCCGCTCAGGCAAGGCGAAAGCAGGCGAAAAAGCGCAGTTTGGCGCGCCAAATGAGCATTTTGAGCCTGCTTTCAACGCAGCATGAGCAAGCGCAGGCAGGCATTGGACGGGCTCAGCTGGCGCAGGCGTGTTTCAGCTCGATCAAGGTCACGCCCGGATGGGCGAAGCCGGCGCGCAGGTCGCGCTCCAGTTCGTCCAGGCTCTGCGGCTGGCGCATCTCGCAGCCGTAGGCGCGGCCGAGCAGGGCGAAGTCCGGGTTGCGCGGCAGCACGCCAATGGGCTCGATGTCCAGGCCGATCATGTCGTCGCGGATCTGGCCCAGCGCATCGTTGTTCCACAGCAGCACCACCAGCGGGCTGTCCAGCTCCTCGGTGGCGGTGGCCAGTTCCTGGGCGGTGTAGAGGAAGCCGCCGTCGCCCACCAGCACCAGGCCCGGACGCTCCGGCGCGCCGAACTTGGCGCCGATGCCGGCGGGCACGCCGTAGCCGAGGGTGCCGTAGCCGGTGGGGTGCAGCCAGCCACGCGGGGCCTTGCTCGGGTAGAGGTAGTTGCCGCTGTAGGCCAGCTGGGTCATGTCGCTGGCAATGAAGGCGTTGTCCGGCAGGGCCTTGGCGACGCGCTCCAGGATCGACTTGTGGATCAGTTGCAGCGGCGCGTGGCCGGCTTCGATCTGCGCCCGCAGCTCGGCGATGCGCGACTGCGCTTTCGCCGCGTCGCGGGTCGCACTGGGCAGCGCGGCGAGCAGCGCTTCGGCGGTGGCCTTGGAGTCGCCCAGCAGCGCCACGGCGCTCGGGTAGAAGTCGTTGAACTTGCGCGAGTCGACGTCGACGCGGATCACCTCGCCAGTGACCGGCAGGCGGTCGCGCCAGAAGTCGGTGTCGGCCATTTCGGTGCCGATGGCCAGGACCACGTCGGCCTCGGCGATCATGTCCCAACCGGCCTGGGTGCACAGGGTGGCGCCTGCGGACAGCGGCGCTTCCGGCGCCAGCAGGCCCTTGCCGGCGACGCTGGTGAACAGCGGCGCGGCCAGGCGCTCGCTCAGCGCGGCCAGGGCGTCGGCGGCATGCAGCGCGCCGCCGCCGGCGATGATCATCGGACGCTGGGCGGCCTTGAGCTTATCCACAGCCTGCTTCAGCGCATCGGCGGCGGGCTGGCCACGGCCGGCGCGGCGTACCACTTCGTGGGTCCAGTCGCGGGCGATGGGCGCGGCGAGCACGTCCAGCGGCACGGAGATGTGCACCGGGCGCGGGCGCTCGCTGTCGAACACGGCGTAGGCGCGGGCAATCAGCTCGGGCAGGTCTTCCGGAGTCAGGGCAACGGCGGAGAAGGCGGTGATCGGCGCGGTCATGGCGCGCTGGTCCTGGGTTTCGTGCAGGCAGCCCCAGCCCTTGCCCAGGCTGGCGGTGTGGTTGACGCTGGAAATCACCAGCATCGGGATGGAATCGGCATAGGCCTGGCCGATGGCGGTGGCGGCGTTGGTCACGCCGGGGCCGGTAATGATGAAGGCCACGCCCGGCTTGCCGCTGACGCGCGCGTAGCCGTCGGCCATGAAGCCGGCGCCCTGTTCGTGACGGGTCAGCACGTGGCGGATGCCGCTGCCGGGCAGGCCCCGGTAAAGCTCCAGGGTGTGTACACCGGGAATGCCGAACACGGTGTCGACGCCGTAGTTGGCCAGCAGGCGGACCAGGGCCTGGCCGCCGGTGAGGTTCTTGTTGTTCTGCATTCGCGTTCTCCCGATTTGTTTTTCGGCGGATAACCGCGAACGGTTATCCGCCCTACTCGTTGGGACGAGCACCGTGCCTCAGGCGCGCGCCGCTTTTGCTCCCTCTCCCTTCAGGGAGAGTGCTGGGGGAGAGGGGCTGTGTCGGTGGCACCGAGTTACGGGCCCACCACCCTCTCCCCCAGCCCCTCTCCCGCAAGCGGGAGAGGGGAGCGTTCGTGTTCTTTCTTCAGGCCCTGCAGACAGTCATTCGGCGATGCGGATCAGCGCATCCACCGCCACGGCGCCTTCGGCGTCCGCCAGCAGTGGGTTCACGTCCAATTCCAGCAGGTTGTCCACGTGTTCGCAGGCGTAGTCGGCCACGGCGCGCACGGCTTCCACCAGTGCATCCAGGTTCACCGCCGGGCGGCCGCGGAAGCCGGTGAGCAGCGGCGCGCTGCGCAGGCTCAGCAGGGCATCGCGGATCGCCGCGTCGGTGGTCGGCAGCAGCAGGCTTCGGCTGTCCTTGAGCAGCTCGACGAGGATGCCGCCGGCGCCCAGCACCAGCGCCAGGCCGAAGCCGTTCTCGCGCTTGATGCCGACGATCAGCTCGGCCAGCGGCGGGTTGGCCATGCGCTCCAGCAGCACCTGGTCGAAGGGCACACCCGGCGCGTGACGGGCAATGTTCTCGCGCATGTCGAACAGTGCGGCTTCCAGCGCCGCCTCGTTGCGCAGGTTGAGCGCCACGCCGCCGGCCTCGGTCTTGTGCGGCAATTGCGCGCTGACCACTTTCAGCGCCAGCGGGAAGCCGACGTCGGCCGCCGCCTCGCGGGCTTGCGTCGGGGTGCTCAGGGCGGCGCGCGGCAGTGGCAGGCCAAATGGTTTCAGCGCCTGCTTGGACTGCCACTCATCGAGCAGCCGGCCGTCGCTGTCCAGCGCCTGTGGGCAGAGCGGCACCAGCGCGGCTTCACCACGGGCCAGCAGTGTTTCGCGGCGCTGGCGGTAATGAGCGATGCGGCCCCAGGCGGCGAGACCGTCTTCGACACCCTGCAGCGCGGCGACGCCGTGGGAATGCAGCAATTCGCGGGCATGCTTGGGAAGCAGCTCCGGCAAAGCGGAGGCGATGAAGCCGACCTTGCCGTGGCGCTCCAGCGCGGCGCAATACAGCTCCAGCAGCAGGTCGCACTGCGGGCGTTCGCCGGTGTCCTCGCCGGGGTAGTCCAGCACCAGCAGGGCGGCATCGGCGTCGGTCTGCAGGGCGCTGTCGAGCATGCGCTCCAGCGCCGGGCCGTCGCCCCAGATGGCGGTGGTGAAGTCCAGCGGGTTGGCGATGTTGGCGTAGTCCGGCAGCACCTGGGCCAGCTCGGCGCGCTGCGCGTCGACCAGCTTGGGCAGGCTCAGGCCGTTGCGTTCGGCATAGTCGGCGATCAGCCCGGCGTCACCGCCGGAGCAGGCCAGCGCAGCGAGGCTCGGGCCGGCCGGCAGGTTGCCGCAGGCGGCCGCCTTGAGGGTTTCGATGAAGCTCACCGGGCCGCTGACGCGGATCACCCCGAGGCGGTCGAACAGCGCGTCGTACAGCGCATCGGAGCCCGCCAGGGAGCTGGTGTGGCTGAGCGCGAGCTCGGCGCCGATCTCGGAAACGCCGGTCTTCAGGGCAATCACCGGGATGCCTTTCTGCAGCGCCTTGTAGGCGGCTCGGGCAAAGCCGGGGACGTTCTTCAGGCCTTCCAGGTGCAGGCCGATGGCGGTGACGCGCGGCTCGTCGAGCAGCACGTCCATCAGTTCGGCCACGCCCAGCTGCGCCTGGTTGCCCACCGAGGCCATGTAGGCGATGGGCAACGAGCGGTCGCTCATGGACAGGTTGTAGGCGAAGTTGCCGCTCTGGGTCAGCACCGCCACGCCCTTCTCCACCAGGTGCCCGCCGTGGGCCACCGGCCACAGCGCTGCGCCGTGCAGGTAATCGAGCAGGCCGTAGCAGTTGGGGCCGAGCAGGGCCATGTCGCCGGCGCTGGCGAGCAGGCGGCGCTGCAGCGCTTCGCCGTCGGCGCCGGTCTCGGCGAAGCCGGAGGCATAGCAGATGGCGCCGCCGGCATCCTTGGCGGCCAGTTCGGCGACGGCCTGCAGGGTCAGGTCGCGGTTGGTGGCGACGAACACCGCATCCGGGCCTTCGGGCAGCTCGGCGATGCTGCGCACGCAGGGCACGCCTTCGAGTTCGTCATATTGCGGGTTGACCAGCCACATCGCACCCGGGAAGCCGCCTTCGGCGCAGCGCTTGAGCGCACGCGCCATGCTGCGGCCGCCGATGAAGGCCAGGTGCCGGGGCGCCAGCAGGCGCTGGAGGTTTTCTCTTTTCATGTCGGGTCTCGTACGGGCCTGCGCCCTCTCCCCCAACCCCTCGCCCTGAGGGGAGAGGTGAGCTTTTCAGGGTCATCCTTCAGCGTCTGGTGCCAGCCCACGCGCCGAATCGCTCTTGCCCCCTCTCCCTTCGGAGCGGGGCGCGCAGCCAGGGCTGGGGAGAGGGTCCATCCGGCAACGCCGGCCGCTCCCCGAAGCCCCGCGCAATCAGCGCAACAACGGCCGCAGCAGTTCGCGGGAAATGATGTGGCGCTGGATTTCCGAGGTGCCTTCCCAGATGCGCTCGATGCGCGCGTTGCGCCAGATGCGCTCCACCGGGCCTTCGTCCATCAGGCCCATGCCGCCGAAGATCTGCACGGTCTCGTCGGCGACCTTACCCAGCACTTCGCTGGCGAACAGCTTGGCCATGCCGGCTTCGCCGTCAGTCATGCTGCCGCGGTCCATCTTCCAGGCGGTGTGCAGGGTCATCAGCTCGGCGGCGCGAATCTGCGTGGCCATGTCGGCGAGCTTGAAGGAGATGCCCTGGTAGCTGCCGATGGCCGCACCGAACTGCTTGCGGTCGGCCGACCACTGCAGCGCCAGGTCCAGCGCGCGCTGGGCCTGGCCGACGCAGTTGGCGGCGACCATCACGCGGCCGGCGGTGAGCCAGGCGTTGGCCACTTCCCAGCCCTTGTCGACTTCGCCGAGGACCTTGGAGGCCGGCACGCGGCAGTCGTCGAAGAAGATTTCGTAGGTGTGGTAGCCCTTGTTGCTCACGCATTTCGGGCCGCGGCGCACGGTCATGCCCGGGGTGCCCTTGTCCACCAGGAAGGCGGTCACGGCGTTGCGCTTCTTGCCGTTGCGCTCGAAGGTGTCGGTCACCGCGAAGACGATGGCGAAGTCGGCGTGGCCGGCGTGACTGATGAAGTGCTTGGAGCCGTTGATCACGAAGTCCTCGCCGTCACGCACGGCGCGGGTCTTGATCGAGTTGGCGTCGGAACCGGCGCCCGGCTCGGTGAGGGCGAAGCAGTCGATCTTTTCGCCCTGCACCACCGGCAGCAGGTAGTCCTGGATCTGCTGGCCCTTGCACGCCATGAGGATCTTCGAGGGACGCGCGACGAACACGTGCAGCGCCCAGGAAACCTTGGACAGCTCACGCTCGACCAGCGCCTGGGACAGGTAGTCCAGGCCGCCGCCGCCGACTTCCTCGGGCATGTTGAAGGCATAGAAGCCGGCCGCCAGGGCCTTGCCGCGAATCTGCGCGGCCAGCTCCGGGGACACCGCGTCGGCGCGGTCCACTTCTTCTTCGTACGGCAGCAGTTCTTTCTCGACGAAAGCCTTGACCGCCTCGACGAGCATTTCCTGTTCCTGGGTCAGTTGGAAATCCATCACATCACCTGCAGCCGTCAGCGGCCTTTGAATTGGGGGGAACGTTTTTCAGCCACGGCGCGCAGCGCCTCGGCGGCATCTTCGCTGCGGCCACAGAGCAGGCCGGCGGCCTGTTCAGCCTCCAGTTGCTGGGCCAGGGTGCGAGCGGCGCCGTCGCGCATCAGGCGCTTGGTCTGGGCGAAGGCGAAGGTCGGGCCGGCGGCCAGGCGCGCAGCGAATTCGCCGACGTGTGCCTGCAGTTGTTCATCGGCGACCACTTCGCTGACCAGGCCGGCGTTCAGGGCGCGCTCGGCGTTCCACAGCTCGTCGAGGAACAGCAGGCGCTTGGCCGCTTCGCTGCCGATCAGGCGTGGCAGGTGCCAGCTGGCGCCGGCGTCCGGGCAGTAGGCCATGCCGGTGTAGCCGGCCTTGAAGCGGGCGGAAGCACCGACGACGCGGAAGTCGCAGCACAGGGTCAGGTCCATCCCCGCACCGACGGCGGTGCCGTTGACGGCGGCGATGGTCGGCTTGTCCAGGCTGTACAGGCGGCGCATCAGGGCGTGGGCAGTTTCGGTCCAGCCGTAGGTTTCCAGCTCGCCGCGCGCTTCGGCCTCGGCCCATTCGGCGAGGTCGGCGCCAGCGCAGAAGCTGCGGCCCTGGCCGGTGAGCACGATGACGCGCACCGCCGGGTCGGCCTCATGGGCGTCGAGCAGGGCGTGCAGGTTCTTGAGCGTGGGGACGTCGAGCGCATTGCGCTGCTCGGGGCGGTTCAGGGTGATCCAGGCGATACCGCCCTGGACCCGGCTGAGCGGGGATGGCTGAGTCATGCTGCCCTCGTTCTTGTAGTCGTTTGCTGAGGCGATGAAGCGTTGGAGTCAATACTAAACACTTGTTCAGCAAGCCGGCAATCCACCCGAATGGGTGGCTTGTAACGCCCTTCCCATCGAGGGGAAGGCCGCGCGGCGCGGGGGCTGAGGGTTTTTTCCAGGGCTTTCGCCGTGAGCTTGTTACAACTTCGAACAAACGTTCAGCAAGAGAGGGGGCCGGTGGTGTACCTGTAGGAGCGAGCTTGCTCGCGAACGGATTATCCGGCCGCTCTGGAGCTGGGCGGGTTCGCGAGCACGCTCGCTCCTACGAAGAGCCGCAAAGCAAAAGAAAAAGCCCCGCGATGCGGGGCGTCTTGTCAGGCAAAGGCAGGCTTGTAGAGCGCATGACCTGGGACAGGTTATCCGCCGGTCCTGCGGCGGATAAAGCTGGCGCGTTATCCGCCCTACGCAAAGCAAAAGCCCCGCGATGCGGGGCTTCTGTAGAGCGCGAAGGCTCAGCCCAGGCTCGGTACCGCCTCGTCGGTCAGTACCTGCCCGCGCTTGCGCTTGAGCAGGTAGTAGGCGAGGTAGCAGGCGGCCATGAAGCCGAAGCCCCAGTACAGCGACGGCCGCTGGGTCGGGTCCAGGGCGAGGAACACGAACAACGAGCAGCAGATCGCGATGCACGCCAGCGGGATCAGCGGGAACAGCGGCGCGGCGTACTTCAGGTCGGCCACGGTGCCGCCCTTGGCCAGGTGCTCGCGGCGGAAGCGGTACTGGGCGTAGGCGATGACGATCCAGGTTACGGTGCCGGACATCCCGCTTACCGCCATCAGCACCATGAACAGGGTGTCGGCGGCGACGATGCTGGTGAGCAGCGACAGCAGGGCGAAGCCCAGGCTGATCAGCAGCGCATAGAGCGGAACGCCGCGGGCGCTGAGTTTCGACAGCGTACGCGGCGCCATGCCGGTCTTGGACATGGCCCAGAGGATGCGGGTGGAGGCATACAGGCCGGAGTTACCCACGGACAGGATGGCGGTGAGGATCACGAAGTTCATCAGGTCGGCGGCATAGGGAATGCCGACCATGTCGAATACCTGCACGAAGGGGCTTTCCATCAGGCCGGCCTGTTTCCATGGCACGATGCAGGACAGCACGACGATCGCCAGCACGTAGAAGATCAGCACGCGGAACACCACGTTGCGCACGGCGCGCGGGATGCTCTTTTCCGGCTGGTCGGTCTCGCCGGCGGCAACGCCCATGATCTCGCAGCCCTGGAAGGCGTAGACCACCGTCATCATCACCGCGAACACGGCGGACAGGCCGTTGGGGAACAGGCCGTCGCTGACCAGGTTGGACAGGCCCGGTGCGGCCGCGCCGCTGTTGAGCGGGATGGCGCCGAAGATCACCAGCAGGCCGACGACGATGAAACCGAGAATGGCCGCGACCTTGATCCCGGAGAACCAGTATTCCGCCTCACCGAAGGCGCGGGTGGCCAGGGCATTGAGGGAGAACAGCACGACGACGAAGAAGCCCGACCAGATCCAGATCGGCACATCGGGGAACCAGCGGGTCATCAGCATGCCGGCGGCGGTGAATTCCAGGCCGACGGTGGAGGCCCAGCTCATCCAGTACACCCAGCCGATCATGAAGCCGGTGGCCGGACCGATGAAACGCGTGGCGTGGGCCTGGAAGGAGCCGGAGACGGGCATCTGCACGGACAGCTCACCCAGGCAGACCATCACCAGGTACATCAAGAGGCCCGCGACCAGGTAGGCGAGGATGGCGCCCATGGGGCCGCCGGAGCCGATGGTGACGCCGGAGCCCATGAACAGGCCGGTGCCGATCACGCCGCCCAGCGACAGCATGAAGATATGGCGGCTCTTGAGCGCGCGGGTGAGCTGGATCTTCTCTTGCGACTCAGACATGGCGCACCTCCACGGAACGGCGGGCGCGGCTGAGCGGAACTCTACGTTGGATCATTATTGTTATCTCCAATCAATCAGAGGCCGTGGCTCGGGCACGGATGCCAGCGGATTATTGGAAGGCGATGTAAGACCCCGTTGTTCGGCGGGATCGAAGTTGTAGAAAGATGTAAGGATTTTGTGCGTGGCGCGTGGGGCGGGGGTTTCAGGCTTCAGGTTTTCGTAGGAGCGAGCTTGCTCGCGAACGGATTCAGCCGGCCATAACGGGGTTGGGCGGGTTCGCGAGCAAGCTCGCTCCTACAGGTCAGGCGCCCCACGATGGCATCGGTGCCATGCCGAACTTACGCCTGAGCGCTCTTCAGACATTCAGCGGCAAGCGCCCTCTCCTGCTCAAGCCGCTCCGCCCAATCCATCAGCAAGGCCCCCGCCAACGCCGCCTGCTCCAGCTCCCCCAGGCCATCCCCCAACCCGCGCAACCCCATCGACCGACAGCTCCCCGCCAACCGATGGGCCAGACTGGCGACCTCCACGGCGTCCTCCTGGCGCAAGGCTTCCAGCAACAGCGGCCACTGCTCGTCGAGCAGCTTCCACAGGCTGGCGAGCAGTTCGTTCAGCTTGTGCTCGCCCAGCAGGCGACGATGGGTGTCCAGCACCTGGCGGTCCAGCGGACCGTTATCCACAGCCTCCGACGGCTCCGCAGCAGCCACGTCGGACAGCGCCCGGCGCAGGTCGTCCAGGCGCAGCGGCTTGCCCAGCACGCCCTGCATGCCCGCTTCGAAATAACGGCGGACCATCCCCGGCTGCACGCTGGCGGTGAAGGCATGGATCGGCGTGGTCGCATTGAGCCCGCCGGCCTGCGCACGGATCGCCCGGCACAGGTCGAGGCCGTTCATGCCCGGCAGGTGCATGTCCAGAAGGATCAGGTCGAAGGCTCGCTTGGCGGTAAGCGCGAGCGCCGGCTCCGCGTCGTCGGCGAGATAGACATGATGGCCGTCGCGCTCCAACAACGCCTGGGCGACTTCGCGGTTGAGGGCAACGTCTTCCACCACCAGCACGCCCAGCGCCGACGCCTGTTCGACGGCCGAGGTGGAACGCGACACCACGCCCTGCGCCAGGAAGATTTCGAACCAGAAGGTGCTGCCTTCGCCTTCGAGGCTCTCCACGCCGATCTCGCCGCCCATGGCCTCCACCAGGCGCTTGCTGATCGCCAACCCCAGCCCGGTGCCGCCGTAGCGTCGCGCCACTTCGTCGCTGGCCTGGGTGAAGCGCTGGAAGATCTTCTCCTGCTGCTCGGCGGAGATACCGATGCCGTCGTCGGTTACGCTGAAACGCAGACGCTGCCCGGCGTCGCCGCTCTCCAACACGACGACCTCCAGCAGCACCTCGCCTTCCTCGGTGAATTTCACGGCGTTGGCCAGCAGGTTGCTCAGCACTTGGCGCAGGAACTGCTCGGCGCCACGGCAGCCATCCTGCACCCTGGGCCCGACACGCAGGCGCAGGCAGGTGCCGTTGTCCTCGGCGCGCGGCTCCAGCAGGGTCACCACGTCGTCGAGCAGACGGCGCAAGGAAAAGTCCACCGGCTCGGGCCGGCTGGCGCCGTCTTCCAGCTTGGCGAAGTGCAGCACCTCGTTGAGGATCGCCAGCAGCCCTTCGCCGGCGGTGGACAGTGCTTGCAGACGGCGCCGGTCCTGCTCGCCCAAAGGCGCGGCGCGCAGCAGTTCGGCCATGCCGAGGATGCCGTTGAGCGGCGTGCGGATTTCATGGCTCATGGTGGCGAGGAAGCGGCTCTTGGCGCGGTTGGCCTCCTCGGCATCCTCCTTGGCCCGACGCAGGCTGGCGGTGCGCCGCTCGACCCGGCGCTGGAGTTCGTCGCGCTTGCTCTGCAGGGCCGCGCGGTCGGCCTCGCGCCGGCGCAACTCGGCGCGCAGGGCGCGGCGCAGGCCGTCGAGGGCATCGGCGACGGTGTCGATCTCGTCCTCTTCGCCTGAGCGTTTCTTGTCCAGCGCCAGCTCGGTGCCCAAGTCGCCGCCGGTGAGCCCGCGGACGAAATCGGCCATGGCGCGCAGATGACGGGTGACCAGGCTATGGAACAGCCAGCTCAGCGCCACCGCCAGGCCACAGAGGAACACCCCCATCCACAGCAGGCTGGTCAGTCCGCCCTGAAGCAGGCGCCGGTAGACGGCACCCAGGTCGATGCTGATTTCCAGCTCGCCGAGGTCGCGGCGCTCGCCGTCCGGCGGCTGGAAAGCCAGGGCATAGTGCTCGACACGGAAGGGCCCGCGCTTTTCATCGGCGTCCTGCACCAGGTTGAAGTCGGCGCTGCGCAGGCGCACCTGGGCGATGTCGGGGAAGTCGGCCAGGCCGTGCAGCTGCACGTTGAGCTGTTCCTGGTTGAGGTCCCACAGGCTGCGCTCGAAGCTGGCGAGATAGCCGACGCGGATCAGCTCCAGCCGGTTGTCGATGTCGCGCATCTCGCGGCGATATTCGAAGTACAGCTGCACCACGCTGGCCAGCACGGTGAAGCACAGGCTGAACAGCAGCACCCGCAACAGCAGGCGCCGGGCCAGGCCGCCGGGCAGCCTCAACGCGGCACCCCGTCGCCGGCGAGCATGGCGCGGTAGTCGTGCTCGCTCTGTTCCAGCCAGCGGGCGACGCTGCCGTCGTCCACGCGCTTCTTCAGCAGCGCGTCGATCTCGTCCATCCTCGCCGCCAGCGGGGAATGGCGGGAGACGGCGATGCGCAGGTAATCGACGGTGAGCGGTTTGGACAGCGCGAAGATGTCCTGCCCACCGGCCAGTTGTTCGGCGAACAGCGTGCCGGTGCGCCGCTCGTGGGCGATGAAGTCGATGCGCTGGCGGATCAGCTTGCCGAAGTTCTGGCGGCTGTCGGAGACCCATTCGACGTTGCCGTGCTCGGCGACGAAGCGGTCGAACTGCGGCCCGTAGCTCTCGCCGAACAGCAGACCGCCGCGATACTGCGCGAGGTCGCCCAGCTGGTCGAAACGCACCGGCTTGCGGCGGTTGTAGAAGATCGCCACTTCCTCGCGCAGCACCGGCACGCGGGAGAACAGGAGGCCGTCGTCACGCTGCGGGGTCTGGTAGGCGAGCACCACATCGACGCGACCCTCGGCGGCGTCCAGCAGGCAGCGCTTCCAGTTGCCCAGCACCACGGTCTTCACTTCGTAGCCCAACTCGCCGAGCACGCTGCGCACGGTCTGCGGCGCCAGGCCGCGTACTTCGTGGCCGTCGCTCCAGGAAATGGGCGGGTAGACGGGGTAGTCGCAGTAGCGGATGGGTTGGGCGGCTTGGGCAAACGTGCAGAAGAGCAGGAGCAGGAGGGCCACGAGATGCTGGAAAGATCGGAGCGGCCGCCGCCCTCTCCCCAACCCTGGCTGCGCGCCCCGCTCCGAAGGGAGAGGGAGCTGTCCTGTGCTTACGGTATGCACTGGAGTCACCGATAGCTTCACGTTACGCCCGAAGAAACGGGGCATCGGCAGAACCTCAGGCGTCGGCAGGCGTGGCGGTGAACAGGTAGCCGGCGCCGTGGATGGTGATGATCAGCTCGGGCTCGGCCGGGTCGTCGCGCAGCTTGCGGCGCAGGCGGCCGACCAGCACGTCGATGGAGCGGTCGTTGGGCAGCCACTCGCGGTTGCGGATCTGGTCCATCAGCTGGTCGCGGCTCAGGGTGTGGCCGGTGTTGCGCAGGAACACGCCGAGCAGCTGGAACTCGCCATGGGTCAGCGGGGTTTCGCTGCCATCGCTGTCGATCAGGCGGCGGCGGTCCGGGTCCAGCGTCCAGTGGGCGAAGCGCTTGTGCTGCTGCCGGCTGCCCGGCGCGGCTATGGCGGCGGGTTGGCGCGCATGGCGCACGCGGCGGATCAGGTTCTTCGCGCGGGACACCAGCTCGCGGGGGTTCAGTGGCTTGATCACGTAGTCGTCGGCGCCGCATTCCAGGCCGACGATGCGGTCGATGTCATCGTTGCGTCCGGTGATCAGGATGATGCCGACCTCCGAACGCACGCGCAGCTCGCGGGTCAGGGTCAGGCCGTCCTTGCCGGGCAGGCGGATATCGAGCATCACCAGATCGATGGGCTGCTCGGCCTGTTCGGCTTCGGCCAGGCTCGCCTCGGCCTGTTCGGCGGTGCCGGCGCAATGCACGTCATAGCCTTCCTCGCCGAGGTAGGCCTGGAGGAGCTCGCGAATCACCGGATCGTCGTCGACGATCAGTACACGGGAAGTCATCGCAATACCCTGCTGAAGCCGCCGCTCGTGACGGGGCCATTCTTGTTATGCGTGGAGGTAGAGCTGTAGGAACTGTCCTGCAGATGGCGGCAGGTTACCGGTCGCTGAACAATCGATCAACAGGCTCCCGACGTCCGACTGAAACGCTGCCGGCCACCGTATTGAAGGCCATCCACCCAGGCCTCGCATATTTGCACACCTTGCTCCGGGGTAAAGGTATTGGGGTTCAGGCCCGACTCCAGCCACAGGCCGTCGAGCAGGGCACTAAGGGCAATCGCGGCGAGATCGGCGTCGAAATCCGACCAGTCCTGCTCCTTCGCCAGATCATTCAGCGCCAGGGCCAGCAAGGTGCGGTACTCACCGTAGGAATGGTCGTGGGCCTTGTTGATTTCCTCGGCCGTCTTCACCGCGCCCCAGAACGCCAGCCAGGCGTCCAGCAGCTGCGGATCGAGCAGCTCGGCGGAGAACGACGCACGGAAGAACGCAGACAGGCGCGCACGGGCATCGGGTGCTGCTTCGGCGATGGCCTCGCGAAGCAGCTGCATGACACGACCGGTGACGGTCAGGTAGGCCTCGGCGACCAGTTCATCCTTGCCTGAATAATGGTGGTTGATCAGCCCCACCGAAACACCCGCCTCGGCGCAGATCTTGCGTATGGAGGCTCCCTGGAAACCATGGCGTTTCAGGCACGCGAGGGTGGCCTCGATCAGCAGCGCCTTGCGCTGCTCCGGCTCCAGTCGGGTAAAGCGGACTTCCTCGTTCATGCCTGGCTCCTCAAGGTTCAGGTGGCCAATCTGAACGATTGTTCGACAGGAAGCCAGCCTTACCTACCCGTTCGGGGAATGGTCCGGGCACCGCCCCTGGTCGACAGTGGCTTCATCCGCGACAACTCCAATTCATAAGAAAACCAAAGGTGGGACTGACATGCAGAAAACGCTCGCAGCAGTACTCAGCGCGGCGCTGGCGACCTTGCCGGCACTGGGTCACGGGGAGGAAGCCGAAGGCGCGAAGACGCTGCGGCTGTACAACTGGACCGACTACATCGGCGAACACACCATCGCCGACTTCGAGAAGGAAACCGGGATCAAGGTGGTCTACGACACCTTCGATTCCTACGAAACCGTGCAGG
Source organism: Pseudomonas nitroreducens TX1 (assembly GCF_000313755.1). Classification (GTDB taxonomy): domain Bacteria; phylum Pseudomonadota; class Gammaproteobacteria; order Pseudomonadales; family Pseudomonadaceae; genus Pseudomonas; species Pseudomonas nitroreducens_A. The sequence goes on along the minus strand of NZ_AMZB01000135.1, from coordinate 45,729 downwards.
GCAAACTGCTGCCCGGCCGCTCGGGCTACGACCTGGTGGTGCTCAACGCCGCCCTGGTGCCGCCGCTGCTGAAAGCGGGCGTGTTCCAGCCGCTGGACAAGACCAAGCTGCCGAGCTGGAACAATCTCGACCCCGAGGTGCTCAAGCACCTGGATCACTACGATCCGGGCGTGAAGTATTCGGCGCCCTACACCTGGGGCAGCAACGGCATCACCTACAACATCGACAAGATCAGGCAGCGCATGCCCGATGCGCCCATCGGCTCGCTGGCGATGCTGTTCGATCCAAAGATCGTGTCGAAATTCGCCGATTGCGGGGTGACCATCATCGACTCGCCCACCGACGTGATCCCGCTGGCCCTGGCCTACCTCAAGCGCGACCCCAACAGCGCGCTGCCCGAGGACCTCAAGGCCGCCCAGGACCTGCTGCAATCGATCCGCCCGTACATCCGCAAGTTCGACTCCACCAGCTACCTGAACGGCCTGGCCAACGGCGACCAGTGCATGGCGATGACCTGGTCCGGCGACTACGCCACCGCCCAGGCCCGCGCCGACGAGGCTGGCGCCAAGGTCAAGCTGGGCTACTTCGTGCCCAAGGAAGGCTCGCTGATCTGGTTCAACGATTTCTACATCCCGGCCGACGCGCCGCACGTGGAAAACGCCCACAAGTTCATCGAATACATGCTGCAGCCGAAGGTCGCCGCCGGCGTCGCCGACTACATCCGCTACGCCTCGAGCAACGCCGCCGCCACCCCGCTGCTGGCCGCCGAAGTACGCAACGACCCGGCGATCTACCCCGACGCCGAAACCCGCGCGCGGCTGTTCACCCAGAAGGTGCAGAACCCCAAGGCCACTCGCCTGATCACCCGCACCTGGGCAGCGGTGAAAACCGGAACCTGATCAGTCAGTCCCAAAGCCCCCTCTCCCCAGCCCTCTCCCTGAAGGGAGAGGGGGCAGCCCGCAGCAGGGTTCATGGACGTCATCTTCCTGATGCCCCGCTGACAGCGGGCCCGCAATGACCTTCGTAGTCACCCAGTGCTCCGAAGGGTCCCCTCTCCCTTCAGGGAGAGGGTCAGGGAGAGGGCAAGGAATCGCACGACGAACCGTAATTTCGAGGTACAGACGATGACCACCCCAACCCCAGCCTTCTTCGCCCAGTTCAACGACGAGCAGCTGGTCGCCGCCGACAAGGCCCATTACATGCACGGCTACCACGTGTTCGACGATCACCGGGTCAACGGTGCGCTGAACATCGCCGCAGGCTCGGGCGCCTACATCTACGACACCAAGGGCAATCGCTACCTGGACGCCGTGGGCGGCATGTGGTGCACCAACATCGGCCTGGGCCGCGCGGAAATGGCTGACGCCATCGCCGAACAGGTGCGCCAGCTGGCCTACTCCAACCCCTTCTGCGACATGGCCAACGTCACCGCCATCCAGCTCTGCGAGAAGCTCGCCGAACTGGCGCCGGGCGACCTCGACCACGTGTTCCTCACCACCGGTGGTTCCACCGCCGTGGACACCGCCTACCGCCTGATCCAGTACTACCAGAACTGCCGCGGCAAGCATGAGAAGAAGCACATCATCAGCCGGGTCAACGCCTACCACGGCTCGACCTTCCTCACCATGTCCCTGGGCGGCAAGGTCGCCGACCACCCGGCCGAGTTCGACTTCCTCAAGGACGTCATCCACCACATCTCCTGCCCCAACCCCTACCGCGCCCCGGAAGGGATGACAGAAGGCGACTTCCTCGAATTCCTGGTGAAGGAATTCGAAGACAAGATCCTCGAACTGGGCGAAGACAAGGTCGCCGCCTTCTTCGCCGAGCCGATCATGGGCTCGGGCGGCGTGATCATTCCGCCCAAGGGCTACCACCAGCGCATGTGGCAGGTCTGCCAGCAATACGACGTGCTCTATGTCGCCGACGAGGTGGTGACCTCCTTCGGCCGCCTCGGCGCCTTCTTCGCTTCCGAGGACGTGTTCGGTATGCAGCCGGACATCATCACCACCGCCAAGGGCCTGACCTCCGGCTACCTGCCGCTGGGCGCGTGCATCTTCTCCGACCGCATCTGGAAGGTGATCGGCGAGGCCGACAAGGGCCGCTGCTTCGCCCACGGCTTCACCTACAGCGGGCACCCGGTGAGCTGTGTCTCGGCGCTGAAGAACATCGAGATCATCGAGCGCGAGAATCTGCTGGAGCACGTGAAGGACGTCGGCGGCTACCTCGAGCAGCGCCTGCAGGAGCTGGCCGACCTGCCGCTGGTGGGCAGCGTTCGCTGCCAGAAGCTGATGGCCTGCGTCGAATTCGTCGCCGACAAGCGCAGCAAGGCGCTCTTCCCCGAGGAGCTGAACATCGGCGAGAAGATCCACCTGCGCGCCCAGGCCCGCGGCCTGCTGGTGCGGCCGATCGTGCACCTGAACGTGATGTCGCCGCCGCTGACCATCACCCGCGAGCAGGTCGACGAGATCGTCGACACCCTGCGCGAGTCGATCCTCGAAGCCGCCGAAGATCTCAAGCGCAGCGGTGATTACGCGGGGAACTGATGATTTTGCCTACACCCCGGCGGCCCTTTATGCTGCCGGACATGAGCGAATCCCAGGCGCTGAGCGAAACGTCCGACGCACCGGCCCTGCATGCCTGGCATGCAGGGCTGGCGCGCGCCCTGGCCAGCGTCGGCGAAGTCGTCTTCGTCGAGCGCCTGGCCGACGCCCTGGGCTGCCTGGTGCCGGTGGAGTCGGTGATGCTCGGCCTGGAACAGCGCGGCCAGCCGCCGCAACCGCTGTACCAGCGCGGCGTCCACCCGGAACACCACGAGGCGCTGGTCGACCGCTACTACGCCCGCGGCTACCTGCTGGACCCCTTCTGCCTGGCCATGGAAGACGGCCTCACCGAAGGTTTCTATCCGCTGGCCGACATCGCCCCGGACGATTTCTTTGCCAGCGAGTACTACAAGACCTACTACCTCAAGTTCGGCTGCACCGAGGACTGTCACTTCATCATCGACCTGGGCGAAGCGCGCAAGGTCTCGCTGTGCCTGTACCAGGGCGAGAGCGGCGCGCGCTTCAGCGAAACCCAGCTGGACCTGCTGGCCACCGCCCTGCCGCTGGTGCGTGAGCTGTTCCGCCAGTTCGAGCGCAATGGCGGGCTGGACCTGCTGCTGGCCGGGCGCGGCGTTAAAGTCAGCGCGCCGGACGATCAGGCGCCGCTGAACCGGCACATCCGCGCGGCCTTCATGAACTTCGGCGCCGACCGGCTCACCGAGCGCGAACGGGAAATCGCCCACCTGCTGCTGCGCGGCCACTCGGTGAAATCCAGCGCGCGGGTGCTGGATATCTCCCCGGAAACCGTGCGCATGCACCGCAAGCACCTCTACACCAAGCTTGCGATCAACTCCCAGGCGGAGCTGTTCTCGCTGTTCATCGACTGGTTGACCGGCGACGCCGCCGCCTGATCCCAAGCCTGTAGGAGCGAGCTTGCTCGCGAACCGGGCAGGCACGGTGTGAAGCATTCGCGAGCAAGCTCGCTCCTACGAAAAGCAAAAGCACCGATGCGGCGCGGGCTCGGAAAATCTGCCAACCTATGGCATTCCCCGCTGTCTGATCCGTGCCCCATCACCAGGAGAGCTTCCCGATGTCCCGACGCTGGCTACCCGCCTTGCTGTTGGCCGCCGCCCTGCCGCTGCACGCCGCCGAATCCAAACCCACCTACGGCCCGGAACTGGAGCGCTTCAACTACTCCTACCCGGTCGGTCACTACAGCTTCGCGTCCCAGGGCCACCACATGCACATGGCCTACATCGACGTGAAGCCCAAGAAGCAGCCCAACGGCCGCACCGTGGTGCTGCTGCACGGCAAGAACTTCTGCGCCGGCACCTGGGAAACCACCATCGCGGCCCTGAGCGACGCCGGCTACCGCGTCGTCGCGCCGGACCAGATCGGCTTCTGCAAATCCACCAAGCCCGAGCGTTACCAGTACAGCTTCCAGCAGCTGGCGACCAACACCCATGCCCTGCTGGAGCACCTCAAGGTCGGCAGGATCACCCTGCTGGGCCACTCCACCGGCGGCATGCTCGCCACCCGCTACGCGCTGATGTACCCGCAGCAGGTCGAGCAGTTGGCGATGGTCAACCCCATCGGCCTGGAAGACTGGAAAGCCCTTGGCGTGCCCTACCGCACCCCGGACCAGTGGTACGAGCGCGAGCTGAAGACCAGCGCCGAGAGCATCCGCCAGTACGAACAGGCGACCTACTACGCCGGCCAGTGGAAACCCGAGTACGACAAGTGGGTGAACATGCTCGCCGGCCTGTTCAACGGTGCCGGTCACGAGCGCGTGGCGTGGAACTCCGCGCTGCTCTACGACATGATCTTCACCCAGCCGGTGGTCTACGAATTCGGCCAGTTGAAAATGCCGACCCTGCTGCTGATCGGCACCAGGGACAACACCGCCATCGGCAAGGACATCGCCCCGGCAGAGCTCAAACCCAAGCTGGGCAACTACGCCGAACTGGGCAAGGCGACCGCCAAGGCCATCCCCGACGCCACCCTGGTGGAGTTCGACGACCTGGGCCATGCGCCGCAGATCCAGGACCCGAAGCGCTTCCACGAGGCACTGCTCAAGGGCCTGGCGGACCTCAAGCACTGATGTCGACGCAGGGGTAGAGGCCCTTGCAGGAGCGGGCCATGCCCGCAACCCGGTCCCGCGCCGGCGCTGGAGGTTCCCCTCACCCCAGCCCTCTCCCGGAGGGAGAGGGAGCCGATTGTGCCGGCTGATGCTGCCGTTTCATCCTCCGCCGAACGATCCCCTCTCCCTCTGGGAGAGGGCTAGGGTGAGGGTCAGCCGCAGCACCGGGCAAAACCTGTAGGAGCGAGCTTGCTCGCGAACCGCCCAGCACCCCGAACTACCGGGAAGTCCATTCGCGAGCAAGCTCGCTCCCACAAAAACCAAGGCTGCAGCAACAACAAAAACGCCGGCTCCCCTCGCAGGGAGCCGGCGTTTTCATGTGGCCGAAAGAATCAGCCCAGGTTCTTGCCCAGCAGCGCGTGGTACAGCTCGCTGTCGCCGAGCACGCCGACCACCCGGCTCTGCTCCTGCAGCACCAGCTTGTGGCCGGTCTGGTAACGAATCTGCAGCGCGTCGCGCATGCGGATGTTGACGTCCACCAGGGTCGGCTCGTGCTTGAGCTTCTCCACCGGGTCGCCCGGGCGCCATTGCTGCAGGTCGATGATGTTGCTGCCCTGGCGCGCGGTCTTGATCTGGTTGGTCTCGGTCAGCCCCAGCCAGCAATCGCGTCCCTGGTCGAAGCACACCTCGTCGGCCTGGCGGCGGCACTGGTCCAGGCCACGCATCAGGCTGGAACCGCACAGCACGTTGAGCGGGTTGGTGTGGGCGACGAAGGTACGCACGTAGTCGTCCGCCGGGCTGAGCACGATTTCCTCGGGCTTGCCGTGCTGGATGATGCGGCCGTCCTTCATGATCGCGATGCGCGTGCCGATCTTCAGCGCCTCGTCCAGGTCGTGGCTGACGAAGACGATGGTCTTGTGCAACTGGCGCTGCAGCACCAGCAGTTCGTCCTGCAGCTGCTGGCGGATCAGCGGGTCCAGCGCGGAGAAGGGTTCGTCCATCAGCAGGATGTCGCCATCCATCGCCAGCGCGCGGGCCAGGCCGACGCGCTGCTGCATGCCGCCGGAGAGCGAATCCGGGCGCTTGTCGCGCCACTGCGACAGGCCGACCAGTTCGAGCTTCTCGTCGATCACCTTCTTGCGCTCGTTGGCCGGGCGTCCCTGCATCTCCAGGCCGAAGCCGATGTTCTCGGCGACGGTCAGCCAGGGCATCAGGGCGAACTTCTGGAACACCATGGCGATGCGCTTGGTGCGCATGGTCTTGAGCGTCGCCGGCGAGCAGCTGGCGATATCCACCTGCTGGCCCTCGTGCTCGATCAGCAGCTTGCCGCGGCTGACCCGGTTGAGGCCGTTGATGCAGCGCAGCAGGCTGGACTTGCCCGAGCCCGACAGGCCCATCATCACGCAGATCTCGCCGCGATTGACGTCCAGGCAGGCATCCTCCACGCCCAGCACCTGGCCGGTGCGCTTGAGGATTTCCTCGCGGCCCAGGCCCTGGTCCAGCAGCTTGAGCGCTTCCTTGGTGTGGGTGCCGAAAATCACATCCACATGTTCGAATCGAATCGCCGACATAGTGCTTACCTCCCCCGCAGCGAACGTTGCTTGCACACCCGGTCGAGCAGGATGGCGAGCAGGACGATGGCCAGACCGGCCTCGAAGCCGAGGGAAATGTCCGCCGTGTTGAGCGCGTTGACCACCGGTTTGCCGAGGCCGTCAGCACCCACCAGCGCGGCGATAACCACCATCGACAGCGACAACATGATGCACTGGGTGATCCCCGCGCCGATGCTCGGCATGGCGTGCGGCAACTCGATGCGCGTCAGCAGTTGCCAGCGCGAGCAGCCGAAGGCCTTGCCGGCGTCCATCAGCTCCGCCGGCACGTCCTGGATACCCAGGCAGGTGAGGCGGATGGGCGCGGCGATGGCGAAGATCACCGTGGAGATCAGACCCGGAACCACACCCAGGCCGAACAGGGTCAGGGTGGGAATGAGGTAGACGAAGGTGGGCACCGTCTGCATCAGGTCCAATAAGGGCCTGAGCGCGGTGTAGAACCAGGGCTTGTGCGCCGCCAGGATGCCCAGCGGCACTCCGATGGCGATACACACCACCGTGGCGAAGATCACCTGCGCCAGGGTCTCCATGGTTTCCTGCCAGTACCCCAGGTTCAGGATCAGCAGCAGCGAAGCCAGGGCGAAAGCGGCGAGCCCCCAGCTGCGCTGGATGTAGAACACCAGGAAGACCATCAGCGCGATCAGCGCCAGCGGGTTGAACCAGAGCAGGCTGTTGGTGACGCCGTGGATGAGGAACTCGAGGGTGTCGGAAATCTTGTCGAACACCGACGCGCCGTGTTGCGTAAGCCAGTCGACGAAGGCGGCGATATGCTCGCCCAGCGGTAGCTTGTGGTCAGTCAGAAACATAATGCGGGCCCATCAGAAGCTTGAGGAATCGGCCAACGGCAATTACTTCGGCACTTACTTCGACTTTTTATTTCGAGAGTGCCACCTTGGCTGCCGCCAAGGCCGGTTTGCCGTCACGGGTGGTCACGCCGGCAAGCCAGGCGTCGAGCAGTTCCGGATGGTCCTTCAACCAGGCTTTTGCCGCCTCTTCGGGCTTCTTGCCCCCGTTGAGCACGGCATCCATGAGTTTGTTTTCCATGTCCAGGGTAAAGGTCAGGTTGGTCAGCAGCTTGCCGACGTTCGAGCACTCCTGGACGTAGCCCTTGCGGACGTTGGTGTAGATGGTCGCGCCGCCGTAGTTGGGGCCGAACACGTCATCCCCGCCCTCGAGGTACTTCATCTTGAAGCGGGTGTTCATCGGATGCGGTTCCCAGCCCAGGAACACGATCCACTGGTTGCGGCGGTCGGCACGCCCGACCTGCGAGAGCATGCCGGCCTCGCTGGATTCCACCAGCTTGAACTTGCCCAGGTCGAACTGGTTCTTGTCCAGCATGCCCTGGACCAGGCGGTTGCCGTCGTTGCCCGGCTCGATGCCGTAGATCTTGTTGCCCAGCTTGTCGGCATACTTGGCGATGTCGGCGAAGGACTTCAGCCCGCCGTCGTAGGCGGCCTGGGTCACGGCCAGGGTGTACTTGGCGCCCTCGAGGTTGGCTTTCACCGTCTCAACCGAACCGTTGTCGGCGTAGGGCTTGATGTCGTTGGCCATGCTCGGCATCCAGTTGCCGAGGAACACGTCCAGATCCTTGTTCGCCAGCGACTTGTAGGTCACCGGCACGGACAACATGGTGACCTTGGTGGTGTAGCCAAGCGACTCGAGCACCTGACGGGTAGTAGCGGTGGTCACGGTGATGTCGGTCCAGCCGACATCGGAGAAACGTACCGTGCCGCACGACTCAGGTTCAGCGGCCTGAACCGCCAGCGGTGCGCAAACGGACACAGCAGCCAGCAGCAAAGACTTGCAACCTTTCATGAGCGTACTCCTCTGCGGGGTGGGGCGCCGGCGCTGCCCACAGTGGGGCGCGGCGGTCTGAATTATGAGTGGGACCTCGAAGCGCAGGTCCTTTTGTTGTCATTTCGTAAACGATCATGGAACAGGAAAATTTCGTCGCCTACCGGGTGGGTCGCATCCAGTGCAGGCGGAGTCGTATTCAGCACCAGCCATGTCGCATCCAGTGGAAAGGCCCGGTTCCAGCGACTTCCAGAGGCCCGGATCACTCCATGGCGGCGGTTTTCTGACCCCCTGGCGCCGCGCCCGATGTGTTCGGAGCGACACCCTGCAACCAGCCATCGAGGACCTGCGGATTGGCTTTGAGCCAACTCTTGGCGGCCTGGCGGGGATTGCGTCGCTCGTTGAGCACCGCATCCATCAGCTGGTTCTCCATCGCCAGGTCGAATTTCAGGTTCTTCAGCAGCCGCGCGACATTGGGGCACTCCTGAAGATAGCCTGCTCTGACGTTGGTGAAGACCGTCGCGCCGCCAAAGTTGGGGCCAAAATAGGAATCCCCTCCCTCCAGATAGTTCATCTGGATGCGCGTATTCATCGGGTGCGGCTCCCAGCCCAGGAACACGATGGGCTGCTTCAAGGCCCCGGCTCGCTTGACGTAGGCCAGCATGTCGGCCTCGCTGGACTCCACCAGCTTGAAGTCGCCCAGGCCGAAGGCTTTTTCGTTGATCATCTTCTGGATCAGCTGGTTGCCGTCATTGCCCGGCTCGATGCCATAGAGCCGCCCGCCAAGCTGATCCTTGAATTTTGCGATATCGGCAAAAGTCTTCAGGCCCGCCTCATAGGCGTAGCGCGGCACCGCCAGGGTGTACTTGGCACCCTCGAGGTTGGCGCCCACCGTCTCCACCTGGCCCTTGTCGGCGAAAGGCTTGATGTCGCCTGCCATGCTCGGCATCCAGTTGCCGAGGAACACGTCGATCTTCTTCTCCGACATCGCCTTGTAGGTGTCCGGCACCGACAGCCGCACCACCTGCGTGCGGTAGCCCTGGTGGCTGAGCACCAGACGTGTCACCGCGGTGGTCACGGTGATGTCGGTCCAGCCGACATCGGCGAAGCGCACCACGGCGCAGGATTCGGGTTCGGCGGCGCGCACAGCGCCCGGTAGTACCACGGATAACGCCAACAGCGACGACACAAGACTCTTCATGAGACCAGCCTCTGACTGCGGAGAATGGGGGTGGATACGGGCGAACGCGGCCGTTCGTCGGTGGCGGATCATGGAACAGCAGGGCCGCCCACGCCTATCGACCGGTCGTGGTTCGCAGCGCTCGCGTCGTAAAGAGGCAAGCTTTCGTCGGCCCCGGAACAGGTGCTCCCGCACCCGGCCCCAACGGGGTGCGCAGGCGGCGTTATTGGATACGGCCGCGTCGTCGATGGACGCAGCCAGTGCCGGACTTGGGTCGATGATGGCCGGGCATCGCGGGCACAGGGACGTGCCTATCCCACTCTCTCATGGATGTGCAGCTCGCCCGGAGTCCGGCATGGCAATCAGTGTGTTCGACCTGTTCAAGATCGGTATCGGCCCTTCCAGTTCGCACACGGTCGGCCCCATGCGCGCCGCCGCCCTGTTCGTCGGCGCCCTGCGCGAACGGCAGATGCTCGAACGCACCAGCCGCGTGGAAGTGCGCCTGTACGGCTCGCTGTCCGCCACCGGCGTCGGCCACGGCACCGACCGCGCCGTGATCATGGGCCTGATGGGCGAATGGCCGGACCGCATCGACCCCAGCCAGATCGAACCGCGCATGGCGCAGTTGCGCCGCTCCGGCGAACTGCTGCTGGCCGGCAGCCGGACGATCCACTTCGACTGGGCACGCGACATGCGCCTGCTCGAAGAAAACCTGCCCTACCACCCCAACGCCATGCGCCTGACCGCCATCGAAGGCGACCACGTGCTGCACAGCGACACCTACTACTCCATCGGTGGCGGCTTCGTGGTCGACGAGGAACAGGCCGCCTCCGGCAGCCTCGACACCGACAACACCGTGCTGCCCTACGACTTTGCCAGCGCCGCCGAACTGCTCATGCTCTGCCGCCGCCACAACCTGCGCGTGTCCGAACTGATGATGGCCAACGAACGCATGTGGCGCAGCGAAACCGACATCCGCGAAGGCCTCAGGACCATCTGGCAGGCCATGCGCGACTGCGTCGACAACGGCCTGCGCCACGAAGGCATCCTCCCCGGCGGCCTCAACGTGCAACGCCGCGCCGCACGCCTGCACCGCAACCTGCAGGAAATCGGCAGGCCCAACGTCATCGGCTCGACGCTTTCCGCCATGGAGTGGGTCAACCTCTTCGCCCTCGCGGTGAACGAGGAAAACGCCGCCGGCGGGCGCATGGTCACCGCGCCCACCAATGGCGCGGCCGGCATCATCCCCGCGGTGCTGCACTACTACATGCGCTTCAACCCCGATGCCAGCGACGACGACGTCACCAACTACCTTCTGGCGGCCGCCGCCGTCGGCATCCTGTGCAAGAAGAACGCTTCCATCTCCGGCGCCGAAGTGGGCTGCCAGGGCGAAGTCGGCTCGGCCTGCGCCATGGCCGCGGCGGGTCTGGCCGAAGTGCTCGGCGCCACGCCCGAACAGGTGGAGAATGCCGCCGAGATCGGCCTGGAACACAACCTTGGCCTCACCTGCGACCCGGTCGGCGGCCTCGTCCAGGTGCCCTGCATCGAGCGCAACGCCATCGCCGCGGTGAAAGCCATCAACGCCGCACAGATGGCCCTGCGCGGCGACGGCCAGCACTTCATCAGCCTCGACCAGGTGATCCGCACCATGCGCAACACCGGCGCGGACATGCACGACAAGTACAAGGAAACCTCGCGCGGCGGATTGGCCGTCAGCATCATCGAGTGCTGACCCGCAATCGACCACGCCAGCCCCGGCGCGCCCCCTGATGGCGCAAGCGGTACGCCCGTCCCGACAACACAAGGGCGTTACCGTTCCGCGCAGGGCACCGCCGGCCCTATGACCGGTGAGTGCTACCAAAAACCCCAGGCCCCGATCCATGCGTATTTGCGACCTTCGCGGCGTCGCAATCCGGACCTGCAAAAACGGCATTCCCATGCCGTTTTCTTTTTTAATTGAACGGCCATTCAACCTAGGCACGGCATTTGCCTTGTTAACAGGCAGAGAGAACAGAGGAACAGCCCGGGCCACCCCCGAGGCGGATTCCCGAACAGAACAACAAGCATAAGAAACGCCTCCCGTGAGGCGACTGTGACTAGCGTGAGGTGATCGAATGAATGCGTTCAACCCCGGAGTTCCCCCGCAAAACCGAGCTCCGCAGTCCATCGGCTTCCTGCTGCTGGACAACTTCACCCTGATCTCCCTGGCCTCGGCGGTGGAACCGCTGCGCATGGCCAACCAGCTTTCCGGACGCGAACTCTACCGCTGGCACACCCTGAGCCTCGACGGCCGCCAGGTGTGGGCCAGCGACGGCCTGCAGATCACCCCCGACGCGGCCTGCGACAGCGCCCCGCAGATGGACACGCTGATCGTGGTCGGCGGCGTCGGCATCCAGCGCAGCGTCACCCGCGAACACACCCTCTTCCTCCAGGCCCAGGCGCGCCACGGCCGCAAACTCGGCGCCGTGTGTACCGGCAGCTGGGCCCTGGCCCGGGCCGGCCTGCTCGACGGCTACGACTGCTCGGTGCACTGGGAATGCCTGGCCGCCATGCAGGAAGCCTTCCCCCGCGTGGCCATGAGCACCCGGTTGTTCTCCATCGACCGCAACCGCTTCACCTCCTCCGGCGGCACCGCGCCGATGGACATGATGCTGCACCTGATCGGCCGCGAGCACGGCCGTGAACTCTCGGCGGCGATCTCCGAGATGTTCATCTACGAGCGCATCCGCAACGAGCAGGACCACCAGCGCGTGCCGCTCAAGCACATGCTCGGCACCAACCAGCCCAAGCTGCAGGAAATCGTCGCGCTGATGGAAGCCAACCTCGAGGAGCCCATCGACCTCGACGAACTGGCCGTCTACGTCAACGTCTCGCGCCGCCAGCTCGAGCGTCTGTTCCAGAAGTACCTGCACTGCTCGCCGTCGCGCTACTACCTGAAGCTGCGCCTGATCCGCGCGCGCCAATTGCTCAAGCAGACGTCGATGTCGATCATCGAGGTCGCCTCGGTGTGCGGCTTCGTCTCCACGCCGCACTTCTCCAAGTGCTACCGCGAATACTTCGGCATCCCCCCGCGCGACGAGCGCCAGGGCCAGCCCATCGGCCAGCCGGTGATGGTCATGCCGATCCCGCAGGACCTGGCCCTCATGCCCAACTCCTCGGCCATCTCCGCCCTCAGCCAAGCCCAGGGCGAATCCACCTTCGCCAGCGTGCGGGTGCTCTGAGCCCGAGTTACAAACGAAAAAAGGGAGGCCCGTGGCCTCCCTTTTTCATGCCTGTGACGCATGACGCACCATCATTCAGATTCGTCTGAATCGCAAAATGTCCTGAATCCCGCAGTCTCCGAAGGGCTCGCCAGCATCCTTCGGAATCACGGGACACATGGACACCGCCCTCGACTACCTGGCCCAGCAAACGCGGGAGCTGTACCGCACGGCCATCGAACTGGACTACTCGCACCTGACCGGCATCCAGTTGCTGCGCCAACTCGAGCGCCTGCGCCCGCAGATCTTCGACGTCAGCCGCCAACTCACCGAACTCTTCGGCGAGCACTCCAGCGCCCTCGAGCAGGCACGGGCCGACAAGGCGGAAAAGCTCATCCTTGCCCTCCACCGACGGCTGCTCAGGGGCTACTGGTACCTGTTGCGCACCCGCCGCGCCGAACGCAAGACCGCCGCCCTGCTGATGCAACGCATGGTGCGCAGCCTGCAGGAAGTGCACTGCAATTGCCTGCAGAACCACCATCCCGCCCCGCCGGGGCTGTGGCAGTTGCTGCACCAGGTCTACAGGCGCGCCCTGAAACTCGAGGTCCAGCACCTGCCCATCGAGGACGGCGAAGCCTTCGAACCGCGGAGCCAGACCATTGCCGGCGGCTACCTGCATTGCCTGCTCATCGCCGGCTCCCGGCCGCTGGAGCTTCCCGCGCAATACCTGCCGGCGCTGATCGAATCGACCCAGGTGTTCGCCTCCGTCGTGCATGTCCAACCGGAACGGCCTGGAAGTCGGTGGCGACTGGAACGAGAAGACGACCACCCGTTCCTTGATCCCGATATCGCCTGCCGTGAAGGCGGACTCGCCCTGGCAGTCGATGAACTGCGGGACATGCTCAAGCGCTTCACCGCCAGCAGCGAGAGGGGTACGTCCTTCGACCTCAATGCCCACCTGCTTGCCTGCTGGAGCGAAGTGGAACCCGACGCCGAGCCCTGGCAAATGTGCCAGGGTTTCCCGGCACTGCTTGCGCACCTGGGCGTCGCGGACGACCCCCGGCTCGACGCACGCCACTTCGAACGCCAGCAAGAAGCGAGCGATGTCTGGTCCCAGCATTCCGGCGGCCGTGGCGGGCTGGACGAAGTGGTCGCGCACTCGCAGGACATCGAATTCAGCCGCCCCGCACTCAAACCCGGTCTTCCACCCCTCCTGCCACTGGCACAGCCTCGTACGACAGGCCAGCACTTCAGTGGACGCTGGGAGGACCCGCCACCGCCCGCGGTCGGCGAACTGCTCGGCATCCGCCTTTCTCCCAGAAGTCCCTGGCAGCTGGCAAAAGTGGAAAGCCTCCGCCTGCTCGGCGGCGATCATTATGAGTTGCGCGGCAGCTGGCTATCCTCGCAGCCGCGTCCCTGCCGCCTCAGCCTGCGCAGCAAGCTGCAGGAAAGTGCTCCCCGCCATGCCCTGCTGCTGCCCGAGGCGAACGAACTGCGCGTGCTTTGTCCGAGCCTGCCGCTGGACGCGGGCCGAAAGGTCACGGTGGCAGACCGGGGCCGACGCTACCTGGCCTTGCTGGGTGATCCCATTGGCGACAGCTTCCCGCTCATACCACTGGAAGTAGCCGCCGACCTGCCTTGACGATCACAAGGGCTTGGGCACCAACGCCGGCAGCAACTGCCGGGAGATCGCCTCGCGCACGGCGGGCAGCAGGGTCGCATTGCCAGCGAGCATTTCCTCCACCAGGCGGCGCAGCGCCAGCGAGCGCTCCGGTGTCAGGCCGCGTACGGCGTACTCGCAGGCCTGCTCGGCAGTGATGCCCGGCGGCACGGCGAAACCCAGCGCTTGCAGGCGTTCGCGGAAATCGTCCTGGTCGATCAGGTCGGCGTGCATCATCGCGGGTCTCCTTGGGAGCGGCAGAGGTCTGCATCGATTCTGGTAAGCCCGGAAGAGCGCGGCAAGCACCTGTCCGACGGAATGTCCGCGGCGGGCAAGCGCAGGTCGTTTTCGGCTAACCGAGGCGGCGGCACGACGCGCAGACTGGCTTCCATACCCCGCAACCGGCACCGGCGCCGGTTGCGGGGCCTCGCACACGAAAGAGCCCGAATCGGCTCGATTTGTCCCCTGCCGCGCGTCGGGCGCCGCAGGGGATTTTTTTTGCCCGGCTTTAGCCGCTTCAGCTTTCGCGCTGCAACACCAGGATGCGCGACAGCAGTTCGTCGCGGTCGATGTAGCAGCCCTGCAGGTGCCGTTCGCCGCTGGCCGGGTCGAAGGCGGTGCGGGCGTGCAGGGTGCGGCGGTTGTCGAAGCACCACATCTGCCCGGCACGCAGCTTCTGTTGCAGGCGGAAGCGCGGATCGCGGGTCAGCGTGAGGAAGGCGCGCCAGGCGTGGTACAGCGCGTCCATGTGCTCGGCCGGGGCGTCGAAGGGGCCGCGCAGGAAGTTGGCGATGCGGATTTCGCTGATCTCGCCCCGCGCGTCCAGGGCAATCACCGGCGCCAGGCAGCGGTAGTCACTGCGGCGGTCCTTGTTGCGGAACTCGATGGGCATCTCGCAGAGCGTGCGGAAGTCTTCCGGCGCTTCGTCGCGCAGCGCCTGGGCGATGGCGAAACCGTCGACGAACACGCTGTCGCCGCCCTCGGCATCGTTCACCAGGCAATGCAGGAATTGCAGCCCGGGCTGCAGCTCGCGGGTCGGCAGATCGGTGTGCAGCGGCAGGTTGAAGGCGGTATAGGCGTTGCTGTCGGCGGCGGCGGCCTTGGACTTCACGTCGAACAATACGCCGAAGTTGGTCTCGCGGATGAAGGCGATGCGCTGCGCGATGCGGTGCAGGGAGCCGGGTGCGGTGGGCACGCCGTCCACGCGGCTGAGGCCGAGGTCGCGCAGGGCGAGCATCCACTCCAGCAGCGCCGAGTCGTCCTCCAGCAGCCGGTCGTGCTGGAACACCGGAACTTCGAAGTCGCGGCGCCAGACGCGGGTGGTCTGGTGCGCGGCCAGACGCTCCGCGCGGGACTCGTCGTCATAGGCGTGGGCGCGCAGCCAGCCGGGGTCGAAACGGCTGCGGTGACCGTCCTGCCAGTCGACACACAGCTGGCCCTGATCGAGGCTGGCGCGGGCCGGGGCGAGGCTCGCCGGCACGTCGATGATCTCCAGCACCTGCTCGCGGGTGACGCTGTAGACGCACTCGCCGCACGGGCAGTTGTCGCGCAGCCACTGATGGTGGAAGGGGCTGACGCGGCCGTCGGCCCAGAGCACTTCCAGACGATTGTCGAGCGGGCGCAGGCTGGCCAGTTCGGCGGTCAGCCGGTAGGTACGCCAGTCGGCGACGGCGGGGTTGTCCTGCGTGGTCTGCATGCGTTGCTCCTCATCGACTCAGGCTGCGGCGCAAGGCCGCGATCAGGGCGCCGCGCAGGGCATCCACTTCGGCCACGCGGCGAGCGCGCAGGCAGCCGTGGACCAGCCCGGCACCGGGGAAGTAATCCACCGCCACGCCGGCTTCGCGCAGGCGGTCGCGGTACAGCGCGCCGTCGTCGCGCAACGGGTCGAACTGGGCAACGGCGATGAAGGCCGGCGGCAGGCCGCCGAGGTCTTCGGCCAGCAGCGGCAGCGCCAGCGGGTCGCGCCAATCGGCGGGTCGCGAGAGATAGGCAGCGAGGTATTCGTCAACGGCCGCGCGGGTCATCAGCGGCGCGTCGGCGCAGGTGGTGCGCGAGGGGGTGTCGAGGTTGCCCAGCGCCGGGTAGATCAGCGCCTGGGCCAGCGGCAGCGCTTCGCCGCCATTGCGCAGCGCCAGGCACAGCGCGGCGGCGAGATTGGCGCCGCCGCTGTCGCCGGCGACCGCGGTACGGGTGTTATCCACTGGCTCGCCGAGACCGTCCCGGTGAATGCGCCGCCAGGTGTCGAGGCAATCGTTGAGGGCGGCGGGATAAGGGTGCTCGGGCGCCAGCCGGTAGCTGATGGCGACCACCAACGCACCGAGTTCGACAGCCAGAGGAATGCAGATCATGTCGTGGGTGCGGGCGCTGCCCAGCACCCAGCCGCCGCCATGGATGTAGAACACCGTGGGCCAGCCATTCGCCGGCGGCGTACCTTCGGGCCGGTACAGACGCAGTTCGACCAGGCCTTCGGGGCGAATGTCGCGGACCCGCAGGCCCGGCGGAACCGGAGGCGCAAAGGCCGCCGCCATGCGCTCGTAGTTTTCCCGCTGGGCATCGAGCGTCGGGCCGGCCAGCGGATGAGCCTCCGTCTCGGCGACGAAGGCCTGCATGGCATCGGACAGCGGATAGCGCCGGTTCATGCCGCTCAGCCCGGCAGGCCGATGACGCGGCCGACGTAGTCCGGGCGCGGCAGCGGGCGATGGGCTTCGGCCAGCGCCAGCACGCGCTCGAGCACCACACCTTCGAAGGGGGCAGAGCGCGCACCGCCCTCGAGGTTGACGTGCAGCAGCATCTGCTCACTGGCGGCCAGCGCGAGGTCTTCGCCGGCACGGTGCAGGCTGTGGAAAACGTGCAGGCGCTTGCGGTCATGGGCGATCAACTGGGTGCGCACTTCGACCCTCTCGTCCTCCTTCACCTCGTGCAGGTAGTTGAGGTGCACTTCGAGGGTGAACAGGGAGTCGTGGGTCGCAGCGCGATGCTCGGCATCCAGACCCAGGTGGTCCATCAGGGCGTCGGTGGCATAGCTGAACAGCAGCAGGTAGAAGGCGTCGCGCAGGTGGCCGTTGTAGTCGGTCCACTCGGCGAGGATGGGGGTTTCGTAGGTTTTCAGGGCGTGGGTCATGTTCGCGTCCGAAGAGCCCCTCTCCCCGGCCCTCTCCCTGAAGGGAGAGGGGGTGGTTTGGAGCGAATGATGAACCGTGAGGTTAGTCGGCGAAGGCGAAGCCGTGTTTCGACTTGGTTTCCTTGATGGCGCCGAGCACTGCCAGCAGGCAATCGTCGCGGTAGCGTTCCAGCTCGGCGATGCTGCGGCTGCCCTGCTGTTCGGCGGTGCCTTCCACCACGCGGTCGATCAGGGTCTCGGTCAACTCCGGAGCCGGCAGGTAGGTCCAGGGCAGTTGCAGCGCCGGGCCGAACTGGGCCATGAAGTGACGCATCCCGGCGTTGCCGCCGGCCAGGGTGTAGGTGAGGAAGGTACCCATGAAGGACCAGCGCAGACCGGCACCGAAGCGGATCGCATCGTCGATCTCGCCGGTGCTGGCAACGCCGTCGTTGACCAGGTGCAGCGCCTCGCGCCAGAGCGCTTCGAGCAGGCGGTCGGCGATGAAGCCGGGAACTTCCTTGCGCACGTGCAACGGGCGCATGCCGAGGGATTCGTAGACCTTGATGGCGACCTGCACCGCTTCGGGCGCGGTCTTCTCGCCGCCCACCACTTCCACCAGCGGCAGCAGGTACACCGGGTTGAACGGGTGGCCGACCACGCAACGCTCGGGGTGCGTGGCGTCGGCATAGAACTCGCTGGGCAGCAGGCCCGAGGTGCTGGAGCCGATCAGCGCATTGGGCTTGGCGGCGGCGCTGATCTTCGCGTGCAGCTCGCACTTCAGGTCCAGGCGTTCGGGGGCGCTTTCCTGGATGAAGTCAGCGTCACGCACGCATTCTTCGATGGTGCGAACGAAGCGCAGGCGATCCTGCGAGGCGCCGGGGGCCAGGCCGGCCTTTTCCAGCGCCGGCCAGGCATTGGCGATGCGCGCGCGCAGCGCGGCTTCGGCGCCGGGGGCCGGGTCCCAGGCGACGACGTCGAGGCCGTGGGCCAGGGCGCGGGCGACCCAGCCGCTGCCGATGACGCCGCTGCCGAGGGCGGCGAAGGTTTTGATTTGGGTGATGAAGGACATGGCGACTCCAGCGGATAAGGGCGTTGGGCGGGAGCGGGCCGGTGGGCGAACGGGCCCCTGCGGGGGCATTCGCGGACAAGGTCCGCTCCTACGGGAGCAGTTCGGCGCGGCAGATCAGCGCGGCTTGAGGTTCATCTTCTTGCGCCCTTCGGCCGGGGTCAGGGCGCGGCCACCGAGGCGTTCGATGATCTCGATGGCGCGTTCGACCAACTGGCCGTTGCTGGCATGCACGCCGCGGTCGAGCCAGATGTTGTCCTCCAGGCCGACGCGCACGTTGCCGCCCAGCAGCATGGCCTGGGCGACCATCGGCATCTGCGAACGGCCGATGCCGAAGCCGGCCCAGGTCAGGCCGTCGGGGATGTTGTCGGCCATGGCCTTCATGGTGGTGGTGTCGGCCGGCGCGCCCCACGGGATGCCGAGGCAGATCTGGATCAGCGGGTCTTCCAGCAGGCCTTCCTTGAGCATCTGCCTGGCGAACCAGAGGTGGCCGGTGTCGAAGATTTCCAGCTCGGCCTTCACACCCAGCTCGGTGATGCGCTTGGCGCCGGCGCGCAGCTGGGCCGGGGTGGAGACGTAGATGAAGTCGCCGTCGCCGAAGTTCAGGGTGCCGCAGTCCAGGGTGCAGATTTCCGGCAGCAGCTCCTCGACGTGCTTCAGGCGCTCCAGCGGGCCGACCAGGTCGGTGCCGGCGCCAAACTCGAGCGGCCGCTCGCCCTGGCCGATCTGCAGGTCGCCGCCCATGCCGGCAGTGAGGTTGATGATGACGTCGGTGTCGCTCTCGCGGATGCGTTCGACCACTTCGCGGTAGAGGTGCACGTCGCGGCTCGGCTTGCCGGTCTGCGGGTCGCGCACGTGGCAGTGGGCGACGGTGGCGCCGGCCTTGGCAGCCTCGATGGCGGCGGCGGCGATTTCCTTGGGGGTGACGGGAATGGCCGGGTGCTTGCCGACGGTATCGCCGGCGCCGGTCACCGCGCAGGTGACGATCACTTCGTAGTTCACGGTGGCTGTCCTTTCTTCTGGGCGAACGCAGGCCCTGCGCGACAGAGCGCGCGCAGGGAGTGCTGTGTCAGGGGGTTACTTCAGTGAGGCCTGGACGGCCGCAAAGCCATCCTTGCCATCGAAGGTGGTCACGCCCTCGAGCCAGGCCTTGAGCGGCTCGGGGTTCTGTTTCAGCCAGGCCTTGGCGGCGTCTACCGGCTGGCTGCGGTCAAGGATCGGTACCATGACCTGGCTGACCTGCTCGCTACTGAACTTGAGGTTGTGCAGCAGCTTGGCGACGTTGCCGCACTGCGCCTGGTAGCCGCCGGCGGTCATGATGGAAACGGTGGCGGAGCCTTCGTTGGGGCCGAATACGTCGTCGCTGCCGGTGAGGTACTTCATGTCGATCTGCAGGTTCATCGGGTGCGGCTTCCAGCCGAAGAACACCACCCACTGCTTGCGCTTGATGGCGCGCTTGACCGCAGTGAGCATGCCGGCCTCGCTGGACTCGACGATCTGGAAGCCCCTCAGGCCGAACTTGTCGTCGGCGATCATCTTCGCGGTGATGCGGTTGGAACCGCTGCCGGGCTCGATCAGGTAGATCTTGTTGCCCAGCTTGTCCTTGAACTTGGCGATGTCGGCGAAGGTCTTCAGACCGCCGTCGTAGACGTAGCTCGGCACGGCGTAGGTGGACTGCGCGTCGGGCAGGGTCGGCGGAGTGATCACGTCGATCTGCTGCTTGTCGAGGTAGGGCTTGGCCACCGGCTGCATGGTCGGTTGCCAGTAGCCGAGGAAGACGTCGAGTTGCTTGTCGGCCATGCCGGCGAGGATGATCTGCTGCGAGGCGCTGGTCTGCTTGACCGTGTAGCCCAGGCCGTCGAGCACGGCCTCGGCCACGGCGCTGCTGGCCACCACGTCGGTCCAGTTCACGCTGCCCATGCGCACGTTCTGGCACTGGGCGGGCTCGGCGGCCCAGCTGCTGCCGGCGGCGAGCATCAGCGCGGCGCAGCCGAGCGCTTTGATCGATAGCTTCATGACTTCTCCCTCAAGGCCTTTGCGGCGTTGGTTATCGTTGTTGTGTGTCATGCGGCCCCTGACGGGGCTGTGGTGATCAAGTTACGCAGCTGCAGGGCTGGTGAATCGCACTGCGGCGACCAGCTCTTGCACAGCAGCGACCTCCCCGATTGCCAGGGCGACGTCCCTGGTTCATAACGATGGGCACGCTGCCATCAAGCCGCACGGTACCCGCCATGTCCCAAGACTTCTGGTTCCTGCTGTTGCCCGGTTTTTCCGTGATGGGCTTCGTCTCCGCGGTGGAGCCCCTGAGGGTGGCCAACCGTTTTCGCGGCGAGCTGTATCGCTGGCACCTGATGAGCCTGGACGGCGGGCCGGTGCTGGCCAGCAACGGCATGTCGATGAACGCCGACAGCGGCCTGGAAGCACTGCGCGAGGGCGACACGCTACTGGTAGTGGCGGGCTTCGAGCCGCTGCGCGCCTGCACGCCGGCGCTGCGGCACTGGCTCAAGCGCCTGGATCGCGAAGGCGTGACCCTGGGCGGTATCGATACCGGCAGCTTCGTCCTGGCCGAGGCCGGCCTGCTGCAGCGCCAGCGCTGTACGGTGCACTGGGAGGCGCTGGATGCCTTCCGGGAGACTTATCCACAGGTGCAGGCGACCCAGGAACTGTTCGAGATCGACGGACCGCGCATCACCTCGGCCGGGGGTACCGCGTCCATCGACCTGATGCTCGACCTGATCGCCCAGGCCCACGGGCCGGAGCTGGCGGTGCAGGTGTCGGAGCAGTTCGTGGTCGGGCGCATCCGCACCCGCCAGGACCACCAGCGCCTGCAGATCGCCAGCCGCTACGGAGTGAGCAACCGCAAGCTGGTGCAGGTGATCGGCGAGATGGAGCGCCACACCGAACCGCCGCTGACCACGCTGGAACTGGCCGAGCGCATCCAGGTGACCCGGCGCCAGCTGGAGCGCCTGTTCCGCCTGCACCTGAACGACACGCCGTCGAACTTCTACCTCGGCCTGCGCCTGGACAAGGCGCGCCAGCTGCTGCGCCAGACCGACATGAGCGTGCTGGAGATCGGCGTGGCCTGCGGCTTCGAGACCCCCTCGTACCTGTCGCGCAGCTATCGGGCGAAGTTCGGCGTATGTCCGAGCCAGGATCGGGTGGGGTTGCGCAAGGTGGCGGGCAGTTCTGGATTTGTGGCCAAGAGTCCCTCTCCCCAGCCCTCTCCCTGAAGGGAGAGGGAGAGCCGGCTGTCACCCAGGTTTCATCCTGCACCGAACGGTCCCCTCCAGGGAGAGGGATCGGCGTAACACCGGCAGCAGGAGCGTTCTCAGGAGCACTTGGCAATATCTGTGGGATCACCGTCATTTACCCATCCGCCGACCAAGCGGAGGATGGGCACCAGATTCCTCACCCACTGCCCTCGGAGGCGCACCATGAGCGAAGCCCGTCCCCCACTGCCGCCCTTCACCCGCGACACCGCCATCCAGAAAGTCCGTCTCGCCGAGGACGGCTGGAACAGCCGCGATCCGCACCGCGTCTCGCTGGCCTATACGCCGGACAGCCGTTGGCGCAACCGCGCGACCTTCGTCCAGGGCCGGGAGCAGATCGTGCAGTTCCTTGCCGCCAAGTGGGTGCGCGAGCAGGAATACCGGCTGATCAAGGAACTCTGGGCCTTTACCGAGAACCGCATCGCCGTGCGCTTCGCCTACGAGTGGCACGACGACTCGGGCAACTGGTTCCGTTCCTACGGCAACGAGAACTGGGCCTTCGACGACAACGGCCTGATGTTCGAGCGCCATGCCAGCATCAACGACCTGCCGATCGGCGAGGACGAGCGCCTGTTCCATTGGCCGCAGGGCCGTAGGCCGGACGATCATCCGTCGCTGAGCGAGCTGGGGCTGTAGAGGGTTATCCACAGCATCGGATTGGCTGTTGTAGGAGCGGAAATCGCAGAGCCAGCCCTGTAGGAGCGAGCTTGTTCGCGAGCAAGTTCGCTCCTACATGAAGCCGCTCAGGCTGGCACGGCGTGGGCGGGAGCCGCTGCATGCTCGCGGCTGTCCTCGAGGATCATCGCCGCCGCGCGCTCGCCGAGCATGATGCAGGGCGCGTTGGTATTGCCGCTGATCAGCGTCGGCATGATCGACGCATCCACCACGCGCAGACCCTTCAGGCCGTGCACGCGCAGGCGCAGGTCGACCACGGCCATCGCGTCCTCACCCATCTTGCAGGTGCCCACCGGGTGGAACACGGTGGCGGCGTATTCGCGCAGGTGCTCAAGCAGCTGCTCGTCGGTCTGTACCTGCGGACCGGGGAGCATCTCGGCACCACGGATATTGTCGAATTCCGGCTGGGCGAGGATCCTGCGCGCCAGCTTGACGCCTTCCACCAGCACGCGGCCGTCTTCTTCGTTGGCGAGGAAGTTGTAGTCGATCTCGATGTCGCCACCCTGCTTCACGCGCAGTTCGCCGATGCTTTTCGGACGCAGTACACAGGTATGCACGGCGTAGCCATGGCCCCACTCGAACAGGCGGCCACGGTGGCTGCGGTAGCCGGGCACGAAGTGGAACTGCACATCGGCCAGCGAATCGGCCAGCGGCGTACGCGCGAAGCCACCGGCCTCGACATAGTTGGTGGTCAGCCAGCCCTTCTTCGCCAGCAGGTACTTGAACGGCGAGAGCAGGATCTGCGGCAGCGAGCCGAGGGAGAAACCCAGGCTCAGCGGGCTCGGCGAGCGGACGGTGACTAGGCCGTCGAGGTGGTCCTGGAGGTTCTTGCCCACGCCCGGCAGGTCATGGTTCACCGGGATGCCCGCAGCCTTCAGCTCGGCAGCCGGGCCGATGCCGGAAGCCAGAAGGATCTGCGGCGAGCCGAGGGAACCGGCCGAGAGGATCACCTCCCGGCGCGCCAGCAGGCGTTCGCCGCCGCGCAGTTCGAGGCCGGCGACACGCTCGCCTTCGAGCAGCAGGCGACCCACCTGGCGGTTGGTCAGCACGGTGAGGTTGTTGCGCTGCAGCGGCGCGACGAAGGCGCGGTAGCTGCTCAGGCGCTTGGCGTCCTTCTGGGTCAGGTTGTAGATGCCCACGCCCTCGAATTCGCGGCCGTTGAAGTCATCGTTGCGGCGCAGGCCAATACGCTCGCCGGCCTTGATGAACAGCTGCGACAGCGGGTTGGGGTCGCGCGGCTTGTCCACCACCAGCTCACCGAGGGTGCCGTGCAGCGCCGGGTCCTGGCCGAGCAGGTTGCGTTCGGATTTCTTGAAGAACGGCAGCACGTCCTTCCAGCCCCAGCCTGGGCAGCCTTCGGCTTCCCAGCGGTCGTAGTCGGAGGCGTGGCCGCGGATGTAGATCATGCTGTTCATCGAACTGGAGCCGCCCAGCGCCTTGCCGCGCGGGCAATGCAACGAGCGGTTGTTCAGGCGCTTCTGCGGCGCGGAATAGAAGTTCCAGCTGAACACCTTGCTCTTGTACAGCGTGATGGTGCCGGCCGGCGTCTGCACGCGAGGGCTGGCGTCGCTGCCGCCGGCTTCCAGCAGGCAGACGCGCACGGCCGGGTCGGCGCTCAGGCGGTTGGCCAGCACGCAGCCGGCGGAACCGGCGCCGACGATGAGATAGTCGTAGGTGGAATCGTTGGACATGGGGTTTCCTTGGGTCCTTGCGTGAATGGCAGAACCCCTCACCCCAACCCTCTCCCAATGGGAAAGGGGGCCGAACGGTGCTGCAGCGAATCACCGCATCGGCTGGCGCCCTGCAGGAGGCGCCAGCCGGCGGCAGGTCAGTGCGCTTCTTCCAGGTCGTCGTGGAGCAGCCCGAGGATTTCGCGCTTCATCTCGATGAACGTGCGGTCCATGACCATGTCCAGCGAGCGCGGGCGCTCGATGGGCACGTCGAGGATGCGCTTGATGCGGCCTGGGCGCGCACCCATGACATAGACGCGGTCGCCCAGCAGGATGGCCTCGTCGATGTCGTGGGTGACGAACACCACGGTCTTCTTGCTGTGGTCCCACACGCGCAGCAGCAGTTGCTGCATCTGCATGCGGGTCTGGCTGTCGAGGGCGCCGAAGGGCTCGTCCATCAGCAGGATCTGCGGGTCGTTGGCCAGCGCGCGGGCGATCGCCACGCGCTGCATCATTCCGCCGGAGAGCTGCTTGGGGTAGTTGTTCTCGAAGCGGCGCAGGCCGACTTCGTCGAGGTAGTAGTCGACGATCTCGCGGCGCTCGGCCGCCGGCATGCCGCGGCGTTTCAGGCCGAACTCGACGTTCTGGCGCACGGTGAGCCAGGGGAACAGCGTATAGCTCTGGAACACCATGCCGCGGTCGGCGCCAGGGCCGTCGACCAACTGCCCGCCGACGTAGATGTCGCCGTCGGTGGGCTCGGCCAGGCCGGCGGTGAGGTAGAGCAGGCTCGACTTGCCGCAGCCGGAGGGGCCGACGATGACGGCGAACTGCTGGTCCGGCACTTCGAAGGAAACGTTCTCCAGTGCGCTGAAGGTGCCGCCTTCCGGCGTGCGGTAGCGCAGGCTGACGTTCTCCACCCGCAGGCGGGCCGGGTTGGCGGCTGGCTGGCCGGTCACGGCTTGTTCTTCCTGCTTGATCGCTACTGCGCCCATGACGCCACCTTCAGTCGAATGAATCGGAAGAGTTGGTCGGTGATCAGGCCGAGCAGGCCGATGATGGCGATCGCCAGGAAGATCACGTCGACCTGGAAGCCGCGCATGGCCTTCAGGCTGATGTAGCCCAGGCCGCTGGAGGCGGCGACCAGTTCGGCGACCACCAGATAGGTCCAGGCCCAGCCCATGGTCACGCGCAGGGTGTCGAGCACGCCGGGCAGCGAGGCCGGGCCGAGCACGTGGAGGACCACGTCGCGGCGGTTGCAACCCAGGGTGTAGGAGGCGTTGACCAGGTCCTTGGCGACGCTGCGGGAGACGTCGGCGATCATCACCAGTTGCTGGAAGAACACGCCGAAGATGATCACGGTGACGCGCTGTTCCAGGCCGATGCCGATCCACAGGATGAACAGCGGTACGAAGGAGGTCACCGGCAGGTAGCGGATGAAGTTCACCAGCGGTTCGAGGAAGGCCTGGACGATGCGGAAGCTGCCCATCAGTAGCCCCAGCGGCACCGCCACCAGCGAGGAGACGATGAAGCCGATCATCACCACCTTGACGCTGGCCATCACGTGGGTGGCGAGGGTGCCGTCACTGGCCAGGCGCACGCCGGCCGCAAGCACCGCGTCCGGGGTAGGCAGGAACATCGCCGGCACCACGCCGCCGTAGGAAAGCCCGGCCCACAGGCCGAACACGAGCAGCCAGCACAGGGTGCCGGCGGACCAGACCAGCTTCAGCGGCAGGTCGACCTTGGGCGTCAGGCAACGGCTGAGCCAGGATTGCGAACGACGAGGCATCGCGGATTCCTCCAGGCGAGCGGCGCCAGGCCGCCCGCGGGGACAAGAGTGAGACGGTTTACTCGGAGACGAAGCGCGGGTCGACCAGGTCGTCGTAGCTGACTTCCAGGCGCTTGCCCTGCAGGCCGCTCCAGGTCTCGTTGGCGAGACGGATCAGGCCCTTGATGTCGCCGGGCTTGCCGGGGGTGCCCATGAGCTGCTCGCTCATCGCCTTGTCGTAGAAGCGCACGCCCTTGGCGGCATCGGCCAGGGCCTTGGGATCGGCGAGGTAGCCGCCGACGCCCTTGGCCATGATCGCGTAGGCCTCGTCCGGATGCTCCTTGGTGTACTGCACGGCCTTGTACAGGCCTTTCACCAGGGCCTTCACGTCCTCGGGCTGCTTCTCGATGACGTCGCAGTTGAGGGCGACCACGTCGACGATCACGCCGGGGGTCGTGGAGCTGTCCACCAGCACCTTGCCCTGCTGCTTTTCGCGAACCAGCGAGAGGTGCGGTTCCCAGGTCACCGCGGCGGGCACGCGGCCGGCGATGAAGGCGCTGGCTGCGTCATCGGCGGTCATGTTCTGCACCTTGATGTCGGCCATGCTCATGCCGGCGTGCTTGAGCAGGTAGGACAGCCAGAACTGCGAGACGGAGCCTTCGTTCACCGCCACTTCCTGGCCCTTGAGCTGGGCCAGGGAGGTGACGTCCTTGCCCACCAGGACGCCGTCGCCGCCGTGGCTGTCGTCCAGCGCGGCCACGGCCTTGAAGCAGAACTTGGGCCGGTACTTGAGGATTTCGTCGATGGTGGAGGCGGAGCCGGAGAGCTGGCCGGAAGCCTGGGCCGCCATGTACATCGAGGCTTCCTCGATGGTGGTCAGCTGCAGGTCCAGGCCCTGTTCCTTGAAGTAGCCCAGGTCACGGGCCAGGTACAGGGTGCCGTAGCCGACCCAGGTGGTGTGGCCGATGGACAGGGTGCCGGCCTGCGCGCCGGAAACGGCGGCGAGAGCCAGGGCGGAACACGCGATGGAACGCACGAGCAAGGACTTGATCATGAAGCACTCCCACAGCCATTTGGCTTTGTTGTTGATTTACTGCGGCAGTGGCCAGGAGGCCGGTAGAACCGGGACATGGGCGGCATCGGGCTCTATGGCCCAGCGTCTGAAGGCTTTGTCTCGCGACATGTCTGACAGACCGATGGTGGCCGAAGCGGGAGGCTCGGAAAATTATTAAATATGTCGTTGCGCCATAAGAAAAAGCTGCCTTGCGCGTGAAATTGCACCAGCGTGGCGCAGCGGACGTCCGGGGCGCGCCGATGCGATTCCGTCATCGGCATGCGGCCGAACTCCGCCAACGCACGCAACCCACCAGTGACGGCAATCGGCCCACTCGGCGCCACGATGCCGGAAGCGGTTTCAGTGGCAGGCAGTTCTGTGCTGCTCACGCCGACGGGAGGTGAACGGCTTCGCCGGCCCTGTGGACAAGGTTTTCCACACCGCACCCGGTTGTGGAAAACGACTCCGGACAGAAGCAGAAACTTATCCACACGCCTTGCCCTTCCCTCCACGCCCTCGGCAAGATGCCCGCTCCCACCACCATCGCGGGGTTGCCGTGACCGCTCTGTTCCAGGCCCTCTGGCCGTTGTTCGCGCTGATCGTGGGCGGCTTCGTGCTGCGCCGCAAAGGCTTTCCCGGCGACGCCTTCTGGCCGGCGGCGGAGCGCCTCAACTACTTCATCCTGTTCCCCGCGCTGCTCGCCAGCAGCCTGGCCAGCGCACCGCTGGACGACCCCGGCCTTGCCCGCCAGGCGCTGGCGGTGATGCTGGGCCTGAGCATTGCCTGGACCGCCCTGCTGGCCTTCAAGCGCCTGCGCGGCTGGAGCGCCGCGCGCTTCGGCGCCATTGCCCAAGGCGTACTGCGCTTCAACACCTACCTGGGCCTTGCCGCCGTCGGCAGCCTGTACGGCAAGCCGGGACTGACCCTGGCCGCGCTGATGCTGGCACTGATGGTGCCGACGGTGAACGTGATGTCGGTGTGGGCGCTGACCGCCGAACGCGGAATCAGCCTGCGTTCGCTGCTGCTGCCCATCGTGAAGAATCCGCTGATCCTCGCCTGCGTGGCCGGCGCCCTGCTCAACGTGACGGGCATCGGTCTGCCCGGCGGCACGGACCGGCTGTTCAACCTGCTCGCCGTGGCCAGCCTGCCACTGGGCCTGCTCTGCGTCGGGGCGGCGCTGCAGCCGCAGGAACTGCGCGCGGAAGCCTCGGCGCTGGGCTGGAACTGTGCGATCCGCCTGCTGGCCATGCCGCTTTTGGCCTTCGCCATCGCCCGCCTGCTGGCACTGCCGGCGCTGGAAAGCGCACTGCTGGTGCTGTTCTTCGCCTTACCCACAGCCCCGACCGCCTACGTGCTGACCCGCCAGTTGGGCGGCGAGAGCGGGCTGATGGCCGGGATCATCACGCTGCAGACCTTGCTGGCCGGCGCCAGCCTGCTGGTGGTGATGGGTGCGATCCAGGCGCTTGGGTGATCGTTCGCACAATCACTGACAAGACCTTGAACCCAGGCGCCGCACTTGGGACCATCGCCGCCTTTCTCAGATGGATACTGAGTTCTCCATGCCGCGCTACAAGGATTGTCGAACCGCCTGCCTCATGCTCGCGTTGTGGGCACACCTGCCATCGGCATCTGCCGAAGATGTCGGCGCACCGACCATGGTGGGCATCGCCACCACGCTCGCCCCGTTTCTCATCACCACGCTCAGCAAGGGCCTGACCGACATGGCCGGTGACAAGCTGCACGACGCCAAGGATGATGCGGCTACGCATGTCGCCAGCAACGGTGAAATCAGCGGCCCGTACCTGGCGTCCGCCCTGCGTGAACTGCGCCAGGACCAGCGTTTGGCCGCCGTCGACGACGCCACACTGGTTCAGGCGATTCTGGTCCATCCCTGATCCCCATCGTCCCGACTGCGTCGCCATCCGGGCCCCGTCATCGGGACCTTGTCCGGATATCGCGTGGCCGAAAGCCTGCTGAAAGCCTGACCCCCTAGCATCGCCGCCTCGGTCCTCCCGGCCGGACCTGCGTTCGCGCAGCGTACAAAAACAACAATCGGTGATCGCCCATGCCCCCTGTCCTGTTCCTGTCCGCCCCGACTCCGTCCGCCCTGCACGTGCTTATCCACAGCTGCTGCTGAATCCCCCGCGCCGACCCGGAGTTATCCCCATGCTGACGTTCCTCGCCTTCGCCATGGTGGCGACCTTCATGTTCCTGATCATGACCAAGCGTCTGTCGGCGCTGATCGCGCTGATCCTGGTGCCGATCACCTTCGCCCTGCTCGGCGGCTTCGCCAAGGGCCTGGGGCCGATGATGCTGGAGGGCATCCGCACCCTGGCGCCGACCGGCGTGATGCTGATGTTCGCCATCCTCTACTTCGCCATCATGATCGACTCCGGGCTGTTCGACCCCGCGGTGCGGCGCATCCTCAGGCTGGTCAAGGGCGACCCGCTGAAGGTGTCGATGGGCACCGCCGCGCTGGCGATGATCGTCTCGCTGGATGGCGACGGCTCGACCACGTACATGATCTGCGTGGCCGCCGTACTGCCGTTGTACAGCCGGCTGGGCATGAGCCCGCTGCTGATGGCCTGCCTGATCATGCTCTCCAGCGGCGTGCTGAACATGACGCCCTGGGGCGGCCCCACCGCTCGCGCGGCCAGCGCGCTGCACGTGGACCCTGCGGATATCTTCGTGCCGATGATCCCGGCCATGCTCGCCGGCATCGCGGCGATCTTCGGCCTGGCCTGGGCCTACGGCAAACGCGAGCGCGCGCGCCTGGGCGAATTGCACCTGCCCACCGACCACGAAGCCATGGCCGAGGTCAGCGTCTCGCAGTTTCCCGACGCTCGCCGACCAAAGCTGCTGTGGTTCAACGCCGTGCTCACGGTGGTTCTGATGGGGGCCCTGGTTGGCGGCCTGCTACCGATGCCTGTTCTCTTCATGATCGCCTTCGGTATCGCGATGATCGTGAATTATCCCTGCATCATCGAGCAGAAGAAGCGCATCGGCGCCCACGCCGAGAATGTTCTCGCAGTGGTCTCGCTGATCTTCGCCGCCGGTGTCTTCACCGGGATTCTTTCCGGAACAGGGATGGTCGAAGCCATGTCCAAGAGCCTGCTGGCGGTGATTCCGCCGGCGCTGGGGCCCTACCTGGCCACCATCACGGCGCTGGTGAGCATGCCGTTCACCTTCTTCATGTCGAATGACGCTTTCTACTACGGCGTGCTCCCGGTACTCTCCCAGGCCGCCGCGCAGTACGGCATCAGCCCGGTGGAAATGGCCCGCGCCTCCATCG
This sequence comes from Pseudomonas nitroreducens TX1, assembly GCF_000313755.1. Lineage (GTDB taxonomy): Bacteria > Pseudomonadota > Gammaproteobacteria > Pseudomonadales > Pseudomonadaceae > Pseudomonas > Pseudomonas nitroreducens_A. Next base: position 15,774 of record NZ_AMZB01000135.1, on the reverse strand, counting down.
TCGGCCAGCCGGTGCACCTGCTCAGCCCGCTGGTCCCCTCCACCTACCTGCTGGTGGGGCTGGCCAAGGTGGACTTCGGCGACCACCAGCGCTTCACCCTCAAATGGGCCGTGCTGGTGTGCCTGGCGATTCTCGCCGCGGCCCTGCTGTTGGGGCTTTTCCCTCTCTTTAACGACTGACTTCGAGTACCGCTCAAATGGAATGGCTGACCAGCCCTGAAATCTGGATTGCGTTCTTCACCCTGACCGCCCTGGAGATCGTCCTGGGCATCGACAACATCATCATGATTTCCATCCTGGTCGGCCGCATGCCCAAGCACATGCAGCCGCGCACGCGCTTCTTCGGGCTGGCGCTGGCCATGGTCACGCGCATCCTGCTGTTGCTCTCGATCACCTGGGTCATGCGCCTTACCGCGGACCTGTTCCAGGTGTTCGGCCAAGGCATTTCCGGCCGCGACCTGATTCTGTTCTTCGGCGGCCTGTTCCTGCTGTGGAAAAGCAGCAGCGAGATCTTCCACGGCCTGGAGGGCGAGGACGAAGCCGAGGGCGAACCCAAGAGCGTGATGGGCGGCTTCATCGGCACCATCATCCAGATCGCCATCATCGACATCGTGTTCTCGCTGGACTCGGTGATCACCGCGGTGGGCATGGTGTCGAACGTGCCGGTGATGATCGCGGCAATCATCGTCGCGGTGCTGGTGATGATGCTGGCGGCCGGCGCCATCAGCGACTTCATCGACAAGCACCCGTCGCTGAAGATGCTCGCGCTGTCCTTCCTCATCGTGGTCGGTACCGTGCTGATCGCCGAGGCCTTCGAAGTCCACGTACCCAAGGGCTACGTCTACTTCGCCATGGCCTTCTCGCTGGCCGTGGAGGCGCTGAACATCCGCATGCGCACCGCGCGCGGGAAGAAGGAAAACCCGGTGAAGCTGCGCAAGGACATTCCTGGACAATAGTCCACAGGCGCTATCCACAGGCTTCAAATAAAAAACCGGGCTATAGCAGCCCGGTTTTTTTATCCACAGTGGCTCAGCGGAACCCTCAAGGACGCGCGCCCGGCGCAGGCCAGTTGAGCACGCCCTTGTCGTTGAAACGCACCGTGCCAAACAGTCCGCCGGCCAGCTTGCCGTTGATCTCGTAGGGCATGCCCTGGCGCGGTGGCCCGCCCGACAGGCCCCAGGCCTGGCGGAAGGCGGAGAACGCTGAAATGCTCACCGGCACGCTGATCACTTTTTCACCAAAGCGCGGCACCTGTCCGCTGGCGTCGCTCACTCCACTGGCCAGCGGCTGGCCGTTCACTGCGAGATCCAGGGCAATGCCGTTGTAGTCGATGGCCTGGTCATTGGGATTCTGCACCCGCAGCTTGACCGTGAAGCGCGCCTCCATGCCCTGCCCCGTCGCGGGCTCAAGACCGACCAGATCGATACGCAGCGGATCACGCGTGCCGAACAGACTGCTGCAGGCGCCCAGCGCCAGCAGCAGGGCTATCAGGGTGACGCGTCGAACGATGGCCATATCCATTCCTTTTACAGATTTCACTTCACGGTAGCCGGCCGCAGGCGCCACACGGTGTTACCCACGTCGTCGGCGACCAGCAGTCCACCGAACTTATCCACAGCAACGCCCACCGGCCGGCCCATGGCTTCGTTTTTGTCGTTGATGAAACCGTCCAGCACCGTCACCGGCTGGCCATTGGGTTTTCCGCCGCCGAAGGCGATGAACACCACCTGGTAGCCGCTGCGCGGCTTGCGGTTCCAGGAGCCGTGCTGGCCGATGAATACACCGCCACGATAGCGCTCCGGCAGCAGGCTGCCCTGATAGAAGGCAAGGCCGAGCGAAGCCGTATGGGCGCCCAGGGCATAGTCGGGCACCAACGCCTTTTCCACCATGTCCGGGCGCGGCGGCTCGACACGCTTATCCACATGCCGGCCGTAGTAGCTCCAAGGCCAGCCGTAGAAGCCGCCTTCCTTCACCGAGGTCATGTAATCGGGCACCAGGTCGTTGCCCAGCTCGTCGCGCTCGTTCACGGCTGTCCACAGCACGCCGCTGTTGGGTTCCCAGCCCAAACCATTGGGGTTGCGCAGACCCGAGGCGTACAGCCGCACCTTGCGGTTGCTCAGGTCGATCTGCAGGATCGCCGCGCGGTTCTTCTCGGCGTCCAGGCCATTCTCGCCAACGTTGCTGTTGGAGCCGACAGTAGCGTAGAGGTAGCGGCCATCGGGGCTGGCGAGGATGTTCTTGGTCCAGTGGTGATTGATTGGGCCACCCGGCAGGTCGACAACCTTTTCGGCCTTGGCGCCAATGGTCGTATCGCCGGTCTTGTAGGGGAAGCGCACCACCGCATCGGCATTGGCCACATAGAGCCAGTTATCCACAAGCGCCATGCCGAAGGGTGAAAACAGTCCTTGCAGCAGCACGCTGCGCTGTTCGGGCACGCCATCGCCGTCAGCATCGCGCAGCAGGGTGATGCGGTTGGCACTGGGCACCTGGGAACCGGCCTTGGCCATGATCTTCTCGGCCACCCAACCCTTGATGCCTTCTGATTCCTCCTTGGGCGGGGCGGAGCTCTCTGCCACCAGCACGTCGCCATTGGGCAGCACGAAGAGCCAGCGCGGATGGTCGAGCTTGTCGGCGAAGCGCTGTACTTCCAGGCCTTCGGCCGCCCTTGGCGTCTGACCGACGGGCCAGCCGGTGGCGGTGGCGACGTTGACGGTGGGCAGCAGGCTGCTCTGGGGCTCCGGCAACTGCGGCTGCGGCCCGGTGCCGGCGGTGAATGGCAGGGCGGATTTTTCGCCGCAACCGGCGAGTGCCAGTGCGACCAGCAGGGGGAACGACCAATGCATGGGACTTCTCCTCGGCCTGTAGTGGGTTTGATGGACGGCAGTCTAGACATTGGCGTCCGCCGTTCCGTGCGAAATAACCGATGCAAAGGCTCTCGCTTGTGCTTTCGATCGGCTTTACTGACAGACAGGAATCCCGGCAAATCAGCGATTTGGCGAACCCTCAAGGAAGAACGAGGGTCTACCATGACAGTCTTGTGACAATCGCCTGTGCGTTGCCGTGTCCTTCTCGGCCCTCCGCGCTGTCTGTACGGAGCCGCGGGCGAGGTCGTTACAGGGTCCGTCGACGGACGCATCGCCAACGGGCCCGCTTGAGTGCGAGGGGGCCCGACATGCTCAAACTGCTCGATCTGCTCTCTGCCGTCGCCCTGTTGGTGTGGGGCACACACATCGTCCGCACCGGCATCCTCAGGGTCTACGGCAGTAATCTGCGAAAGGTCCTCAGCCGCAGCGTGGAGAAGCGCCCGCTGGCCTTCGCTGCCGGCATCGGCGTCACCGCGCTGGTGCAAAGCAGCAACGCCACGGCGTTGCTGGCGACTTCGTTCGTCGCGACCGGGCTGATGGCCCTGGCTCCCGCGCTGGCGATCATGCTCGGCGCTGACGTCGGCACGGCGCTCATGGCGCGGGTGCTGACCCTTGACCTGTCCTGGCTGTCGCCGCTGCTGATCTTCTTCGGGGTGATCTTCTTCCTCGGCCGCAAACAGACGCGGCTCGGTCAGATCGGCCGGGTGTTCATCGGCCTGGGCCTGATCATCCTCGCGCTCCAATTGATCGTCGCCGCGGCCGAGCCCATGACCCAGGCCAAGGGCGTGAAGGTGCTGTTCTCCAGCCTCACCGGCGACGTGATGCTCGACGCCCTGACCGGCGCGCTGTTCGCGATGATTTCCTATTCCAGCCTGGCCGCCGTGCTGCTCACCGCGACGCTGGCGGCTTCCAAGGTGATTTCGCTCAAGGTGGCGCTGTGCCTGGTGGTCGGCGCCAACCTGGGCAGCGGCATCCTGGCGATGATCAGCGCTTCCTCGCAGAATGCGGCCGGCCGCCGAGTGGCGCTTGGCAGCCTGCTGTTCAAGGTCGCCGGTTGCGCGCTGGTGCTGCCGCTGGTAGGCCCGCTGGCGGACTGGATCGATCACTGGCAGTTCAGCACCGCCGAACTGGTGATCGCCTTCCACGTGCTCTACAACGCCACCCGTTGTCTGGCCTGTCTGCCGCTCACCGGGCAGATGGCAGCCTTCTGCACGCGCATCATGCCCGACCGCCATTCCCCGGAAGATACCGTGCGCCCGCGCCACCTCGACCCGGCGGCGCTGGATACGCCGAGCCTGGCGTTGGTCAATGCAGTACGTGAAACCCTGCGCATGGGCGACATCGTCGAGCAGATGCTGAACAACCTGATGCAGGTTATCCACAGCGGGGACCCGCTGCTGGGCAAGCAGATCCGCAAGCTGGACGACGACGTCGACGCGCTCTACACCGCGATAAAGCTCTACCTGGCGCGCATGCCCCGCGAGGATCTGAGCGAGGCGGACAGCCGCCGCTGGGCGGAAATCATCGAACTGGCGATCAATCTCGAGCAGGCAGGCGACATCATCGAGCACATGCTCGGCGCCGTGCAGGACAAGAAGACTTCGCGCAGCCGCTCTTTCTCCGATCACGGTCTGGAGGAAATCACCGTACTGCATGGCCAGTTGCTCTCGAACCTGCGCCTTTCGCTTTCGGTGTTCCTCAATGGCGACCAGGAAGGCGCCAGGCGCCTGCGCCGCGCCAAGCAGCGTTTCCGCCTGCAGGAACGGCGCTTCGCCCACTCGCACGTCGACCGCCTGCGCCAGCAGGTGGTACAGAGCATCGAAACCAGCTCGCTGCACCTGGACCTGATCAGCGACATGAAGCGCTTGAACTCGCTGTTCTGCGCCATCGCCTATGCTGTTCTGGACAACCCCGATGCGAGCGGTTCGGCAATCGGTGAGCCTGTGGAAGACGAGGACTTCGTCGAGCACGAAGTCGAGGCGACACAGGATTCCCAGCGACCGGCTTCTCCCGGCTCCAGCGCGACGGGTTGACGACCGAAGAGGCTGAGCGAGCGTTCTGTCAGAACCTTCGCCAGCCCCTACAAAGTCCTGATATCACGACGCCCAGGGTTCGGGCAGAATCCGCCGCCATGGAAGCATGCACTCACTCCCAACACACTCCCTCGGTCAGCGCCAGCCTGACCCAGGCCATCCTGCTGGCGGCTGTGCGTCTGGGCCTGAACCGCGACGCACTGCTGGCGGTCAGCGGCATACGCGAATCCCAGCTCGCCGATCCGGACGCGCGCATCGACTTCGCGCTGCAGGAGCGTATGTGGCAGGCGATCCAGGCCGACCTGCCGCATGACGAGCCGGGCCTTGCCATGGGCCGGGCCCTGTCGCCGGCATCCTTCAGCGCGCTGGGCTACCTGTTGCAGTCGAGCACCACGATGGGCGATGCCCTCGAATCGGCGCTGCGCTACCAGCGTCTGGTGGGCGAAGGTGGCCAGGTGTCCATCGAGGCCCAGGCCGAGATCATCTGGGTCAGCTACCGCCCGCTGAATCCGGAGCCGCCGGCCACCCGCGCTCGCGCCCTGGCGCTGCTGGGCTTCTGGGCACGCCAGCTGCGCGCCCTGCTCAGCGACCTGCCGCTGGCCGGTTGCCGCTTCATGCACAGCCGGCCGGAAAGTCTTTCAGACTACGAAAAGGCCTTCGACTGCCCGCTGCAATTCGACGCGCCGGACTATGCCCTGGGCCTACCTCGAGCACTCATCGACGCTCCGCTGCCGCAGGCCAACCCGCCACTTCGCGACCTGTTGCGCCAGCACGCCGAAGGGCTGCTCGCCAAGCTGCCCAGCGCGAGCGTCAGTGGCCGTGTGGTTGCCCTGCTCGGCGAGCAACTGACCCGCGGCGAACCCGGCCGCGCGGCGGTTGCCGGCGAGCTCGGCCTGAGCGAACGCACCTTGCAACGTCGCCTGGCGGAAGAAGGCAGTAGTTATCAACAGCTGCTGGCTGATACCCGGCGGCAACTGGCAGAACGATACCTGGGGGAAGGCAATCTGCCGGCCACGGACATCGCCGCCCTGCTCGGTTATTCCGAGCCCAGCGTGTTCTTCCGTGCGTTCCGCCACTGGACCGGCCTGACGCCAGGCGAATATCGCCAGCAACGGCGGCAATCCGCGGGTTAGCGACATTGCCGGGAGTGCGTTGCAGACGAGAGCCCACAGGGTTTTCAACAACGTTGTCTACAGGTTATCCCCAGCACCCCGTTCAGCCGTGCGGCCCCCGCGCAGCGAGATAGGCCAGGAAAGCCTCGCGACTGGAGTAGCGCGGTTCATAGCCGAACTCTTCCTTGAGTCGGCGGTTGTCCAGCACCGGCCGGTAGCGCAGGTAGTCCACCTGCTCGGGACCAAAACGCGACAACCCCAGCGGTTTGAGCAGCCCCAGACCCATGCGCATCAGGCTGGCCGGCATCGGCCGGTAGGGTTTGTTGAGCAGACCGGCAATCTCGCGCAGGGACAGCGCGCCATCGCCGGCAAGGTTGTAGATGCCCTCGCTGCCGCGCTCCAGTCCCTGGCGAATGACGTTCACCACGTCCTGATCCCAGATGAAGACGAAGCGGCTGCGATGCGCCAGCACGCCGACCAGGGTGGGTCGGGCGAACAGTTCCGCCAAAGGGTTATGCACACGTCGACCGAGGATGGTGCCTGGACGAAGAACCAGCTGCTTGAGTTGTGGATAACGTTCCCGTGCGTTGGCCAGCAGCTGCTCGATTTCCTGCTTGCAGCGCGCGTGCAGCAGGTGCGGATGGCCCCGCAGCGGGTGCGACTCGTCGATCCACTCGGCGTTGTCGCGGTGGAAGCCATAAGCGGCGCCAGAGCTGGTGACTATCAGTTGCTGCACGCCAGTATCCCGCGCCGCCTCGATCAGCGCGCGCGTGCCGCCGACCTCGATCGAGTGGCGTTTCTGGGCCGTCATCTCCCGCGGCGGGTTGACCACCGCGGCCAGGTGAACGATCGCATCGGGCTTCCAGTGTTCCACGCAAGCCCGTGTATGCGCGGCGACGCTCAGGTCCAGCATGACCGGCTCGATGTTCGGGCGCAGTCCCTGGGATTTGATCCGTTGCATGTCGGCGGCAATGAGCGTCCAGTCCAGGTGCTGGACGGCAAGCTCACTGAGCAGGCTCTGGCCGAGAAACCCCGCGGCGCCGGTGATCAGGACACGCATGTAGCCTCCAGATCGCCCCGGGCTGGAGCGAACGACAGGTCCATCAGTCAGGGTAGATGATCTGAGCGCAGTGGCGCGGTCCGATAGCCACCGTGATCCTTCGGGACAGGGCCCAGCGTCGACGTCGCCCCCCGACAAAGGTTGAACGTGGTGGGTTCGGGCCGGTCAATCCGCTATCCTCACGGCTTTGCGTTCAGGCACACCGCTCATGCGTTGGTTGTTCGTCCCCCTGCTCTCCCTGCTGCTCAGCGCCTTGTCCCATGCCGACCAACGGCAGACGGTCGAGGCCTATCAGCTGGAAAACGGCATGGGCGTTCTGTTCAAGCCAACCCGCGAGAAAGGCCACGTGTCGATCCGGCTGATAGTCGGCGTCGGCTTCAGCGATTTCAGCTGCCGCGAGCGCCAGCTTCCGCATTTGATGGAACACTTGTTCTTCAGCGGCCTGGACGGCGGCGACGAGGCTGACCTGGAAGCACGCATGCAGGCCCTGGGCGGCCAATGGAACGCCTTCACCAGCGAGGGCGACACCGCCTTCGTGGTCGAGTCCCCCGCCGCCACCCAGCGCCAGGTGCTGGACCTGCTGCTGGAGATCATCACCCGCACCCAGCTCGACCAGCGCAAGATCGACTCCGCCAAGCAGGTGCTGGTGCGCGAGGACGGCGGCCACTATTCGCACCTGCAGCGCTGGCTGGACCACCAGAACGTCAGCCGTGCCGGCCAGGAACAACTGGCTGTGGAGCTGGGGCTCGCCTGCGATGAGCGCGCACCTGTGGATAACCTCACCCAGGCGCAGCTGGAACAGTTGCGCAAGGATTGGTACGTCCCCGGCAACATGACCCTGATCATCGTCGGCGACCTGGACCCGCGCCTGCCGGTCTACCTGAGCCGCACCTATGGCGCCCTGGTGGACCACGACACGCCGGAACGCCGCGATCTGCCGCAGATGAAGAACAGCGCCGAACGCCAGCGCAGCCTGATCACTGGGTTGTTCGGCGAAAGCGCAGTGCTGCACTGGATCTTCCCGGAGCCGGAACAGGCCGATGGCGCCACGCTGGACCTGCTTCAGGCCTACCTGAACGATGCCCTCTATACCGAGCTGCGCGTGCGCCGCGAGTTGTCCTACGGCCCCTGGAGCGAACGAACCGCGTGGGCCAACCAGGGCTTCCTCAGCCTCAACGCGAATGTCGAGCGGGACGAGCAAGAGGTGGCACAAAAGGCCCTGGGGGAGCTGGTGGAGAAGATCCGTCACGACGGCCTCGACCCGCAGCGCTTCGCCCGCATCCAGCGCGTGGCGCGCGCACAACTGGCCTGGAGCACACCGGGTAATTCGACACTGGCGGATTACTACTGGGGCGCGCTGGCGGACTTCGACGACGGCAGGTTCCCCGACGAGGACAAGCGCCTGGCGAAGGTCAGCCTGGCCCACGCCAACGACGTGGCGAAGCAACTGTTCAAGGATGAAGGTTACCTGCGCATCGAGAAACCACTGCTGGATGACGACATGGTCTATCCGCTGGCGGGCCTGGGCGCGCTGTTGCTGGTGGGGCTGCTGGCGCTGGCGCTGTGGCGCCGACGGGGCTGAACCCCGTCGGCGCCTTCAGGCTTCAGAGTGCGAGGCGGCGAATGACCTGGCAGGAGTCGTCCGGGTCGATCTGGGCGCGGAAACCCAGCTCGCGCGCCATGTCGCGCATGTCGCGGTCCATGGATGAGTCGATGGAGTACATCTGGTGGAAGCCATTGCGCTTGGCCACGTCGATCAGATGGCGCATCAGCGCGACATCCAAACCCAGTTGCTTGAATTCATCGGCGATGGTCACCGCACATTCGCACTGCTGGTTATCCACAGCGGCGTAACGGCTGATGCCAACTTCGCGCAACTCACCGTCCACATGGGTCAGGGCGATGAAAGCCATGGTGGTCTGGTAGTCGACGTCCATCAGCCGATCGAGCAGGCGATCGTCGATCTTCACTTCGCCATGGAAGCGGAATTTGCGGGTCATGGGCGACAGGCGCTCGAGGAACAGGCGCTCGCGCTCGCGGTCTTCGGCGCGCAACGGGCGGATTAGCACATGGCTGCCGTCTTCGAGGGTTTCTATCCAGTGATCGGCGCCAACAGCCCCGAGGGCTGCGAGCTCGGCTGTAGTGTGGGTGATCATGACGCGGTCTCCGCTGGCGAAGAGGGATTGGGATGACCCTATCCTTCTCCTGCGGATGCCGGGCGAGCCTGACTCAAGTCAATGCCGCCCGGAACCATGCTGAGGCAGAAGGTCGCAGCTGGCCTCAGGCGCTGGCGCCCAAGGCCCCGGCGCGTATGCGGGCGCCCTTGCGGAACAGCGCCAGGGTGGCGAGCAGGCCAAGGGCCGCCGCGCCACTGAGCCAGATGCCCGGTGCCGCCTTGTTGTCCAGGGCGTGGATCAGCCAGGTGCAGACCGCCGGGGTGAAGCCGCCAAAGGTCGCGGTCGCCAGGCTGTAGGCCAGCGAGAAGCCGGTGGTGCGCACATCCGCGGGCATGACTTCGGTGAGCGCCACGACCATGGCGCCGTTGTAGCTGCCATAGAGGAAGGACAGCCACAATTCGACCTCCAGCAAGCGGGCGAAGCTCGGTTCAGCGACCAGCCAGGACAGCATCGGATAGGCGGTCACCAGCGCCAGCACCGTGGCGGCCAGCAGCAGCGGCTTGCGCCCCACCCGGTCGGACACCGCGCCCATCAGCGGCAGCCAGATGAAGTTGGACAGGCCTACACACATGGTGACCAGCAGGCTGTCGAAGTCCGACAGGTGCAGCTCGTTCCTGCCGAAGGTCGGGGTGTAGGCGGTAATCAGGTAGAAGGATACCGTGGTCATCACCACCATGGCGGTCCCGGCCAGCACCAGGCCGAAGTTCTGGCCGATGGAACGCAGCACTTCGCCCAGGCTCGGGTGATGCTTGCGCTTTTGGAACTCGGCGGTTTCCTCCAGCGAACGGCGGATGATGAACAGGGCCGGGACGATCAGGCAGCCGACGAAGAACGGCACGCGCCAGCCCCATTCGCCCATGTCCTGGGGGCTCAGCCAGTGGTTGAGGATCACGCCCAGCAGGCCGGCGAACACCACCGCCACCTGTTGGCTCGCCGACTGCCAGCTGACGAAGAAGCCGCGCTTGCCGGGTGGAGCAATCTCCGCGAGATAGACCGACACGCCCCCAAGTTCCACGCCAGCCGAGAAGCCTTGCAGCAGCCGACCGAACAGCACCAGTAGCGGCGCCGCCACACCCATCGTGGTATATCCCGGCACGAAGGCGATCAGCAGGGTACCGACGGCCATCAGGCCGAGGGTGATGATCAGCCCCTGACGGCGGCCATGGCGGTCGATATAGGCGCCGAGGAAGATCGCGCCGAGCGGGCGCATCAGGAAGCCGGCGCCGAAGGTCGCCAGCGACAGCATCAGGGAGGCGAAGGGGTCATCGCCCGGGAAGAAGGTCTTGGCAATGGCGGTGGCATAGAAGCCATACACCATGAAGTCATACATCTCGAGAAAGTTGCCACTCACCACGCGGAAGACGGCTTTGGCTTTGGAATTGTTCGAGGCCATAAGAACATCACTCTGGCTGCCACAGGGGGGATTTCCCTGAGGGAAAATCAAATGTTCCTCATCCGCGCCCGGCAGGCCTGGATGAGCGAATTATTTGTAACCCTATGTGTAAAAGCCTCGGTTCGACAATCGGAAAATGGCTGAAAGGCCCATATTTTATGGAATTGAAAGCTTGGCGAAAGCTTCGATGCCGTTCGTCGGATTCCATGTTTATTCGAACAACTTCTCAGTTTTTAAAATTCGGATAAATCTATTGAGAAACTATTTGCCTCATTACAAAGCCAACTTCCTACATAAAAATCTGTAGGAAACCTTCATTATTCGAGATAACTCCTAAAGAAATACCGCGAGTAACAATCTTATTTTTATATAAGAAAATTCCCTGAGTAGAAGTTAGCTTTTCCCACAAAAAAGGGAGAGCTTTCAGATGAACAAAGTGTGGGGAATGCTATTGCTGTTTTTACTGGCCGGCTGCAACGGCTGGGTTTCGCCGGAAACCGATGGTCGCCTGACCGACCGCTATTTCTCGGTGCTTTCCGGCCCGCCGATTCCAGGCTTTATCGTAGCTTCCGCGGTGCAATGGAATGCGGACTACGCGGTGACCGCCGCCCATACGCCTTTCCTGCGCAACCAGGCCTATCGCTGCAGCACTGGCTGCGACCTGCTGTTCATTGCCCACAAGTCCGATGGCGAACTGCCGCGATGGCGTGAGTTCCGCGCGGGTGAAGCTGTCACTGCGCTGGGCAGCAGTTCGCTGTTGATCCCGATGAGCAGCATGGGCAAGGTCTGGCCGGTGCCCTTCGTCGATGACGGCTCGACCAGTGGCGAACGCTACGGCGTGCACGACGCGGCCATTGCCAAGGGAATGTCCGGCGGGCCGCTGATCGGCAGCGATGGCAGCGTGCTGGGAATCAATATCGGATTCCAGGCAGGGTTCAGGCCGCCGGCGAACCGCCCGGAACTGGCCGGCATGTCACGCCTGAGCGTGTTCGTGCCCTACAGCGTGATCCAGCGCGAATGGCTGCTGTTCCAGGCACAGGCGGCACACCGGACGAGCCATCACGCCCTTCAGGCAAAGAACCAGTAGCAGACGCCGATGGAAGCCAGCACGCCGGCCAGGTCCGCCACCAGCGCGCAGCCCACCGCGTGACGGGCCCGCTGGATACCGACGGCGCCAAAGTACACGGCAAGCACGTAGAAGGTGGTTTCGGTGCTGCCCTGCACCGTGGCGGCCACCAGGGCCGGGAAGCTGTCCACGCCGTAGGACTGCATGGTTTCCAGCAGCATCGCGCGTGCGGCGCTGCCGGAGAACGGCTTGACCAGCGCAGTGGGCAGCGCATCGACGAAGCGGGTATCCCAGCCGACGCCTTCAACCACCCAGCGGATGCCGTCCAGCGCCATCTCCAGTGCACCGGAAGCACGCAGCACGCCAACGGCGCAGAGCATCGCCACCAGGTAGGGCAGCAGGCTCTTGGCGACGTCGAAGCCTTCCTTCGCGCCTTCAACGAAGGTTTCGTAGACCGGCACCTTCTTCAGCCAGCCGACTATCAGGAACAGCAGGATGATGCCGAACAGCGTCAGGTTGCCCAGCAGCGAAGACAGTTGCGCCAGCGCGGTGGCGGAGAGCCCCGCCAGCAGCGCCATGAAGCCGCCCAGCGCCAGCGCGCCGGGAATCAGGTAGGCCAGCACCACCGGGTCCCACAGGCGCAGCCGCTGCATGACCGCCACGCTGAGCAGCCCCACCAGGGTGGAGGCGCTGGTGGCCAGCAGGATCGGCAGGAATACCAGGGTCGGGTCCACCGCGCCCTGCTGGGCGCGGTACATGAAGATGGTCACCGGCAACAGGGTCAGCGACGAGGCGTTGAGCACCAGGAAGAGGATCTGCGCGTTGCTCGCCGTGGTGCTGCTGGGGTTGAGTTCCTGCAGCGCCTTCATGGCCTTCAGACCGATGGGCGTGGCGGCGTTGTCCAGGCCCAGGCCGTTAGCGGCGAAGTTCAGGGTGATCAGGCCAATGGCCGGATGGCCGCGGGGCACCTCCGGCATCAGGCGGCGGAACAGCGGGCCGAGCAGCACGGCCAGCTTTTCCACCAGGCCGGCCTTCTCGGCGATGCGCAGGAAGCCCAGCCACAGGGTCAGGGTGCCGAACAGCAGCACCATGACTTCTACCGACAGCTTGGCCATGGCGAAGAGGCTTTCCACCATGGCGGCGAATACGCTGGCCTCGCCACCCAGCAGCCAGCGGGAAAGCGCGGTGACCGCCGCGACGATGAAAAAGCCCAGCCACAGGCCGTTGAGCATGAAGAGTCCCCCTTGGAATGGCCCGGATGATAGCGGCACGAGCCCCTCCGGCGCCATAAACGACAAGGCCCCGGACGCTGCCGGGGCCTTGTGGATAACCCTTGCGGGTCAGTGAGCGGCGGGGCTTTCCTTGCCGTCGGCGCTCTCGCCTTCGAGGAAGGCTTCGATGCGGCCGTTCTGCATGGCCTGCCAGTAGCGGGCGCCTTTCTGCGCGTCGTAAACGCCTTCCCACTTGGAGATCACCAGCACCGCCAGGGCGTTGCCGATCACGTTCAGCGCGGTGCGCGCCATGTCCATGATGCGGTCGACACCGGCGATGAACGCCAGGCCTTCCAGCGGAATGCCCACGCTGCCCAGGGTCGCCAGCAGCACCACGAAGGAAACCCCCGGCACGCCGGCGATGCCCTTGGAGGTGACCATCAGGGTCAGCACCAGCATTAGTTGCTGGCCGATGGACAGGTCGATGCCGTAGAGCTGGGCGATGAAGATCGCCGCGATGCTCTGGTACAGAGTCGAGCCATCGAGGTTGAAGGAGTAGCCGGTGGGCACCACGAAGCTGCTCACCGCCTTGGGCGCGCCGTAGGCTTCCATCTTCTCGATGATGCGCGGCAGCACGGTCTCGGAACTGGCGGTGGAGTATGCCAGGACCAGTTCATCCTTGAAGATGCGCATCAGCTTGATGATCGAGAAGCCGAACAGGCGTGCGGCCAGGCCCAGCACCATGAAGGCGAAGAAGGCGATGGCGAAGTACACCAGCACCACCAGCTTGGCCAGCGGCAGCAGCGAGGCGAAGCCGAAGTTGGCGACCGTTACGGCGATCAGCGCGAACACGCCGATGGGGGCGTAGCGCATGATCATGTGGGTGACGCGGAACATGGCCTCTGCCACGCCCTGGAACATCTTCACCAGCGGCTCGCGGGTCGGCGCCGGCAGCGAGGACAGCCCCAGGCCGAACATCACCGAGAAGAAGATGATCGGCAGCATCTCGCCACGGGCCATGGCCGCGAAGATGTTCGACGGGATCAGGTTGAGGATGGTCTCGATGAAAGCGTGATGGTGTTCGACTTCCTTGGCGGTCTGCGCGTACTGGGAGATATCCACAGTGCCCAGGGTGCTCATATCGATGCCGGCGCCGGGCTGGAACAGGTTCGCCAGCAGCAGGCCGACCACGATGGCGACCGTGGTGATGATTTCGAAGTAGATGATGGTCTTCAGGCCGATGCGGCCGAGTTTCTTCGCGTCACCCATGCCGGCGATGCCGACGATGAGCGAGGAGATCACGATCGGTACGACGATCATCTTGATCAGGCGGATGAAGATATCGCCCGCCGGCTGGAGGATGTTGCTGATCCACCAGGCCTTTTCCGCGCTGAAATGATTGAGCGCGGCGCCCAGTGCGATTCCGAGTACCAGGCCGATGAGGATCTGCCAGGCGAGGCTGAGCTTGGCTTTGCCCATAGTGAGTCACCCTTGATTCTTGTGGAAGTCGGGGTCGCCGAACCATCGGGATGCCGACGGCCAGCGAAAAAAGGGGCGCATGATTCCCACCCACTCATTTCCCGTCTAATGCCGGAAACGCCTACCCCATGCACAATCGGCATGGAAAAAGGCATCTGAAACCTCGATTCCAGGTCACAGGAACCTTGATTTTCTGCATGACACAGGTTCCTCAACGCCTGTCACGCAGCGCTCTTCAAAGCCGTCTAGGCTTGGTTCAAATCGGCCATCAATGGCGTGTATCCATCGGAGAAGAAGCCGCGGCGCGATGACGGCGGCTTTCTGTTTCCGGATGTACGGTCACGTTGTGGACCGTCGGGGGATGGCCGTGGGCGAGCAAAGGGCCCATCGGCGGCAAGGCTGGCTGGAGCGCGGGCGCTGTGGATCAGTCGCTCGACTCCGCTCTTCATTGTGGAGGTGGTGGCTGACCGTCAATCGGGCAAATCGCCCGACGAGAATCGGTGGGTGATTGTAGGTCGTTTCCACAAGGCCCCAATTGACTGACATCAGTGAAGTTCGACCGGCTTCGAGCCAGCATGCGGCTACCCTGCCGCCGCCGCGACAGCCGGGTTAGCAATGGGTTGTTCAATGTGGTGAAAGCACAATGCGGTGAAACTTTGAATAAGGATGCTCCATGACGCGACGCTACGTAGTACCCACGCTGCTCCTCGCCGGTGCCCTGGCGCTGGCCGGCTGCTCCAGCCAGAAACCGGACACCTCGCAGTACTCGGGCTTCCTCGGCGACTACTCGCAACTCAAGCCCGCCACCTCCCCCAGCGGCCAACCGGTGCTGCGCTGGGTCGACCCGAACCTGAAGCTGCAGAACTACAGCTCGGTCTTGGTCGAGCGGCCGGTTTACTACCCGCCGCCCAAGCCGAACGAGAATATCGATCAAAAGACGCTCGACGAGATCCCCGACTACCTGAAGAAACAGGTGGAGCTGCAATTGGGCAGCCGCTACCGCATCGTCCAGCAGGCTGATCGCGACACGCTGGTGCTGCGCACCGCTATCACGGGCGTGAACATTTCCACCGAGGGTCTGAAGGCTTACGAAGTGATCCCGATCGCCCTGGTGGTGGCAGCCACGACCACGGCCATGGGTACCCGGGACCAGGACACTGAGGTCTACGTCGAATTCGAGGCGCTGGATGGGGCGACCAGCAAACCGGTCGCCAAGGTTGTGCGCAAGGGTGCGGGCAAGACGCTGGAGAACACCAGCACTCATCTGAATCTCACCGACCTGAAACCGGTACTCGACGGCTGGGCGCGCGACGCCGCGAACTTCAAGCCGTAAGCGGTTCGGAATGAAATGAAGCGCTCCGGAACCGGCGCGAGAATCCC
>NZ_AMZB01000134.1 GCF_000313755.1 Pseudomonas nitroreducens TX1 | reverse complement strand
CGCGAGCAAGCTCGCTCCTACAGGGGCTGCCGTGCAAAAAGCCGCGCCCAGGCTCTGCAACGGGCCCTGCGCGTGACCGGGCGGTCCATCCCCGATAAATTCAGGTAGTCCGTTCACAGAAGCACTACCAAGGTCGCTTGGCCCCACGGACATGCTGCGTTACCATCCGCCCGCTATTGCACCAGCCTGCCAACAAGAGCCGACCAGGACGCCGCGATGAATCGAGTGTTGTACCCGGGTACCTTCGACCCCATCACCAAAGGCCATGCCGATCTGGTGGAACGCGCCTCGCGACTGTTCGACCAGGTGATCATTGCCGTCGCCGCCAGCCCCAAGAAGAACCCCCTGTTCCCGCTGGAACAGCGCGTAGAGCTGGCCCGCCAGGTCACCTCGCACCTGCCCAACGTGGAAGTCGTCGGCTTCTCGACGCTGCTCGCCCATTTCGCCAAGGAACAGAACGCCAACATCCTGCTGCGCGGCCTGCGCGCGGTGTCGGACTTCGAATACGAGTTCCAGCTGGCCAACATGAACCGCCAGCTCGCACCTGATCTGGAAAGCATGTTCCTCACGCCGTCGGAGAAGTACTCCTTCATCTCCTCGACCCTGGTGCGCGAGATCGCGGCGCTGGGCGGCGACATCACCAAGTTCGTCCATCCCGCGGTGGCCGGCGCCCTGGCCGAACGCTTCAAGCGCTGATTGCCGAGCCGCCAGGGAAGGCGGTTTCCGTCCACTGACTCCCCCTTCGCGTGCACTAAACGCGCCGATGCGGCACAATTTCACTATTGTGCTACCGATCGCCATGGCTGCCGCCCTGGTTGGAGTTGTTCGATGTCCCTGAAAATCACTGACGATTGCATCAACTGCGACGTCTGCGAACCCGAGTGCCCCAACGCCGCGATCTCCCAGGGCGAGGAGATCTACGTCATCGACCCGAACCTGTGCACCGAGTGCGTCGGTCATTACGACGAACCGCAGTGCCAGCAGGTCTGCCCGGTCGACTGCATCCCCCTCGACGAAAGCAACGTCGAGAGCAAGGATCAGCTAATGGAAAAGTACAAGAAGCTCACCGGCAAAGCCTGACTTAGCGCGTTTCGACACTTTTTCATTGAGTTCTCACAAACCCCGGGCGTTGTGGATTGTCTATCCTCCACCTTCGCCCCATTCGGTTTTCCAGCCGGCCCAGCCGGCGGTTCGTGAGATGCCATGTCCCTGTTGAACTCCCGCTCCCGCGCCTCCCTGCTCGGCTTCTGCAGCTTGCTCCTGCTGAGCTTCGCCCTGCACGCCGCGGAACATCCGGCCCAGGCCAGCGTCGCCACGGCGCATCCATCGGCCACCGTGGCCGGCCTGGAGACCCTCGCCGA
The DNA here is from genome assembly GCF_000313755.1 of Pseudomonas nitroreducens TX1. Classification (GTDB taxonomy): domain Bacteria; phylum Pseudomonadota; class Gammaproteobacteria; order Pseudomonadales; family Pseudomonadaceae; genus Pseudomonas; species Pseudomonas nitroreducens_A. The sequence continues at coordinate 214,488 of NZ_AMZB01000134.1, read as the reverse complement.
CGGCGGCAATGCCTTCGACGCGGCGGTGGCCATCGCCGCCGCGCTCGCGGTGGCCGAGCCCTATGGCTCGGGCCTGGGCGGTGGTGGCTTCTTCCTGCTGCGCAAGGCCGGCAGCCCACCGACCTACCACTTCATCGACGCCCGCGAGCGTGCCCCGCTGGCGGCGCACGCGCGGATGTACGAGCGCAACGGCAAGGTTGACCCGCAGCTCTCGCTCAACGGCCCGCTGGCCGCCGGCATTCCCGGCCTGCCCGCTGCCCTGGCGGACATCACCAGCCGCTACGGCCGCAAGACCCTGGCGAGCAACCTCGTACCGGCGATCCGCCTGGCCACCGATGGCGTGTCGATCGACCGCGTCTACATCGACCGCGCCTCCTGGCGCCTCGACGCAATGCGCAAGGACAACGAGACCGCCCGCATCTTCCTCGACCAGGGCAACCTGCCCGAGGAATACAGCCTGATGCGCCAGCCGCAACTGGCCAATACCCTGGAGAAGCTGGCGCGCTACGGCCGCATCGGCTTCTACGAAGGCGATACCGCGCAGAAACTGGTGGAAGGCGTGCGCGCCGCCGGCGGTGTGTGGAGCCTGGAAGACCTCGCCAGCTACCGCACCGTTGAACGCCAGGCGCTGCGCTACCCGCTGACAGACGGCCGCGAACTGATCTCTGCGCCACCGCCCTCCGCCGGCGGCGTGGCACTGGCGCAAAGCCTGGGCATCTTGCAGCAACTGCCCTGGCAAAAGGCCGAGCCGGTGCAGCGCGCGCATTACGTGGTGGAAGCCCTGCGCCGCGCCTACCGCGACCGCGGTCTGCTGGGCGACCCGGACCGCGTCGCCAATCCGGTCAACCAGTTGCTCGCGCCGGACTACCTGAAGCGTCTGGCCACCGGCATCGATCCGCAGCGCGCCACGCCCAGCTCCGCCCTGCCGCCTGCCCCCGCCTGGCGCGAGGGCGACCACACCACCCACTTCGTGGTGATGGACGCCGACGGCAACGCCGTGGCGGCCACCCTGTCGGTCAACCTGCCGTTCGGTGCGGCTTTCACCGTGCCCGGCACCGGCGTGCTGCTCAATGACGAGATGGACGACTTCGCCACCGATGTCAGCGGCGCCAACGCCTACCAGTTGGCCGGCAGCCAGGCCAACGCGGTGGCCGCTGGCAAGCGCCCGCTGTCGAGCATGAGCCCGAGCTTCATCGAAAGCCCCACCGAACTGGCCGCCTTCGGCACGCCGGGCGGCAGCCGGATTCCCAGCATGGTGCTGCTGGCGATGCTGGACTACCTGGACGGCAAGCCGGTGCAGCGCTGGGTGTCCTCGCCACGCTACCACCACCAGTTCCTGCCCGACGTGATCGAGCATGAACCGCGCGCCTTCAGCGCCGCCGAAATGGCCGACCTGCAGCGCCGTGGCTACACGCTCAAGGACGTGGGGCGCGCCTATGGCAACCAGCAGGTGCTGCTGTGGAACAAGAAGTCCGGCGAAGTGCAGTCTGCCAGCGACCCGCGCGGCATCGGCCTCGCCACCGAGCTGGCCGCGCCGCTGCGCTGATCAGGGCAGGATAAGAGCCGGCTCGTCTGCTTCGCGGGTATCGAACAGGCCGTGTTCGGTGCCTAGTTGCAGCACGTTGCGCAGGCTCTGGATGATCCGGCTGACATAGCCCAGGTCATTCATCAGCGAACTCATCTGCAGGCCGTCCAGCTCCTGCCGGCGCACCGCCGCGAACAGACGCTGGCGGAACGCCGTATCGAACTCGGCAGCGCTCTCGTCAAGCAATTGCAGGCGCGCCACCAAAGCCTCTTCCGGCAGCTCGCCACCGAGCAGCGAGCCCAGCGCACGCACTTCGCGCAGCATGCCGATCAGGTGCCGACGCAGTTCGACATAGGTATCGCGTAGCGCCGAAGGCTCGCCGTGCAGGGCGTGGCCGAGATTCTTCTGCAGGTGCTTGGCGTCCTTCACCGCGTCCACCAGTTGCAACGCCACCACCTGGCAGGACAGCCAGAAGCGCTGGCGCTCCTCGTCCAGCGGCACCTCCAGGCGGCTCATGAAGCTCAGCAAATCGCCGTACACCCCCTTGATATGGCGCTGGTAAAGCACTTCCGCGGCCAGCGCATGGCGATCCGGCGCAGCCTGCAACTGGCTTTCGTCCACCCGCGGCTGGTTGAGCATCTCCACCGGCAGGTAAAGCGCGTGGCAGATCACCTCGATGCTCAGGCGGCCCAGGTGCCGCAGCTCCTGCAGCACCGCGCTGGCGGCGGCGTCGGCGGAATCCAGCGCGCGTTCGTTCAAGTAGCGCGCATGGGTGCGCTCGATGGTCGGCATGGCGGGCGCCATGTCGGTGATCAGCACCGCCGGCTCCTCGACGTCCGGCAGCCAGCGCACCAGCGCATTGGCCAGTGCGCCCTGGATCGGCCAGAACAAGGCCACGCCCATGCCGTTGAACAGGGTGTGGAACAGCGCCAACTGGATCATCGGGTTGTCCGCCAGCCCCAGCGGCGTCACCAGCCAGTGCACCAGCCAGGTCAGCGGCGCGAGCAGCAGGAATGCCAGGATGCCGGTCACCACGTTGAACAGCACATGCGCCAGCGCCAGTCGCTGCCCGCTGCGGTTACCGCCCAGGGAGCCGACGAAGGCGGTGGTCACGCTGCTGCCGACGTTGGAGCCGATGGCAATCGCCAGACTCTGGCCCAGCTCCAGCTGACCGCCGGCCAGGGCGGCGAGCGTCAGCATCAGGGTTGCGTGGCTGGACTGCAGCACCACGGTGACAAGGATGCCGAAGGTGGTGAACAGCAGCGCGCCGAGCATGCCTTCCGAGCGCAGCTCGCTCATGTCCATGGCGTCGCCGAAACTGCCGAAGCCGTCCTTGATCTGGTCGATGCCCAGGAAGATGAAGGCGATGCCCAGCAGGATGCGTCCGGCGGCCTTGCTCTTGGCACCGTTGAAACCCATCAGCACGCCGAACACCAGCAGCGGCAATGCCAGGGGGCTCAGGCTGAGGTTCTGCCCGGCCAGCGCCAGCAGCCAGATGCCGCTGGTGGCGCCCAGGTTGGCGCCGAAGAGGATCGCGATGCCGCCAGCGAGCTGGATCAGCCCAGTGCTGATGAAGGCGATGGTGAGCAGGGAAACCAGGGTCGAGGATTGCAGCAGGAAGGTGCCGAACAGGCCGAACAGCAGGCTCTTGCCGCGGGTCGCGGTGCTTTTTTCCAGCCAGCGCTCCAGCTGGCTGCCGGCGAGGTCGCGCAGCCCCTCTTCCAGGCACTGCATGCCGAACAGGAACAACGCCAGGCCCGCTCCCAACTGCAGCAGGCCTGCGCTGGACCAGAAGGTGTAGCCCAGGATGACGGCGACCAACAGCAGAAGCAGCGGACGCAGGTGCTTCTTCAGGCCGCTCAGGTTCATGGGCTACCCACAGGACTTACCCGGCAAGCCGGGCTGGCGGGGCGACCACGTCGCCCCGGAAAGGGACGATGGATCAGTCCTTCTTGTAGCCGCTGGTGGTGCAGCCCAGGCAGCGCACGAAGGCAGCCTTGCCCGGCTCGACGACCAGGGCCTTGCCCGCTTCGCCGATGTTGCCGCCGGCGGCGCTGAACGGCAGGGTCACCACGAAGGCCGCGGCGCCCACCACGGTGGCAGCGATCAGCAACGGGCGGGCGAAGATCAGGTCGCCCATCATCGCGTAGGCCGGCGGGGCCTCGACGGTGTAGGTCGGGTCACCGCTGACGTTGCTCACCGCGTCCTGGGCAACAGCCGGCAGCACCGAGAATGCACAGACCAATGCCATTGCAGTGGCGGTGGTGCGGAACAGGGTCATGGAAGGAAGTCCTTTTTTGTTTAGTTGGGCAGGCAGACTGCCATAACTATAACAGCGCTCAATGACTTGTCGCGTGACAGCCTTCAATCGCCGAAGAAAGCGTACTGAGGCTTTTTCGGTACAAAAGGCCGGTAGAAATCCAGCATGCGGCGCAGGTCGGCAGCCTCGTCGCCAGTGGGCCAGAATGGCTCGCCGATGACGATGCGCCGGCCCGGGTAGTCCAGTGCCGCCAGGACGATGGGCACGCCCGCGCCACGGGCGATGTGGTAGAAGCCCATTTTCCAGCGCTCGACCTTCCTGCGCGTGCCCTCCGGGGAGAGGATCAGCATCATCTCGCGGTTGTCGCGGAACGCCTGTATCGCCTGGTCCACGGTATTCAGCTTGAGGTGGCGCTGGATCGGGATGCCGCCCCAGCGGCGCAGCAGACCGCCGAAAGGTGCACGGAAAATGGTGTGTTTGCCGAACCAGCGGGCATTCAGGCGCAGCACGAACTTGGCCGCCAGAAAGAGGACGAAATCCCAGTTGGACGTGTGGTGCGCGCCGATCACCACGAACTTGTCGAGTTTGGGCAGGGCGCCCTCGATACGCCAGCCGGCGATGCGCAGCATGCTGTGACCGAGTGCCTCGGCGAACGGGTTGCGGGGCAGATAGTTGCCGGACATGAATCACCTGGAGGCCCCTCTGCGGGGGCCGTTGTTGTTATGGCAGGAGGTGGAACAGGCAGATCGCGGAAGCTTAGCGGCCGCCGCGCGCCTTCAGCGTTGGCAGCGCGGACAGTAGACGCTGGCGCGCTGGCCGAGGCGCACGTCGCGCAGGGTCGTGCCACAGACCTTGCATGGCTCGCCGCCGCGTCCGTAGGCGAAGAGTTCCTGCTGGAAGTAGCCGGGTTGGCCATCGCCGCCGACGAAGTCGCGTAGCGTGGTGCCGCCACGTTCGATGGCGGTGGCGAGGATCCGCTTGATCTCCTGGGCGAGTTTCACGTAGCGCGCCCGCGAGATGGTCCCGGCCTCGCGGCGGGGGTCGATGCCGGCCGCGAACAACGCCTCGGTGGCGTAGATGTTGCCCACCCCGACCACCACCGCGTTGTCCATGATGAACGGCTTCACCGCCATGCTGCGGTTACGCGACAGTTGGAACAGGCGCTCACCTTCGAAGGCGTCGGTCAGCGGTTCCGGGCCGAGGTGGCGCAGCAGTTCGTGCTCCAGCGGTGTCAGGCTCCAGAGCAGCGCGCCGAAGCGTCGCGGATCGGTATAGCGCAGCGCCATGCCCGACTCCAGCTCGATATCCACATGCTCGTGGCGCGCGGCGGGCGTGCCGCTTTCCACCAGGCGCAGGCTGCCGGACATGCCCAGGTGGCTGATCAGCGTGCCCACCTCGGCATTGAGCAGCAGGTACTTGGCGCGCCGCTCCACCTGCACGATGCGCTGCCCGGACAGACGCACATCCAGATCCTCGGGGATCGGCCAGCGCAACCGGCGCTCACGGACAACCACGCGGCTGACGCGCTGGCCTTCGAGGTGGGGCGCAATGCCCCGGCGGGTGGTTTCGACTTCAGGTAATTCAGGCATCGATCACAACTGCATGGGAGCGTTCTGTAGGAGCGAGCTTGCTCGCGAACGAATTGACCGGCAACCCCGGCATCAAGCGCGCTCCGACAATGGGAAGGAGCCCTCAGTCCAGGGCACGGGCCAGCTGGATCAGGTCCTCACGCCAGGGCGCCGCCTTGGGCAGCGCAAGGAAAGACGTGTTGAGGAAGCCTTCGCGCGCTTCGTAGGTGAAGGGCTCGCCGCGCACGTTCAGCACTTCGCCACCAGCGCCTTCCAGCACGCCCTGGGCGGCCGCCGTGTCCCACTGGCTGGTCGGCGCCAGGCGCGGATAGCAGTCCGCCGAGCCTTCGGCGAGCAGGCAGAACTTCAGCGAGCTGCCGATGTTGGCCAGGTCCAGCTTGCCAAAGCGCTGGGCGAGGCCGGACAGCAGGCTTTCCTGCTGAGCGCTGGAGTGGCGCTTGCTGGCCACCACGGTGAAGATATCGTCCGGCTCGGTGCGCACCTCGATGGCCTCGGGCTCGCCGTCGCGCTCCTCGCGCCAGGCACCCAGGCCGGTGCCGCCGTAATAGCAGCGGCCGCTGGCAGGAATGCCGACCACGCCGAAGACCACGCGGCCATGCTCGATGAGCGCCACGTTGACAGTGAATTCGTCACTGCCGGCAATGAATTCCTTGGTGCCATCCAGCGGGTCCACCAGCCACCAGCGGCTCCACTGCGCACGCTGCTCCAGCGGGATGTCGCAGTCTTCCTCGGACAGCACCGGAACGTCCGGCGCCAGCGTGCGCAGGCCGTCGGCCAGGACGCGATGGGCGGCAAGGTCAGCGGCGGTCACCGGCGACTCGTCGGATTTGTTCTGGACATCCAGGTCGCCCTGCCAGAACGGCAGGATCACATCGCCCGCCTTGTGCACCAGGTCGATCACGGCCGGCAGAAAAGCATTCATCACGGTTGGAATTCCCCTCGTTGGGTCAACAGGTCGCGCACCAGGTAGAGCGCCGCCAGGGCCCTTCCTTCACTGAACTGGGCATTCTGCGCAAGGCTGGAAAGCTCGCGCAGGCTGATCCTGTCCACGCCCATTGGCTCCGGCTCGTCACCGGGCAGCGATTCCTCGTAGAGGTCGCGGGCGAGCACCACCTGGATACGCTGGCTCATGTAGCCGGGCGACAGCGACAGCTCGGTGATGTACTCGAGCTGACGGGCGCCATAGCCGGCCTCCTCCTTGAGCTCGCGGTTGGCGGCGTCGAGGATGTCCTCGCCCGGCTCCACCAGGCCCTTGGGCAGCGACAACTGGTACTCGTCGACCCCGGCGCAGTATTCCTCGACCAGCACGGCGTGTTCGGCATCGAGCATGGCGATCACCATCACCGCGCCGTAGCCCTGCCCCTTGCCCACCAGGCGTTCGTAGGTACGCTCGACGCCATTGGAGAAGCGCAGTTGCAGCTCCTCGACGGCAAAAAGCCGACTTCTGGCAACGATCTCTCGGGCGAGGACCGTGGGTTTCTGACGCATGGGGCGACTCCTGGGGGTGGCCGGGTCGGCTATGATAACCCGCCTTTTCCGATTCTCCGTGTCAGATATCGCGCCGATTCCGTCCGCCGGCGGCGCAATTGCGACACTCTTTTGCGAAAGCCCAGCATGCCAAGCCTGCCCTGGAACCAGATCGACACCGTCCTGCTGGACATGGACGGCACCCTGCTCGATCTGCATTTCGACAACCATTTCTGGCTCGAACACCTGCCACAACGCTATGCCGAGCACCACGGAATCAGCCGTGCCCAGGCGGACGCCGAGCTGCTGCCGCTGTTCCGCGACAACGCAGGCCTGCTCAACTGGTACTGCCTGGACTTCTGGAGTCGCGAGCTGAAGCTGTCGATGCTGGACCTCAAGCACGAAGTTGCCGACCTCATCGCCCTGCGCGAGGACGCCGACCTGTTCCTCGCCGAACTGCGCCGCCACGGCAAGCGCGCTGTGCTGATCACCAATGCGCACCGCGATTCGCTGTCCCTGAAGATGCAGCGGGTGGAGCTGTCGCCCTGGTTCGAGCGCCTGATCAGCTCCCACGACTACGGCTTCCCGAAGGAAGACCAGCAGTTCTGGCAGGCGCTGCATGCGGACGTCGGCTTCGACCCGGCGCGCAGCCTGTTCATTGACGACAGCCTGCCGATCCTGCGCGCTGCGCGGACCTTCGGCGTCGCCCACCTGCTGGCGGTGCGCCAGCCGGATAGCCGCCAGGGGCCGAAGGACACCGAGGAATTCGACGCCCAGGAAGACTATCGGGCGCTACTCGAGGGGTTGTGAAACGCGAGCTGCAAAAACAGCGAGCCCGGCGCTGGGCCGGGCTCGTCGAGGTCATTCCGGAATCCGCAGCACCTGGCCGGGATAGATCTTGTCCGGATGGCTGAGCATCGGCTTGTTCGCCTCGAAGATCTTGTTGTAGAGGTTGGCGTTGCCGTACTCCGCCTTGGCGATGGCGCTCAGGGTGTCGCCCTTCTTCACGGTGACGAAGCGTGCTTCGGGTGCCGGAGCGGCGGCGGCAGCGACGGTGATGTGGTCTTCCACACCCGATACGCCGGCGACGTTGCCCAACGCGAGCAGAATCTTCTCCTTCTCCTCCTGGCTGGCTACTTCACCGGTGGCAATCACCTTGTCGCCCTCGACGCTGACCTGGATATTCGGATTACCCAGGCCAACCTTGGCGATGTGGTCCTTGAGCGACTCGGCGGCCTGCGCCTCCTGGCCCACAATGCTTTCCCACAGCTTTTCGCCGGCCTCCTTCACGAACGCAAAAATGCCCATTTCCAACCTCCCTACGGTTACAGTGATAGGCGGCCGGCATTGGGCAGACCGCGCGCCCCTGGAGTCTAGACGGCGACTTCCATGACGCCTGACGGAAAACTCCTAATCGCCTCCCGACCCGACAGAACGCCCCGGAGCCTTCCCGCCGATGGACATCAAGCAGCTGAAATTCCTCTGCGCCCTGGACGAGACGCGGCATTTCGGCCAGGCAGCGGCGCGCTGCCATGTCACCCAGCCGACGCTATCCATGCGCCTGCGCAACCTGGAGGAAGAACTCGGCCTGGAACTGGTGCGCCGTGGGCAGCGCTTCGAGGGCTTCACCGAAGCCGGCGAGCGGGTGTTGGCCTGGGCCCGCAGCCTGCTGGCGGCCCATGACGGGCTGTACGCCGAAGCGGCCGCCTGCCGCGGCCAGTTGGTCGGTACCCTGCGCCTGGGCCTGGTGCCACTGGCGGGGTTCGATCCCATGCGGCTGATCGAGCTGTTCGCCCAGCGCCATCCGGAGCTGCGCTTCCAGCTGTTCGCCCTGAGCTCGGAAAACATCCTCGAAGGCCTGGGCCGCAACCAGTTGGACCTTGGCCTGTCCTACCTCGACCGCCTCGACCGCGAGCACTTCGACAGCCTCGAACTGGCCGCCACGCGCATGGGCCTGCTGCACGACCGCCGCCACTTCCAGATCGACCACCCAACGCTGAGCTGGGACGCCCTCGCGGAGCTGCCGCTGGGCCTGCTTTCCTCCGGCATGCACTTCCGCCAGTCCATCGACCACGGCTTCCGCAGCCGCGGCCTGACCCCCCAGGCACGCCTGGAAACCGACGCCGTGCACCAACTGGTGCAGGCGGTGGAGCGCGGGCTTTGCTGCGCAATCATGCCGCTGGGCAGCGGGTTGGACACCCAGGGGGAGCATTTCGCGCTCACCCCGATAGACGACGCGCGCACCCTGTCGCCACTGGGCCTGATCCTGCGCCGCAGCGAACCGCGCTCGGCATTGGCCGAAGCCTGCTTTCGCGAAGCAGCGGCCCTCCGGGACGATTCCTGGAGCGACTGATAGAGCGCGTCGATCATTACATCGACAGCAGCCATTAGACGCTATGCCGGCATCGGCATAGGCTGGTCGCATTACTAGAACCACAGGGCTCTGCCCATGCCTTGCCTGATCACCCGCCCGGCCAGCGCCGCGGTCCGGGACGCCGCCGCGCCTGCCGACGGCTACAGCTACGCCGAACTCACCCCGGAGCACGCCACCGGTCACGCCGTGCTGGCCGGAGAAATCGCCCTGGCGATTGCCTACAACGGGCTGAACCAGGCGGTCATGATGGTCTCGCCGAACGACCTGGAAGACTTCGTCTACGGTTTCAGCCTCGGCGCCGGCCTCATCGAATCCATCGACGACATCTATGACGTGAACCTGACGCCCCACGACGATGCCATCGCCGCCGAGGTACAAGTCAGCAACCGCGCCTTCTGGGCCCTCAAGGACCAGCGCCGGCAACTGGCCGGCAATACCGGTTGCGGCCTGTGCGGCGTCGAGGCATTGGACCAGGCGCTGCCCGACCTGCCTGTGCTGCAGGGAGCGCCGTTGCCGTCTGCCGCGCATCTGGAACATCTGCGCGAGCGAGTCAACGCAGTGCAGGAGATCGGCCGCCGCAGCGGCGCCCTGCATGCTGCGCTGTTCGTCGATGCCGCCGGGGAAATCCGCCTTTGCCGCGAGGACATTGGCCGCCACAACGCGCTCGACAAGCTGGTCGGCGCACTCAAGCGCCAGCGCCTGGAACTGACAGGCGGCTTCGCCGTGGTCACCAGTCGCTGCAGCCTGGAACTTATCCACAAGGCCGTGCGCGGCGGGCTCTCGACCCTGGTCAGCCTCTCCGCGCCCACTGCGCTCACCGTGCAGTGGGCGCGCGAGCACAACCTGAACCTGGTCCACCTGCCCCACCGCAGCGCGCCGCGCATCTACAGCCCTGCCCCGCCAGCCGCCTGAACGCCCGCTTTCGAATAAAGAGACCCCATGAGCCTGCAGCAAGAGAATCCCCGTTACCAACCCTACAAGGGCGCCGCCGCCGGCTGGGGCGCGCTGATCAGCGTCACGCGCTTCTGGCTGGACAGCAAACAGCCGTTCAAGAACCTGCGCGCGCTGCTCAAGACCAACCAGAACGGCGGCTTCGACTGCCCCGGTTGCGCCTGGGGCGACTCGCCCGAAGACGGGCGGGTGAAGTTCTGCGAGAACGGCGCCAAGGCAGTGAACTGGGAAGCCACGAAGCGCCGAGTGGACCCGGCCTTCTTCGCCCGCCATAGCGTGAGCTCGCTGCGCGAGCAGAGCGACTACTGGCTCGAGTACCAGGGCCGCCTGACCGAACCGATGCGCTACGACCCGGCCACCGACCGCTACCGGCCGATCGCCTGGGACGACGCCTTCGCCTTGATCGCGCGGCACCTGAATGCGCTGGAAAGCCCGAATCAGGCCGAGTTCTACACCTCGGGCCGGGCCAGCAACGAAGCCGCCTTCCTTTACCAGCTGTTCGTCCGCGCCTTTGGCACCAACAACTTTCCCGACTGCTCGAACATGTGCCACGAGGCCAGCGGCGTCGCCCTGGGCCAGAGTGTCGGTATCGGCAAGGGGACGGTCACTTTCGATGACTTCGAGCACGCCGACGCGATCTTCGTCTTCGGCCAGAACCCGGGCACCAACCACCCGCGCATGCTCGAGCCGCTGCGCGAGGCGGTGAAGCGCGGCGCCCAGGTCGTCGCCTTCAACCCGCTGAAGGAGCGCGGCCTGGAACGCTTCCAGCATCCGCAGCACGCCCTGGAAATGCTCACCAACGGCTCCGAGCCGCTCAACACCGCGTTCTTCCGCCCGGCGCTGGGCGGCGACATGGCCGCCGTGCGCGGCATCGCCAAGTTCCTTCTGCAATGGGAACGCGAAGCCCGGGCCAAGGGCGAGCCGGCGGTGTTCGATCATGAATTCATCGCCGAGCACACCCAGGGCGTCGACGCCTACCTCGCCGCCGTGGACGACACCCGCTGGGACCACATCGTCCAGCAGTCGGGCCTGAGTCTCGAGGAGATCGAGCAGGCCGCGATCATGTACCGCCGCGCCGAGCGGGTGATCGTCTGCTGGGCCATGGGCATCACCCAGCACCACCATTCGGTGCCGACCATCCAGGAACTGGTCAGCCTGCAGCTGCTGCGCGGCAACGTCGGCCGCCCCGGCGCCGGCCTGTGCCCGGTGCGCGGCCACAGCAACGTACAGGGTGACCGCACCATGGGCATCAACGACCGCCCGCCGGCCGCGTTGCTCGACGCCATCGAACGGCGCTTCCAGTTCAAGGTGCCGCGCGAGAACGGCCACAACACCGTCGAGGCGATCAACGCCATGCTCGATGGCACGTCCAAGGTGTTCATCGGCCTGGGCGGTAACTTCGCCCAGGCGACCCCGGACAGCCCGCGCACCCACCAATCCCTGCGCAATTGCGCGTTGACCGTGCAGATCAGCACCAAGCTCAACCGCAGCCACCTCACCGTCGGCGGCGATGCGCTGATCCTGCCGTGCCTGGGCCGCACCGACATCGACCGCCAGGCCGGAGGCCCGCAGGCGGTGACCGTGGAAGATTCCTTCAGCATGATCCACGCCTCCTTCGGCCAACTGGAGCCATCGTCGACGCAGATGCGCTCAGAGCCCGCCATCATCGCCGGCATCGCCAAGGCCACCCTGGGCAACCATCCGGTGGACTGGGACGCGCTCATCGCCAACTACGACCGCATCCGCGACCTGATTGCCGACACCATCCCCGGCTTCACCGACTTCAACCGGCGGGTGGCCAACCCGGGCGGCTTCCACCTGGGCAACTCGGCCGGTTCGCGGCGCTGGAATACGGCCAGCGGCAAGGCCAATTTCCACCCTCATCCGCTGCCGGCGGACCTGGTCCACGCGAAGATCCGCGAGACCGGCCAGGAACCGCACCTGATCCTGCAGACGCTGCGCTCCCACGACCAGTACAACACCACCATCTACGGCCTGGACGATCGCTACCGCGGCGTGCGCGGGCATCGCGAGGTGGTGTTCGCCAACGAGGCCGACATCCGCCGCCTGGGCTTCGAGCCCGGCGAGAAGGTCGACATGGTCTCGCTCTGGTCCGACGGCGTGGACCGTCGCGTCAGCGGCTTTACCCTGCTGGCCTATGACGTTCCTGCCGGGCAGGCCGCGGCCTACTACCCCGAAACCAATCCACTGGTGCCGCTGGACAGCCACGGCGTGGGCAGCCACACGCCGACGTCCAAGTTCGTGGCCATCCGTTTCGAGAAGGCGCGGCCTAGTCAGCGCATCGCGTAATGCCGTTCACGGCGCTCCCACCGGAGCGCCGTCCCCGTTCGCGAGCTAGCTCGCTCCTGCAGAAAGCTCTCGTGCCTTTGTAGGAGCGAGCTTGCTCACGAAGCTTCTTGCGGACGCAACGCGACCACGTCCCGAAAAAAGTCTGCGGAATCTGCGCAACAGAAAGGGATGAAGGATAAACTCGGAAGGGCCAGGCCACTTTCGTGAAAAGCCATCATTTCAATGGCATTTTGTGATAAAAACACATCAAAAGCGGAACCCTGGAATAACACTCAGACCGCCCGAAATCGAAAAAGTTCTGACCACAAATCAAATACTTGCAATATTTGATGAAAGTCGTGTTACTCGTCGGAAGCCCCTTGTCAGAGCCTTCGCACGAACCGAGGATCGCTCCCAACATCCCCACAGAGAGATCCTCTCTATGAAGTACTCCTCGATGCTCCTGTTGTCCTTTGCGCTGGTCGGTGGCACCGCCTACGCGGACGGCGACACCCGTGCCGGCGTCGGTGGCGCCCTGGGCGGGGTATTGGGTTCGGTCATCGGCCAATCGGTCGGTGGCAGCACCGGCGCCGCTATCGGTAGTGGTATTGGCGGTGCGGCCGGTGGCGCGGTCGGTGCCCGCCGCGGCAACAAGACTGAAGCTGCCATCGGCGGCGGCCTGGGCGCAGCCGGCGGCCAGGTAATCGGCAACAAGGTTGGCGGCACTACGGGCGGCCTGATCGGCGCGGCCCTGGGTGGCGGTGCCGGCGGCGCGCTAGGCAACCACTATGCCGACAACAACCGCGACGACGATGACGACGATTACCGCCACGGCTACCGTCGCGCCCGCTACGACGATCGCTATGACCGCCACTGGCACGACAACGGTCGTCACCGCGGCTGGTACAAGCACAAGCACCACCGTCGCGACTGGGATTGATCTGCGGCATTGCTGACCGCGATCAGTCCACGGAAACGACGACTGACAGCCGGGCCTGATTGCCCGGCTGTTTTGTGTGCGGGACAATTCTCCCGATAATTCCTAAATTCAGGTTCGCAACATGCGTAAGACTCTTTCGGTTCTGGCATTGGCCCTGCTGGCCAGCCACGCAGTGGCCGACGACACCAAGACCGCCATTGGCGGCGGTGTCGGTGGCGCGCTGGGCAACGTGGTCGGCGGCGCCCTGGGCGGCTCCACCGGTGCGGCCATTGGTGCTGGCGTAGGCGGCGCCGCAGGCGGCGCGATGGGCGCGAAGAACGGCAACAAGACCGAGGCGGCCATCGGCGGCGGCCTGGGTGCGGCCGGCGGTTCGGTCATCGGCAACAAGGTCGGCGGCTCGACCGGCAGCGCCATCGGCGCGGGCCTGGGCGGCGCAGCCGGCGGCGCGTTGGGCAACCACATGGCCGACGACAACGACGATGACCACCACAGCAGCGGCCGCAGCCACAACAAGGGCAAAGGCCACTACAAGCACAAACACAAGCATCACGACGACTGACGGATGCCCGTGTGAAAAAGCCCGCCTATTGGCGGGCTTTTTGGTTCAGGCCTGCAGCCTGGCCACCGACGGCAATACCGAGAGCAGCGCACTCAGCTCGGCGGGTGGACGCCGCTCGATGCGCCAGTACTCCCCGCCGTCATCGGTGCGTGCGAGCCAGCCGCCATCCACCAGCGCTCTTCGCAGCAGCAGGTGGTCGCCCAGGCATTCCTGGGGGCGCAGCCGTTCGTTGAGCTCGCGCTCGCTCCAGCGCTGTCGGGCCGGCAATCGCGACCACAGCACCCAGAGGCAGGCCTCGCGGTGGCTGTGCTTCTTCGGCCAGCGCTGCAGGCAACCGGCGTCATCGAAATAGCATCGCCATTGCTCGACGCGGCGAAAATCCACCACCGTCTCGGGTTCGACCCCACGCGCCAAGCGCGTTTCGGCCTGATGGCTGGCGCGCAGCGCCTGGTAGTTGCGAAAGCCCACCGCGCGGGCGAGCAGGTTGAGCAGTTCGACATGACCGGGACGCTCGGGCGAGTCGTCCAGCTGGCGCGCCAGCGATCTGGCGAGGGCGGAGATATCGGGGGCGTGATAGGGCAAGCGTTGCCTGGACACAGTGCAATCCTCGTTGCGTGCCAAGACCTCGCGCGGGAGGTTATCGGGGGTCGCCATTCCGATGCGGCACGGGGAAGTGTGTCGGATCGTCAAAGTGCGGGGAACCGCGCGGCAGGTTTAGCGCTCTCCATACGGAGGCGGCGACGCCTGGGTGAACTGCCGACCGGCGGCCAGCATAGGCCGGACGCGTCATCCGGGACAAGCCCCCGTGTCATCCCGTCGGCCTGGTATAGGCTTGTGCGGAAGGGATCACTGGCTACAAGGAGTTATTCGTGAAAGCGCTTGCTGCCGCCGGACTGCTGCTGACGCTCTGCGCCGCACAGACCGCGCACGCCGGGGACTGGCAGGTCTGCCAGCTGGAAGTGGAAATCACCGGAGCGCTCAAGCCGCCCGTGCGCGGCCTGGAAGGCCGGGTCGAATCGGCCAGGCCGCGCTCGGCGGGCACCGAGTGTCCGAAATCGGGGGCGCTGATCGCCTTCGAACCGGAAAGCGCCGACTGGCAGAGCCGTATCCCGCGCAAGCATTGGCCACAGCCAGGGCAACGGGTCTGGATGCGCTATCAGTACCTGGACGGCATCTGCAAGGGCGACGGCAACAGCCGGCCGTGCCGGATCGAGCATTACCCGATGGGCTGGTGACGGGCACCCAGGCGAATCAGCCCCGCACCAGGGCTTCCATCGCCTCACGCAGCGGCGGCGGAATCGACACCGGCCGGTTGCTCGACCGATCCACGAACACGTGCACGAACTTGCCGGCCGCGCAGGCCAGTTCCTCACCCTCGCGGAAGATCGCCAGCTCGTACTGCACCGAGCTGTTGCCCAGCTTGCCGACCCGCAGGCCGACCTCGATGCGCTCGGGGAAGGCCACCGGCGCGAAATAGTCGCAGCTGGAGCTCACCACGAAGCCCACCACGTCGCCGTCGTGGATATCCAGGCCGCCGCGTTCGATCAGGTAGGTGTTCACCGCCGTGTCGAAGAAGCCGTAGTAGGTCACGTTGTTCACGTGGCCGTAGATGTCATTGTCGTGCCAGCGGGTGGTGATCGGCTGGAAGTGCGCGTAGTCGGTGCGGCTGGGGTGCTGTTCGCTCATCGGGGTCTCAGAAGGCAGCTCGGTAGATGGCCAGCGCGTCGCTCTCGCTGACTTCGCGGGGATTATTCACCAGCAGGCGCTGCTGCAACATGGCATCAGCGGCCAGGCGCGGCAGGCTGTCTTCCGGTACGCCGGCGTCGCGCAGGCGCGAGGGCAGGCCGCTGCGGGGGCTGAGGTCGGCCAGTTCGGCGATGAACTGCTCGGTGCGGTCGGTATCGCTGCGCAGGCGCTGGCCCAGCAGCAGCGGCGCCAGTTCGGCGTAGAGCGGGCTGGCATTGGGCGCATTGAAGCGGATCACCTCGGGCAGCACCAGCGCATTGCTCAGGCCGTGGGGAATGTGGAAGTGCCCGCCCAGCGGGTAGGCCAGCGCATGCACGGCGGCCACCGGAGCGTTGGCGAAGGCCTGCCCGGCCAGGCAGGCACCCAGTAGCATGGCCTGGCGCGCCTCGCGGTTGCGGCCGTTGTGCACCGCTTCGTCGAGGTTCAATGCCAGCAGGCGCAGCGCTTCGCGGGCCAGCAGGTCGGACAGCGGGTTCTTCTTCAGCTTGCTGGTGTAAGCCTCGATGGCGTGGACCATGGCGTCGATGCCGGTGGCGGCGGTGACCGCCGGCGGCAGACCGAGGGTGAGTTCGGCGTCGAGCACGGCCAGGTCTGGCAGCAAGTGCGGGCTGACCACGCCCATCTTGGTGGTCTCGCCGGTGGTGACGATGGCGATGGGTGTGACTTCCGAGCCGGTACCGGCGGTGGTCGGCACCTGGATCAGCGGCAGGCGCGGGCCGCGGGCGTTGCCGACACCGAAGACATCCTTCAGCCCTTGTGTCGCCTGCGGATGGGCCAGCAGCGCGACCAACTTGGCGACGTCCATCGAGCTGCCGCCGCCGAAGCCTACCACCAGTTGCGCGGCCATCCGCCGGGCCTGCTCGGCGGCATCCCGCACGATGCTTTCCGGCGGGTCCGCCAGCACCTGGTCGAAGACTTCCACCGCCACGCCGGCCATGCTGAAGCCCGGCAGCACACCGTCGAGCATGTTCAGGCGGGTAATGCCCGGGTCGGTGACGATGAGCACGCGCTGGGCGCCGCGCTCGCGGCAAAGTTCGCCCAGGCGGGCGGCGGAACCACTTTCGCAGAGGATCTGCGCAGTGGTGGCGAAGCTGAAAGGCTGCATGACGGTCCCCGGTCTTGTCGTTGTAGGGCGGAAAATCCGTAGGCCGCTGCGGCGGCCAGCCCGGGGAGCATAGCAATGCGACGCAGGATCATGAAACCTCGTACCGCCAGGCGAAACGGTTATTCACAGGATGAATGCCAAGGGCATGGCGCGCTGTTCGTGGGGCCAGGGGTGCATCTGTGCCCGGGCCACCCTCTCCGTGAAGGGACAGAGAGGTGTACGGAGCGTTCGGGCAGCTCTGCGATGGCTGGAAACGCAGAAAGGCACGCCGGCTGCGGATATCCCCTCCCCCTTCAGGGAGAGGGTTAGGGAGAGGGAGCACGGACGGCCAGAGGAAGACCATAGCCGGCGATATCAGCCGCCCAGAAACATAAAAGGCCGACATTGCGCCGGCCTTTTTTTCAACGAGGACAGGTCACACAGCGACCGGCGCCTTGATGTGCGGGTGAGCTTCATAGCCGACCAGTTCGAAGTCCTCGAAGCGGAAGTCGAACAGGTCCTTCACCTCGGGGTTGATCTTCATGGTCGGCAGCGGCAGCGGCTGGCGGGTCAGTTGCAGGTCGGCCTGTTCCAGGTGGTTGGCGTACAGGTGGCAGTCACCGCCGGTCCAGATGAACTCGCCCGGTTGCAGCCCGGCGACCTGCGCGACCATCAGGGTCAGCAGGGCGTAGCTGGCGATGTTGAAGGGCACGCCGAGGAAGATATCGGCCGAGCGCTGGTACAACTGGCAGCTGAGCTTGCCATCGGCCACGTAGAACTGGAACAGCGCGTGGCACGGCGGCAGGGCCATCTCGTCGATCAGCGCAGGGTTCCACGCGGAGACGATCAGCCGGCGCGAGTCCGGGTTCTTCTTCAGCATCTCCATCAGGTTGGCGATCTGGTCGATGTGGCGGCCGTCCGGCGCCGGCCACGAGCGCCACTGGTAGCCATAGACCGGGCCCAGGTCGCCGTTCTCGTCAGCCCATTCGTCCCAGATCGAGACGCCGTTTTCCTTCAGGTAAGCGATGTTGGTCGAACCTTTGAGGAACCACAGCAGCTCATGGACGATCGACTTGAGGTGGCACTTCTTGGTGGTCACCAGCGGGAAGCCTTCGGCGAGGTCGAAACGCATTTGGTGGCCGAACACACTATAGGTGCCGGTACCGGTGCGGTCGCTCTTGAAGGTGCCGTGTTCGCGCACGTGGCGCATGAGGTCGAGGTACTGTTTCATCGCTGCGGTTCCACCCGAAAGCCGGTCGGTGGGCTCTGCGGCGCGGCTCCCAGGTGGGCCGCCGGCAGGACCAATCGCCCGGCAGAATCTGAACAAGCGGCAATACTAAGGGCCTGGGCACGCTATCGCCAGTCCGACCGACGGACCGGCCGCGTGGCCGATGGAAACACCCAGCATCACGATTCAAGCGGCGACAGACCGCCCCCCAACCGTTCGCCTGTTGCAAGAGAGGTCGTCATGTCCGAGGCACAGTTGCCCGCCTTTCCCCTTTCCCGCCGCCACCTGCTGGCGGTGGCCTGCGCCAGCGCTGCCCTCGGCGGTGTGCTGCTCAGCCCCGCCGCGCGTACCTGGGCCGCGCTGTCGCCCCAGGCCGAGAAGGAGCTGGAAGGCTTCATGACGCTTTCCCAGCGCCTCACGGGGCGCAGCAACCTCGACCCGCGAATCGGCCAGCGCCTGTTCCAGGCTCTCGCGCAGCGCGACACCGCGCTCAAGCAAAGCCTGGCCGAGCTGCTCGGGCACCTGGGCGACGCCCCGGACAGCTGGAACGAACGCCAGCAATGGCTGGCCCGGCAGATCCTCGGCGGCTGGTACCTGGGGCAGATCGGCGATGACATCAGCGCCACGGTCGTCACCTACGAACAGGCACTGATGTTCCGCGCGGTGGACGACGTGCTGGTGATCCGCAGCTATTGCCCGAACAAGCCGGGCTTCTGGGCGGCACAGCCCAGCGAACGGGGGGTGTGAAGATGGCGCAGACACAACGTGCGGATTTCGTGGTGGTCGGCTCCGGCGTGGCCGGCGCACTGGTCGCTCACCAGTTGGCCCTGGCCGGCAAGGACGTGCTCATTCTCGAAGCCGGGCCGCGCATGGGCCGCTGGGAGATCGTCGAGCGCTTTCGCAACCAGGCGGACAAATCCGACAACCAGGCGCCCTATCCGTCCAGCCCGCATGCGCCGCACCCGCAGTTCAAGCCGGACAACCACTACCTGATCCAGAAGGGCGAACACCCCTACGACGTACAGTACATCCGTGCCGTGGGCGGCACCACCTGGCACTGGGCGGCATCCGCCTGGCGCTTTTTGCCCAACGACTTCAAGCTGCGCAGCCTCTACGGCGTGGGGCGCGACTGGCCCATCGAATATGGCGAGCTGGAGCCCTGGTACCAGCGCGCCGAGGAGGAGCTGGGCGTCTGGGGGCCGGGCGATGAGGAACTCGACTCGCCGCGCAGCCAGCCCTACCCGATGCCGCCGCTGCCGCTGTCGTGGAACGAGCAGCGCATCAAGACGCTGCTGAACGCCAACGGCTACCGCGTGGTCACCGAACCAGTGGCGCGCAACAGCCGCCCCTACGATGGCCGCCCGACCTGCTGCGGCAACAACAACTGCATGCCGATCTGCCCCATCGGCGCCATGTACAACGGCATCGTCCACGTCGAGAAGGCCGAAGCCGCCGGCGCGCGGCTGATCGACAACGCCGTGGTGTTCAAGCTGGAGAAAGGCGAGGCCGGCAAGATAGTCGCGGCGCTGTACAAGGACCCGCAGGGTAATGAAGTCAGGGTCGAGGGCGACACCTTCATCCTCGCCGCCAACGGCATCGAAACGCCCAAGCTGATGCTGATGTCCGAGGTCGGCAACAGCTCCGACATGGTCGGCCGCAACCTCATGGATCACCCCGGTACCGCCGTGCAGTTCTACGCCGACGAGAAGCTCTGGCCGGGGCGCGGCCCGCAGGAGATGACCTCCATGGTGAGTTTCCGCGATGGCGCTTTCCGCAGCGAGTACGCGTCGAAGAAGATCCACCTGTCCAACCTCTCGCGCACCGACCAGGTCGCCGCCGAGTTGATCCGTCACGGGCCGCTGCTGCTGGGCCACGACCTGGAGGCGAAAATCCGCGACCGCGCGGCACGTTTCGTGCGCTTCGACAGTTTTCACGAGATCCTCCCGCACCCGGAGAACCGTATCGTCCCCAGCGCCACCGAGCGCGACGCGGTGGGCATTCCCAAGCCCGAATTCACCTATGCGATGGACGACTACGTGCGCAAGAGCGCGGTACACACCCGCGAGGTCTACGCCCACGCCGCGAAGCTCCTGGGCGGGGAGGACATCCAGTTCGTCGACAACTTCGCCAACAACAACCACATCACCGGCACCGTACTGATGGGCGCCGACCCGAAGGACTCGGTGGTGGACACCCAGTGCCGCAGCCACGATCACCCCAACCTGTTCATCGCCAGCAGTGGCGTGATGCCCACCGTCGGTTCGGTGAATTGCACCCTGACCATCGCCGCCCTGGCCCTGCGCCTGGCCGAGCACCTGAAGCGGGAGGCCCAGGCATGAAACGATTCCTGCTGCTCGCCCTGCTGGCCGCGCCGCTGGCCTCCCACGCCGCCAAGGCGCTGGACCCGGCGCCGGCGGAGCTGCTGCAACGCGGCGAATACCTGGCCCGCGCGGGCGACTGCGCGGCCTGCCACACCGCGCCGGGCGGCAAGCCCTTCGCCGGCGGCCTGCCACTGGCCACGCCGCTGGGCGCGGTGTACTCCACCAACATCACGCCCGATCCGAAGACCGGCATTGGCAGCTACAGCTACGACGACTTCGCCCGCGCCGTGCGCGAAGGCGTAGCCAAGGGCGGCACCCGGCTATACCCGGCCATGCCCTACACCGCCTACGCGAAAATCAACGACGAGGACATGAAGGCGCTCTACGCCTGGTTCCTCGAAGGCGGCGTGCAAGCCGTGGCACAACCCAACCAGGATTCCGACATTGCCTGGCCGCTGGACATGCGCTGGCCGCTGGCGATCTGGAACCTGCTGTTCCACGACGACTCGGTGTACCAGCCGAACCCGAAACAGAGTCCGGCCTGGAACCGTGGCGCCTACCTCGCCCAGGGCCTGGCCCACTGCGGCTCCTGCCACACCCCACGCGGCATGGCGTTCCAGGAAAAGGCCACGGACGAGCGAGGCACCGGCTTCCTCGCCGGCGCCGCGCTGGGCGGCTGGTACGCCTTCAACATCACACCCGACACCCACAGCGGCATCGGCGGCTGGAGCGACGCGGAGATCGTCCAGTACCTCAAGACCGGCCGCGTACCGGGCAAGGCACAGGCCGCCGGGCCCATGGCGGAAGCGGTGGAACACAGCTTCCAGTACATGACCGACGCCGACCTCCAGGCCATCGCCAGCTACCTGCGCAGTGTCCCGGAGGTCAGCGATGGCGAACGCAAGGCACGCTTTGCCTGGGGCCAGCCAGCGGAGGACGTGGTCACCCTGCGCGGCCAGGACTTCGCGGCGCAAAAGAAAGACGACGGCGCGCGTCTCTACCTGGGTAATTGCGCCAGCTGCCATTCATGGAGCGGCGAAGGGGTGAAGGATGGCTACTACCCGATGCTGCTGAAGAACAGCGCCGTCGGCGCCCTGCAGCCGGACAACCTGGTACAGGTGGTACTCGGCGGGGTGCACCGCAAGGTGGGCAACGAAGACGTGTTCATGCCCGGCTTCGCCGGCACACTCAACGACGAACAGATCGCCACCCTGGTGAACTACCTCACCGCGCAGTTCGGCAATCCCGAAGTGAAGATCGACAGCGCAAGGGTCGCGGAGATTCGCCAACCCTAGCCCTGGCCCGGCAGCGGGCCCTCCGTCTACGAGGAGGCGGAAGGTCCGCGTTGACAGCCTTCGCCTGCTCGCGGAAGCTCCGTTACCCACGGAGTCGCCGCACAACGGATGTCCATGCCCGCCAAGCCCCGGAAGCCTCGCCCCTCCGCCGCCGCTCGACCGACCGGCCTGCGTCGTGCGTGGCTTGCGGCCGTCGCCGGGCTATTGCTGGCAATCATCGCGGTGTGGATCTGGGTCGAACAGGACGGCGGCGTGCAACTGCCCAGCGGCCATCCACCGATCCCGGTCACCGCCCCTAAGCCTTCGGCGCCGGCAGCACAACCTGCGCAGCTGGTCGATGAATCCACCTGCAGCGGCTGTCACCAGACGCAGCTCAAGGATTGGCAAGGTTCCCATCACCAGCAGGCGATGAGGCCAGCCACCGAGGGCAATGTGCTGGGCGACTTCGAAAACGTCACCTTCAAGGGTGAAACCGAGACCAGCCGCTTCTTCCGCAAGGACGGCGAGTACTGGGTCAACACCCCCGGCGCCGACGGCAAACCGGCGGACTTCAAGGTGGCCTACACCTTCGGTTTCGAACCGCTGCAGCAATACCTGCTCGAGTATCCCGGCGGCCGCCTGCAGGCCCTCGGCGTCGCCTGGGATAGCCGCAAGCACCAGTGGTTCCAGTTGATGCCCGGCCAGCGCATCGACTTCAAGGACGAACTGCACTGGACCCGGCCCGCACAGAACGCCAACTTCATGTGCATCGAGTGCCACACCACCGGCTTCAAGCGCAATTACGACGCGAAGACCGACAGCTTCGCCAGCCACTGGAACAGCCTCGGCGTCGGCTGCCAGGCCTGTCACGGGCCGGCGTCGAAGCATCTGGAGTGGGCGCACAAGCCCGACCGCAACGCCGCCAAGGGCTTCGAGGTACCGCTGCAGAACGCCAGCCAGAGCACCGTCGTCGAGACCTGCGCACGCTGCCACGCCCGCCGCACGCCGCTGGCCGACGGCTACCAGAACCAGCACCGCTTCATGGACGACTACTTGCCCAGCGCCCTGACCCGCGAGCTCTACGAGATCGACGGCAAGATCAAGGGCGAGGTCTTCGAGTGGGGCGCCTTCACCCAGAGCAAGATGTTCGCCAAGGGCGTGCAGTGCACCGACTGCCACAACCCCCACAGCGGCGAGCTGAAGGCGCCGGGCAACGGCGTCTGCCTGCAATGCCACAACACCTCCGCCAAGCCGGTGCGCCCGCAGATCGACGGCAAAGGCCTGCAGGCGAAGAACTACGACTCGCCCGAGCACACCCATCACCCACCCGGCACGCCCGGTGCGCAGTGCACCTCGTGCCACATGCCGGGACGCTACTACAGGGTCAACGACTACCGTCACGACCACGGCTTCACCCTGCCCGACCCCGTCCATGCCCGCCGCATTGGCACCCCGGATGCCTGCCAGGCCTGCCACCGCGACATGCCGGCCAAGCAGTTGGGCGCGAGGTTCCGCGAATGGTTCGCCAGCGAGTTGCCGGCCAAGCCCAACGCCTCCAGCAACCCGGCGCCGCGCTACGACGACACCCTGTGGAAAGCGCGCAACGGCAAGCCCGGCGCTTCCCGCGCGCTGCACCTGCTGCTGGCCGACGCGAACCTTCCGGCGATCCGCCGCGCCACCCTCCTTGCCGAGCTGCCCAGCTACCCCAGCCCACGCTCAGCGGAGCTGGCCACACTGGCTCTGAAGGATGCCGATCCGCTGGTGCGACACAGCGCCATCCAGGCCCTGTCCGCGCTGGCTGCACCGCAGCAACAGCTGCCGTTGCTCGCGCCGCTGCTCGGCGATCCGATCCGCGCCGTGCGCAGCGCCGCCGCCTGGCAACTGGCGCAACTGCCCCCGCAGCTGCTGGCCGCCATCCAGCCCGAGCTGAGCAAGGGTCTTGGGGAGTACGAAACGATCCAGAAGGACCTCGCCGAGCGCGCTGAGGCCCACTTCAACCTCGCCCTGCTCTACGAGCGCACCGGCCGGCCGGAGCAGGTGGAGCCTGCCCTGCGCGCGGCACTGGCGCGCAACGACGACTACCTCCCCGCCCGTGTCGCGCTGTTCCAATGGCTGGAAGCCAACGGCCGCGACGCCGACGCACGCCAGTTGCTCAGCGACAGTCTGCGTCGGCAACCCGCTTCGGGTCTGCTGCACCACGTCTACGGGCTGGCTCTGGTGCGCCAGGGCCAGCCCGCGCAGGCGCTGAAGGAGCTTCGCGAAGCCGTCCGGCTTGCCCCGGAGGACGACCAGTTCCGCTACGTACTGGCGATCGCCCTGCACGACGGTGGCGACGTCGACGGCGCCTGCCACGAACTGGAGGCGCTGCTGCAGAAGCACCCCGCCAACCGCGCGGCGCGCCTGGTACTGATCGATTACCTGCGCGAATCCGGGCAGTTCCAGAAGGTGCAGCAGTTCACGGCGGAGCTGGAGCAGCAGAATCCGGACGATCCGTCGCTAAAGCGTGAGTGACATTTCCGACGACGGGATGGAACCGCGGCATTTTCCGACGCTCTGAGAGGCGCAAAATCACTCAAGGATCCATCATGCGTCGCCGTTCTGCTTCCGTAGTCGTAGCCCTCACCCTGCTCCCCCTCGCCTCTGCCATGGCCGAAGACCGTGACTTCTGGCGCGGCGTCCTGACCTCCGGCGCCACCACCGCCTCGAGCTACCTGACCAGCCGGGACGATCACAAGCTGATCGGCCCGGCCCAGGACGATGCCGCCAGCTTCATCGCCACCGACGGCGCCATTCGCGGTCCCTATCTGGAAGCCACACTGCAACAGATGCGCAGCGCCGACCCGAGCCTTGCGCACGCCAGCGACGCCGAGCTGGCCTCGGCCATCCTCGCCGCCCAGCGTTGACCCCAAGCGGTGCGTGGGCGACCGCTCGCGCACCGCGTCTGTAAAATTGCGGAACTCCCGCCAGCCGCAGCGCCTCTCACCTGTACACGGACCTTCAGAAAGGTGTACCCGATGCGTACCGCGAAACTGGCCACTGCCTTTGCCCTGATTGCCCTGCCCGCCGCCTCGGCCATGGCCGACGGCGACTTCTGGCGTGACGTGATCTCGTCTGGCGCCACCACAGCGTCGACCTACCTGACGTTCAAGCACGATAAGCTGATCGTCGCCGCCCAGGACGACGCGAGCGCCTTCGTCGCCAGTGACGGCGCGATCCGCGGCCCCTACCTGGAAGCCGCACTCACCCGCCTGCGCAGCGACGATGCTGCCCTGCAGGACCGCAGCGACATGGAGCTGGCCAACGCCATCCTGACCCGCCCCGATGACGCACCCGCCCAGTGATACCCACCGGCGTGGCCCGTGGCGCGCGCCGCGGGTCCGCGAACTGCTCCGGCTGCGCCGCGCGGTGAAGCCGATCGCGGATGAAATCCGCTCCTACGCCGCCGGCGCATTGAGCACGCCCCTGTAGGAGCGGACTCTGTCCGCGATGGGCAGCCGGTTAATGGGGTTTCCCTGTAGGAGCGAGCTTGCTCGCGAACCCGCCCAGCGCCGGCACCGCCGGAGAATCCCTTCGCGAGCAAGCTCGCGCCTACGAAGAGCTCCAATGAAAAAGCCGCCCGAAGGCGGCTTTTCAGTTCAGCGCATTCACTTCAACGCCCAGCTCACTCGCGGTAATCGTCCACCGGCACGCAGGCGCAGAACAGGTTGCGGTCGCCGTAGACGTTGTCCACGCGGTTCACCGCCGGCCAGTACTTGAAAGCGCGGGTGTGCTCGGTCGGAGTGACCGCTTCGGCGATCTGATACGGACGGTCCCACAGCCCGGTGACGTCCGCCAGGGTATGCGGCGCACGCTTGAGCGGGTTGTCCTCGGCCGGCCACTCGCCAGTCTCGACCTTGGCGATCTCCGCGCGGATCGACAGCATGGCCTCGATGAAGCGATCCAGCTCGTGCTTGGACTCGCTCTCGGTGGGCTCCACCATCAGCGTGCCGGGCACCGGGAAGGACATGGTCGGCGCGTGGAAGCCGTAGTCCATCAGGCGCTTGGCCACGTCTTCCTCGCTGATCCCGGTCTGCGCCTTGAGCGGACGCAGGTCGAGGATGCATTCGTGGGCGACGCGCTCGTTGCGACCGCGGTAGAGCACCGGGAAGGCGCCATCGAGCTGCTGGGCCAGGTAGTTGGCGTTGAGGATCGCCACTTCCGTGGCGTCCGCCAGCTGCGGGCCCATCATGGCGATGTACATCCAGCTGATCGGCAGGATGCTGGCGCTGCCCCAGGGCGCGGCGCTCACCGCGCCGTTGAGCGGGTTCGGGCCTTCGATGCGGATCACCGGGTGGTTGGCGACGAAGGGTGCAAGGTGCTTCTTCACGCCAATCGGGCCCATGCCCGGGCCACCACCGCCGTGGGGAATGCAGAAGGTCTTGTGCAGGTTCATGTGCGACACGTCGGCGCCGATGTCCGCCGGACGCGCGAGGCCGACCTGGGCGTTGAGGTTGGCGCCGTCCATGTAGACCTGGCCGCCGTGGCTGTGGATGACCTCGCAGATCTCGCGAATGCCTTCCTCGTACACCCCGTGGGTCGACGGGTAGGTGATCATCAGGCAGGACAGCTGCGGACCGGCTTCCTCGGCCTTGCGCTTGAGGTCTTCCAGGTCGACGTTGCCGCCCTTGTCGCACTCGACGATGACCACGCGCATGCTCGCCATGATCGCCGAGGCCGGGTTGGTACCGTGGGCCGAGGACGGGATCAGGCAGATGTTGCGGTGCGCATCGCCCCGGCTCTCGTGGTACTTGCGGATCGCCAGCAGGCCGGCGTATTCGCCCTGGGCGCCGGAGTTGGGCTGCATGCAGATGGCGTCGAAGCCGGTGATCGCGCAGAGCCAGCGCTCCAGCTCCTCGATCATCAGGCGGTACCCCTCGGCCTGCTCGCGCGGCACGAAGGGGTGCAGGCTGGCGAATTCCGGCCAGGTGATGGGGATCATCTCGCTGGTGGCGTTGAGCTTCATGGTGCAGGAGCCCAGCGGGATCATCGCCTGGTTCAGCGCCAGGTCCTTGCCTTCGAGCTGGCGCAGGTAGCGCAGCATCTCGGTTTCGCTGTGATGGCGATTGAAGACCGGGTGGGTCAGGTAGTCGCTGCTGCGTTGCAGGGCGGCGGGAATGCCATCGGCGACCTTACCGGCGTCGAGCTGGGCGACGTCCAGGCCGTGGCCGGCACCGAGGAGGATGTCGAACAGGCTGGCGAGGGTCTCGACGCTGGTGGTTTCGTCCAGGCTCACGCCCAGGCGGTCCTCGCCGACGATGCGCAGGTTCACGCGGGCGGCGCGGGCGCGTTCGACGATGGCCTGCTGCTGTGCGCCGACGTCCAGGGTCAGGGTGTCGAAGAAGTGTTGGTTCACGACCTTCACACCCTTGGCAGTCAGGCCGGCGGCGAGCACGGCAGTCAGGCGGTGCACGCGCTGGGCAATGCGCTTGAGGCCCTGCGGGCCGTGGTAGACGGCGTACAGGCTGGCGATGTTGGCCAGCAGCACCTGCGAGGTGCAGACGTTGGAGTTGGCCTTCTCGCGGCGGATGTGCTGCTCGCGGGTCTGCAGCGCCATGCGCAGCGCGGTATTGCCACGAGCGTCCTTGGACACGCCGATAATGCGGCCGGGCATGGCGCGCTTGTAGTCGTCACGGCAGGCGAAGAAGGCTGCGTGCGGGCCGCCGTACCCCATCGGCACGCCGAAGCGCTGGGCGCTGCCCAGCACCACGTCGGCACCCAGCTCGCCCGGCGGGGTGAGCAGCAGCAGCGCGAGCAGGTCGCTGGCCACGCAGGCGATGGCCTGCTGGGCGTGCAGCGCGTCGATCACCGAGCGCAGGTCGCGGATTTCGCCACGGGTATCCGGATATTGCAGCAGCGCGCCGAACACTGCGTGCTGGCCGAGGTTGTCCACCTCGTCGACTACCACGTCGAAGCCGAAGGCCTCGGCGCGGGTCTGCACCACGGAGATGGTCTGCGGGTGGCAGTGCGCATCGACGAAGAACAGGTTGCTCTTCGCCTTGGCCACGCGCTTGGCCAGAGCCATGGCTTCGGCGGCAGCGGTGGCTTCATCGAGCAGCGAGGCGCTGGCAAGGTCGAGGCCGGTGAGGTCGATGGTCATCTGCTGGAAGTTCAGCAGCGATTCGAGACGGCCCTGGGCGATTTCCGGCTGGTACGGGGTGTAGGCGGTGTACCAGCCCGGATTCTCCAGCACGTTGCGCAGGATGACGGTCGGGGTCAGGGTGCCGTAGTAGCCGGTGCCGATCAGGCTGGTCCACAGCTCGTTCTTCTGCGCGTACCCCTTCAGCTTGGCCAGCGCGCCCTGTTCGTCGAGGGCGGCCGGCAGGTCCAGCGGCCGGTTCAGGCGGATCGCCGGCGGCACCGTCTGCACGATCAGGTCGTCGCGGTTGCCGAGCCCGAGGGTGTCGAGCATGGCTTGCTGCTCGGCGGAGTCGGGGCCCAGGTGGCGGGCGAGGAAGGCATCAGGCTGGTGCAGCTGGGAAAGCGAAGGGGTGTTCGACATGGCCACGGTCTCGAAAAGTCGGTCCGTTATCGGTCCGTAAAAAGAACAGGCCCCGACGAGTCGAGGCCTGTGTGTACAGCAGTGTCTTACGCGTCGGCGTCGCTGGCAGCGCGGTAGCCGGCGGCGTCGAGGAGCTTGTCCAGCTCGGCCGGGTTGCTCGGCTTGAGCTTGAAGAACCAGGAACCGTACGGGTCGTTGTTCACTTCTTCGGGGGTATCGGCCAGCACGTCGTTGACGGCGATGACTTCGCCGCCCACCGGCGCGTAGATGTCCGAGGCGGCTTTCACCGACTCGACCACACCGGCTTCCTGGCCGGCGGCGAGGGTTTTGCCCACCTCCGGCAGTTCGACGAAGACCACGTCGCCCAGGGCCTCCTGGGCATGGTCGGAGATGCCCACGGTCACGCTACCGTCGGCTTCCAGGCGCGCCCACTCGTGGCTGGCGGCATAACGCAGGTCGGCGGGGATATTGCTCATCTTGTTGTTCCTCGGGGACTGGGCGAGGGGCGGCGGTACCGCCCTCTTCTAAGTTAGATCATGCAATTTAGATCAGGGCTTTGCCATGACGCACGAAATTCGGCTGAACGACGCGCACCGGGTACCACTTGCCACGGATTTCCACTTCGGCGCGGTCGCCGGTGGCCGCCGGCACGCGGGCCAGGGCGATGGATTTGCCGAGCGTCGGGGAGAAGCTGCCGCTGGTGATCTCGCCTTCGCCGACACCGGCGACGCGGACCACCTGGTGGGCGCGCAGCACGCCGCGCTCTTCCAGCACCAGGCCGACCAGCTTGGGCGCATCGCCGGCGGCTTTCTGCGCTTGCAGCGCCGCGCGGCCGATGAAGTCGCGGCCTTCGGGCTCCCAGGCGATGGTCCAACCCATGTTGGCGGCCAGCGGGGTGACGTCCTCGTCCATGTCCTGGCCGTAGAGGTTCATCCCGGCTTCCAGGCGCAGGGTATCGCGCGCGCCCAGGCCCGCGGGGGCGATGCCGGCGCCGACCAGGTCGTTGAGGAAACCTTGCGCCTCGACGGCCGGCAGCATGATCTCCAGGCCGTCCTCGCCGGTATAGCCGGTGCGGGCAATGAACCAGTCGCCGTCGGCCTTGCCCTGGAAGGGCTTGAGTTCACGGATCAGTGCGGCGCGCGAAGGCGTGACCAGTTCGGCGGTCTTCTCGCGGGCGTTCGGCCCCTGCACGGCCAGCATCGCGAGGTCCGCGCGCTCGGTCAGGGTGACGTCGAAGCCTTCGGTGTGGGCCTGCATCCAGGCCATGTCCTTGTCGCGGGTGGAGGCATTGACCACCACGCGGTAGCCGTATACGCCGAGGTAGACGATCAGGTCGTCGACGACACCGCCGCGTTCGTTGAGCATGCCGCTGTACAGCGCCTTGCCCGGAACCTGCAGTCGTTCGACATCGTTGGCCAGGAGTCGCTGCAGGTATTCCTTGGCCTGCGGACCGGTGACGTCGACCACGGTCATGTGGGAAACGTCGAACACGCCGCAATCGCGGCGTACCTGGTGGTGCTCTTCGACTTGCGAACCGTAGTGCAACGGCATGTCCCAACCGCCGAAGTCGACGATCTTGGCGCCGAGGGCGACGTGCAAATCATAGAGCGGCGTGCGCTGTCCCATGGGTGTTCTCCTTCCGGGCGAGGCGGGTGCGGAGCGCGAGTACGGCCCGCACGAAACGCGCGCATTGTAGTCGCATGACAGGACTCTGGACAGCTTGTCCGACGGCCGATTCTCAGGGCCGCGAAGAACCGCTCTGGCGCGCGGATCGACGGATCAGGCCGATTACCGGGAACAGCCCCACCAGCACCAGCGTCAGCGCCGGCAATGCGGCGCGTGCCCATTCGCCTTCGCTGGTCATCTCGAAGACGCGCACGGCCAGGGTGTCCCAGCCGAACGGGCGCATCAGCAAGGTCGCCGGCATCTCCTTGAGCACATCGACGAAAACCAGCAGCGCAGCGCTCAGCGCACCCGGCAGCAGCAACGGCAGGTAGACTCGGAAGAACAGGCCGGCACCGCCGACACCCAGGCTGCGGGAAGCTTCCGGCAGCGACGGACGAATCCTCGCCAGCGCGCCTTCCAGCGGGTTGTAGGCCACCGCCATGAAACGGATCAGGTAGGCCACCAGCAACGCCCCGAGGCTGCCCAGCAGCAGCGGCTTGCCGGCGCCGCCCAGGGCGCTGGAGACCGGGATCACCGCGTGATTGTCCAGCCAACTGAAGGCCAGCATGATCGCCACCGCCAGCACCGAGCCGGGTAGCGCATAGCCGAGGTTGGAGATACCCACGGCCGAGCGTACCGCCGGCGTGGGCGACAGGCGCCGCGCGAAGGCCAGCAGCAGCGCCACCGCCACCGTCAGCACAGCCGCGAAGCCGCCAAGGTAGAGGCTGTGCAGGATCAGGCCCCAGTAGCGCTCGTCGAGGTCGAAGCGGCCCTTCTGCCAGACCCAGACCAGCAGTTGCAGCACAGGGATGACGAAGGCGCAGGCGAACACCAGCAGGCACCAGGCGCTGGCGGCGAATGCCTTCCAGCCGCGCAGCCGGTATAGCGCAGCGCCGCGCGGGCGCTCGTTGGGCACCCCGCTGCGGCCGCGGCTGTAGCGCTCGCCCAGCAGCACCAGCATGACGAACAGCAGCAGCAGGCTGGCCAGTTGAGTGGCGCTGGAGAGGCTGTAGAAGCCGTACCAGGTCTTGTAGACGGCGGTGGTGAAGGTATCGAAGTTGAACACCGAGACGGTGCCGAAATCCGCCAGTGTCTCCATGACCGCCAGCGCCAGCCCGGCGCCGATGGCCGGCCGAGCCATGGGCAGGGCAACGCGCCAGAAAGCCGCTAGCGGCGACAGCCCGAGCACCCGCGCCGCTTCCATGAGACCGCGTCCCTGCGCCAGGAAGGCGGTGCGCGCGAGCAGGTAGACGTACGGATAGAAGACCAGGACCAGCACCGTGATCACGCCGCCGGTGGAGCGCACGCGTGGCAGCCGCAGGCCGCTGCCGAACCATTCGCGCAGCAGCGTCTGCACGGGGCCGGAGAAGTCCAGCAGGCCGACGAAGACGAACGCCAGCACATAGGCCGGCACCGCGAAGGGCAGCATCAGCGCCCAGTCCAGCCAGCGTCGACCGGGGAACTCGCAGAGGCTGGTAAGCCAGGCGAGGCTGACACCCAGTAGGGTCACGCCGACGCCCACGCCCGCCACCAGCACCAGGGTATTTCCCAACAGCCTGGTCATCTGGGTTTCCCACAGGTGCGACCAGATCTCGCGGTCGATTTCCGCCCAGCTCAGCAGCAGGACGCTGATGGGCAGCAGGACGAGGGCAGCGACGGCGAATGTAACGGGGTACCAGCGATTGGCGCGCATGGAGTGCGTGTTTCCAGAAAACCAGGGAATGCTCGTGGGAAATGTCGCCGCATGGCTAACGGAACTATCCCTTGTTGAAATCAAATTCGCCCGATCTTCACGCGATAGGGATAAAGCGCAAGGTACAGCGGTCGAATCGGCCACTCTGCCATTCATCCCTGCCAAGGAAAAAGCCCATGTACTCCCCTCGCGCGCTCTGCGGGCTGCTACTACTGCCACTCAGCGGTTTCGCACTGGCCGACGACCAGACACCCATGGAGTCCTGCCTGGATCTCGCCATGCATATGCTGGCCGAAAACCCGCAACTGCAGGAGCGCTGGCAGCAAACCTGGGTGGAACCAACGTCCATCCGCGAAGAAGCCTACGACGGCGAAGTGGACGGGCAGCGCGCCAGCAAGCGGGTAACCGCCCAACTGCGCCGCGGCGATCGGTCCGACGGCCAGTTCATCTGCCTGCTGGCGGAGAACGGCAAGGCGCTCTCCGTCGACCACAAGGACGACGCCGCCACCCAGTGAGGCGGCGACACGTTCATCAATTCCAGCCGGCGCGATCCATCAGCTTGATCGCCTCGGCCTGGCGCTTGCCGGCGATTTCCACCGGAATGCTATCGGCCTTGAATTCACCCCAGGCCGCGACTTCCTGGGACGGCGCCACCTTCGGGTTGGCCGGGAATTCCTGGTTGATGCCGGCGAACAGCGCCTGAGCATCCGCACCGGTCATCCACTCCACCAGCTTCTTCGCCGCTTCCGGATGAGGTGCGTACTTGGTCAGGCCGATACCCGACAGGTTGACATGCACGCCGCGGTCGCCCTGGTTCGGCCAGAACAGCTTCACCGGCAGCTGCGGATTGTCCTTGTGCATGCGGCCGTAGTAGTAGGTGTTGACGATGCCGACGTCGCACTGGCCGGCGGCAATGGCCTGCAGCAGCGCGTTGTCGTCGGAGAACACGTCGGTCGCCAGGTTGTTCACCCAGCCCTTGAGGATTTCCTCGGTCTTTTCGGCGCCATGGGTCTCGATCAGGGTGGCGGTCAGCGACTGGTTGTAGACCTTCTTCGCGGCGCGCAGGCACAGGCGGCCTTCCCACTTCGCATCGGCCAGCGCTTCGTAGGTCGACAGTTCCTCGGGCTTCACCCGCTGGGTCGAATAGGCGATGGTGCGCGCGCGCAGCGACAGGCCGGTCCAGCTGTCGGTGCCGGAGCGGTACTGCGGCGGGATGTTGGCATCCAGGGTCGGAGAATCGAAGGGCTGCAGGATGCCCATCTTCTCGGCCTGCCAGAGGTTGCCGGCATCGACGGTGAGCAGCAGGTCGGCCGGGGTGTTGGCGCCTTCGGCCTTGATCCGCGCCATCAGCGGCGCTTCCTTGTCGGTGATGAACTTGATCTTCACCCCGGTGGCCTGGGTGTAAGCGTCGAACACCGGCTTGATCAGCTCGTCGATGCGCGAGGAATAGACCACCACCTCGTCGGCGGCCTGGGCGGTACCAGCGACGGCGACCAGCAGGAGGGTGGCGAGAAGACCTTTGCGCGCGAGCATGAGCGTGTCCTTTGCGGGGTAAATATCCCGCAAATGATAAGGAACCTCATTTGCTAACGAGCCGCGCGTTTGTGTCGGGGTGTTTCGGGAGGGTGTGGTTTAGGGTCGCGGGATAGCGTGGGGCGGAACAAGAGCCCCTCTCCCCCGCCCTCTCCTTGAAGGGAGAGGGAGCCGTTCGGCGTGAGTGGGGATCATGGAGCCAGCCGGGTAGTCTGGATTATCAGTTCGCTCCGACCAGTCCCCTCTCCCTTCGGAGCGGGGCGCGCAGCCAGGGGTAGGGAGAGGGCAATCCGCCGCGCGAACTACCCAGTCAAACCCGCGCCAACTCCGGCAAATCCCCGGATAGCCCCAGTGCCTGGCGCACGAACACGCCCTTGGCCTCGTGGTGCTTGTCCACCAGCCGCAGCCCGGCGTTGCGCAGCCAGCGCACCGCCAGCGGGTCGGCCTGGAACAGGCGCTGGAAGCCCTCCATCGCTGCCATCATCGCCAGGTTGTGCGGCATGCGCCGACGTTCGTAGCGGCTCAGCACGCGCTCCTCGGCGATATTCTCGCCACGGGCGTGGGCGTGTTCGATCACTTCGGCGAGCACCGCCGCATCCAGGAAGCCCAGGTTCACACCCTGCCCGGCCAGCGGGTGGATGGTGTGCGCGGCGTCGCCGATCAATACCAGCCCCGGCTCCACATAGCGCTTGGCATGACGCTGGCGCAGCGGGATGCACAGGCGGCGGTCGGCGTGCTCGATGGCGCCCAGACGGTGCTCGAAGGCGAGGCCCAGGGCCTTGCAGAAACCGTCGTCGTCCAGCGCCATGAGCTTCTCGGCCTGCTCGGGAGTGGTCGACCAGACGATCGAGCACCACTGCGCATCGCCTTCCTTTGCCAGCGGCAGGAAGGCCAGCGGGCCGTCGTCGGTGAAACGCTGCCAGGCGGTAGCCTGGTGCGGCTTCTCGCAGCGCACGCTGGTGACGATGGCGTGGTGCAGGTAATCCCACTCGCGGGTGGCGCAGCCAGCCAGGCGGCGCACCGCGGAGTTGGCGCCGTCGGCGGCGACCACCAGCGGCGTGCGGACCTCGCGGCCGTCGGAGAGGGTCAGCAGCCAGTCGTCGCCGGAGTGGCGCAGCTGCTCCAGGCGAGCGTTGGGCAGCAGGCCTAGGGCGGAGTCGTGCAGGCGCTCCAGCAGGGCATCCTGTACCACGCGGTTCTCGACGATATGACCGAGCATCTCGGCATGCACGCTGGCAGCACTGAAGTGGATCTGCCCGGTACCGGAGCCGTCCCACACCCGCATCTCGCGGTAGGGCTCGGCACGACGCGCGGCGATGCCGTCCCACGCATGCAGGCGCTGGAGGATGCGCCGGCTGGCCTCGGACAGCGCACTGACGCGCGGCTCGAACGGTGCTTCGCGGTCGAACGGCGAGACGCTCAGCGGCGAGCCGTCCAGCAGCAGGATGTCCAGCCCGCTGCCTTCCAGGGCCAGGGCCAGCGCGCTGCCGACCATTCCCGCCCCGACGATTACCAGATCCGCGTGCATCGAATTTCCTTTTGGCTGAGGCGTGTTAAACCGGGCGGGCGCCCAGGCCCATGGCCTGGCGGGCGAACCAGCGCTTGGCCGGCGGCAACAGGTCGAGCCCGAGCAAGCCGATGTTGCGGCCGGTGGCGAGCAGCGGCTGGGCATTGGAGAACAGGCGGGTGACGCGGTCGGAGAAACCGACGGTCATCTGCTGGTCCAGGCGCTGGCCGTCCAGGTAGCGCTGCAGCACGGCGAAATCGCCCGGCGCGGCGTCTTCCTGCAACAGGCGGTCACCGAGAGCCTTGGCATCGCGCAGCGACAGGTTGAAGCCCTGCCCGGCAATCGGGTGCAGGCTGTGGGCGGCGTTGCCAAGCACCACGAGGTGCGGGCGAATCTGTTCGTCGGCCTCGCTGAGGCTCAGCGGGTAACCGTAACGCACACCAACCTGGCGCAGGGTGCCCAGGCGATAGCCGAAGGCCTCCTGCAGCTGGGCAAGGAAGGCCGCGTCGGGCAGCTCGCGCAGGCGCTCGGCGTCGCGGCCGTTGCGGGTCCAGACCAGCGCGCAGCGGTTTTCCGGCAGCGGCAGCAGGGCCAGCGGGCCGTTCTCGGTGAAGCGCTCGAAGGCCTGTCCGCGATGGGCCTCGGACGGGCTGATGTTGGCGATCAGCGCGGTCTGTCCGTAGGACGAGGAGCGCACGTTGATGCCCAGTTGCTCGCGCAGACCGGAACGGCCGCCGTCGGCCAGCACGGCGAGGTCGCAGTCCAGTTGCGAGTCGTCGTCCAGGGTCAGGCGGTAGCCGTCGCCCAGCGCGTCCATCCGGCGCACTTCGGCCGGGCAACGCCAGCTCACCACGTCCGGGTCGAGCGCATGCCACAGGCACTGGCCGAGCCAGGCGTTCTCCACCACATAGCCCAGGGCGGGAACGCCCTCTTCCACTGCCGTCAGGCGTGCAGCGCCAAAGCGGCCGCGGTCGGAGACGTGGATCTGGGTGATGGGCTCGGCGCGCTGGGAAATCTGCTGCCAGAGTCCCAGGCGTTCGTAGATCTGCCGGCTGCCGAAGGACAGCGCCGAGGAGCGCGCGTCATAGCTGGGCTGGTAGGCATCGCCGGGGGCGAAGGGCTCGATCAGCACGATCTGCCAGCCGCGCTCGCGGGCGCCGGCCTGGAGAATCAGCGCAAGGCTGGCGCCGACGAGTCCGCCACCGATGATTGCCAGTTGCGTACGTTGCATGTCAGGCGGCCTGGGCCTTGGCCTGCGCCATCAGCGCTTCGATCTCGGCGACGGTTTTCGGCACGCCATTGGTCAGCACTTCGCAACCGGTCCTGGTCACCACCACATCGTCCTCGATGCGTACGCCGATGCCGCGCCACTTCTTCGGCACGTCGGTGTTGTCCGGGGCGATGTAGATGCCGGGTTCGACGGTCATCGCCATGCCCGGTTCGAGCACGCGCCATTCGCCGCCGACGCGGTATTCACCGACGTCGTGCACGTCCATGCCCAGCCAGTGACCGGCACGGTGCATGTAGAAGGCCTTGTAGGCCTCGCGCTCGATCAGTGCGTCGACATCGCCCTTGAGCAGGCCCAGTTCCACCAGGCCGGCGGTGATGACCCGCACGGTGGCCTCGTGGGCTTCATTCCAGTGGCGGCCTGGCGCGATGTAGTCGAAGGCCGCCATGTTGGCGTCCAGAACCAGCTGGTAGATGGCCTTCTGCTCGGGGCTGAAGGTGCCGCTGGCGGGGAAGGTGCGGGTGATGTCGCTGGCGTAGCAATCGATCTCGCAGCCGGCGTCGATCAGGATCAGGTCGCCGTCCTTGATCTGCGCGTCGTTCTCGCGGTAATGCAGGATGCAGGCGTTGCGGCCGGTGGCAACGATCGAGCCGTAGGCCGGCATCTTCGCACCGCCCTGACGGAAAGCGTATTCCAGCTCGGCTTCCAGATGGTATTCGTAGAGCCCCGGACGGCACGCCTGCATGGCGCGGATGTGCGCGCCGGCGGAAACTTCCGCGGCATAGCGCATCACCTTCACCTCGCCGGCGCTCTTGTACAGGCGCTGGTCGTGCAGCAGGTGGTCGAGGGCGACGAATTCGTTCGGCGGCTGCGCACCCTGGCGCGCCTTGGAGCGGATCACGTTGATCCAGTCCATCAGCCGGCGGTCGAACTCCTGGTTGGCACCCAGCGCGTAGTACACGCGGTCGCGACCCTCGATCAGTCCGGGGAGGATGTCGTCGATATCGCCGATGGGGAAGGCGTCATCGGCGCCGAAGGTAGCGATGGCGCCGTCCTGGCCGGCGCGCAGGCCATCCCAGAGTTCACGCTCCGGATCGCGTTCGCGGCAGAACAGCACGTATTCGCCATGCTCGCGGCCGGGGATCAGCGCCATCACCGCTTCCGGCTCGGGAAAGCCGGTGAGGTACTGGAAGTCGCTGTCCTGGCGGTAGACGTGCTCGACGTCGCGGTTGCGGATGTACATCGGCGCCGCCGGGAGAATGGCGATGCTGTTGGGTTCCATCTGCGCCATCAGCGCCTTGCGACGACGGGCGTATTCCGACTTGGCGATACGGATCATGCGCGACCTCAATGCAGGGAGGGTTTCTCGGCCGGTGCCGGCACCTTGCCGAATTCGGAAAACAGCAGCAGCGGGGCGACGCGCAGGTATTCCTGCACTTCCATATAGTCGGCCTCGCCGTCTTCGGATTCTTCCAGCTGGCCGCCGACCTGGGCGATGGCGGCGATGTCCTGCAGCACTTCGTCGGCTTCGTCCGACAGGCTGGGGGAACGCAGCGCCAGGCCGAAGCCGGCGAGGAAGCCCTGGCACCACTGACCCAGGGCAGTGGCGCGCGCGGCCAGCGGCTCGTCGTCGTTGGGCAGCATCAGCACCACGGCCATCTCGCCCTGGCTGAAGTCCTGCTGGACCATGCCCAGCAGGCCGCCCAGGGCTGCACCCAGGCGCTCGCCCGGCTCGCCGCCGAGCAGTTCACCAGCGGCCTGCAGCCATTCGCCCTGGTCGAAGCCGGAGCCGGCGCAGACGCGGCCGAGCAGGTGGCCGTGCAGTTCGGCGGGGGAAATCGGCAGGGCGGCCTCGGCGAGCAGGGCGGCGAAGGCGGTGTAGGCGGAGCTGGAAGTGGACATGATCGAACCCGGGTGAAGGCTAGGCGCCATCAGGCGCCGCGCAATAGAATAGGGTCCGTTATCCTAGCACCGGCGCACACCGCAAGACCATGTGACGACGCGCCGGGCAGCCGTGCGTTGACCCACCCCCACGGCAGTCCTATATAGTTCTCGATTACTTAAGCAACTCCCAAGCGAGAGCCCATGGAAGACGCCGACCTGCACGCGCTGATCGCCAAGTTCGACCTGCTGCTCCAGCGCCTGGAACAGCTCAAGGCCGAGAACCGGCTGCTGCGGGCGAACGAGAAAAGCTGGCGGGAAGAACGTGCCCATCTGATCGAGAAGAACGATTTGGCTCGGCAGAAGGTCGAAGCGATGATTTTGCGTCTTAAAGCCCTGGAGCAGGACTCATGAGCCAGTCGAATACCCTGAACGTCCAAATCCTCGACAAGGAGTACTGCATCGCATGCCCTGCGGACGAGCGCGTCAACCTGGAGAGCGCCGCGCGCTATCTGGACAGCAAGATGCGCGAGATCCGCTCCAGCGGCAAAGTGATCGGTGCCGACCGCGTCGCGGTAATGGCCGCCCTTAACATCACCCACGACCTGCTGCACAAGCAGGAACGCGTGGAGCAGGACAGCGGCTCCACCCGCGAGCGCGTGCGCGAACTGCTCGAGCGCGTGGACCGCGCCCTGGCGACCGATACCCTTACCACTGATAAGGACCAGGGTGAAGTCTGACCAGGGAAATTTCCTTGGGGTATAATCAGCCTCGCTCCCTGGTGTGTTGGCCAGTCGGTGATGTCCCTGAGCCGATAATTGCAACAACGGGGGTTGCCAGTTGGGCTGGTGTGCATGTCCGCACGACGGAAAGCCTTAAAGCCTACTGCAACCACCACCTTGAACTCTCGGGTTCAAGGGCTAACCCGACAGCGGCATGTCCGGGGAGCTTTACCCTTCCATGATCCATTCCGACGGTCTTTCCCGCCCTGCCCTGCGCCGCCAGTTGCGCCAGGCCAGACGCGCGCTGACGCCCCTCCAGCAACGTCTCGCCGCCCAATCCCTGTATCGTCAGCTCGCGCAGCATC
Organism: Pseudomonas nitroreducens TX1; assembly: GCF_000313755.1. Classification (GTDB taxonomy): domain Bacteria; phylum Pseudomonadota; class Gammaproteobacteria; order Pseudomonadales; family Pseudomonadaceae; genus Pseudomonas; species Pseudomonas nitroreducens_A. The sequence continues at coordinate 175,749 of NZ_AMZB01000134.1, read as the reverse complement.
CGCTGTTCCGCCGGGCGAAACACATTGCCCTGTACCTGCCGGCTGACGGCGAGATCGACCCGCGCCCGCTCATGAAGGCGGCGCAGAAGCGCGGCAAGGCGACCTACCTGCCGGTGCTCTCGGATTGGCCGCGCACGCACATGACCTTCCAGCAGGTCGGCATTGGCGAGCGCTGGGTGCGCAACCGTTACAACATCGCCGAGCCGCAAGCCGACCGACGGCGCCAGCGCCCGGCCTGGACCCTGGACCTGCTGTTGCTGCCGCTGGTGGGCTTCGACCCCCAGGGCGGCCGCCTGGGAATGGGCAAGGGCTTCTATGACCGGACCCTGGCCTATCTGGGCATGCGCAAAAATTGGCAGAAACCGACGTTGCTGGGCCTGGCGCACGAATGCCAGAAGGTCGATCAGCTGGAGCTGGCGAGCTGGGATGTGCCGCTGATGGGCATAGTGACGGACGGCGGCTGGTATGGCCGTCTCGCGACGGAATCGCGTTCCTTGCGATAACCGTGGCGATGGCAGCGCTGGATCGAGATGGCTGAATCAGGGCTGCTGGGTGACCTGCACCGGGGCGTTGCCCTGGCGTTGCTCCCAAAGGCTCTGGGTGTAACCGGTCGTGACGACACCCAGACCGAAAAGTATTACCAACACCCACAAAATATCTGGCTTGCGTTTCATCGATTGCCTCCCCCTTCCAGGCAAACTGTCAACGATGACCGGCGGTGGTTTTTTATCCGTCCGGCGGGCCAAGCTGAAAACGGCGGCATTCTCCGACAATGAAAAGCTTCTCGCAATTCTGACGCCAACCGATCGTCGGAGGAGCTACCGCCCCCAAAACTTCCGGCACTTTCAGGCAATGTTCATGCCGGTATTCCTACATCCTCTTCCTACAATTGATTTCCGGCGAGCCGGCAACTTGTCGCAGGGAAACCTCTACCCGCCTACCCTTGGTACAACCATTACGACCCGCACAAGGAGACCCTCGCGGATGGCACGTGCTTACTGGCTGATGAAATCCGAGCCCGACGAACTCTCGATCCACGACCTGCAGCGCCTGAAGACGGCGCGCTGGGACGGCGTGCGCAATTACCAGGCGCGTAACTTCATGCGCAGCATGCAGCCGGGCGACCTGTTCTTCTTCTACCACTCCAGCTGTCCCGAGCCCGGCATTGCCGGCATCGCGCGAATCGACGGCGCCCCCTACCCGGACCCGACCGCGCTCGACCCGCAGAGCCACTACCACGACCCCAAGGCCAGCGACGAGAAGAATCCCTGGACAGCCCGCGACGTGAGCTTTGTCGAAGCCTTCCGCGCGGTGCTCCCGCTGGGCACGCTCAAGGCGCAGGCCGGACTGGAAGAGATGCCCCTGGTACAGAAAGGCAGCCGCCTGTCGGTGATGCCGGTGACCGCCGAACAGTGGGCGATCGTCGTCGGCCTGGCGCACAAGTAAAGGCATTGTGCTATTAGGTTACTGAAGCCCCCGGAATTCGCCGTATGCACCGCCTTCAGTCCTCATTAGCTACTTACCTCGGGCTCGGCGGCCTGCTCTGCGTGCTCCTGCTCGCCAGCACCTGGCTGAGCGAGGAGCTGGCGCGCAGCGAACGGCAGCGCGTGGAGGAACGCCTGACCTACCAGGGGCGCAGCCTGGCGCACCAGCTGGAAGCCAATCTCCATGAGCAGGTCCAGGGCCTGGATCTGCTCGCCCAGCTGTGGACCCACCACGGCCGCATGCCCCGCGCCGAATGGGAGCTGGATGCGCGCTTCTACGTCCGCAGCTTTCCCGGCTACCAATCGATCCAATGGGCCGATCCGGACCTGCGCATCCGCTGGCTGGAACCGCTGCAGGGCAATGAGGCGGCGCTGAACTTCCGTCTCTCTGCGCAGCACCCCAACTACGCCACGGCGATGGCCGCCCGCGAAAGCGGCACGGCACACCTGAGCGACAGTGTCGAACTGCTCCAGGGCGGACGCGGTTTCGTGCTCTATACGCCGGTGTACATCCACGACATCGACAACCAGCTGCGCTTCGATGGCTTCATGCAGGGCGTCTTCCGCGTCGGCCCGCTGATGGACAACCTGCTCAAGCAGGCCGACAACCACCTGTTCAGCGTGAGCCTGCTCGAACATGGCAGGCCGATCTACGTGCGCGACCAGCCCGGCAGCGATGCCGAGAAACAGCTGCGGGTGCCGCTGCGCCTGCTCGACAACCGCAGCTTCGAGCTGGAACTGCGCCCCACAGCCACGCTGGTGCAATCGCTGTCCACCCCCCTGCCGACGGTGGTATTCAGCGGCGGCATGGCCATCAGCCTGCTGCTGGTAGCAGCGCTGTTCCTCGCCCGCGAGAACGCCCGCCGCGCCACCGCGCTGAGCGCAAGCAACCAGTTGCTCAACCAGGAAGCCGAGCAGCGCCAATCGGTGGAGGCAAACCTGCGTGAAAGCCGCGAACGCCTGCAACTGGCGCTGGACCTGACTGACTCCTGCCGCGACGCGCTGTTCATCTTCGACCTGCAACAGCGCGAACTGCTGCACATGAACCGCGCGACCTACAACGGCCTGGGATACAGCGCCGAGGAGTTCCGCCACCTGCTGCGCGACGATCCCGAGCGACTCATCCCCGGCTTCCACGCCTGGATCCAGCTGGTGCAGCAGGCGCACCGGCTCAACCTGTCGATGATCTTCCAACGCGAGATGCTTCGCCGCGACGGCAGCCTGCAACCGGCGGAGATCAACACCCAGCTTATTCACCAGGGCGACCACGACTACCTGATCGCCGTGGCCCGCGACAACAGCGAGCGCCTGCAACTGGAGGCGCAGCTGCACAAGCTGTCGCAGCAGGACGGCCTAACCGGCCTGTTCAATCGCCGCTACTTCGACCGCCAGTTTCAGAGCGAGTGGCGCCGCCTGCGCCGGGCCGATGCGCCGCTGGCGGTACTGATGCTCGACGTCGACCACTTCAAGCGCTTCAACGACTGCCTCGGCCACCTGGCCGGCGACGACGCGCTGCGGCGCCTCGCCAGCTGCCTGCAGGAAAGCCTGCAACGCGAAGGCGATGTGGCGTGCCGTTATGGCGGCGAGGAGTTCGTCATCATCCTCACCGACACCGGCATTGGAGGCGCCAGCCATGTGGCCGCGCGCATCCACCAGCGCGTGGCCGAGATGGGCATCGCACATCCCGCCGGGGAACTGGGACGACTGACGGTGAGCATCGGCCTGGCCATCGCCACGCCAGGGCAGGACGCCGCGCCGGATCAACTGATCGCCCAGGCCGACCAAGCGCTGTATGCGGCCAAGCACAAGGGCAGGAACCAGACCTGTGTGTGGCCGACGGATATGGCCGAGCGCACGCTTACCTGAAATTTCGTGCGAGGCATGCCCTCTCCCCCGCCCTCTCCCTGAAGGGAGAGGGAGCTGAACATGCCGGCTGACACTTCGGTTTACGCCGGCACCAAACCAGTCCCCTCTCCCTTCGGAGCGAGGCGCGCGGTCAGGGCGAGGGTCTCTGTAGGAGCGAGCTTGCTCGCGAACCCGCCTGGCGTCAGCGCTGCCGGATAGTCCGTTCGCGAGCTCGCTCCTACAGAATGGGCGAAGCGTCAGGCCATCTGCCCGATGGTCCGGCGGAAGCGCCACAGCGCGCCACTGAAGAACGCCGCGCCGATACCGACGATGGCCAGCAGCTGTGGCCAGACGATGGACAGGTCGGCCCCACGATAAAGAATCGCCTGGGCCAGGCTGACGAAGTGGGTGGTCGGCGCCGCCAGCATGATGGTTTGCACCAGCTCCGGCATGCTCTCGCGCGGCGTGGTGCCGCCGGAGAGTATCTGCAGCGGCATCAGGGTGAGGATCACCAGCAGCCCCAGCTGCGGCATCGAGCGCGCCACGGTGCCGAGGAAGATGCCCATGGACGTGGTGGCGAACAGGTGCAGCGCCGCGCCCAGCAGGAACAGCCCCACCGAGCCGCTGATCGGCACGTCCAGCCAGCCGCGCACCACCAGCTGCAACGAGATGGCCGCCGCCACCAGCACCACGGTGCCCATGGACCAGACCTTGGCCATCATGATCTCGAAGGCGGTCAGCGGCATCACCAGCAGGTGCTCCACCGTGCCGTGCTCGCGCTCGCGGATCAGCGCGGCGCCGGTGAGGATGATCGACAGCATGGTGATCTGGTTGATCACTTCCATCACCGCGCCGAACCAGGCCTGGGTCAGGTTCGGGTTGAACTCTATGCGCACCGCCAGCTCGGCCGGCATCGCCGCTTCGGCGCGGTAGCGGCTGACGAACTCGCGCACCTCGGTGCCGATGATGTTCTGGATGTAGCCCGCACCAGAGAATGCTTGTCCGGTCTGGGTAGCGTCGACGTTGACCTGGATCGCCGGCTGCCGCCCGGCCAGCACGTCGCGCTGGAAGTCCGGCGGGATGTCCAGGGTGAAGGTGTACAAACCCACATCCATGCCGCGGTCCATCTGCGCGTGGCCAATCATTTCTGGCGGTCGGAAGTACGGTGGCTGGAAGGCGTTGATGATGCGCGTGGAGAGCTGCGACTGGTCCTCGTCGACGATGGCGATGGGCGCGTGGTGCAGGGTTTCCGGCACGCCGGTGGCCGAGCTGTAGACCCCCAGGGTGAAGGCCCAGGCGATCAGGATCAGCATCGCGTAATCGCGGCCCAGGCTGCGGAATTCCTTGATGCCGAGGTTGAAGATGTTCGCCAGCTTCCTCATGGCTCAGTCCTCCTGCTTCTTCAAGCAGGCCACGCTGAGCAGTGTCAGCACCACGATCATCACCGCCAGCGGCAGGTAGTAGACCCATAGGTCGGGGAGGCCCAGCGCCTTGGAGAAGGCGCCGCGGCTGATGATGAGGAAATGCGAGGTCGGGTAGAGCTGGCCAATGAACGCCGCGGCACCTTCCAGCGACGACACCGGGTGGATCAGCCCGGAGAACTGGATGGCCGGGATCATGGTGGCGATGGCGGTGCCGAACACGGCAGCGATCTGGCTCTTCATGAAGGTCGAGAGCAGCAGCCCCAGACCGGTGCTGGTCACCACGTAGAGGAACGCACCGACCAGCAGCGCGAGAAAGCTGCCCTTGAGCGGCACCTGGAACAGCAGCACCGCCATGGCCAGCATGAGCACGAAGTTGATCATGCCCATGCCGATGTAGGGCAATTGCTTGCCCAACAGGAACTCCAGACGCGTGACCGGCGTGACGTAGAGGTTGGTGATCGAGCCCAGCTCCTTCTCGCGCACCACGCCCAGGGCGGTGAGCATCGCCGGGATCATGATCAGCAGCAGCGGGATCACCGCCGGCACCATCGCCTTGAGGCTCTCCACGTCCGGGTTGTAGCGGTAGCGCACTTCAGTGCTGGCCGCCGCGCTGGCGGCGGCGTTGCCGCTCTGCCGGGCGAGGTCGGCAAGGTAGCTGGCGTGCAGCCCCTGGACGTAGCCGAGCACGGTGTTGGCGCGGGTCGGCATGGCGCCGTCGATCCACACGCCGATCTGCGGATCGGCGCCGCGCTTGAGGTCACGGCCGAAGTTCGGCGGGATTTCCACTGCCAGGCTGATCTCGCCGCTGCGCAGGCGCCGCTCCAGGTCGTCCGGGTCCTGGATCGGGTCCTTCTCGATGAAGTAGCGCGAGCCGGCGATGTTCAGCGCGTAGGCCTGACTGGTGGTGGTCTGGTCACGGTCGAGCACCGCGTAGGTGAGGTCCTCGACGTCCATATTGATGCCGTAGCCGATGATGAACATCAGCAGCGCGGTGCCCACCAGCGCCAGGGTCAGGCGGATCGGGTCGCGGCGCAGTTCCATGGCCTCGCGGCGCGCGTAGCTGAACAGGCGCAGCCAGCTGAAACGGTCGCTGCCCTTGTAGCGGGTCGGCTCGGCGGGCGCTTCCGGCGCAGGCGCGGCGTCCGGCACCGGCGCACTGCCGGCGGCCTCTTCCAGATAGGCAATGAAGGTGGCTTCCAGGGTCGGCAGGCCGCGCTTGTCGATCAAGCCCTGCGGGGTGTCGCTGTCGAGCACCTTGCCGGCATGCATCAGCGAGATGCGGTCGCAACGCTCGGCCTCGTTCATGAAGTGGGTGGAAATGAAGATGGTCACGCCGTCGTTGCGCGACAGCTCCACCATCAGCTCCCAGAAGCCGTCGCGGGCCACCGGGTCGACGCCCGAGGTGGGCTCGTCGAGGATCAGGATTTCCGGCTTGTGGATCACCGCCACGGCCAGCGACAGGCGCTGGCGAATGCCCAGCGGCAGGCTGTCCGGCAACTCGTTGCGGACCTTGCCGAGGTCGAAGCGCTGGAGCATTTCCTCCACGCGCGGGCCGATCTGGTCGGTTGGCAGGTGGAACAGCTTGGCGTGCAGTTCGAGGTTCTGCAGCACCGTCAGTTCGGCATACAGCGAAAAGGCCTGGGACATGTAGCCCACGCGCCGGCGGGTCTGCATGTCGTTGGCGTTCACCGGCTGGCCGAACAACGCACAGGTGCCTTCGCTGGCGGGCAGCAGGCCGGTGAGCATCTTCATGGTGGTGGACTTGCCGCAGCCGTTGGAGCCGAGGAAACCGAAGATTTCCCCACGCTCGATGCGGAAGCTGACGTGGTCGACCGCGACGAAATCCCCGAAGCGGCACGTCAGCCCTTCGGCTTCGATGGCGATCTGAGCGGCGCCCTCGCCCAGCGTGCGTGGCGGGATCACCAGCGCGTGGTGCCCGGCGCGCTTGGCCTCGGGCAGCAGCGCGATGAACGCCTCTTCGAGGGTCGGCGTCGCGGTCTGCTCGCGCAGCTCGGCAGGCGTACCAGTGGAAAGCACCTTGCCTTCGTCCATCGCCACCAGATGGTCGAAGCGCTCGGCCTCCTCCATGTAGGCGGTGGCCACCAGCACGCTCATGCCCTCGCGGCCTGCGCGGATGCGCGCGATCAGCTCCCAGAACTGGTTGCGCGACAGCGGATCGACGCCGGTGGTGGGTTCGTCGAGGATCAGCAGGTCGGGGTCGTGGATCAGCGCGCAGCACAGCCCGAGCTTCTGCTTCATGCCGCCGGAGAGCTTGCCCGCCGGGCGCTCGGCGAAGGGCGCCAGCCCCGTGCTGTGCAGCAGGTCGGCGATGCGCCGCTCGCGCTCGGCCTTGTCGTGGCCGAACAGGCGGCCGAAGAAGTCGACGTTCTCGAACACCGAGAGCGTCGGGTAGAGGTTCTTGCCCAGGCCCTGGGGCATGTAGGCGATGCGCGGGCAAACGGCGCGGCGATGGCGCACGTCGCGCATGTCGCCGCCGAGCACCTGGATTTCGCCCTCCTGCATCTTCCGCGCGCCCGCCAGCAGCGCCAGCAGGCTGGACTTGCCGACGCCGTCCGGGCCGATCAGGCCGACCATGCGGTTGGCCGGGATTTCCAGGGTGACGTCGTCCACTGCGCGGGTCTGCCCATAGCGCAGCGAGACGCCAGCCAGACGGGCCACGCAGTCGGCGGCGTTCATTGCGGGACCTTGATCTGCAGGTCAGCCGGCCATTCCACCTGCGGGTCGAGGCGCATATAGGCCATGCCCGGCACGCCGGTTTTCACGTAGGTGATGTATTTTTCCAACAGGCCCGGATCGAGGCGCGCCTTGACGCGGAACATCAGCTTCTCGCGCTCGTTGGCGGTCTCCACGGTCTTGGGCGTGAACTGCGCGACGCTGGCGACGTAGGAGACTTTCGCCGGGATCACGTACTCCGGCACCGCGTCGATCACCAGGTGAACTTCCTGGCCCAGCTCGACCTTGCCGGCCTGCCCCGAGGGCAGGAAGAAGGTCATGTAGACGTCAGCCAGGTCGACCATGTTGAGCAGCTTGCCGCCAGCGGAAAGGACTTCGCCCGGCTGCGCCACGCGGTACTGCACGCGGCCGTTGCGCGGGGCCTTGAGGTCGCTGTCGTCGATATCGGCCTGCAGGCGCACGGTGCTGGCGGTGGCGGCCTCGATGGCCGATTGCGCCTCGATCACCTGGGAACTGGCGGCAGCGATGCTGGCCTGCGCCGAGATGACCTGCGAGCGTGCGGCGGCCAGCGCTGCCTGGGAGCTCTGCAGCGCCGCGCGGTCGTCGTCGAGCTGTTGCTGCGGCAGAGCGTTGCGCTTGACCAGTTGCTCGGTGCGGGTGAAGCGCTTATGCGCGGCAGTAAGTTCGGCCTGGCGCTGGGCGACCATGGCTTCGGCGGTGGCCTTTTCGCTATGCCGCTGGGCAACCAGCGATTCGGCGGTGAGCTTGGCGTTCTGCGCCCGCCGCACCTCGGCCTCGGCCTGCGCCAGCTGGGCCTTGAGCACCTGGGTATCCATGCGCGCAACGACCTGCCCGGCGGTGACGAAGTCCCCTTCGTCCACCAGGATCTCCGCCACGCGGCCCGCCAATTTGGTGGCCACGTCGACTTCGGTGGCTTCGATGCGCCCGTTGCCGCTGGCGAAGCCTTCGGGGAGGCCGTTCGGCTTGAACGTCTGCCAGGCCAGCGCGGCGAGCACCGCCGCGGCGACCACGAAGAGTCCGCGAGTGCGCCAGCTTTTTGCGGTTCCTGTCATCCGAATATCCTCTTGTCCAGGCGCTCGAATTCGAGCGGATCATGAGGGGATGTTCGGCGAGCAGCGGTAAACGGGGTTTGATTCAGGTCAGGCGCGCGCCGGAAATTTCCTACGCGCCTTGCAAGACGGGGCTTTCAGCCCGGCATTGCGGCGAGCGGCCGCAGCCGGGAGCGAGGAACGCCTGCGCTGCGCAGATGAGTCGCGCTCATGGAGGTGGCATCCGAGGGAATCAGGGCTGGACGATCAGGTTGTTGAACAGCAGGTCGTCCACCAGCGGTTTGCCCTCTTCCTGCTGGAGGACGGTCTGCACCTGCTTGAGAGCTTCCTGGCGCAGCTTCTCCTTGCCGTCGACGCTGCCCAGGGACTCGTCGGTCTGCTGGGCGAACAGCATCACCAGTTGGTTGCGGATCAGCGGTTCGTGGTGCTCGACCTTCTCGGAGGCCTCCTTGCCGGTGACCTTCAGCGCGATGTCGGCCTTGAAGTATTTCAGGCGCGGACCGCTGCCGTAGTTGCCCACCAGTGCGGGAGTGAGGTCGAAGAATACAGGCTTGTTGGCGTCTTCCGGCTTGGCTTCTTCGGACTCGGAAGCCATGACGAAGGTACTGAAGGAAAAGGCCAGCAACAGGGCGAGGAAAGCTCTCAAGGCGATGTCTCCGGATTCGATGGGCAAAGGATAGCCACACTCGCGCCGCCGCCCAAGCTATATCGGGGCATAAGCCCAGGCCATGGTGATTTGCCCCCTGTGCCTGCGCTCCTACACTGCCCGCTACTCACAAAGCAGAACCTCCAACGGAGTACGTCCTCATGAAAGCCGTGCTGTGCAAAGCCTTCGGCCCCGCCGAAACCCTGGTGCTGGAAGACATCGCCAGCCCCGAGCCGAAGAAGAACGAAGTCCTGCTGCAGGTTCACGCTGCCGGGGTGAACTTCCCGGACACCCTGATCATCGAGGGCAAGTACCAGTTCAAGCCGCCCTTCCCGTTCTCCCCGGGTGGCGAGGCCGCCGGTGTGGTGGGCGCGGTGGGTGAGAAGGTCAGCCACGTAAAGCCCGGCGACCGGGTGATGGCGCTGACCGGCTGGGGCAGCTTCGCCGAGGAAGTGGCGGTGCCCGGCTACAACGTGATGCCGATTCCCGACGGCATGGACTTCGCCAGCGCCGCCGCCTTCGGCATGACCTACGGCACCTCCATGCACGCGCTCAAGCAGCGCGCCAACCTTCAGCCGGGCGAGACCCTGCTGGTGCTCGGCGCCTCCGGTGGCGTGGGCCTGGCGGCCGTCGAGATCGGCAAGGCCATGGGCGCCAAGGTCATCGCGGCAGCCAGCAGCGACGCCAAGCTGGAAGTGGCCAGGGCCGCTGGCGCCGACGTACTGATCAACTACAGCGAAGGCAGCCTCAAGGACAAGCTCAAGGAAATCACCGGCGGCCAGGGCGTGGACGTGATCTACGATCCGGTCGGCGGCGATCTGTTCGAGGAAGCCTTCCGCTCCATCGCCTGGAACGGCCGCATGCTGGTGGTCGGCTTCGCCAGCGGTACCATCCCGTCGCTGCCGGCCAACCTCACCCTGCTCAAGGGCGCCTCGCTGGTCGGTGTGTTCTGGGGCTCCTTCGCCCAACGCCAGCCACAGGCCAACGCAGCGAACTTCCAACAGTTGTTCGCCTGGTTCGCCGAGGGCAAGATCAAGCCGCTGGTGTCGCAGACCTATCCACTGGAGCAGGCCGCCGACGCGATCAATCACCTGGGCCAGCGCAAGGCGGTGGGCAAGGTGGTGGTTGCCGTACGCTGACGGGTTCCGGGGGCGCGGATTTCATCCGCGTTTCGCGGAGAAGCTCCGCTCCTACAAAATCAAAAGCCCCGCGTAAGCGGGGCTTTTTGTGGCCGTCGGTGCACGGAGTCTACCCTCTCCCCCCGCCCTCTCCCTGAAGGGAGAGGGAGCTATCCGGGCTGCCGGCAACTCCCTACGTTAACTGAACCGCAGCAGCAGGCCAGCTCGTATTTGCCATCCTGCGCCGATCCAGTCCCCTCTCCCTTCAGGGAGAGGGTTAGGGAGGGGGAGCGGAGTCAGCCAGAAGGCAGGGACAATTCCCGGTTCGCGAGCAAGCTCGCTCCTACATCTACGCCCAGCTGCGGAGCGCTTTTCGTAGGAGCGAGCTTGCTCGCAAACAACGTCAGGCCGGAGTTCAGGAATACAGCGCCTTGAACTGCTCGCGCAGCACATTCTTCTGCACCTTGCCCATCACGTTGCGCGGCAGCGCGTCGACCACCATCACCCGCTTGGGCTGCTTGAAGCGCGCCAGCTTGCCGTCCAGCGCGGCGAGCACCTGCGCCTCGCTCGGCGCCTGACCCTGGCTGGCCACCAGCACGGCGGTCACACCCTCGCCGAAGTCTGGATGCGGCACGCCAATCACCGCCGACTCGGCCACCCCCGGCAGGGTGTCGAGAATCTCTTCCAGCTCCTTGGGGTACACGTTGAAGCCGCCGCTGATGATCATGTCCTTGTTGCGGCCGACGATCTGCACGTAGCCACGGTCGTCGACGAAGCCGATGTCACCGGTCATGAAGTAGCCGTCCGCGCGCAGTTCCTCGGCGGTTTTCTCCGGCATCCGCCAGTACCCCTGGAACACGTTCGGCCCGCGCACTTCGATCATCCCCGGCTCGCCCTGCGGCAGCAGCGTCGGCTCGGCCTGGGCCGGGTCGGTGATGCGCAGCTCGACGCCCGGCAGCGGGAAGCCGACGGTGCCGGCGATACGTTCGCCCTCCAGCGGATTGGAGGTGTTCATGCCGGTCTCGGTCATGCCGTAGCGTTCGAGGATCGCCATGCCGGTGCGCTGGGAGAACGCCTTGTGGGTCTCGGCGGTCAGCGGCGCGGAACCGGAAATGAACAGGCGCATGTGCGCCACCGCCTCGCGGGTCAGGCCGGGTTGGTCGAGCAGGCGAGTGTAGAAGGTCGGCACGCCCATCAGCAGGTTCACCTGGGGCAGCAGCTTGAGGATCTGCGCGGCATCGAACTTGCTCAGAAAGAGCATCGAGCCGCCCGCCATCAGCAGGCTGTTGCAGGCCACGAACAGGCCATGGATGTGGAAGATCGGCAGCGCATGGAGCAGCCAGTCCTCGCTGGTGATCTTCCAGGCGTCCACCAGCGCGCGGGCGTTGGACACCAGGTTGCCGTGGCTGATCATCGCGCCCTTGGAGCGCCCGGTGGTGCCGGAGGTGTAGAGGATCGCGGCGAGATCGGCAGCGGCACGCTCGACATCGGCAAAGCGCCCCGGCTTGCCGTGCACCCGATCCATCAGCGAACCGTCACCGGCGTCGCCCAGGGTCTCCACGTGGGCCACGCCGCTGACTTTCGCCAGCTCGCGGGCCTGGGCCTCGAAGGCCGGTGCGCAGACGAACAGCGAAGGCTCGGCGTCGTCGAGGAAGTAGCGCAGCTCGTCACCGGTATAGCCGCTGTTGAGCGGCAGGTAGACCGCGCCGGCGCGCAGCACGGCGAGGTAGAGCATGACCGTCTCGGGGCTCTTGTCGACCTGCACGGCAACCCGGTCGCCCGGCTGCACGCCGAGTTCCACCAGGGCATGGGCGAATTGCGAGGTGCTGCGCAGCATGTCGGCGTAGCTGTAGCCGCCCCCCAGGGGGGTGCGGATGAAAGGTTTGGACAGGTCGCTGGGCAGGTGTTTGCCGACTTCGGCGAAAAGGCTCTGGTTCATGGTGAGGTCCTAGCGTTTTGTTTTCGCCGTCAGGGTGGCCAACTTGCGCACCTCGGGTGAGGCCGCGACCGCGCCCTGGTTGGCGTAGGCTTCGTGGTTCTTTTCGATCTGGCGCAGTTCGTAGCGGTAATTGACCATCAGCCCGGCGGCCTGGCGCAGGCCGCTGGCGGAGAGGTCGCCACGCCAGTTCAGGCGTTCCAGGCGGGCACCGTTGCCCAGGTGGAAACGCGCCACCGGGTCCAGCGGCAGGCCGGCGCCGTTCCTGGCGTGCAGGAAGTACTCGGCGGCCAGCGCCAGCATGGGTTCTTCAGTGCGTGGTGGCGGCGGCGCATCGGGCTTGAGCGCCTTGAGCAGGTCGGCAGCCACCGAGCCCAGCTGCGGGTCAGCGCCCAGGCCGTCGAGCCAGCGGCGGAAGCCAGGCACCGGCGACAGCGTGACGTACTGGCGCAGGCTCGGAATCTCCCGCGCCAGCTCCTCCACCACCTGCTTGATCAGGAAATTGCCGAAGGAGATGCCGCGCAGGCCGTCCTGGCAGTTGCTGATGGAGTAGAAGACAGCGGTGTCGGGTTCTTCCAGCGGCTGCCCCGGCGAGCCCGGCTCCAGAATGTCAGCGATGGCACCCGGCATCGCACGGGTCAGCGCCACTTCGACGAAGATCAACGGCTCGTCGGCCAGTGCCGGGTGGAAAAAGGCAAAGCAGCGGCGGTCGGCCGGCTGCAGGCGGCTGCGCAGGTCGTCCCAGTCCTTGATGGCATGGACGGCCTCGTACTGGATGATCTTTTCCAGGATCGCTGCCGGTGTCGACCAGTCGATCCGTCGCAGCACCAGGAAACCACGGTTGAACCAGGACGCCAGCAGGTGCTGCAGGTCGTGGTCCACGGCGGCAAGCTCCGGCCTGGCTTTCAATTCCTGCAGCAGCAGGCGGCGCATGGCGATCAGTTGGGCAGTGCCGCCGGGCGCCTGGTTCAGGCGGCGGAACAGTTCCTGGCGTGGCGGTTCGCTGGCCTGGAACAGCGCCGTAGTGTTGGCCGAAGACGGCTCGTCGAGATAACGCTGGCAGGCTTCGGCCAGCGCTTCGCGAGATGGGGCGAAATCCTTCAGCAGGGTATCGAAGAAGGCCTTCTGCTGTTCCGGCGGACAGTCGCGGTAGGCGCACAGGACTTGCTGCGCCAGGGCTACGCCCGACGCTTCGCCGTGGCTGGAGATCAGTTTGTGGCAAGCCTGCGCCAGCGCCTGCGCATTGCCCGGCGCCGGCTCGCGCGACTCCAGCAGTTGCCGGCCGCGCTCGCTGATGCTTTGCAGCAGTTCCTGGAAGAAGCTGATGTTCATGCGTCCCCCTCAGCTTGTGAAAAAGCGGATCAGTTCCCCGCCAGAATGGGCGGCGGGCAGCGCTGGTACCAGCGCGAGGCCTGCTCGTAGGCATGGGCCAGTTGCAGCACGGCCATGTCGGCCTGGTGCCTGCCGATGATCTGCAGGCCCATGGGCAGGCCCTGCTCATTGAAGCCCACCGGCACGTTGGCCGCCGGGCAACCGGACAGGGTGGCCGGGATCACCACCTCCATCCAGCGGTGGTAGGTGTCCATGGCCTTGCCGGCGATCTCTTTCGGCCAGTCCCAGGTCTTGTCGAACGGGAACACCTGGGCACTGGGCAGCAGCAGGTAGTCGTAGCGCTCGAACAGTTGGCTGATGGCACGGTACCAGTCGCTGCGCGCGGCGGAGGCGCGGAACACATCCATGGCGGAGAGCTTCAGGCCATTCTCCACTTCCCAGATAGCCTCGGGCTTGAGCAGTTCGCGCTTGGCCGGGTCGGTATAGGCGGCGCCCAGGGAGCCGGCAACCATCCAGTGACGCAGGGTGCGCCAGGTGTCCCACAGGCGCTCGGGCGAGAAACCCATGGCGGTGTCCTCGACGTGGCAGCCGATGGCTTCGAAGTCGGCGAAGGATTTCCGGCACAGCTCCAGCACGCCTTTCTCCATCGCCAGGTGTCCGCCCAGGTCGCCCAGCCAGCCCACGCGTGCGCCCTTGAAATCACGTTCCAGCTTGCCGGCGAACTGCTCGCCGCTCTCGGCAATGGACAGCGGCGCACGGGCATCGCCGCCGGCCTGTACCGACAGCAGCAAAGCCACGTCGCGCACGCTGCGGCCCATCGGGCCTTCGTAGCCGAGCTGGTCGATGAACAGGTCGGCGCTGTCGTCGAAGGGCACGCGGCCCTGGGACGGACGGAAGCCGATGATGTTGTTGAAGGCCGCCGGGTTGCGCAGCGAGCCCATCATGTCGCTGCCGTCGGCAACCGGGACCATCTGCAGCGCCAGCGCGGCCGCCGCGCCACCGCTGCTGCCGCCGGCAGTGCGTTCAGGCGCATAGGCGCAGCCGGTGGCACCGAAGATCGGGTTGTAGCTGTGGGAGCCAAGGCCGAATTCGGGGGTGTTGGTCTTGCCGATGATGATGGCGCCGGCCGCCTTGATGCGCTCGACCATGATGCCGTCGCGCTCGGGCAGGTAGTCGCGGAACAACGGCGAGCCGAGGGTGGTACGGATACCCTGGGTCAGCGACAGGTCCTTCACCGCGTGGGGCAGGCCGTGCATCCAGCCACGGTATTCGCCACGGGCCAGTTCGGCGTCGCGCTGGTCGGCTTCGGCCAGCAGAAGGTCGTCGGGTTGCTGGCTGACGATGGCATTGACCGCCGGGTTGAAGCGCTCGATCTGCTCGAGGTGCGCCTGCATCACCTCGCGGCAGGACACCTGGCGCAGGCGGATGCGTTGGGCCAGTTCGTGGGCCTGGAGCTGGACGAGTTCGTTGTGCTTATTCTGGCTCATGGAGCGCGGCCTTCTTTCATCAGTCGCTTCCGGCAGGCGGGAAGCATAAGTCGGGTTCAGCGACCCCGCCGCCGGGCGGGGCTTGTTGCGTTCTCCAGGCCGAACGCTGCCGCCACGCCCATGAAGGTGGACGCGAGCAGCGTCGGTCTGTGGCTTTCCCGGTCGGGGATCAGCGCATCAGGTTGGTCCAGATACGGTCGGCCAGGCGGATCGCGCCTTCGCCGCAGGTCTTGCTGAACACCACCTTGGTGCCCTCGGGGATGTGCAGTTCCGGCGCATCCTTCAGGCTGGCATCGAGGAAGGGTTCCACGCCCTTGATCGGGCTCTGGTGCTTGAGGAAGTTCTGGGTCATTGCCGAGTTTTCCGGCTGGCTGAGGAAGGCGATGAACTTCTTCGCGCTCTCCGGGTGCTTGGCGCCGGCCGGGATCACCAGGTTGTCCACCCAGGCCATCACGCCCTCTTTCGGGTAGAGGTACTTCAGGCTGGACTTCATCTCACGCGCACGCATCGACGAGCCGCCCCAGAACATCGACAT
This sequence comes from Pseudomonas nitroreducens TX1, assembly GCF_000313755.1. Lineage (GTDB taxonomy): Bacteria > Pseudomonadota > Gammaproteobacteria > Pseudomonadales > Pseudomonadaceae > Pseudomonas > Pseudomonas nitroreducens_A. The sequence goes on along the minus strand of NZ_AMZB01000134.1, from coordinate 160,178 downwards.
GTCGACTTCGCCCGAGGCCAGGTTCTCGCGGATCGAGCCGGCCTTGGAGCTGTAGGTCTTCACGAAGGGCTTCTGGTTCTTCAGAAGGGTCAGCACCTGTTGCATCTGCTTGGGATCCTCGCTGCACAGCGGGATGCCCAGGTAGAGGCTGGCGGTGTCGATCACCTCGCTGGCCGAGTCGAACATGTTGATCTTGCCCTGCAGCTCCTTGGGCGGGGTGAACAGCACCGAGTAGCTGTCGGCCGGGCCGCTGTATTTCGCGCTGTCCAGCACCACGCTGGTGGTGCCCCAGATGAAGGGCACGGCGTAGGCGCCTTCCGGGTCCCAGGCGGGCTTCTTCAGGTTGTCCTCGACGTTGGCGTAGTACGGCTGGCTGGCCGGGTCGAAGCGCTCCAGCAGCTTTTCCTGGATCAGGATCGGTACGAAGGCGTGGGAAGGAATCGCCACGTCGTAGCCGGCGCCGCCCTGCTTGAGCTTGGCCAACAGGGTTTCGTTGGAATCGTAGGAATCCACGGTCACCTTGATGCCGCTTTCCTTCTCGAACTTCTCCAGGATCTGCGGGGTGAAGTAACCACTCCAGCTCACCACGTTCAGTTGCTCGGCGGCTTGCGCGTGGACGGCCATGGCCAGCGTCAGCGAGGCCCCTACAGCAGCGATCAGTTTGCTCATCTTCTACTCCGGTATGTGGGCTCAGGCCTTCTTCTTGCCGAGCAGGAACGACAGGGTTACGAACAGCACGGAAACGCCGAGGATCAGGGTCGACACCGCGTTCACATCGGGCGTCACGCCCATGCGCAGCAGGCCGAAGATGAAGATCGGCAGGGTGGTGGTGCCGGCCTGGGAGACCATCATCGAGATCACGAAGTTATCCAGCGAGACGATGAAGGCCAGCATCAGCCCGGAGAAGATCCCCGGCATCAGCAGCGGCAGGGTGACCTTGCGGAAAGTCCGCCAGGGCCCGGCGTAGAGGTCGGCGGCGGCCTGCTCCAGGGACAGGTCCATGTCGTTGAGGCGGGCACGGATCGGCAGGTAGGCGAACGGGATGCAGAACACCGTGTGGGCGATGATCAGGTTGCCGTAGCCCAGCGACAGGCCGAGGGTGGAGAACAGCGCCAGGGTGGCGACGCCGACCACGATCTCCGGCAGCACCAACGGCAACATGATCGCCCCCATGGACAGGCGCAGGCCCTTGAACTTGGCGCCGCGCGAGGTGCCCAGCGCAGCCAGGGTGGCGATCGCCGTGGCAATCACGCTGGCGCACACGGCGATCAACAGGCTGTTGCCGGCGGCCTGGCGCAGCGCCTGGTTGGCGAAGGCGGCCCGGTACCAGTCGAGGCTGAAGCCGGTCCACACGGTGGCGGACTGGTTGGCGTTGAACGAGAGCACCACCAGCACCACGATGGGCGCGTAGAGGTACAGGTAGAACAGGAAGCTCAGGACGCCGAAGCCACGGAAATCCTGTACGCCAAGGCGGCGCTTGGTCAGCAGCGAGAGCATCATTCACCTCCCCGGGCGATACGCAGGCGTTCGGCGCGCATCGCATAGAACATCAGCACCAGCATCACCGCGCCCATCAGCACCAGCGACAGCGCCGCACCAAAGGGCCAGTTCCGCGAGTCGCTGAACTGCCGGAAGATCAGGTTGCCGAGCATCATCTTGGTGCCGCCGCCAAGCAGCTCGGGGGCGATCATCGCGCCCAGGCACGGAACGAAGGTGAGGATGGCGCCGGCCAGGATGCCCGGACGGGCGATCGGCAGGACGACCTTGCGCAGGGTGCGCACGCGCCCGGCGTAAAGGTCCTGGGCGGCTTCGAGCAGGCGCATGTCCATCTTCTCGAGGGTGGCGTAGATCGGCAGCACGACGAAGGGCGCGTAGGTGTAGACCAGGCCCAGCAATACGGCGCCATCGGTGTACAGCAGGTTCAGCGGCTGGTTGATCACCCCCAGGCTCATCAGCGTACCGTTGACCACGCCGGTGCCGCGCAGCAGCAGGATCCAGGCATAGGTGCGGATCAGCAGGTTGGCCCAGAACGGCACGGTGATCAGGAAGATCAGCAGGCCGCGGCGGTGCGCCGGCTGCATCGCCAGCCACACCGCCACCGGGAAGCCCACCAGCAGGGTGATAACGGTGGTCGCCGCGGCGATGCCGATGGAGCGCAGCGCGATCACCATGTACGAGTCGGCGAAGGCCAGGCTGTCGTCGAGCTGGCGCTCGAACAGCAGCGAGACGTAGGCGTCAATGCTGAAGTGCGGGTTCACCCCACCGTAGGGGTTGGCCTGCATCAGCGAGTAACTGACCACGATGAAGATCGGCACGATCAGGAACAGCCCGATGGAGACCAGTGCGGGCGATACGCCGAGGAAGCTGCGCAGCGCCTGGCGCCGCTCCAGCGCATTGCCGGAGGTTGTGGATAACCGGTTCATGCTCACCTCCGCTCAGTCCACCAGGACGCTGGCGCTGCCTTTTTCGAACAGCAGCCCGGCGCGTTGCCCGGCTACCAGGCGGCCACGCTGGCCAGCACTGTTCGGCGCGCGCACAGTCAACTTGCTGCCGTCCTGAAGCTCGACCTGATACTGCAGGTCGGTGCCCAGGTAGATCTGCTGGACGACAGTGCAGGGCGTGGCGGACAAGGCGTCTTCGGCCACCAGTTGCAGGCGCTCCGGACGGATCGACAGGGTGACCTCGGCGCCGACCTTCAAGCCTTCGCGGCTGCCGGCCTCGATCAGTTGGTCGCCAGCGATGCGGTAATGCGCGCGCTCGCCGTCGAAGTTCTCGACGCGGGCCGGGAGGAAGTTGGTCTCGCCGATGAAATCGGCGACGAAGCGGTTGCGCGGGTGTTCGTAGATGTCGTCGGGACGGCCGACCTGCTGTACCTCGCCTTCGGAGAGCACGGCGATGCGGTCGGACATGGTCAGGGCTTCTTCCTGGTCATGGGTGACGAAGATGAAGGTGATGCCGGTCTTGGACTGGATCGCCTTGAGCTCTTCGCGCATGGCCTGGCGCAGCTTGAGGTCGAGCGCGGAAAGCGGCTCGTCGAGCAGCAGCACCTTGGGATGCGGCGCCAACGCCCGAGCCAGGGCGACGCGCTGCTGCTGGCCGCCGGAAAGCTGGGTCGGCTTGCGCTGGGCGAAGCGTTCCATCTGCACCAGGGCGAGCATCTCGCGGACGCGCTCGGCGACCTGCAACTGGCTCATGCGCTGGCCCATCGGATGGGATTCCAGGCCGAAGGCGAGGTTCTCGGCGATGGTCATGTGCGGGAATAACGCGTAGTGCTGGAACACCGTATTGACCGGGCGCTCGAACGGCGGGCGGTCGGCGATGTTTTCGCCGTAGAGCTGGATTTCCCCGGAGGTGGGGAACTCGAAGCCGGCAATCATCCGCAGCAGGGTGGTCTTGCCGCAGCCCGAGGGGCCGAGCAGGGTGAAGAACTCGTTGTCGCGGATGTCCAGGTCGACGCATTTGAGCGCGACGGGACCGCTGGCCGGGTCGCCGTAGACCTTGCGCACGGAGCGGATAGAGACCGCCGCCGTCTGCAGGCTGTGCAGGGCATTCATGGTGAAACCTCCGCATCCTTCCCGTCCGCCGCACGCAGGCAGCCGGGGGATCTTGTAGTTGTTCTGGCAGGGCTGGAGTAAACGCTGGATGCAGCGCTGGCCGTGGGTTCGGCTCGATATTGTGGTGATGCTGCTGGAGCGGATATTCGAAGAAAGGTGGTTGAGCGAAAAGCTCAATTTTCTTACATTCGATATTAAATAATTTAACAACTGAAATTTAACAGCTCAGCCCGTCTTCGAGGTCCGGCCATGTCCATCCAGCGTCTTCCGCCGCTCAATGCCGTTCGCGCCTTCGAGGCCGCCGCACGCCTGGGCAGCTATGTCGCCGCCTCGAAAGACCTGCATGTGACGCAGCCGGCCATCGGCCGTCACGTGAAGCTGCTGGAGGACTGGCTGGGCGTGCAGCTGTTCGAGCGCACCCCGCGAGGGGTGAGCCTGACGCCGGCCGGGCAGCGTTACTACGCGAAGATATCCACAGCCCTGCAGCAGATCGCCGATGCCGGCCATGAGCTGGCTCCCGGCGGCACCGCACGCTGGCTGAAGATCCTGGTGGTGCCGGCCTTCGCCAAGCGCTGGCTGATGCCGCGCCTGGAGACCGTGCGCCAGCAGCGCCCGGGCCTGAAGGTGGCGGTGGAACCCAACCCGACTTTCACCGAAGTGGACGGCAAAAGCGCCGATCTGGGGATCGTCTATGGGCTTCCCGGTGTCTATCCGCAGTGTCACAGCACGTTGGTGCGGCCGGCGGTTTTCCCGGTGTGCTCACCCTCCTACCTCGAACAGCATGGCCCGCTGACCAGCGTGCACGAGCTGGCGCAGCACAAGCTCATCCACGTCGATGACGGCGAATGGTGGAACCTCTGGTTGTCCACCATCGGGCTGGACCTGCGGGTGAACTCCGACGTGCTCTATGTCAGCAACGATCACGCACTGTCCATGGCCGAGGCCGGCCACGGCATCGCCCTGGCCAACCTGGTGCTGGTCAAGCACCAGCTCGCCGCCGGCACGCTGGTGCGACCACTGCCCGAGGAGGTGCCGCTGGAAAGCTACCAGCTGCTGCTGCCGCCCGGCGCGGTGAGCGCCGATGTGGCCTGGTTCGAGGACTGGATTCGTGCGGCGCTGCAAGAGGAATTCTCCCTCGGCGCCGCGACACAGCGGGACCTGTAGGAGCGAGCTTGCTCGCGAACCAGAGTTACCGGAGATGCCGGTGCCGTGCGGTTCGCGAGCAAGCTCGCTCCTACCAAAAGCGTTGCGGGCTCGAATCAGCCTCGCGGCGCGTAGGCGAAGACGTCGGCGCGCATCTGATGCGGGTCCATCCCCGCCGCCACCAGCGCATCCAGGGTGCCGTAGACCATCGCCGGCGAGCCGCTGGCGTAAAAGCGCAGGCCGGACAGCTCGGCGAAGTCCTCGCACACCGCTTCATGCAGCAAACCGCAGCGCCCCGGCCAGCCGCATAGGTCGCTGACGATCCTGTGCAGATGCAGATTGGGCACGCTTTCCCACTGCTCCCAGTGCGGCAGCTCGTAGAAGTCCTCCGGGCGCCGCACGCCCCAGTACAGGTGTACCGGGTGGGCAAAGCCGGTGGCACGGCAGAACTCGATCAGGCTGTGCATCTGCGCCATGCCGGTGCCGGCGGCGATCAGCACCAGCGGGCCGTCCGGCAGATCGGCAAGGTGCGCGTCGCCGAAGGGCATCTGCACGCGGGCGAAGCGGTCGCGCTGCAGCTGCGCCAACAGGTCGATGGCACTGTTCTCGCGGGCCAGGATGTGCAGTTCCAGGTCACGCCCTTCCTGCGGCGCGGAGGCCAGGGAGAAGGCCGCCGGATCGCTGCCCTCGCGCTCGATCAGCAGGTACTGCCCGGCGTGGTAGCGCGGCGGCCTGCCGGCCGGAGCACGCAGGCGCACGCGCCAGACGTCGCCGCCGACCGGCTCGCATAGGGTCAACTGGCAGGACAGCTTGCGCACCGGCAACTCGCCGGGTGCCAGCACGCCGTCCCAGTGCAGCACGCAGTCTTCCAGCGGCTCGGCCAGGCAGGTGAAGAGCTCGCCGTGGTCGCGCACCTCGCCGTCCTGGCGCACGCGGCCTTCCACCAGCAGCGCCGCGCAGATGTGGCAGTTGCCGTTGCGGCAGCTCTGCGGGCACTCGAAGCCCAGGCGCCGCGCACCGTCGAGGATACGTTCTCCGGGCTTCAGCTCAAGCTGGGCGCCAGAGGGTTGCAAGGTCACTTTCAAGCGCTGTTCTCGTTGTTCTGATTTCTGTAGGAGCGAGCTTGCTCGCGAACCCATTCCCGCTGCGGGAGCTGTTCGCGAGCAAGCTCGCTCCTACCGGGGGAGAGCCTGCATCAATCGATACCCAGGCTCGCCCAGATTTCGTCGACGCGGCGGGTCACCGCCGGGTCCTTCTCGATCACCCGGCCCCATTCGCGGCTGGTCTCGCCCGGCCACTTGTGGGTGGCATCCAGGCCCATCTTCGAGCCCAGGCCGGAGATCGGCGAGGCGAAGTCCAGGTAGTCGATCGGGGTGTTGTCGATCATCACCGTGTCGCGCTTGGGATCCATGCGCGTGGTGATGGCCCAGATCACGTCGTTCCAGTCGCGGGCGTTGATGTCGTCGTCGGTGACGATAACGAACTTGGTGTACATGAACTGTCGCAGGAACGACCAGACACCGAGCATCACGCGCTTGGCGTGGCCGGGGTACTGCTTCTTCATGGTCACCACCGCCATGCGGTAGGAGCAGCCTTCGGGCGGCAGGTAGAAATCGATGATCTCCGGGAACTGCTTCTGCAGGATCGGCACGAAGACTTCGTTCAGCGCCACGCCGAGGATTGCCGGCTCATCCGGCGGGCGGCCGGTGTAGGTGCTGTGGTAGATCGGTTTCTGCCGACGGGTGATGCGCTCGACGGTGAACACCGGGAAACGGTCCACCTCGTTGTAGTAGCCGGTGTGGTCGCCGTAGGGGCCTTCATCGGCCATCTCGCCGGGATGAATCACGCCTTCGAGGACGATCTCGGCACTGGCCGGCACCTGCAGGTCATTGCCGATGCATTTGACCAGCTCGGTCTTGTGCCCGCGCAGCAGGCCGGCGAAAGCGTATTCGGACAGATTGTCCGGTACCGGGGTCACGGCACCGAGGATGGTCGCCGGGTCCGCGCCAAGGGCCACGGCCACCGGATAAGGCTGGCCGGGATGCTTCTGGCACCACTCGCGGAAGTCCAGCGCACCGCCACGGTGGCTGAGCCAGCGCATGATGACCTTGTTGCGGCCGATCACCTGCTGGCGGTAGATACCCAGGTTCTGCCGTTCCTTGTTCGGCCCGCGGGTGACGGTCAGGCCCCAGGTGATCAGCGGCGCGACGTCGCCGGGCCAGCAGGTCTGCACCGGCAGCTTCGACAGGTCGACGTCGTCGCCCTCCTCGATCACTTCCTGGCACGGCGCGTCCTTGAGGACCTTGGGCGCCATGTTGATGACCTTCTTGAAGATCGGCAGCTTGGACCAGGCGTCCTTCAGCCCCTTGGGCGGCTCGGGTTCCTTGAGGAAGGCCAGCAGCTTTCCGATCTCCCGCAGCTCGGAGACGTCCTCGGCGCCCATGCCCAGGGCGACGCGCTCGGGCGTGCCGAACAGGTTGCCGAGTACGGGCATGTCGAAGCCGGTGGGCTTTTCGAACAGCAGGGCCGGGCCCTTGGCCCGCAGGGTGCGGTCGCACACCTCGGTCATTTCCAGTACCGGGGATACCGGCGCCTGGATGCGCTTGAGCTGTCCGCGCTGCTCCAGGGCAGCGATGAACTCGCGCAGGTCGCGATACTGCATGAGGGTCTCGATGGCGGCAGGATGATGCGACAGTCTACCGCCTATCAGCGCCTTGCAGAAACACGAAGGCCGGGTTTCCCCGGCCTCGTGACACTACTTAAGCGCGTAGAGTCGCTGACAAATCTGAGCGAAGCGGTTCTGGCTAGACGCCTGGCCTCAGACAGTACTTCGCGTACGGCAGAGGCCAGGCAACAACGCCAGAACAGATTTGCCGGCGGCTCTTACTTGCTGCGCTTCATCGAGTCGAAAAACTCGTCGTTCGTCTTGGTCTGGCGCAGTTTGTCGAGCAGGAACTCGACAGCAGCGATCTCGTCCATCGGGTGCAGGATCTTGCGCAGGATCCACATGCGCTGCAGCTCTTCCTCACCGGTGAGCAGCTCTTCGCGACGGGTGCCCGAGCGGTTGATGTTGATCGCCGGGAACACGCGTTTTTCCGAGATGCGACGGTCGAGGATCAGTTCCGAGTTACCGGTACCCTTGAACTCCTCGTAGATCACTTCGTCCATCTTCGAGCCGGTTTCGATCAGCGCGGTGGCGAGGATGGTCAGCGAACCGCCTTCCTCGATGTTGCGCGCGGCACCGAAGAAGCGCTTGGGCTTTTCCAGGGCGTGGGCGTCGACACCACCGGTGAGCACCTTGCCGGAGCTGGGGATCACGGTGTTGTAGGCACGGGCCAGACGGGTGATGGAGTCCAGCAGGATGATCACGTCCTTCTTGTGCTCGACCAGGCGCTTGGCCTTCTCGATCACCATCTCGGCGACCTGCACGTGGCGGGTCGGCGGCTCGTCGAAGGTGGAGGCGACCACTTCGCCGCGCACGGTGCGCTGCATCTCGGTCACTTCTTCCGGGCGCTCGTCGATCAGCAGGACGATCAGGTGGCACTCGGGATTGTTGCGGGTGATGTTCGAGGCAATGTTCTGCAGCATGATGGTCTTGCCCGCTTTCGGCGGGGCGACGATCAGGCCGCGCTGGCCCTTGCCGATCGGCGAGCAGAGGTCGATCACACGGCCGGTGAGGTCCTCGGTGGAGCCGTTGCCGGCTTCCATGGTCAGGCGCTTGGTCGGGAACAGCGGCGTCAGGTTCTCGAAGAGAATCTTGTTCTTCGCGTTCTCCGGACGATCGAAGTTGATCGAGTCGACTTTCAGCAGGGCGAAATAACGCTCGCCTTCCTTGGGCGGCCGAATCTTGCCGATGATGGTATCGCCCGTGCGCAGGTTGAAGCGACGGATCTGGCTGGGCGAGACGTAGATGTCGTCCGGGCCGGCCAGGTACGAGGAATCGGCGGAGCGCAGGAAGCCGAAGCCATCCTGGAGAATCTCCAGCACGCCGTCACCGGAGATTTCCTCGCCGCTTTTCGCGTGCTTCTTGAGCAGTGCGAAGATGATGTCCTGCTTGCGCGAACGAGCCATGTTTTCCAGGCCCATGGCATCGGACATTTCCAGCAATTCGGCAATCGGCTTTTGCTTGAGTTCGGTCAGATTCATAGAAGGGACGTAAATACGCTGAAAGGGGAAAAGGGAACAAGCGTGATGCTTGAAGAGCCGCGCCGTAGATGACGGACAGGATCGCTTGGAATTCGAATGGGAAGTGCGTCGGCGACGGCTTGCAGGGAACAACGAACTAATCGTTGTGCGCCCGAATTTAACACCCGAGTTTCGGAGCGTCTAGGGGCAATAACGAAAAAACCCCGCGCATTGGCGGGGCTTTTCGGGCTTCTTCGACTTAGATGTTGCTGTCGAGGAAGGCAGCCAGCTGCGACTTGGACAGTGCGCCGACCTTGGTCGCTTCGACGTTGCCGCCCTTGAACAGCATCAGGGTCGGAATGCCGCGCACGCCGTATTTCGGCGGGGTGTCCTGGTTCTCGTCGATGTTCAGCTTGCAGACTTTCAGCTTGCCCTGATAGTCCTTGGCGATCTCGTCGAGTACCGGGGCGATCATTTTGCACGGGCCGCACCATTCGGCCCAGTAGTCGACCAGCACGGGACCGTCGGACTTCAGTACGTCCTGCTCGAAGCTGGCATCGGTAACATTGACGATATGTTCGCTCATGTATTCTCTCCGTCAATCGGATGCGAAAAAGTGTCCGTCATCATATCCCGCCTCGGCCCACACCGAAAGGCGCAGCCGATTGAGTCTATCTATCGCTGCCGCGGTGACTTCTGATCGGTGACAACCCCTTGATTGGCACTACCTGCCTAAAATGGCAGGATGTCTCCCGTATTTATCCGGACCCGCCCCTATGCCCCATACCCCTGCCAAGACCTTTCCGATGATCGCGGCCATTGACCTTGGCTCGAACAGTTTCCACATGGTTTTGGCGAAGGCCGATCACGGCGAGATCCGTATCCTTGAGCGGCTTGGCGAGAAGGTTCAGCTGGCTGCCGGCATCGGCGAAGACCGCATGCTCACCGAAGAGGCGATGCAGCGCGGCTACGACTGCCTGAAGCAGTTCGCCCAGTTCATCAACGGCATGCCGCCGGGTTCGGTACGTGTCGTGGGCACCAACGCCCTGCGCGAAGCACGCAACCGCGCCGAGTTCATCCGCGTCGCCGACCGGATCCTCGGCCACCCGGTTGAAGTCATATCCGGCCGTGAAGAGGCGCGCCTGATCTACCTGGGCGTTTCCCACACCCTGCAGGACAACCCCGGCAAGCGCCTGGTGGTCGACATCGGCGGCGGCAGCACCGAGTTCATCATTGGCCAGCAGTTCGAATCGCAGCTGCGCGAGAGCCTGCAGATGGGCTGCGTGAGCTTCACCCAGCGCTACTTCAAGGACGGCAAGATCACCCCGGCGCGCTACGCCCAGGCCTACACCTCGGCCCGCCTGGAGCTGATGAGCATCGAGAACAGCCTGCGCCGCCTGGGCTGGGACGAGGCTGTTGGCGCCTCCGGCACCATCCGCGCGATCTGCCTGGCGATCCAGGCCGGCGGCCACGGCAACGGCGAGATCAACCCCGAAGGCCTGGCCTGGCTCAAGCGCAAGATGTTCAAGCTGGGCGAGGTCGAGAAGCTTGACATCGACGGCATCAAGCCGGACCGCCGGCCGATCTTCCCGGCCGGCATGGCGATCCTCGAGGCGCTCTTCGACGCCCTCGAACTGACCCGCATGACCCACTCCGAACGCGCCCTGCGCGAGGGCGTGCTCTACGACCTGCTGGGCCGCCACCACCACGAGGACGTCCGCGAGCGCACCATCGGGGCCCTCATGGAGCGCTACCACGTCGATCCGGAACAGGCCGCGCGCGTCGAGGCCAAGGCGCTGGAATCGCTGGACCAGGTCGCCAAGGCCTGGGACCTCAACGACGAAGGGCACCGCGAACTGCTGATGTGGGCCGCCCGCGTGCACGAGCTGGGCCTGGACATCGCCCACTACCACTACCACAAGCACGGCGCCTACCTGCTGGAGCACTCGGACCTGGCCGGCTTCTCACGCCTCGACCAACTGACCCTGGCGCTGCTGGTGCGGGGCCACCGCCGCAACATCCCGGTGGACAAGTTCAACGAACTGGGCGACGAAGGTGACAAGCTCATCCGCCTGTGCATCGTGCTGCGCTTCGCCATCCTTTTCCACCACATCCGCGGCACCCAGGAAATGCCGACGGTGGCCCTGAAGGCCTCCGGCAAGTCGCTCAGTGTCAGCTTTCCCAAAGGCTGGCTGGAAGCCAACCCGCTGACCCAGGCCGACTTCGAACAGGAAGCCGAGTGGCTCAAGCGCGTCGGGTATTCGCTCAGCGTGAGCTGATCGCCGCTACAAACGACAAGGCCCCGCCGCGCAAGCGCCGGGGCCTTTTCATTTCCAGCGCAGGGGTCTGTACACCGCGTAGGAGCGCACTCTGTCCGCGATCGTCCACCGCCCGCACTACCATGTCCGGACGCGCAAAAAAAGCCCTGCCGAGGCAGGGCTTCGATACCACCTTGCGGATCAGCGACCGCTGATCACCGGCGTGCACAGGCGCTCCAGCAGCGTCGCCTGGGCGTTGCGGGCGTTCTGGTTGCCGCTGGGGCTCTGGCGCACGTAGCTGCCGTCGGACTGCAGTACCCAAGCCTGGGTGTTGTCGGTCAGGTAGGACTCCAGCTCCTTCTTCACCCGCAGCACGAGCTTCTTGCCTTCCACCGGGAAGCAGGTCTCCACACGCATGTCGAGGTTGCGTTCCATCCAGTCGGCGCTGGAGAGATAGAGCTTCTCCTCGCCACCGTTGAGGAAGTAGTAGATGCGGCTGTGCTCCAGGAAGCGGCCGATGATCGAGCGCACCTGAATGTTGTGCGACACGCCCGGCACGCCCGGACGCAGGCAGCACATGCCGCGCACCACCAGGTCGATCTTCACGCCGGCCTGGCTGGCCTTGTACAGCGCGCGGATGACCTTGGCGTCGGTCAGCGAGTTGACCTTGGCCATGATGTGCGCCGGCTTGCCCTCGGCCGCCTGGGCGGCCTCGCGGTTGATCATCTCCAGCAGGTTCTTCTTCAGGGTGAAGGGCGCATGCAGGAGCTTTTTCATGCGCAGGGTCTTGCCCATGCCGATCAGCTGGTTGAACAGCTTGTGCAGGTCCTCGCAGAGCGCCACGTCGGCAGTCAGCAGGCTGTAGTCGGTGTACAGGCGGGCATTGCCGGCGTGGTAGTTGCCGGTACCCAGGTGCGCATAGCGGCGCAGCTCGCCGTCCTCGCGACGCAGGATCAACATCATCTTGGCGTGGGTCTTGAAGCCGACCACGCCGTAGATCACCACCGCGCCCGCCTGCTGCAGACGGCTGGCCAACTGCAGGTTGGATTCTTCATCGAAGCGCGCCCGCAGCTCGATCACCACGGTGACTTCCTTGCCGTTGCGCGCGGCTTCCACCAGCGCGTCGACGATCTCGGAGTTGGCCCCGGAGCGGTACAGCGTCTGCTTGATCGCCAGTACGCTGGGGTCCTTGGCGGCCTGGCGCAGCAGGTCGACCACCGGGGTGAAGGACTCGAACGGGTGCATCAGCAGCACGTCGAGCTTGCCCAGGACGTTGAACAGGTTTTCCTTCTTCTGCAGCAGCTTGGGGATCGCCGGGGTGAACGGCGGTGACTGCAGCTCCGGGTGGCTGGCCAGACCGGTGACACTGAACAGACGGGTCAGGTTGACCGGGCCGCTGACCTTGTACAGCTCGCTCTCGGACAGGCCGAACTGTTTGAGCAGGTAGTTGGACAGGTGCGTCGGGCAGGTGTCCACCACCTCCAGGCGCACAGCGTCACCGTAGCGGCGCGAGAACAGCTCGCCGCGCAGCGCGCGGGCCAGGTCCTCGACGTCCTCGGCGTCTACCGAGAGGTCGGCGTTACGGGTCAGGCGGAACTGGTAGCAGCCCTTCACCTTCATGCCGTGGAACAGGTCGTCGGCGTGGGCGTGGATCATCGACGAGAGGAACACGTAATTGTCCCCGGGGCCGGCGACATCCTCGGGCAGGCGGATGATCCGCGGCAGCGAGCGCGGCGCCGGGATGATCGCCAGGCCCGAGTCGCGGCCGAAGGCGTCCAGGCCTTCGAGCTCGACCATGAAGTTCAGGCTCTTGTTCACCAGCAGCGGGAACGGGTGGGTCGGATCGAGGCCGATCGGGGTGACGATGGGTGCGATCTCGTCGCGGAAGAAGCGGCGGACCCAGGCCTTGATCTTCGGCGTCCAGTAACGGCGGCGGATGAAGCGAATGTCGTGCTTGGCCAGCTCCGGCAACAGGATGTCGTTGAGGATGCTGTACTGGCGGGCGACCTGCTCGTGCACCTGCTCGCTGATGCGCGCCAGCGCCTGATGCGGCAGGAGGCCGTCGGCGCCGGCCTGCTCGCGGGCAAAGGTGATCTGCTTCTTCAGGCCGGCGACGCGGATTTCGAAAAATTCGTCGAGGTTGCTGGAGAAGATCAGCAGGAACTTAAGGCGTTCCAGCAGGGGATAGGACTCATCCAGCGCCTGTTCCAGCACGCGGATGTTGAACTGCAGCTGCGAGAGCTCGCGATGAATGTAGAGGGCACTGTCGTCCACGTTGATCGCCGGCACCGCCGGCTCGGCGGGCGGCGGCGTCGACTCGACGACCTCTTCCACGACGACTTCGGTGATTTCAGCGGTGGTGTCAGCTTCGATAACTTCGGTTTCGCTAATGCCTTCGGTATTCATCGCTCGTCTCATCGACGGGGTCAGCCCCCGCTTTTCAATTGTTGTGCTGCGCGCTTGGCGAAGTAGGTCAGGATGCCATCTGCGCCCGCGCGTTTGAAGGCCAGCAGCGATTCGAGGATCACCGCCTCGCTGAGCCAGCCGTTGTTGATCGCGGCCATGTGCATCGCGTACTCGCCACTGACCTGGTAGACAAAGGTCGGTGCGCGGAATTCGTCCTTGGCCCGGCGAACGATGTCGAGATAGGGCATGCCCGGCTTGACCATGATCATGTCGGCGCCTTCGGCGAGGTCAGCGTAGATCTCGTGCAGCGCTTCGTCGCTGTTGGCCGGGTCCATCTGGTAGGTGGCCTTGTTGCCCTTGCCCAGGTTGGCGGCGGAGCCGACGGCATCGCGGAACGGGCCGTAGTAGGCGCTGGCGTACTTGGCCGAGTAGGCCATGATGCGGGTGTTGATGTGGCCGGTGGATTCCAGGGCCTCGCGGATCGCGCCGATGCGACCGTCCATCATGTCCGAGGGAGCCACCACCTGGGCGCCGGCTTCGGCATGGGAAAGCGCCTGTTTGACCAGCACATCGACGGAAATATCGTTCAGGACGTAGCCGTCTTCGTCGAGGATGCCGTCCTGGCCGTGGCTGGTGAACGGGTCCAGCGCCACGTCGGTGATGATGCCCAGTTCCGGGAAGCGCTCGCGCAGGGCGCGGGTGGCGCGCTGGGCAATGCCGTCGGGGTTGAAGGCTTCGGCGCCATCGAGGGATTTCTTCTCCAGCGGCGTCACCGGGAACAGCGCCAGGGCCGGGATGCCCAGCTCCACCAGCTCTTCGGCTTCCTTGAGCAGCAGGTCGATGGACATGCGCTCCACACCCGGCATCGAGGGTACCGCTTCACGCTGGTTCTTGCCGTCGAGGACGAACACCGGGAGGATCAGGTCGTTGGTGGTCAGGACGTTTTCCCGCACCAGACGGCGGGAAAATTCGTCACGGCGGTTGCGACGCAGACGAGTGAAGGGGAAGGCACGATCGGCGGGAATGAAGCTCACGGCGTACTCCAGGGCCTGATACAGCAGGCACAGTCTGACAGTTATAGCCTTGAATTATGACCGATTGGTAACAACCGGTAACAGTGACCCTTGGTCGCGGCATCCTGCCGCAGCGGCATCCCACCGCTCTGCACCGGCGCGGACTTGTTCCAGGTCAGTTGTGCAGACTGGAGTGCCTTCCCTGCGGGCCACAACCGAGTTAGGCTTCGCGTTCATTTCGCTGCGTTGCCTCGATAATGCTCCAACAATTCCTGCAGGATTTCGGCTACTTCGCGCTGTTTCTCGGCACGTTCTTCGAGGGTGAGACCATTCTGGTCCTGGCCGGCTTCCTGGCATTCCGCGGCTACATGCAGCTGGAGTACGTCATCGCGGTGGCTTTCTTCGGCAGTTATGCGGGTGACCAGCTCTGGTATTTCCTCGGCCGTCGCCACGGCCGCAAGCTGCTCGCGCGCAAGCCGCGCTGGCAGAAAATGGGAGACAAGGCGCTGGAGCACGTGCGCAAACACCCCGACCTGTGGGTGCTGAGCTTCCGTTTCGTCTACGGACTGCGCACCGTGATGCCGGTGGCCATCGGCCTGTCCGGTTACCCGCCGGCGCGCTACCTGCTGCTCAACGGCATCGGCGCCATTGTCTGGGCGACTGTGCTGGGCAGCGCAGCCTTCTACTTCGGCAGCGTGCTCGAGGGCGTGCTGGGCAACATCAAGAAGTACGAACTCATGGTCCTCGGCGGCCTGGTGGTGATCGGCCTGCTGTTCTGGCTGCGCCGCCGCTTCAAGGCCAGCAAGACCGACTGACGACGTCGGCCGATCAGGCCGCCTGCGGCAGGCGTTCGGCGCGCCGCAGACCCGACAGACCGATCAGGCTGAGCAGTGAGTAGATTGCCAGCGCCCAGGGCGCCCACTGCGGCAGCTCGACCCCTTCCCACAGCGCCATAGTCGCCACTGCCGGCACGTTCAGCGCCAATCGCAGCAGTTCCAGGCGCAGCGCCCAGCTTCGGTTCTCCAGGCAACAGCCGATGGCGTAGAGCCCGAAAGCCATCCAGCTCCAGCCGATCACCAGCGGCAGTGTCTGCCAGTGCTCCCCGACGCCGAGCAACCAGGTGCCAACCACCACGTAGGTGGCGAACTGAAGCCCGGCGTACCACTGCCGGCCGCGCGTCAGCGGCACGTCGAATTTGCGGAAGGCTGCCAGGTCCGGCTTGGCCATGGGGTAGCGCTGGGCAACATCCTCGGGGCGCCAGCCGGTGCGCATGAACCAGATGCGCAGCTTGTCCCAGGTACTGCCGGCGCGGCGTGCGTCGTTCCACAGGTGCGCATAGACCTGCAGGTTCGCCCACAGAGGGTTCCAACTGGCCAGCGGCACGGTCACCCCGAACACCACCGGCTCCTCATCCAGCTCCTCCTGGAAGGTGCCGAACAGCCGGTCCCAGATAATGAACACGCCGCCGTAGTTGCGATCCATGTAGACAGGGTTCTGGGCGTGGTGCACTCGGTGGTTGGACGGGGTGATGAAGACCCACTCGAACCAGCCCAGCTTGGGGATGTGCCGGGTGTGCACCCAGAACTGGTAGAGCAGGTTCAGCGCACCGACAGTCAGGAATACCAGCGGCGGTACGCCGACAATGGCCATCGGCAGGTAGAAGATCCAGCCGAAGACGAAGCCGGTGCTGGTTTGCCGCAGCGCGGTGGAGAGGTTGTAGTCCTCACTCTGATGGTGCACGGCGTGCGCAGCCCAGAGCACGTTGCGCTCATGGCCCAGGCGGTGGTTCCAGTAGTAGCAGAAATCATAGAAGACAAAGGCGAACACCCAGACCCACAGGCTCTTGGCCGACAACTCGACCAGCGCGAGCTGCTGCCAGGCCAGGGTGTAGGTGACCAGCGCCAGGCCCTTGGTCAGCAGGCCGCTGGTGGTGGACAGCACGCCGGCGCTGAGGCTGTTCAGCGCATCGCTCAGGCGGTAGGTGCGCAGGCCGCGCCAGCGGTCGGCGAGAAGCTCAATGGCGATCAGAAGGAAAAAGAAGGGCACGGCGAAGAGGATGTAGTTCATGGCGCAACCGAATCGTTATGCTTATGAACAAGGATCCTAGTCCCTTGCCCACCGCCGGCCACGGCCGTCGGCGACAGCCCGGGCGGCATATCGCGACAGCCCCCGGCCCCCTCGTACAGGAGCAGTTCATGAAGAAAGTTGCCGTTATCCTCTCCGGCTGCGGCGTCTACGACGGCGCGGAAATCCACGAAAGCGTGATCACCCTGCTGCGCCTTTCCCAGCGCGGCGCACAGGTGCAATGCTTTGCGCCGAACATTGCGCAGCACCATGTGCTCAATCACCTGACCGGTGAGGAAATGACCGAACAGCGCAACGTGCTGGTGGAGTCCGCGCGCATCGCCCGCGGCGAGATCAAGGACATCCGCGAGGCGAAGGTGGAAGACTTCGATGCGCTGGTCGTGCCCGGCGGCTTCGGCGCCGCGAAGAACCTGAGCGATTTCGCCTTCAAGGGCGACCAGTGCCAGGTGCAGCCCGACGTACTGGCCCTGGCCAAGGCCTTCGCCGCAGCGAAGAAGCCGGTCGGCCTGTTCTGCATCGCTCCCGCCATGGCCGCGCGCATCTACGGCGAAGGCGTGGAATGCACCATCGGCACCGACGAAGGCACCGCCCAGGCGCTGACCAGCATGGGTGCCAAGCATATCGACTGCGCGGTGGAAGACATCGTCGAGGACAAGGACCACAAGCTGGTCACCACTCCGGCCTACATGCTCGCGCAGTCCATCGCCGAAGCCGCCAGCGGCATCAACAAGGCCGTGGATCGGGTGCTGGAGCTGGCCTGAAACCGTAGGAGCGGACTCCGTCCGCGATGGTTTCCGGCACGCTGCGGACCTATCGCGGACGAAGTCCGCTCCTCCGCCCAATCCACCATCGGTGAATAGGAAAACGCCCGGCATTGCCGGGCGTTTTCATTTCAAGCCTTGCGATTCTCCGCCTCGCGCATCAGCCGCGTCAGCAAGCGGTCCAGGCTATTGGCAAACGCCTGCCTGTCCTTGTCGCCGTAGGGCGCCTGCCCTCCTCCCACCTGGCCCTGCTCGCGCAGGTCGGTGAACAGGTTGCGCACAGCCAGGCGCTCGCCCATGTTCTTCTCGTCGAACTCGCGACCGCGCGGGTCCAGGGCATCGACGCCCTTCTTCACCAGCCGGTCTGCCAGCGGCACATCGCTGCAGATCACCAGGTCGCCAGGCTCGGCCTGCTCCACCAGGTAATCGTCGGCGGCGTCCATCCCGCTGGGCACCACCACCAGGCTGACACAGGCGAACGGCGGCTTGGCCACGGGCTGGCCGGCGACCATCACCACCGCCAGCTTGCGCTTCAGGGCGAACTTTGCCACCAGCTCCTTGGCCGCGCGCGGGCAGGCGTCGGCGTCGATCCAGATACGCATCAGGGAAAACCTTCCTTCGAAAAGCACGACGGCCAGTATCGCACTGGCCGTCGTGCGTCGACTCAAGACGAGGCGATCTCGGCGGCCTTGCGGCGCTCGGAGAAGTAGCTGCGCCCGTACAGCACGAGCACAGCCAGCAGCGCCAGCGCTTGCGCCGACAGCGAGTAGGCGTCGGCCTTGATGCCGAGCCAGTCGAAGTCGAAGAACGGCACGGGGCGGGTGCCGATCACCCCGGCTTCCTGCAGGGCGACCACGCCGTGGCCGGCGAAGACCACCGAAAGTGCGCAGAGCAGCGCGGCGTTGACGGTGAAGAACAGCTTCAGCGGCAGCTTCGCCGAGCCACGCAGGATCACGAAGGCGATGGCGATCAGGATCACCACGGCAGTGCCCGCACCGGCGATTACGGCGTTGTGACCGGTTGGGCCAGCCTGCAGCCAGAGGGTCTCGTAGAACAGGATGACTTCGAACAGTTCGCGGTACACCGAGAAGAACGCCAGCACCGCGAAGCCGAAGCGGCCACCGCCGCCGACCAGACTGCTGCGGATATAGTCCTGCCAGGCCGCCGCGTGGCGACGGTCATGCATCCACACGCCAAGCCAGAGCACCATCACGCAGGCGAACAGCGAGGTGAAGCCTTCCATCAGTTCGCGCTGGGCACCGCCGATGTCGATGACATAAGCCGCGACCGCCCAGGTGGCGAAGCCGGCAACGAAGGCCAGGCCCCAGCCGATGTGGACGCCGCGCACGGCCTTCTCCTGCCCGGTGTTGCGCAGGAAGGCGAGAATGGCGGCGAGCACCAGGATTGCCTCCACGCCTTCGCGCAGGAGGATCAGCAGGGCCGAGACAAAGCTGATGGAGGTGCTCAGCGAGTCACCGCTCAAGGCCTTGGCGGCGTCCGCCAGCTTGGCCTTGGCCAGGTCCAACTGTTGGGCCACCTCGGCTTCCGGCCGGCCGTCACGCAGCGCCTGACGGTAGGCCATCAATTGCTTTTCGGTGGCCTTGCGCAGGTCGGCGTCGACGTTGTCCAGCGAGCTCTCCACCAGCTCGAAGCCTTCCAGGTAGGCCGCCACGGACAGGTCATAGGCCTGGTCGTGGTCGCCGGAGCGGTACACGGCGAAGCTCTTGTCCAGGGTCGCGGTGGTGTAGTCGATCTGCTGTGCGGGCCCGCGATGCTCCAGCGGCGGGTGGGCGCGCAGGGCACGGAAGCTCTCGGCCGCCGCTTCGCCATCGCGCTCGGCGACCTCTGCCGGGGTCAGCGTCGCAAGGGAGCCCAACGGGTAGGCGTGGGCCGGATCGGGCTTGGCCTGAGCGGCGCTCAGGCCCGCGATATACGCGGCCAGGTCCCAGCGCTGACGCTCGTCGAGCTGATCGGCGAAGGCCGGCATGTCGGTGCCGGAAACGCCCAGACCGATGACGTTGCGCAGGTCGTACAGGCTCAGATGGTCGAGGCGAGCGCGGTCGGTCAGGTTGGCCGGCGGCGGCTCCAGGCCGATCCCCGCGGGGCCGTCGCCCTTGCCGGCGTCACCATGGCAGATGGAGCACTGCTGGGTGTAGATCTCGGCGGCACGGGTCGGGTCCGGGGTGATCGAGGGAGTCTGCACCACCTGGTAGATATCGGCGATGCGTACCTCCAGGTGGCGGGCCTGCTGGGCGACCTGCTTGCCTGGCTGGCGCTGCTCGATAGCCTGCCTGAGGCTGGCGGCGTCCTGTTCCAGGTTGGTGCGCTGGGGCACGGCCGGCAGGGTGGCGATCAGCGTCTGCAGATTGCCGACGAATTCCACTTGCTCCTTGTATTCGCTCTCATCGACGACCTTGCCATCGGTGACGGTGGCCGGGTAGTCGGCAGCGAGATAGCTGAGCAGGTGAAGGGCTTGGGAAGGGTCGACAGCCGTGTCGGCGTGAGCTCCAAGGCTGAAAAGACCGACCAGCGGCAACAGCCAGACGCAAAGTTTGGAGGGGCGCATACGGGAAGGCAAATGAGAATGAAAGAGGTTAAATTGTCACCTCAGGTTTCCGTCTATGCAAGGAGAATGTCCCGCAAGGTTGTGCCCGGAGCATCCCCAGGGATACTCCGGAGCTCCGGAAAAAGCCCCTCAGGCCGGCGCGCGGCGCACCGTGGCAAGCAGCGCGGCGGCGCCTACGAACAGAGTGGCGAAGGTCCGGTTCATCACCCGTTGCTGGCGCTGCGAGCGCAAGGCGCGCAGCACGCGCGCGGCCAGGCCGGTGTAGCCGGCCATGACGATCAGGTCGACGGTGATCATGGTCGCACCCATGATGATGTACTGGATCGCCATCGGACGGTGCGGGTCGACGAACTGCGGTAGCACCGCGAGCATGAAAATCACTGCCTTGGGGTTGCTGGCGTTGACCAGGAAACCACGCAGCACCAGGGTCAGCGGCCGGCCCGAGGGGCGCTCGCCGCTCGCCGTCATCACCTGCGGCGCCGCCGTCCACTGGCGGTACGCGAGATAGACCAGGTAGATCACACCGAACCACTTGATCGCGCTGAACGCCACGGCCGAAGCCGAGAGAAGCGCGCCGACGCCGGCGGCGACGATGGCGATCTGCAGCGCCAGGCCGATCTGCAGGCCCAGGGCATTCCAGTAACCGCGCCAGAAACCGTATTGCAGTCCACAGGACATTGAGGCGATGGCCCCGGCGCCGGGCGACAGGCTGATCACCCAGCAGGCGATGAAGAAGGCGAACCAGGTACTGGCGAGCATTGGCGGACCTCATGGCGCCCAGGCAGGCGCAATCATTTGTTACGGGTGGCCAGTGTGCCTCAGTCACGCGATGCCGCCCAGCCTGCCCGACCAAGGTCGGATGAACCTGTCGGAGCGAGCTTGCTCGCGAACCGCCATAATTCCGGAGTCGCCGGGAAACTCTGTTCGCGAGCAAGCTCGCTCCTACGAAAAACCAAAAGCCCGGCACTGGGCCGGGCTTTGTGTTTCACGACAGACCGATCAGCTCGGAATATCCTTGCGCAGCTTCACCGGCTCCTCGCCGCGCTTGCGTGCCAGGGCGCCGCGCAGGCGGATGTTGATTGCCTCCACCGCCAGCGAGAAGGCCATGGCGAAGTACACGTAACCCTTGGGCACGTGGATCTCGAAGGCTTCGGCGATCAGCACGGTGCCGACCACGATGAGGAACGACAGCGCCAGCATCTTCAGCGACGGGTGTTTCTCGATGAAGGCGCTGATGGTGCCGGCCGAGAGCATCATCACGCCGACCGAGATGACGATGGCCGCGACCATCACCGGCACGTGCTGTACCAGGCCGACGGCGGTGATTACCGAGTCCAGGGAGAAGACGATGTCGATGATCGCGATCTGGATGATGATCCCCATGAAGCCGCGGGACTTGCCGCCCTGCTGGCCACCCTCTTCCGCGCCTTCGAGGCTGTGGTAGATCTCCATGGTGCTCTTGAACAGCAGGAACAGGCCGCCGAAGAACAGGATCAGGTCGCGTCCGGAAATACCATGGTCGAACACGGTGAACAGGTCGGCGGTCAGGCGCATCACCCAGGTGATCGAGAGTAGCAGCAGGATCCGCGTGCCCATCGCCAGCGCCAGGCCGAAGAAGCGCGCCTTGGGTTGCTGGGCGGCCGGCAGGCGGCTGACCAGGATCGAGATGAAGATGATGTTGTCGATGCCCAGTACGATTTCCAGGGCAGTCAGGGTCAAAAAGGCAACCCAGATCTCAGGGCTAGCAAGCCATTCCATAGTGACAGGCGTCCGTCAGGGGGTGGTGGGGAAATTCGGCCCGCGCCAACGGCGAATGGCCTTCTGGAAAAACAGGTTGTTGGGCACCTGCAGCAGCGCACCCGGCGTGCCGTCTTCGTTGACTTCTTCCAGAGTGGTGTAGAGCAGGTTGATCGCTATCACCCGCCCCTTTACGCCGGGCTTGTCGGCGGACTCGATGACTTCCACGCGATCCCCCAGGCGGAACGGCCCCATGGTGAAGATCATCAAGGCGCAGAACAGGTTGGACAGCACACTCCAGATCGCGAAGAACGCCACCGCCGCGACCGCGGCGAAGCCGGTCAGCGCGGCCCACAGCACATCGGCGGAGACACCCAGGCGTTCCAGCACCAGCATCACCGCCGACCCCATGATCAGCCAGCGCAGGCCGCCGCGCAGCGGCAGCAGCAACTCCGGCGGCATCGGATAACGCTCGCCAAGACGGCTGATGGCGCGCGTCACGACGCGCTGCACCAGCCAGGCCAGCAGCAGGATGAGAATGATCTGCCCGCCACGCAGCAGCGGTTCGCTCCACGCCACCAGCAGGTTCACGTCATCCATCACTCACTGGCCTCGAGCTGGCGCTGCAGCTCTTCGAGGGTTTCCAGGGCCATCAGCCAGGACTCTTCCAGCTCGCTTTCGCGGGTCTTCAGGGTCGCCTGGCGGGCCAACAGGTCCCGCAGCTCGTCCTTGCGCGAGGCCTCGTAGAGCGCGCTGTCGCCCAGGCGCTGTTCGAGCTCGGCCAGCTGTTCGTGGACCTTGCTCAGCTCCTTTTCCAGCTTTTCCGCCTCGCGCTTGTGCGGAGCGAGCTGCTGGCGCAGGGCAGCGGCAGCCTGGCGCTGGGCGCGCTTGTCGGTCTTGTCGCCAGCGGGAGCTGCGGGCGACGACGGCACCTGCCGCGCGCGGAAGTCCACCAGCCAGCGGGCGTAGTCCTCCAGGTCGCCGTCGAACTCCTGGATGCGCCCATCGGCCACCAGCAGGAATTCGTCGGTGGTGCTCTTGAGCAAGTGACGATCGTGAGATACCACCACCACGGCGCCGGAGAACTCCTGCAGTGCCAGGGTCAGCGCCAGGCGCATTTCCAGGTCGAGGTGGTTGGTCGGTTCGTCGAGCAGCAGCAGGTTGGGCTTCTGCCAGGCAATCAGTGCCAGGGCCAGACGCGCCTTCTCGCCACCGGAGAAATTCAGCACCGGTTCGTCGCAACGATCACCGCGGAAGTCGAAGCCGCCGAGGAAGTCGCGCAGGGTCTGTTCGCGCTCGGCCGGCGCGATGCGCGCCAGGTGCAGCAGCGGACTGGCCTTGGGATCAAGCGAGTCGAGCTGATGCTGGGCGAAGTAGCCAATGGCGAGGTTTTCGCCACGAGCGAGCTCGCCGGCCAGCAGCGACAGGTCGCCGGACAGGGTCTTGATCAGGGTCGACTTGCCCGCGCCGTTGGGGCCGAGCAGGCCGATGCGCGCGCCGGGCACCAGTTGCAGCTTGACCTTCTCCAACACGGTCTTGTCGCCGTAGCCCAGGCGGGCCTCGGAGAGGTTCAGCAGCGGGCTGGAAATCTTGTCGGACTCGCGGAAGCTGAAGTCGAACGGCGAGTCGACGTGGGCCGGCGCCAGCTCTTCCAGGCGTTCCAGCGCCTTGATCCGGCTCTGCGCCTGGCGGGCCTTGGTGGCCTGGGCGCGGAAGCGGGCGATGTACTTTTCCATGTGCGCGCGCTGCGCCTGCTGCTTCTCGTACGCCTGTTGCTGCTGGGCCAAGCGTTCGGCGCGGGTACGCTCGAAGGCCGAGTAGCCGCCGCGGTACAGGGTCAGCTTGCGCTGCTCCAGGTGGGCGATGTTGTCCACCACGGCGTCGAGGAAATCGCGGTCGTGGGAGATCAGCAGCAGCGTGCCCGGGTAGCCCTTGAGCCACTCTTCCAGCCAGAGAATGGCATCGAGGTCGAGGTGGTTAGTCGGTTCGTCGAGCAGCAGCAGCTCGGACGGGCACATCAGCGCCTGCGCCAGGTTCAGGCGCATCCGCCAGCCGCCGGAGAAGTCGCCGACGCGACGATCCATCTGCTCGGACGTGAAGCCGAGGCCCGCCAGCAGCTTGCGTGCGCGGGCGTCGGCGGTATAACCGTCGGCGCTGTCCAGCTCGCTGTGCAGGCGTGCCAGGGCGGTACCGTCGTGGGCGTCTTCGGCCGCGGCGAGGTCCGCCTGGATCCTGCGCAGGTGCACGTCACCATCGAGCACGTAGTCGACGGCGAGGCGGTCGAGGGTATCGACTTCCTGGCGCATGTGCGCGATGCGCCAGTCCGCGGGCAGGTAGCAGTCGCCGGCGTCCTGGCCGAGTTGGCCGCGCAGCAGGGCGAACAGGCTCGACTTGCCGGCGCCGTTGGCGCCGATCAGGCCGACTTTCTGTCCGGCGTGCAGGGTGAGTTCGGCACCTTCCAGCAAACGCTGGGGGCCACGCTGTAGCGTAAGATCTTGTAGTCGAATCATGGCGGCGGAGTTTATCAGCTTCGCCTGGCAATCGCTGTGGGTGGTCTATGTCTGATGATGTCTGGTCGTATGCGCTGAAACTCTACGCCCGGCCTGGGGTTGAGGCAGCTTGCCTGGCCCTGCAGGAAGGCGGTGCGGATGTCTGCCTGCTGCTCGCATCGGCATGGCTGGGCAACACCGGCGTAGCCTTCGCGGCGTCGCGAATGAGCGAGCTGGAAAGCACGGCGCGGGGATGGCGCGAAGAGGTGGTCGTGCCGTTGCGTTCTGTGCGTCAACGCTGGCGAGAATCGGCGAAGCAGGATGCGGAGCTGGCGTCACTGCGCGAACGGATCAAGCAGCTCGAACTGGAAGCGGAAAAGGTGTTGCTGGGGAGGCTGGAGACGGTGGCGAAGGACTGGCCACGGGATGAAGCAAAGGATCTGGCGCGCTGGCTGGAGGCCGTGCCTGACGGGGCATGCGGCTTGCGCCGCGATGCGCGGGAAACCCTGCGCACCGCGGCGAGCCTCTCCTGAGCCTTAGGAAGCGCTGGAGGAGGTGCTGCTGGCCGGAGCAGCCGGGGCCGGAGTGGCACTGGCAACCGGGGGAGCAGCCGGAGTGCTCGACTGGGCAGTCGGTGCGCTCGGGGCAGCCGGAGCAGCCGGAGCAGCGGGTTTGGCAGCGGCGGCAGGCTTGGCGGCAGGTTTTGCGGCCGGCTTGGCAGCGGCTTTCACCGCCGGTTTGGCAGCCGGTTTCGCGGCGGGCTTGGCAGCCGTTTTGGCAGCGGCAGCGGGCTTCGCAGCAGACTTGGCAGCCGGTTTGGCGGCAGCGGTGGCAGGCTTCGCTGCGGGTTTGGCGGCCGGTTTAGCAGCGGCTTTCGCAGCGGGCTTAGTCGCCGCGGGTTTGGCGGCAGCGGTCTTCGCGGCCGGTTTGGCAGCAGGCTTGGCGGCCGGTTTGGCAGCGGCTTTCGCAGCAGGCTTGGCAGCCGGTTTGGCAGCAGCTTTCGCAGCAGGCTTGGCAGCCGGTTTGGCGGCAGCTTTCGCAGCAGGCTTGGCGGCCGGTTTGGCAGCAGCTTTCGCAGCAGGCTTGGCAGCCGGTTTGGCGGCAGCTTTCGCAGCAGGCTTGGCGGCCGGTTTGGCAGCAGCTTTCGCAGCAGGCTTGGCAGCCGGTTTGGCGGCAGCTTTCGCAGCAGGCTTGGCGGCCGGTTTGGCAGCAGCTTTCGCAGCAGGCTTGGCAGCCGGTTTGGCGGCAGCTTTCGCAGCAGGCTTGGCGGCCGGTTTGGCGGCAGCTTTCGCAGCAGGCTTGGCAGCCGGTTTGGCGGCGGGCTTGGCAGCGGCAGTCCTGGCGGCCGGTTTGGCAGCGGCCTTGGCAGCAGGCTTGGCGGCCGGTTTGGCAGCGGCTTTCACAGCAGGCTTGGCGGCCGGTTTAGCGGCAGCGGGCTTGGCAGCGGCAACCTTGGCGGCCGGCGTCGCAGCAGGCTTGGCAGCAGCTTTCGCGGCGGGCTTGGCGGCAACCTTGGCAACCGGTTTGGCAGCGGCAGCAGCCGTCTTGCGAGTAGCGAGCGATTTGCCAGCGGCTTCCTTCACCTTGGTCACGCCCTGGGCGAGCTTCAGGCTCTCCTGCACATCGCGCTTGAGGTTGGCAATGTAGGCACGGGTTTCAGTCTGGCGGGTCTTCAGAACATCCAGCACGCCGTCGAGCTCAGCGATGCTCGACTTCGCCTTGGCCTGCGCCTTCGCCTTGCCGGCCTTGGTTGCGTCCTGCAGCTTGGTGCGTGCGGTGTGCAGCTTCTCCTGAGCCTTGCCACGTTGTTTCTCGAGCTTGGCGAGCAGCTTTTCGGAATCGACGAGCGCCTGCTTGCAGGCACCTTCGAGGTGTTCGATCAGACTGTTGGACAACTGGTGCAGCAGGTGCAGAGGGGTAGTGACAGGTTTCTTGTTGGCCGACATGACGTGCCTCCTGGCGGACGTGGTTGCGCCCATACTAGCCCCGCTGATGGCCTCTCGCCAATGTCCCTATTGTGCTGCAGGCCGCAGCAGACAGTGGCTTCAGAGCTTTTCAACAGTGCGCGAAGGCGCGTTTTTTCACTCACTCAATGACGCCGCCCTGCGTACTTGGTTCCGTTGCCGCAACCGGCCTGGCGGCGCAAACGCCCGTGGCGCGCGTGTTTGACACCGAAAAATATTTTTCCCGGACACCCCGGAAAAGCCCGCCGCAGAGCCTTTCATGCAGCACGCAGCCGTACCTTAGAAGGCGGAATGGAGAGCTCTCGCGGCGCACCAACACGTCTCGAGATTCGCGATGACCACAGGGTGAAATGCTCTGGCGAGCAAGCGCCCAAATCCACCGTTGCCGTCGATTTTCAGCAACGATTCATCGCGCAAAAAAGTCCGCGGGAGCACAGAGGCAAGCTGCCGAACGGCGCGAGTTTCTTGGCATGGCGTGCTCAGAATGCGCGGCTCGAAACCTCGTGAACAGAGTCGCCCCCACACGAGATCGAACCTTGGGCAGGAGCGGACTTCGTCCGCGATCGGCATGAACGGCAGGGACTCCAGAAACGAAAACGGCGCGAGTGCTTCAAGCGCTCGCGCCGCCATCGGGCAACTCGACGATCAGGCCGTGACGGCTTTCTGCTCGTGCGAGTTGTGCAGCACTTCGATCAGGCAGTCTTCCAGCTCGAAACGTTCGTGCAGTTGCTGACGCAGGGTCTTCAGCTCGCTGGTCAGGCAAGTGCCTTCGCGGCAATCACCATTGTCGCAGCGATCATTGAAGTTAAGCGCGTTGGCGGTGATGGTCTCCAGCCGCGGGTAGATCTGCTTGGCCAGTTCCAGGCCGCGCGTATCGCCGAAGGCCTGCGCCTCGTTCATCAGCTGTTCGTAGACTTCGAAGTGACCCGCCGACACGTAGTCGAGCAGGAGCTGGCAGAAGTTCTGGAGATTTTCGGCGTTGGTCTTCGGCGCCTGGACACCGTCCAGGGAGTCGAATGCCCGGACCAATTCATGTCGATCCCGCAACCAGCGGTCGATCAGCTGGTGTACGCCTCCCCAACGTTCCTGGGCATTACGGCAGCTCTCGAGCATGTTGTCCTCACTTCCCTTTTCGCCGTCCCGGCAAAGTCCGCCCCGGGACAATATTCTGTCGAATCTCGACGTCCGCGATGTATGAACCTTGTTCGGCGGCGGCTTTCCGACGGAGTGGAAAACCAGAGTATGCCCGCCCGTTAACGCCTTCAAGACACAGGCATCGGGAAAATTCATACGAGCGTTTAATCGATAGACCGCGACGCCTCTGGCCTGCGCCGATGAGGCGCAGGCCATGGCGAAGTGAGATGCGACGCTCAGCCGCGGCGGCGGAAGAACTGCACGATGGCGAACAGGGCGAAGCCGATGAAGGCCAGCAGACTCCACTCCGGAATGCTCAGGCCGAGCAGGGTCCAGGACACCTCGGCGCAATCGGCCGAACCGTGGAACATGGTCCAGATGATGTCGGCATAGGGCATGCTTTCCATCATGTATTCCAGCGGCGGCAGGCAGGACGGCAACTGGTCCGGCGGCAGGGTCTGCAGCCATACCTGGCGGCCCGCGGTGCCGGCGCCAGCCAGGGCGCTGAGCAGGATCAGCACCGAGTACACGCGCGGCGCACGACCGTGCAGCGCAGCGATCAGGGAGAACAGACCGCAGCCGGCGAAGAAGATGCGCTGCAGGATGCACAGCGGGCAAGGTTCCAGGCCGACCATGTACTGCAGGTAGAAGCCGGTGCCGAGCATGGCGACGCAAGCGAGGAAAGCAAGGAAGAACAGGGAACGAGGGCTGGCCAGGTTCATGGCGGCTCCGCTGAAAAGCGCTGTTGCAGGAAAGGCCGCTACGGTAGAGGAAACAGGCCGATCAGTTCAAGGCGCCTGTCTAGACTGGCCATGGTACTCATCCGGGAATCCATGCCATGCGTCGTCATTTCCTACTTTGCTCACTGCTTTCCCTGACAGCAGTACCAGCAATTGCTGCCGTAGATCTCAGCCAGATCCGACTGCCAGAAGGCTTCGGCATCAGCCTGCTCACCGACCAGGTGCCAGGCGCCCGCGCCATGGCCTGGGGCGAGAACGGCACGCTGTTCGTGGGCAGCCGCTCTTCCGACAAGGTTTATGCGGTGACGCCCGATGGCCAGATAAAGGGGCTCGCCAGCGGTCTGCAGACACCCGTGGGCGTAACCTTCCACAAGGGAGATCTGTACGTTTCCTCGATCAATCGCATCGTCGTGTTGCGCGACATCGAAGCGCACCTCGACGCACCGCCAAAGGCCGAAGAACTGCCGGTACAGTTTCCGAAGGAAACCGCGCACGGTTGGAAATTCATCGCCTTCGGCCCGGACGACAAGCTCTACGTACCGGTCGGCGCACCGTGCAACATCTGTCGCCCGGACCGCGAGCAATACGCCAACCTGCAGCGCATGAACGCCGATGGCAGCGCGCGGCAAGTGGTCGCCTACGGCATTCGCAATACCGTCGGCTTCACCTGGCACCCGCAGACCAGGCAGCTGTGGTTCACCGACAACGGACGCGACATGCTCGGCGACGACAAGCCCGATGACGAGCTGAACAAGGTCAGCAGGATGGGCGAGGACTTCGGCTATCCGGACTGCCACCAGGGCGACATCGCCGACCCTGAGGAAGGTAAGAAACCCTGCTCCGCCTTCACTCCGCCAGTCGCCAAACTGGGCCCCCACGTGGCCGCGCTGGGGCTGCGCTTCTACACCGGCGAGCAGTTCCCCGCCGAATACCGCAACAGCCTGTTCATTGCCGAACACGGATCGTGGAATAGGACGCAGAAGATCGGCTATCGGGTAAAGCGCGTCGAGCTCAACGACGATGGGACGCTGAAACGCCAGAGCGTGTTCGCCGAAGGCTGGCTCGACAAGAGCGGCGAGGTGCTGGGGCGGCCGGCGGATGTACTGGTGGCGCCAGACGGCTCGCTATTGGTCAGCGATGACCAGAACGGCGCGATCTACCGCATTCACTACGGCAACCCCTGAAAACGAGAACGGCGCCCGAGGGCGCCGTTTCACTTCCGCCGACGCAGGTCAGGCGCGCACGGCGACCGGTAGCGATACCGGCGGCGCGAGCAGTCCAAGGCCTTCCTGGAACAACTGGTTACTGCGCTCCACTTCGCCCAGCTGCGCCAGCAGGCGTGCCAGTTCGGCACAGGTTTCAGCACTGCGCTGGCGGGCCAGGCTGGCTTCCAGGTACTCGCGCGCCTTGCCCCACAGCTTGTTCTGCAGGCTCAGGCGACCGAGGGTGAGCAGCAGTTCGGGATCTTCGCCATGCTGCTTCAGCCAACCTTCGGCAGTTTTCAACTGGTGCGCGGCATCGCGGCCTCGGGCACGGCCATAGAGATGCACCAGGCGGCTGTCGTAGCCTTCCTTGAGGGCCTTGCGCAGCACCTCCTCGGCTTCTTCCGGCGCCCCCAGGCGCAGCAGTTGCTCGGCATAGGCGGCTACCAGCGGCGGCTGTGCGCGAAGATTGGAAGGCACGTTCTGCCAACGCTGGGTCAGCGGTTGCAGGCTGCTTTCGCCCTGGCCGATACCCTGCTCGCCCGCCTCGCCCAGCGCGGCCATCCAGGTGCGGCGCTCCAGGTCCGCCAGTTCGGCGTTCTGCAGCACGCGCTCCTTGCGCAGCTCGGGCAACAGCACGCATAGCGCCTGCCATTCGTGGAGGCTGACATAGAGCTGCTGGAGCAGGCGCAGCACGGTCGGATGCCGCGGGTGGTCCTGGTGCAACTGGTCCAGCACCACGCGGGCGTGACTGAAGTCGCCACGGTTGATCAACAACTGGGCGCGGGTCAGGCCGACCGCTAGTTCGGCGCCGGGCTCGCGCTCCTGGGCGCGGTCCAGCAGCTCGTCACATTCCTCGGTCTTGCCCAGTTCGTTGGCCGCGCGGGCGGCACCCAGGTAATGCGGCAGCGGACGGTCGCTCAACTCGGCAGCGCGGCGCAGGTGACGCAGCGCCTGCGCCCAATGGCCCTCGGCGAGGTCGCGCTGGCCGTGTTCCTCAGCCAGTTGCGAGCGGCGACGACGGTTGAAGCGCGACCAGGGGTTGACGACACGGCCGGAGACCCCCAGCAGGCGCAGGACCAGGCGCACGGCGAGGTAGATCACCCAGAGCAGCGCCAGGAGCGCGAGGAAGGTCCACAGGCTGGATTCGTAGCGGAAGCTCTTGTAGGCGATCAGCACGTAGCCGGATTGCTCGGCCACAGCCAGGCCGACCAGCGTGGCCGCCAGGATCACGGCGAGGACCAGGACATAGACGCGGCTCATGGCTGGATCCCCGCGTCCGGCGCCACCGCCTCCTGCTGCTGCACCGCGTTCTCGCGGCGCGACAGGTAGGCCTGCAGCGAGCTCAGGGCCGGGCCGAGGTCCGGCGTCTGCACGCTGACCGCCTGGCCACTGAGTTCATCCAGGCGCGCAACCAGCGCGCGGCTGTCGGCGAGGTCGGCGTTGAAGAAATCGCCGACAATCTGTTTGGCCTGCTTCAAGGCCTGCTGGTAGACGTCCTGCTTGCCATTCAGCGCGGCCCATTGCGCCTGTTCCAGGGCGAGGCTCAGGGCGAGACGGACGCGATCCAGCTGCTGACCGGAAAGCAGCGGACGAATATCCTGGCCTGCGTTGAAGTCGATGCGCACGTATTGCGAGACACGATCCCACCACTCGCTCCAGCGATCGTTGCCGTCGCTCCAGGCGGTGTTCGGCCCAGTGGTCGTGTCAGAGGGCTTGAAGGCGGGATTCAGCGGTTGCAGCTGGGCCGCCTGGTCACGCAGCGCGCCCAATTGCAGGAACAATCCGGTGCGGTCGGGACGCGGCAGCGCACGCAGCGCTTCGAGGCTCTTGGCCAGTTGCGCGCGCGCGGCAAAGGCGCCCGGATCATTGGTCACGCGGAGGATGTCGTCCGCGCCCTGGACCAACTCGGTGGCGCTGTCGATATCCTGCAGTGCGGAGAGACGCAGCGCTGCCAGGCGCAGCAGGTGCTCGGACTCAGCCAGCCGCCACTGCTGGCGGCCCTGCCCCAGCACCTGCTTGACCTGCTTGGCGAGTTGCTGCTGGTCGCCCTGCAGTTCAACCACCAGGCGACGGCGGGCTTCGAGTTCATCGGGGTTGGGCAGGCTATCCAGACGCTTGTCCAACGCCGCATTGGCGCTCTGGACGGCCTGCGCCTGCGCGCGGGCGTCTTCCAGCTGCGCGGCGCGTTGCTGCTCGGCGCCCTTGAGTTGCTGGACCTGCCAGACACCCCAGCCACCGGCGGCGAGGCCGGCGGCGCCGACCAGCAGGGCCAGCAGGGCGATGCCCGTGCCGCCCTTGCGCGGGGCCGGCGCTGCGGCCGGACTGGACGATGTTGGTGAAGTCTCTTGGGGAGTGACGGCTTCGCTCACAGATCCATCCTTCGCTCGAAAATTGTTCTAGTCGGCGCTTCTCAACGCTTCCATTAATGCCGCTGGGCTGGCGCCACGGCAATCGATTACTTGCAGCGCGCCCATCTCCCGCGCCTGCTCTGCCACTCGCGGGCTGGGCACGAACAACGGCATGACGCTCACTTGCGGCCAATCCTCCGCCGCCAGCTGACGCAGGTGCTCCAGCCCCTGCCCACTACTGACCGCGATGGCGTTCAAACGCTCCCCCTGGATTCGCCGCAGCAATTCGCCCCGGGGATAAGCCGGCATTTCGCGCCGGTAGAGTTCCAGATAGTCGACCGCCACGCCTTGGCCGCGCAGGCGCTCGGCGAGGAATTCTCGGCCACTCTCGCCGCGCATGATCAGCACCTTCGGATCATGCACCTGCAGGGCCTGCGCGAACTCGGGCAGGGCCAGCAGGGCCTCGCTGTCGTCGCCGTCCTGCGGGCAGACCACATCCAGACCGTAGTCTTCGAGGATAGCCGCCGTGGCGGCGCCGACAGTGAACCAGCGCTGGGTCAGCGGTGCTTGCGGCCAGTAGCGGTCGACCCGCTCCAGACCCAGGCGCGCCGCGGGCTTGCTGACCACGATAACCGCGCAGTAGCGGTCCAGGTCAAGAATCAGGCTGCGCTCGACGGGTGTCTCTTCGCGCGGCGTGATCGCCAGCAAAGGCAAGCAGTCGCCGTGGATTCCGTGTTCGGCGAGGGTGACGGCGAGCGCCGCGCAATCCTCTTCGGGACGGGTCAGCAGCAGCCGCCAGCGGCTCACGGGTGGCCGGCCTCGCCGTAGACCGCGTCGAGGATTTCCCGGGCGCCCTGTCCCAGCAGGTCTTCGGCGACCTTCACGCCCAGGGCTTGGGCTTCGGCAAACGGCGCACGGGCTTCGGCGCGCAGCAGTTCGGTGCCGTCGGGCTGGCCGACCAGGCCACGCAACCACAGCTCATCGCCTTCGAGGATGGCGTAGCAGGCGATGGGCACCTGACAGCCGCCATTCAGGCGCTTGTTCAGCGCGCGTTCGGCGGTCACCCGCAGGGCGGTCTCACGGTGATGCAGCGGTTGCAGCAGGGCGTGGATTTCCGCATCGGCGGTACGACACTCGATGCCCACCGCGCCCTGCCCGCCTGCCGGCAGGCTGGCTTCGACGCTGATGGAGGAGCGGATGCGGTCTTCGAAGCCAAGGCGGATCAGGCCGGCGGCGGCGAGAATGATCGCGTCATACTCGCCGGCATCGAGCTTGGCCAGACGGGTGTTGACGTTGCCGCGCAGGAAGCGGATCTGCAGGTCGGGACGACTGGCCAGCAGCTGGGCCTGGCGGCGCAGGCTCGAGGTACCGACCACGCTGCCGGCGGGCAGGTCGTCGAGGCTCGCGTAGGTGTTGGAGACGAAGGCGTCGCGCGGGTCTTCACGTTCGCAGATGCAGTACAGGCCCAGGCCTTCGGGGAAGTCCATCGGCACGTCCTTCATGGAGTGCACGGCGATGTCCGCTTCGTTCTCCAGCAGGGCGGTTTCCAGCTCCTTGACGAACAGCCCCTTGCCGCCGATTTTCGCCAGCGGCGCGTCCAGCAGCTTGTCGCCGCGGCTGGTCATCGGCAGGAGGGTCACGGTCAGGCCGTGGTGGGCCTCTTCCAGGCGGGCCTTGACGTATTCGGCCTGCCAGAGTGCCAGGGCGCTCTGGCGCGTGGCGATACGGATTTCGCGAGACATGGGCATTTCCAGGCAAAGGAAGCGTGCAAGAAAGTGCCCGCATGATAACAGCTCAGGCAAACGAAAAGCCCAGGGGCCGCCCCCCGGGCTTCAGGCGCTGCGGCACTGTGTCGCTACAGGTTATGCATGAGTCGCCGCACGCCCGCGACATGGCGGCGGCTGACGGTCAGCGCATCGCCGTTGAGGCCTTTCAGGTAGAGCTGGAAGTGCCCCAGCGGCGTGCGCTGCAGGCGCTCGATGCGCTCGCGGGAGACCAGCGCGTTGCGGTGGATACGCACGAAGCGATCACCGAACTCGTCTTCCAGCGCCTTCAGCGGCTCGTCCAGCAGCACTTCACCGCCCGCGTGGCGCAGGGTCACGTACTTGTGGTCGGCTATGAAGAAGATCACGTCCTCCAGGGGAATCAGCTCGATACCCTTGCGGGTCCGCGCGCTGATATGGCTGCGAGGGCCGGGGCCGCCAGCGGCTGGAGGCTTGGTCAGCGCCGCGAGCTGCACGCGGTTGGGCCGCGAGGCTTTCTTCAGGGCGTCGGCCAGGTCCTCGCTGCGGACCGGTTTGACCAGGTAGCCGACCGCACTGACCTGGAACGCCTCCAGGGCGAATTCATCATGGGCGGTGCAGAAGATCACCGCGGGCGGGGCTTCGCGCTCGCACAGCTTGGCGGCCACCTGAAGCCCGTCCAGGCCGGGCATGCGGATATCCAGCAGGACGATATCCGGCTTCAGGCTGTCGATCAGCGTCAGCGCTTCTTCGCCATTGCTGGCGGATGGCTCGAGGACGCGATAGCCGTCCAGTTGCCCCACCAGCCGGGCCAGGCGCTCTCGCGCCAGGGGTTCGTCATCGACGATCAGGACATTCATAAGCTCAGGCTTCCTGCATGAGACGCGCACATGGATAGCGTAGACAGGTGAAGTGCCGTCCGTCACGGCGTTCGACGGTGAGACTAGCTTTTGGCCCGAAAAGTGCCGCAAGTCGCGCTGCAATATTTTGCAGGGCCTGCCTGGTCCCCTTCTTGGGCAGCGTCTCGGTCGATTCGTCGTAAGGGTTGCTCACGCAGAGCTGGAACACACCGTCACGGTAGTCCGCCTCAACTTTCACCAGACCGCCTTCGATGCGCGGCTGGATGCCATAAATCAGTGAGTTTTCGAGCAGCGGCTGCAGCGTCAGCTGTGGAATCGGCACCCCATCGGGTACGCCGTTCACTTGCCAGTCCATCTGCAACCGGTCGCCAAGACGGAACTGCTCAATGGAAAGATAGCGTCTGGCCAGCTCAAGTTCCTCCCCCCAGGAAATTAATGTTCCAGGTTTGGCCAGGCTGGCGCGGAAAAGGTCCGAAAGATTCAACACCGCCAACTCGGCCTTGCCCGGGTCGATCTCGATCAGGCTGGCGATGCTGTTCAGGCTGTTGAACAGGAAGTGCGGACGGATACGCGCCTGCAGCGATTCGATCCGTGCCCGCAGCTCAGCCTGCTCCTGCCGTCGCCATTGGCTCTGGAGATAAAAGTAGCGTAGCAACAGCGTGGACATGATGAGCGCAATCAACGCATGCCGCAGGTACAGGTTGACCTCGCCGGTTCGCGACATCGGCCCGCCGAGAGAGAAATAATCCGCCACCCAGGTGCAGGCCAGGGTCAGCAGGATCACCAGCGCACAACTGAGCACGCCCGAAAACCACGCAGGCCAGCGCGCCATCAGCGGGCGTAGCTGACAGAGCAAACCGGCCGAGAGCAGCACGATCCACTGCACGAACAGCGACGACAGCGCCAGGCGTACCCAGTTGAAGCTGGGCGTCATCGGCTCGGCAAGCACCAGCACGAGCACCAGCAGCTCGGCCAGCAGCACCAGGCTGAACAGCGCCTCGGGCTGGCAGAGTTCGGGAATGAAGAAGTCTTCGTTGGTCGCCGGCTGGTCGCCGGTCTTCGTCAGTCTGGACATCGACGCAGTTTCCGTAAGCGCCTGCCTGGCGGCAAGCGCCGCGTGATGGCAAAAGGCTGGAATTGTCGGCCAGCGCAATGATCGGCTGGGTCAGCCGCGACAATCGACCCGCCGCTCCCCGGTCCCAACCCGCCAATGCGCCGCCGGTTTTGCCCTGCAGCCTGCTATTATCGTCGCACTTTGCCCTTCCTGCAGGCCGCGCGCCGCGCCTGCCCGTTTCAGCGAGAGAGAGTCATGAGCGTAGAGAAGACCAACCAGTCCTGGGGCGGCCGCTTCAGCGAGCCCGTCGATGCCTTTGTCGCCCGTTTCACCGCTTCCGTCGACTTCGACAAGCGCCTCTACCGCCACGACATCATGGGCTCCATGGCCCACGCCACCATGCTGGCCAGGGTCGGCGTGCTGACGGACAGCGAGCGCGACACCATCATCGACGGCCTCAAGCAGATCCAGAGCGAGATCGAGGCCGGCACCTTCGACTGGCGCGTCGACCTGGAAGACGTGCACATGAACATCGAGGCGCGCCTGACCGACCGCATCGGCGTCACCGGCAAGAAGCTGCACACCGGCCGCTCGCGCAACGACCAGGTGGCCACCGACATCCGCCTGTGGCTGCGCGACGAGATCGACCTGATCCTGGCCGAGATCACCCGCCTGCAGCAGGGCCTGCTGGGCCTGGCGGAAGCCGAAGCGGACACCATCATGCCCGGCTTCACCCACCTGCAGACCGCGCAGCCGGTGACCTTCGGGCACCATCTGCTGGCCTGGTTCGAAATGCTCAGCCGCGACTACGAGCGCCTGGTGGACTGCCGCAAGCGCGCCAACCGCATGCCCCTGGGCAGCGCCGCGCTGGCCGGTACCACCTACCCGATCGACCGGACCATCACCTGCGAACTGCTGGGATTCGAAGCGATCTCCGGCAACTCGCTGGATGGCGTCTCCGACCGTGACTTCGCCATCGAATTCTGCGCAGCCGCCGCCGTGGCGATGATGCACCTGTCGCGCTTCTCCGAAGAGCTGGTGCTCTGGACCAGTGCCCAGTTCCAGTTCATCGATCTGCCCGACCGTTTCTGCACCGGTTCCTCGATCATGCCGCAGAAGAAGAACCCGGACGTCCCGGAGCTGGTGCGCGGCAAGTCCGGCCGCGTATTTGGCCACCTCGCCGGCCTGCTGACCCTGATGAAGGGCCAGCCGCTGGCCTACAACAAGGACAACCAGGAAGACAAGGAGCCACTGTT
Organism: Pseudomonas nitroreducens TX1; assembly: GCF_000313755.1. Taxonomy (GTDB): domain Bacteria; phylum Pseudomonadota; class Gammaproteobacteria; order Pseudomonadales; family Pseudomonadaceae; genus Pseudomonas; species Pseudomonas nitroreducens_A. The sequence continues at coordinate 123,738 of NZ_AMZB01000134.1, read as the reverse complement.
CGACGCTGCCGACACCTTGCGCGACAGCCTGCGTGCCTTCGCCGACATGGTTCCGGCAATCAAGCCCAAGCGCGAGATCATGCGCGAAGCGGCCCGTCGGGGCTTCTCCACCGCCACCGACCTCGCCGACTACCTGGTACGCCGTGGCCTGCCGTTCCGCGACTGCCACGAAATCGTCGGCCACGCCGTGAAGTATGGTGTTGACAGCGGCAAGGACCTGGCCGAGATGAGCCTGGATGAACTGCGCCAGTTCAGCGACCAGATCGATGACGACGTGTTCGCCGTGCTGACCCTGGAAGGCTCGGTGAACGCCCGCGACCACATCGGCGGCACCGCACCGAATCAGGTCCGCGCCGCTGTCTTGCGTGGCAAGGAACTGCTGGCCGCGCGCTAAGCGCATCGATTCATGGACTACTGGAACCAGGACAACTTCGAAGGACTGGAACGGCTCGCCGATGAACTGGCGAGCCTGCCCGGCCTGCAAGCGCTGGCGGACTACGCCCGCGCCCGCAGTCGAGGTGTGCGTCGCGAGGCGTTTGCCGCCCTCGAAGGATTCCTGCGCAACGCCCCTGCCCCCGCGTCCCAGCCAGCCCGCGAACTCTGCCTGCAGATACTCACGCTGCACAGCCAGACCCGAGAAGCCCACCAGTTCCTCGCCCAGCCGCTGCTCGTGCGCTTCCTGTTCCCGACACTGCAATCCTGGATCGACGGCGAACCGACGGCGCACGCGCCGCTGCGCTGGCTGGGGCTGCTGCAGAATGATGGCGACCTCCTGCGCCGGGCGCTGGCAACCGGCCCGGACGATGTCGCTGTTCGCTACCGATTGATCGATTTCGCGCTGGGCGCCGCGGACTACGCGACGCACCATCTGGACGAGGGGGTTTTCATCGGCGAACCGGCCGACGCGCGCGAAGCGTTGGCGCTCGCGACCGGACTCATCACCGAGGCACCCGACGCCGGTCCGTTCACTCGCCAGACCGACGAAGTCGCACAGCTCACGGCCCTGCTGGATGACTGGCAGGCCTATTCGGCACACCCCGAAGGCAGCTTCGTGGACTGGTGCGCCGAAAGGCAACGCCCCTACGCCTGGGCGAAGAAGTACTACTACACGTCCTGAAAACTCAGGTGCGCCCGAGGTAGCCCAGCTGCGCAGGCGTCAGTTGCAGCATGCGCGCGGCCTTGTGGTCCTTGAGCCTGGGCAGCTCCTCTTCGGGCAGACGCGCCGCAGTTGCGGCGAGATTGACGATCAGCGCCTCGCGGCTGAACACGCCGTTTTCAATGGCGTAGGCGGCGGCGATCAGATTGCGCAGCTCCAGCGGCAGCCGCCAGCGGGTGCGCAGCGCAGAGCCGAAAGCGGCGCCATAGTCCTTCAGCGTCTTGTCCACTTCCGCCTCGCTCAGCGCGCCACCGGCGCTGTGCCAGTCCTGCAGGCTGCGCAGCAACGCGAGGTCGCCCAGGCAATGCAGCAGGCCGGCAGTGAAGCAGCGATCAGCGTCATCCCCCAGGGATTCGGCAAGGGCGAAGGCCGCATCGGCAGTGTGGCGAGACATCTCCCAGAAATGTTCGGCGCGCAACCTGAGCAGCGGGTCTTCCAGGGTCGCCGCGCGCTGCAGCGCCACCGCCAGCATCAGGTTCAGCGCCTGCGCCACGCCCAGGCGCGAGAGCGCCTGCATCAGCGTCTGGCAGGGCATGCCGACATGCCGCGCGGCGCTGTTGGCAGCGGAGATCAGACAGGCGGTGATCTGCGGGTCGTGGCCGAAATCCCGCTCGAGCATCTCCAGGTTGATCTCGCTGGCCTCCATACAACGGTTCACCGCCGCACCGACCTCGCCCATCAGCGGCGCGCCCTCGGTGGCGTCGCGCTCGGCCTGGAGGAAACGCTCCAGCGACAGGCTTTCCTCCAGGGTTGGCAGCTCGCAGACGACATTCTCGCCCGGCGCCAGCAGCAGGGAGCGCAGGCGTTCGCGCAAATTCTCAGCGTTGAAGGGTTTGACCAGGTACGCCGTGGGTGCCAGCGGCACGACGGCGCGCACGCTGGCCGCATCGGCCTTGGAACTGATCAGAATGAAGGGCTGTGCCACTGGCCCGCGGCGGCGCATGCGCACGTGGCGCAGCAATTCCAGCCCGTCGCTGCCGGGCAGTTCACGTTCGGCCAGGATCAGGGCGAAGGGATACCGGCGGCAGGCCTCGATGGCCGTGTCGCCGTCTTCGCAGTACTCGACGTTCGCGTCGCAGCGCACGCTCAGCACCAGTTGGCCGAGCAGCTCGCGGCTCCAGGGGTCGCTGGCCGCGACCAGCACGCCGGGAGAAACGCTCATGAATCACACCTCGCTCGGGACGTATGCCGTCGCGGGCGGAAACAACCGATCCAGAGCCTTCCTTGCCGAGTGCCCGGTCCTTCGGATGCCGCCGGCCAACGGCCTTCGGATACTGCGCAGCGTAGTCCAAGCCCACGAGCTTTCCCATGCGCGCCATCAACTCCGGCGAACAATTCTCACAAAGAAAACGCGCCAAAGAAAAAGGCCCGCTTGCGCGGGCCTCTCCCTTGAACCGTCAGAGCGGTGAGGCTCAGGCCAGTTCGTCGAAGCACTCGGCCAGGATGGCCAGGCCTTTTTCCAGTTGCGCGTCAGGGATGGTGACGGGCATCAGGAAGCGGATCACGTTGTAGTAGGTACCGCAGGAGAGCAGGATCAGACCTTTCTCACGGGCACGAACCACGATCTTGCTGACCAGTTCGGCTGCCGGCTTGTTGTGGTCGCCGCCTTCGAACAGCTCGATGGCAACCATTGAACCCAGGCCACGAACGTCGCCGATCACCTTGTGCTTGGCCTGGATGTCGCGCAGACCAGCCTTCAGACGCTCGCCAACAGCCTGCGAACGCTCCAGCAGCTTCTCTTCCTCGAACACTTTCAGCACGGCCAGGGCCGCGGCGCAGGCGATCGGGCTGCCGGCGTAGGTACCGCCCAGGCCGCCGGGAGCGATGGCGTCCATGATTTCGGCTTTACCGGAAACACCGGAGATCGGGAAACCACCGCCAACGGACTTGGCGAAGGTGGTCAGGTCCGGAACGATGCCCAGTTGCTCGGTGGCGAAGAAGGTGCCGGTACGGCCAGCGCCAGTCTGTACTTCGTCGGCGATCAGCAGGATGCCGTGCTCGTCGCACAGGGCGCGCAGGCGCTGCATGAAGGCCTTGGAGTTGACGTAGAAGCCACCCTCGCCCTGAACCGGCTCGATGATGATGGCTGCGATGTCGCGCGGCTGGGCATCGTTCTTGAAGATGCGCTCGATGCTGGCGATGGACTCGTCCTCGCTCACGCCGTGCAGTTCGCACGGAGCCAGGGCGCGGAAGATGCCGCCCGGCATCAGGCCCATGCCAGCGGAGTACGGAACGACCTTGCCGGTCAGGCCCAGGGTCATCATGGTACGGCCGTGGTAGGCGCCGGTGAAGGCAATCACGCCAGCACGGCCGGTGGCGGCACGGGCGATCTTGACGGCGTTTTCAACGGCTTCGGAGCCGGAGGTGACCAGCAGGGTCTTCTTCGGGAAGTTGCCCGGAACGCGCTTGGCGATCTCTTCGGCCAGCTCGATGTAGGGCTCGTACGCCAGCACCTGGAAGCAGGTGTGGGACAGCTTGGTCAGTTGTTCCTGAACGGCAGCGATCACTTTCGGGTGCAGGTGACCGGTGTTCAGTACGGCAATGCCGCCGGCGAAGTCGATGTACTCGCGACCTTCGACGTCCCACACGGTGGAGTTCTCGGCGCGCTCGGCGACGACCGGGTGGATCTGGCCTACACCGCGCGGTACGGCGGCCTGACGACGTTGCAGCAGGGATTCGTTGGTTTTGCTCATAGCTTCCTCAGTGGCCGCTCATCGGGCGACCGGATCAAAGGATGAAAGCGGGGAGAAGCCACACACGACAGCATACGATGATCGACTGTCGCGGCACTTGCGGCCCGCCGGACGGGTTGTCCGGTGCTACCACCGGAAAACGCCGACGCGAAGGTGGCTGTCAGCTCTTGCCTGCCACCTTGCGCCCACGGAAAAAAATCGGATCAGATACCGCCGAGGCAGAGGTATTTGACTTCGAGGTAATCCTCGATGCCGTACTTCGAACCTTCACGGCCAAGGCCGGAGGCCTTGATGCCGCCGAACGGCGCCACTTCGTTGGAGATCAGGCCGGTGTTGATACCCACCATGCCGTATTCCAGCTGCTCGGCAACGCGGAACACGCGGGCCAGGTCGCGGGCGTAGAAGTAGGAAGCCAGGCCGAATTCGGTGTCGTTGGACATGGCGATGACTTCGGCCTCGTCCTTGAAGCGGAACACCGGCGCCAGCGGGCCGAAGGTCTCGTCCTTGGACACCAGGGCGCTCTTCGGTACATCGACCAGGATGGTCGGCTCGAAGAAGGTGCCACCCAGGGCGTGCGGCTTGCCGCCGGTGAGGACCTTGGCGCCCTTGGAAACGGCATCGGCAATATGCTCTTCGACCTTGGCGACAGCCTTGGAATCGATCAGCGGGCCGGTGGTGACGCCCTGCTCCAGGCCGTTGCCGATGTTCAGCTTGGCCACGGCAGCCTTCAGCTTCTCGACGAAGGCGTCGTACACGCCGTCCTGCACGTACAGGCGGTTGGCGCAGACGCAGGTCTGGCCATTGTTGCGGTACTTGGAAATCAGCGCGCCTTCGACGGCGGCGTCCAGGTCGGCATCGTCGAACACGATGAACGGAGCGTTGCCGCCCAGTTCCAGGGACACTTTCTTGATGTCCTTGGCGCATTCGGCCATCAGCTGGCGACCGATCTCGGTGGAGCCGGTGAAGGTCAGCTTGCGCACGATCGGGTTGCTGGTCAGCTCACCGCCGACTTCGCCGGCGCTGCCGGTGACGACGCTGAACACGCCCTTCGGAATGCCGGCGCGCTCGGCCAGCTCGGCCAGGGCGAGGGCGGAGTACGGCGTCTGCGAAGCGGGCTTGAGCACCATGGTGCAGCCAGCGGCCAGGGCCGGGCCGGCTTTACGGGTGATCATCGCGGACGGGAAGTTCCACGGGGTGATGGCCGCGGTCACACCGATCGGCTGCTTGATCACGATGATGCGCTTGTCGGGCTGGTGGCCCGGAATGGTGTCGCCGTAGATGCGCTTGGCTTCTTCGCCGAACCACTCGAGGAAGGAGGCGGCGTAGGCGATCTCGCCCTTGGCTTCGGCCAGCGGCTTGCCCTGCTCGATGGTCATCAGGCGCGCCAGGTCGTCCTGGTTGGCGATCATCAGGTCGAACCACTTGCGCAGCTTGTTGGCGCGTTCCTTGGCGGTCAGCGCACGCCAGGCCGGCAGGGCCTTGTCGGCAGCTTCGATGGCACGACGGGTTTCGTCGGCGCCCATCTTCGGCACGGTGCCGATGATCTCGTTGGTGGCCGGGTTGTTCACGTTGATGGTCTGGCCGTTGTCGGCATCGACCCAGGAACCGTCAATGTAAGCCTGTTGGCGGAACAGTTTGGCATCATTGAGTTGCATGACCTGTCTCCTTTCGAGGAAAGCCTGTGGACGGCGGGTCGACCTCGAGTCCCCGCCTGCCTTGTTGTCTGGATGGGAGAGACCGCGGTCTCTGCCGTTCATTCGTCCCGGCCGAGCAGTATCGACGCTGCAGACGAATGTCGCCCTGCTATGGAGGCGACGCCCGGCGAACGGCTCTTAGTTCGCTCGGCATGCGGACACGAAAAAACGCAGACCGGGGTCATTGCCCGGTCTGGTTGAACGCGTTCACGCACAGGTTCCCAGGCGCTGCCCAGGAGTACGACTGCCCTACAACCTTCCGGTACGCTGATCGACGGAAGCCGCACGGAGACCTGCCACAAGGGGCATGCGGTGGGTGCAACGGAAGACTGTCATCCCGCAGGCTGATGGCCGGCTGGTGTGATGCCAATGCTCCGGTCTCCTGTTGTTGTGATGGGGAGGCGTTTGAAATCTCAAACGAATCCTAGGGCCCTCGACTGCAAAGGGCAATAGCTCGATCGACAAAACCCAGCAAGGCATCCGCCTGCAACGGGTTTTCGGCGGACTTCTGCCGACCGGCGGCTGTTTTCGTTCGATATCATGAACGAGCGTACCGGCATTGGACGCCCGCACGGGAGATGCGTATGATTGCCGCCTGCCGCGCCAGCCGCGGCGTTACGCACCAGTAGCTCAGCTGGATAGAGTACTGCCCTCCGAAGGCAGGGGTCGTGGGTTCGAATCCCGCCTGGTGCGCCATCTACCGGTTTCGAGACTGCCTCAGGCATCTTTGGAACCGCCTGAAAAGCCCGCCCCGAGCGGGCTTTTCCATTTCTGTCGGCCAGCACCGCGCCGGCCAGCCCTGGCGACTGCCGCCAGGGCCGGGAAAACCCTCGACACTCGACGATTCCTCTTCGCCATCCAAGGTTGTATAAGCCTTGCGCCATCGCGCGAGAAAAGGACAAACCGCCCATGCTCCGGCTTCTGCTGCCCGCCCTGCTCCTGGCTCTTGCCGGGTGCGCCACCAAGCCACCGGCGCACCCCGAGAACCTCTGCGAGATATTCCGCGAGAAGCCTAAATGGCACGAGGCGGCGCTGCAGGTGCAAAAGCGCTGGGGCGGGACGATTCAGGTCCCGATGGCGATGATGTACCAGGAGTCTTCCTTCAAGCACGACGCCCTGCCGCCGCGCTATTACTTCCTTGGCTTCATCCCCTGGGGCCGGGTCAGCTCCGCCTATGGCTACGCCCAGGCCAAGGACGAGACGTGGGCGGACTACAAGAAGGAGGCGGGAGGCTGGGGCGCCGACCGTGACGACTTCGCCGACGCGCTGGACTTCATGGGCTGGTACATGAACAAGACCTACAGTGTGAACCGTGTCTCCAAGTGGGATGCTTACGGCCAGTACCTGAACTACCACGAGGGCTGGGGCGGCTATCGCAACCGCAGCTACGACGCCAAGCCGTGGCTGAAAGCGACTTCACAGAAGGTCCAGGCGCGCGCCTCGCAGTACGGCGCCCAGTACAAGAGCTGCGAGCAGGAGCTGTCGAGCGGCGGCTGGTTCTAGCAGCCGCCGATTATCGCTTTAAAGCGCGCGGGCGTTCAGCGCCCCATGATCCGCCGATACTCGTCGCGGTATTCCTCGTACGGCAGGTTGCGACGCTGCAGCTCCATCAATTGCTGCTCCTGGCTCAGCGGCCGGGAGACATGGGCAACGGTTTCCGCCGCTGTGGGCGAGACCGGCTGCGGCACGGCCTCGGGCGGCTGCACCGGCGCGGTGGCGGGGCGAGGCGCCGGCAGGCTGCGGGACGGGCGCGCTACCAGCAGGGCGCTGGTGATCTCGTCGACGATCTGCTCGGACACCGCGCTGACCTCCGACGAGCCCATCGAAGTAAACAGATCGCCGTCGGCCTCGCTTTCGTAGCGACGCGAGGCCAGCAGCTGGCCGGTCAGGCCGTCGTGGTAGCGCACGGTGGAGCTGATCCATTCCTGGCCATCGTTGCCGGAGCGATTATTGGCGCTATGGCCGGCGCCGACCTCGATCACCACCAGAGTGGAGAGGGTGTCGGTGGCGCGCGGCTCGCCGTCCTGCTCGGTGAGCTGGTAGTCCGCCGAGCCCGCTTCGTCGCGCAGCGCCTCGCGCCAGCTGGCCTTCAGCGCGCCCCAGCGCGGATTGGCCGCCACCGCGGCGTCGGGCTGGAAGTTCACGACCATCACGTGGCGCGTGTCGCGGTACAGCGAGATGGGCGCGGTGCGGTCATCCCGGCGGACGTCCGAAGAGCATCCACAGAGCAGGGAAACGGCCAGGGCGAGCGTGACATTGCGCATGGTGCTTTCTCTTTATTGTCTGGCCAGCATTCTGCCAGCCCATCATGACACCCGGATATCGTCAGAAGGTCAGTCCAGATCGTCGTCCAGTCCGGGCTGGTATTCCTCCAGGTCCTCGTCCTCCTCCTCGTGATCGCCGGGCGGGTCCTCGAAGAACGCCGCATCCTCCTCCAGCAGGCCGTCGAGGTCGTCGTCGAGGTCCAGCAGGTGGTCGTGTTCGGGCTCGTGGAGGTCGAGGTCTTCGTCAGTCATGGCCGGTCTTTCGTGGGGGGAAACAAGGAAGGGAATCACAGTATAAGTCGCGCGGCAGAGGGATGACGCTTCCGTGATGGCGGACGGCGCTTTCCGACCTTGCCGGATCGCATTTCGTCCACGATTCTCTATGAACCACGGGCATCGCGCCGTGAACAACGAACAGGGGGTACGAATGAAGACTGTGGCTCAGCTGTTGAACGCCAAGGCGGACCAGCAGGTTTACACCATCGCCCCGGATGCGCTGGTGATCGATGCACTGCGCCTGATGGCGGAGAAAAACCTCGGCGGCCTGCCGGTGGTCGAGGCCAACCAGCTGGTCGGCTTCTTCAGCGAGCGCGATTATGCCCGGCGCCTGGCGCTCAAGGGGCGCAACTCGGAAGACACGCCGGTCAGCGCGGTGATGACAGCGCCGGTGATCACCGTGGATACCCACCTGAACGTCGACAAGTGCATGGGCATCATGACCGAGCGCCACCTGCGCCACCTGCCGGTGGTGGAGAACGGCGAACTGCTCGGGCTGCTGTCCATCGGCGACCTGGTGAAGGCTGCCATCGCCGAACAGGCCGAGCTGATCCAGCAACTGGAGCAGTACATCCGCGGCGAGTGATCGCCCCGGCGGCCGTTCAGCGTACGGCCGCCGTTTCCACCTTGCCGCTATGCATGTCGACGAGGCTCAGGCAACCGTCGGCGTAGCCGCTGCCCGTGTCGATGTAGTGGGTGTTGCCCAGCGGGCGCACGGCACTCTGCGCGGTGTGGCCGACGTACAGGCGTTCCAGCCCGGCAATAACGGTGGCGTCTTCCTTCTCGATCCGCGTGCGTGCCCACATGGCCAGGCCAACGGCATTGCGCCGGGCGCTATCGCCCAACTCGCCGGCCAGTGCGGCAACGCCGCTGTCCCAGTCGGGAAAGGCCGGTGAGACCGGCGCCTCGGCATGCACGATGCCGGCGCGCCGCCCCTCCCCCAGTTCGACTTCGATCACCAGCGGCAACTGCTGCAACCGCCGGGCGATGCGCTCGCGGGTTACCGGCGTGAGCTTGTACAACCAGGTGCCGCCATTGCGGAAGTGCAGGTCGCGGTCATCGCCGGCCAGAACCACGTCGATCACCAGTTGCTCGTGGTTGCCGCGCACCGAGGCGAACCAGGGCTTGGCCAGCCAGTCGAGCACCTGCGGCGAATAGGGCCCACGGTCCACCAGGTCGCCGGCGGCGAACAGGCGGTCGGCGGCGGTATCGAATGTCACCCGTTCCAGCAGGCGTTCGAGCAGTTCGAAATGGCCGTGCACATCCCCCACCACGAAATCGCGGCCGCGCAGGTTGCGCGCGAAGCGTTGCAGGGGGCGTTCCGGCAGGAGGGTATTCATTGCCAACTCCAGGACTTGCAGGACTTCAGCTTAGCAGCGGCAGATGGCGTTCCGATGGTCTTTCGACGAAAGCCGGATGACCTGCTGCCCCGCTGCTGCCCACGCAGCGGCACGCCAGCATGGGCTGCTTCCCCAGCAGCAACAGACCTTCAGTCGAAACAAAATTCCCTTTTATATCAATAGATTGCAACTAACCGGCAAAGCGGTACGGATATTGCGATAGCCCCAGCAAGCCAACCGGCCATATCACGCGTGAGCCAACACAAGAGCAGCGCAATAACAGCTTGATGCCTTGCGGCGACGACCGAGCACCACAGAGCCGGCCGTCCTTTCGCCGCCCCTTGGGGACACCATGTTCAAACGCAACACCCTTTCCCTTGCCATCCTGGCGAGTCTGGCCAGCGTCGCCGTCCATGCGGCCGAGGGCGATACGCAGAACACTGAAGAGACCAGCGCCGCGCCGACCCTCGGCAAGGTCGTGGTCACCGCGCAGAAGCGCGAGGAGTCGGTGCAGGAGGTGCCGGCGCCGATCACCGTGCTCAGCGGCGAGAAGATCCGCGACGCCTCGCTGCAATCGGCCAACGAAGTGACCCGCTACACGCCCAACGCCTCGGCGGGCACCACCGACGGCCATGGCCGGCCGCGCTGGTGGATTCGTGGCCTCGGCACGGGCGATCAGGGCGCCAACACCGTCAGCCCGATCGGCATCTACGTCGACGACGTGTACATCGCCAACATCAGCGCCACGGGCTTCCCGCTGTTCGACCAGGAGCGCGTGGAAGTGCTGCGCGGCCCGCAGGGCACGCTGTGGGGCAAGAACACCACGGGCGGTGCGATCAACTTCATCTCGCGCAAGCCGACCTTCAGCCCCGAGGGCTACTTCAAGGTCGACATGGGCAACTACGCCAACCGCATCGTCGAGGGCGCGGTGAGCGACGCGCTGGTGGACGACAAGCTGGCCGGCCGCCTGGCCTTCCACCACCAGGGCCGCGACGGCTACACCGAGAACATCAACGACGGCGACGACCAGGGTGCGCTGGAAGACGACGCCGTGCGCCTGCAACTCGCCGCGCGGGTCAACGACAACCTCGACGCCAACCTCAACGTCCACGCCCGCCACTACCACGACACCGCCAGCTACAACACCGTGAGCTACGGCACCCGCCCGAACGGCACCAATCAGTTCGGCTATTCCATCGACCCGAAGCTGGGCAAGGCCAACTTCAACGCCAAGTACCAGGCCGAAATCGACCAGGCCGGCAGCAACCTCAACCTGGTCTGGCAGTTGGGCGAGCTGGAGCTGACCTCCATCACCGCCTTCGAGCACTTCACCCGCGACGGCTGGACCGACAGCGACAATACCCCGCAGGAGCTTCAGCGCAGCTACAGCTATGCCGACAGCCAGCAGTGGTCGCAGGAACTGCGCCTGGCTTCGCCGCGCACCGACCGGCTGAACTGGGTGCTGGGCTTCCACTACTTCAACGAGGACCTGGAGTCGAAGAACGCCAACGCGGCGCTGCCCAACGTCTACGTCCCCAGCTACTACAACAACGTCAGCTACGACCAGCAGACCGAGAGCTACGCCGTCTTCGGCAGCACCACCTACAACTTCACCGACGACTTCAGCCTTACCGCCGGCCTGCGCTGGACCCGCGAAACCAAGGACATCGACCTGGAGCGCCTGGTCAACCGTGGCACGGCGCGCTTCGGCGACGGCCACTGGTGGCAGCCGGGCAACATCGAGTCGCCGCTGATCGTCAACGCCACCCAGGACGAGAGCAACACCTGGAGCGACTACAGCTGGGACCTGACCCCGGAGTACCGCATCTCCGACAACGCTCGCGCCTACTTCCGCTATGCGCGCGGCTTCCGCTCCGGCGGCTACAACGCCGGCGTCACCAGCCAGGCCACAGTGGCCAAGGTCGATCCGGAATACCTCACCTCTTACGAGCTGGGCCTGAAGTCGGAGTGGTTGGACGGTCGCCTGAACGCCAACGCCAGCGTCTTCTACTACGACTACAAGGACATCCAGCTCAACATCGTCACCGCGGTGAACAACCAGACCGTCTCGCGCCTGGCCAACGGCGCCCAGGGCGAGGCCTACGGCGCCGAGTTCGAGCTCGAAGCCATCCCGGTGCAGAACCTCCACGTCAACTTCGGCCTGGGCCTGCTACACACCGAGTTCACCGACTACACCTCCGGCCCGAACGACTACTCCGGCAACCACTTCGTCCGCGCGCCGAACGTCTCGGCAGTGATCGGCGCCGACTACCGCATCCCACTCAACGTCGGCGGCGCGGTGGTGCTGGGCACCGACTGGAATACCCGCAGCCGCCAGTACTTCTTCACCAACGACCAGAGCCAGAACATGCGCACCGGCGGCTACACCCTGGGCAACGCACGGGTGACCTACGAGCTGCCGGGCGAAACCACCCGCGTGACCGCCTACGTGAACAACCTCACCGACAAGGAATACCGCAACCACACCCTGCCGGGCGGCTTCCAGACCGCCGCCGTGATGTTCGGCGACCCGCGCACCTTCGGCGTCTCGGTCACCACCGACTTCTGAGTGAGGTAACGACCATGTCCCTGATCCACCGAACGCTGCGCCGGCTCTTGCCGGCAGCCGCCCTGCTGCTCGCCGGCCACGTGCTGGCCGCCGAGCAGCCGACCACCCTGCGTATCGCCACCGTGGCCTACGCCAATGCCGGGCAGATCACCTTCAACGGCCCGGCCTACGTCATCGACCGCGACAAGTGGCTGGAGCAACAGCTGGCCCAGCGTGGCATCAAGCTGGAGTGGGTACCCGCCGCCACCGCCTCGGTGGGCACCTTCGTCAACGAGGAGTTCGCCAACAAGCGCATCGACTTCGCCTTCTATGGCGACCTGCCGTCGATCATCGCCAACGCGTCCGGCGTACAGACCCAGCTGATCGTCCCCGGCGGCATCGGCAACAACGTCTACCTCGTGGTGCCGCCGGGCTCCACGGCGAAATCCATCGCCGACCTCAAGGGCAAGCGCATCGCGCTGCACCGCGGCCGGCCGTGGGAGCTGTCGTTCGCCAAGCTGCTGGAAGCCAACCACCTGGGCTTCGAGGACTTCCGCATCTTCAACCTCAACCCCCAGGCCGGCGCCGCCGCGCTGAGCGCCGGGCGGGTGGATGCCTTCTTTACCCTGAGCGACGCCTTCCTGCTGGAAGACAAGCAGGTCGGCCGCATCATCTGGTCGAGCAAGGAGGCCCCGGCGGATTGGAAGATGCGCGCCGAAGTCTGGGGCGCACGGGACTTCGTCAAGGATCATCCCGACCTCACCCAACTGGTGGTGGACGCCTACCTGAAGGCCGCGTGGTGGGTCTCCCAGGACGCCAACCAGGCGGCCTACCAGGACGCCCAGAGCCGCTCCGGCGTACCGCTGAGCGTATTGCAGCGCGAGGTGGCTGGTGAGCCCTGGTCGGCGCACTTCTCGCCAATCTACGACGAGGCCCTGCACAAGCACTACGCCGACGGCATCGCCTACAGCCGCAGGGCGAAACTGATCCGCAACGAGGTCAAGGTGGATGACCTGCTGGAACCGAAGTTCGTCGAGCAGGGATTGAAGAACCTGCAGCTGGAAAGCTTCTGGCAGCACAGCGCCGGCCCTTCGGTCGCCGCCAAACCTTGACCGAAGCGTAGGAGCGGACTCTGTCCGCGATTTGCCACCGGCCAGCTCCGAGCGGGCAGGAATCGATCGCGGATGAATCCGCTCCTACCTGAAATATCGCGCCGGGACCCGCCCTCTCCCTCACCCTCTCCCTGAAGGGAGAGGGAGCTGTCCGTGCCGGCTGACGCAATGGATTCATCCTGTTCCGTCCGATCCCTCTCCCTTCAGGGCGAGGGAGTTTCTCGGCACGGACTTTCAGAGAAAGAAAGTTGCTCCTACAGCACAGAAGCCAACCGAACCTGTAGGAGCGAGCCTGCTCGCGAACAAACCCTGCTGCGGGCTCGGTTCGCGAGCAAGCTCGCTCTTACGAACAGCCAAAGAAAGGCCCTCGCAAGAGGGCCTTTTAGTTTTCGGATGAGACTCAGGCCGCCTCACCCAGCAGCTTCTGCCCCTGCTCCCAGAGGCCGGTCATCTTCCATTGCTGTTCCAGCACGCCGGGGCCGAATTCCTGGGAGCCGCCCAGGCCTTCGGCGAGGCCCTGGAAGTAGGCGCCTTCCTCGATCAGCAGGATCAGCTTGGACGCCTTGATCAGGTCCTCGCCCCAGAAGGTCGCGCCGCCGTTGGCTTCGAGGATGGCCGGGGTATGCGGGTTCTCGGCGATGCGATCAAGGATGAACAGCGGCTCGGGCTGGCGGCGGTCGATGTAGATCGGCAGTTCACGGGCCAGGGTCACGCGCTGGGAGGCGGCGTAGCGGATCGGCAGCACACGGTGGGCGCTGGCCCAGCCGCCCAGGTAGGGCGTGTGCACGTGGATCACCACGTTCACCTCCGGGCGCGCCTGGAAGATCGGCGCGTAGCGCTTGCCGTTGCCGCCGGCGCCACGGCCGCTGAGCGGCGTCGCTCCGGGGATGCTTTCGTCGAGGATCACCTCGCCGTCCCAGGTCGAGATCACGGCACGGATTTCCTGGCCGTCCGCCCACGGGTTGGGCGCATGGACGGCAATCACCTTGTCGCTGTCCGGCACTCGCACATAGGCCTGGTAGGTGTTGGTGGCGGTGAGGGTGCGGCTTTCCTTGAGCACGCGGAAGGCCTTGGCGAAGTCGCGGCGGACCTGTTCGAGCTGACTGGCGAGTTGCGGGTCGAGGGTGGACATGGAATGCCTCCTGGCAGTCGGGGATGGATGAACCGCATGGCGGTGTTCCAGTGACTGAGCAGGACTTGTGCCATTAAAAAATACTCAACAAAATCAGCCAGTTATGAACAACGCGAATGCGCATGAGGGCTGAAACGGTCTGAACGCTGCCGAAATTGCTGCCCGCCCAGCATCCCCTGCTGCCCCATTGCTGCTGTACAGACAAACGCCCTGCTGCGACAGCAGCACACCACTCTGAAAGCCCCGCCCCGCCTGGCCTCCAGCCTTTGGGCACAGCCCTTGCTCAAGACCCTGCACGAGCAGCACGACGCTGCCCCCCGCAAAGCAAAGGAGCAAGCCCATGAGCACCGAATTCTTCTGGCGACTGCCGCTGGGCAGCGACGGTCCCTACCTCGCCTCGGACAAGAACAACCGTGGCAGCCACATCGAGCGCCCCGGCAACATCGCCCCGGGACGTATGCCTAACGGTGAGCCGGATGGTTTCACCTACATCGACTACATCGCCCAGGTAGCCAAGGCCGCCGAGATCGCCGGCTTCGAAGGCGCGCTGCTGCCCACCGGCCCGGAACCATGGATCGCCGCCGCCGCGCTGGCCCGCGAGACCCGACGGATCAAGTTCCTGATCGCCTTCCAGGCCGCCTGGACCCTGCCGGCCTATGCCGCGCAGCAGGCGGCGATCCTCCAGCACCTGTCCCGCGACCGCCTGGAGTGGAACATCATCACCGGCGGCAACCCCGCCAGCCAGCGCGCCAACGGTGACTTCCTCGAGCACGACAAGCGCTACCAGCGTACCGGCGAGTTTCTCGACATCATCGACGGGCTGTGGAAGAACGAGCAGTTCTCCTACCAGGGCGAGATCTACCAGCTGGAGAACGGCTCGCTGCCCATCGCGCTGCGCAACGTGCGCAAACCCGGCGTGTACTTCTCCGGCTTCTCCGACCCGGCACTGGACGTCGCGGCGAAACACGCCGACGTCTACCTGAACTGGGCCGAACCCATCGACAAGCTCAAGCCGCACCTGGAACGCGTGCGCGAGCTGGCCGACAAGCAGGGCCGTGAAATCCGCTTCGGCATCCGCATCGACCTGTTCGCACGCGAGACCGAAGAGGCCGCCTGGAGCGAGCTGCGCCGCCAGTACGAGCGCATCGACGCGCGCACCAGCGCCTTCATCAAGAACTTCGCCACCGGTTCGGATTCGGTCGGTGCCGCGCGGCAGACCGCCTACCACCAGAACGTCGAGCGATTCGACGACCTGATCCTCGGCCCCAACCTCTGGGCCGGCTTCGGCAAGGCCAAGCCGGGGCCGACCATCGGCCTGGTGGGCAGCCACGAGAACGTCGCCGAACGCCTCGCCGAATACCGCGACGCCGGTTTCTCCACCTTCATCCTTGCCGGCAACCCGCACCTGGAAGAAGCCCTGCGGATCGGCCAGGAAGTCCTGCCGCTGGTACAGGGCAAACGCGCCGACGTCCACGAACTCAAGGCCCGCGCCTGACCCACAAGGAGCTGCACATGTCCCGTCCCCTCGATACCCTCTGGTACACCCGTTGCCCGGTCCCCACGGGCCTTGGCATCGCCGTGCAGAAAGGCTGGCTGGAAGAATCCCTGGCCGAGCAGGGCACGCAGATCAAGTCGCTACGCGAGTCCGCCGACCAGGCAGTGCGCGAGTCGCACTTCGACCACACCCTGCAGAACTCCGTACGCCACGGCGGCAACATCCCGGCCATCTGGGCCCGCGCCAGCGGCCGCGAAACCCGCGTGATCGGCCTGTCCTGGGCCGATGAGGCGCAGCTGATCCTGACCACCGCCGAGAGCGGCATCCGCACCGTGCGCGACCTAAAAGGCCGGCGCTTCGGCCTGCCGGACTGGAGCGGCGCACAGATCGACTTCACCCGCGCCCAGGCCATCCGCGGCCTGGAGAACGCCCTGCGGCTGGAAGGCCTGGAAGTGCGCGACCTCGAGCTGGTGGACTTCGGCCTGAAGGGCACCTTCAGCGACGAGGCGCCGAGCAACATCGTCGGCATCACCGGCCACGGCGGCAGCCGCCGGCGCAGCCAGAATCCGGAACTGGTCGGCCTGCTGCGCGGCGAAGTGGATGCGATCTTCCTCAAGGGCGCCCACGCCGTGCAACTGGCGCAGCAGTTCGGCCTGCACACGGTGATCGACACCGGCGCCCATCCGGAGCCGCTGATCCGCGCCAACAACGGTACGCCGCGCACCCTCAGCGTCGACCTCAACCTGCTGGAGCAGCACCCCGACGCCGCCACCGCGATCCTCGCCTCGGTGCTGCGCGCCGAGGACTGGGCGCACCAGCACCCGGACGACACCCGCCGCTACCTGGCGCGGGAAACCAACAGCAGCGAGTTCTGGGTCGCCACCGCCTATGGCGAAGACGCGCACCTGCGCCTGCGCACCAACCTGGACGAAGGCTCGATCCTCGCCCTGCAGGACTTCACCGACTTCCTGCAGCGCTGGAACTTCATCCCGGCACGCTTCGACGTGCGTGAGTGGATCGACCCGCGCCCGCTGGAAGCCCTGCGCAGCCGCCTGGCACAGAAGACTGGCTGATCAACGTCACGAGGGCGATTCCCTCTGTTTCCCGACCTGGCCCCCGCGCGACGGCGCGGGGGCTTTCACCCCTGACGGACACCCATGAGCACACCGCTGGAAACCCTCTGGTACACCCACAGTCCCGTTCCCACGGGGCTCGGCATCGCCGTCGAATCCGGGCGCCTGGCCCAGGCCTTCCGCCCGTTCGGCACGCGCATCCAGTCGCTGCGCGAATCCTCCGAGCGCGAGGTACGCGAGGCACACTTCGACCATCACCTGCCCTACTCCGTCCGCCACGGCGGCAACATCCCGGCCATCTGGGCCCGCGCCAGCGGCGCGCGCACGCGGGTGGTCGGGCTGTCGTGGAGCGACGAGGTGCAACTGATCGTCAGCGCCCCGGACAGCGGCGTGCGCAGTATCCGCGACCTGCGCCACCGGCGCTTCGGCCTGCCGAAGTGGGCCAACGTGCAGATCGACTTCACCCGCGCCCAGTCCCTGCGCGGCCTGGAGAACGCCCTGCGCCTGGAAGGCCTGGAAGTGCGCGACGTCGAGCTGGTGGACTACCCCTACGGCGGCACCTTCAGCGACGACCCGGTACGCCACGTATTCGGCGCCCAGGTGGCGCTCAAGGGCAACCGCGTGGTGCAGCGCAACAACGAACTGATCGGCCTGCTGCGTGGCGACATCGACGCGATCTTCCTCAAGGGCGCCCACGGTCTGCAGCTGGCCCATGAGTTCGGCCTGCACGTGGTGATGGATGTCGGCTCGCACCCCGAGCCGCTGGTGCGCTCGAACATCGGCACGCCACGCACCCTGACCGTCGACCAGCAACTGCTGGACGAGCATTTCGATGCCGCCGTGCGGGTGCTCGACACCGTGCTGCGCGCCGAGCAATGGGCCTGGGCACACCCCGAAGAGACCCGGCGCTTCCTCGCTCGCGAGCTGAACACCAGCGAGTTCTGGGTGGCCAGCGCCTACGGCGAGGACGCGCACCTGCGCCTGCAGACCAACCTGGCGGAACGCTCGGTCAACGCCCTGCGCGACCTCACCGCGTTCCTCCAGCGCTGGGACTTCATCGGCAACCACGTCAACGTGGACGACTGGATCGACCCGCGCCCGCTGGAAGCCCTGCTGGGGAAGATCGATGTCGCCATCTAGCCCGGCGCGGCCAGACGCCTTCCTGCTCAACTTCATGCTGCTGGCGGCCTTCAGCGGCGCCACCATCGGCATGGCGAAGATCGTCACCACGCTCTACGCCATCAGCATCGGCGCCAACGCCATGCAGATCGGCATCATCTCGGCGATGGAGGCCCTGGGCATGGTGATCCTCACCCTGCCCGCCGGTTTCGTCATCGCCCGCTTCGGCGCGCGCCGGGTGTACTTCCTCGCCAGCCTCGGGCCGATGCTGCTGAACCTGGCCATCCCGCTGTTCGGCGGCTGGCTGTGGCTGGCCTTCGCGCGGCTGCTGATCGGCCTGTGCATCCCCTTCCGCATCGTTGCCATGAACAGCGCCTTCCTGCGCCAGCTCAAGCGCATCGGCAACGACAAGGCTGGCTGGTACCGCGGTTCGCTGACCTTGGGTATGGGCCTGCTCGGGCCGCTGCTGGGCAACTGGCTGAGCGGCGCGACGAGCTTCACCTGGGGCTTCGCCGCCATCGGCCTGTGCTTTGGCCTGATGGCCTTCTACAGCCTCGGCTTCTGGGAAGGCGAAGCCCCCAGCGAAGACGTGCCCGTCGCGGCCGCCACCGGCGGACTGCTGCAACAGGTCGGCAACATGCTGGCCAACGTCGAGATCGCCGAA
Organism: Pseudomonas nitroreducens TX1; assembly: GCF_000313755.1. Taxonomy (GTDB): domain Bacteria; phylum Pseudomonadota; class Gammaproteobacteria; order Pseudomonadales; family Pseudomonadaceae; genus Pseudomonas; species Pseudomonas nitroreducens_A. Next base: position 105,172 of record NZ_AMZB01000134.1, on the reverse strand, counting down.
AGCTGCCTGATCGAGCTGCTCAGCGCCGCCACCAGCGCGCTGTTCGGCACCTTCATCCTGCTGCTGGCGATGGACGTTGCCGGACTGTCACAAGGCCAGGCGGTGAGCCTGGTGATGATCCAGGGCCTGGCCTCGGTGCTGGGCCTGTTCGGCTTCGGCTACCTGATCGAACGCAGCGGCCGGCGCCTGGCCTACATCGGCAGCCTTTGCGCGGCACTACTCGCCCTGTTGCTGCTCGGCAGCGCGCACAACTACTGGCTGCTGGCCCTGGGCGGCGTGCTGCTCAGCGCGGCGGCGGCGCTGATCCACCTGGTGAACATGGCCCAGTTGGGCGAGCACGCCATGGACAAGAGCAAGATTTCCGGGCTGTTCAACCTCGCCTCCATGTCCGGCAGCTTTTCCGGCGCGTTGCTAGGCGGGGCGATCAGCCACGTCGTCGGGCTGGGCAACCTGTTCCTCTGCTGGATTCCCCTGGTGCTGCTGGCCGCGCTGTTCTGCTGGCAACGCAAGCTGCGCCGGCAAACCCCCGAGCCATTGCTTGGACAGGAGGGCTGAATGCTCAACCACACCTTTGATCGTCTGAGCTGGTTCGCCTCGCCGCTGCTCCTGTTGCTGGCCTGGTTCGTCGCCGCGCGCGCCGGCTGGTTCCCGCCGCAGCTGCTGGTGCCGCCGGCGGAAGTCTGGGCCAGCTTCAAGGACCTGCTGGCCAGCGGCGAGCTGCGCGAACACGTAGCGAACAGCCTGTCGCGCCTGGCGATCGGTTTCTCCATCGGCGCGCTGGGCGGCCTGCTCTTTGGTACCACCATGGCGCTATCGAAAACCGTGGAGATCTACTGCGCGCCGCTGTTCCACACGCTGCGCCAGGTGCCGTCGATCGCGCTGATCCCGATGTTCATCCTGTTCTTCGGTGTGGAGGAAACCTTCAAGATCCTCATCGTCACCAAGGCCGCCTTCTTCCCCGTGGCGCTGGCCGCCAGCGAGGGCGTGAAGGGCATCCCGCGCGGCTACTTCGAGGTCGCCAGCGTGTACCGCCTGCCGCTCTGGAGCCTGCTGCGCGATGTCGCCTTCCCCGCCGCCGCGCCGCCCATCGTCACCGGCCTGCGCATCAGCCTGAGCCGCGCCTGGATGGTGCTGGTGGCGGCCGAACTGCTCGCCGCCGACAGCGGCCTGGGGCAGATGATCGAGCTGAGCCGGCAGATGTTGCGTATCGACATCGTGATGGTCGGCGTGGTGGTCACCGGGGCCATCGGCTTCGTCCTCGACTTCGCCTTCCGCCTGCTGGAAAAGCGCCTGCTGCGCTGGAGACCGACGCCATGACTCGCTATTTCAAATCACTGCGTGGCCTGGTGCTGCCGGTGCTGCTGATCGCCGCCTGGCACTGGCAGTCGCAACAGGGCGCCAGCGCCGCCTATGCCTTCGTGCCGCTGGAGCGCATCGGCGCCGGCTTCGTCGAGCTGATCCAAACCGGCGAGCTGTGGCTGAGTGTCGCCGCCAGCCTGCAACGTACCTGCCTCGGCCTGCTGATCGGCGTGCTCGCCGGCTTCGCGCTGGGCGCCGGCATGGCGCTGTCGCGACCGCTGGAGCGACTGTTCGCGCCGCTGTATCACACCATCCGCCAGGTGCCGATCCTCGGCCTGATCCCGCTGATCGCCCTGTGGTTCGGCAGCGGTGAGGCGTCCAAGGTGCTGATCGTCAGCCTGGCGGCCTTCTATCCGATGACGTTGAATGCCTTCGAGGGCTTCCGCGACGTGGAAAAGCGCTACCGCGAAGTTGGCTGCCTGTACGCCTTCGGCCCCTGGCAGCAGTTCCGCGAAGTGCTGCTGCCCGGCGCGCTACCCAGCCTGAGCAACGGCGTGCTGCACGCACTGGCCTTCGCCTGGGTCAGTTCGGTGGGCTGCGAGCTGTTCCTCTCCACCGGCATGGGCCTGGGCAACCTGATGATGAACGCCGAGACCGGCTCGCGCATGGAGATCGTGGTGATCGGCGTGCTCAGTATCGGCCTGCTCGGCTACGCCATGAACCAGCTGTTCGCCCGTGCCGCGCGCCACCTGCTGCGCTGGCGCAACCTGCGCTGACCCTTATTGCCATGAGTGCCCAGACCATGAACGCGATCCTCGACCCCGCCATCCTGCCGGCCCAGCAGGCGCAACCCGGCGCGCTGGCCATCCAGGGCCTGAGCAAGGCCTACGCCATCGACGGGCGCAGCCTGCCGGTGCTGGAGAACATTTCCCTCGACGTACGTCCCGGCGAATTCGTCAGCATCGTCGGCGCCAGCGGCTGCGGCAAATCCTCGCTGCTACGGCTGATCGTCGGCCTGGAGAACGACTACAGCGGGCGCATCCTGCTCGACGGCAAGGCGGTCACTGGCACCAGCCTTGCGCGCGGCATCGTATTCCAGGACCACCGCCTGTTCCCCTGGAAGACCGTGGAAGAAAACGTCGCCCTGGCGTTGAAGCAGCAGAAGCTCAGCCGCGCCGAGAAGCGCGAGCGGGTCGCCGACCACCTGGAGCTGGTGGGCCTGACCGGCTTCGAGCAGGCCTATCCGCACCAGTTGTCCGGCGGCATGGCGCAGCGCGCCGCCATCGCCCGCGCGCTGATCACCCGGCCCAAGGTGCTGCTGCTGGACGAACCCTTCGGCGCCCTCGACGCCCTCACCCGCGTGCGACTGCAGCACGAGCTGCAGCGCATCTGGGTGCAGCAGCGCAGCACCATGATCATGGTCACCCACGACGTGGAAGAGGCGCTGTACCTGGGCGACCGAGTGGTGGTGATGGACGCGCGGCCGGGGCGGATCCGCCATGAGGTGCGGGTGGACCTGCCGCATCCGCGCGAGCGTGGCCACGTGCTGCTGGCGAAATTGAAGGATGAACTGCTGGCGGAGCTGATGCAGGGATGAACCTGACGAAGTCCGCTCCTACGCCGTATGTAATTTCTCAGCGGAACTTGCCCTCTCCCTAACCCTCTCCCTGAAGGGAGAGGGGACCGGCCGGCATGCACGGACACAACTACTCTCGCCGACTGACGCCGATATGTAACGATGCAGAGGACGGCTCCCCCTTCCTTCAGGGAGAGGGCTGGGGAGAGGGTGCTCGCCCACGCTCCCCACCAGCTCGATCAGGACACGACACTCGCCCCCAGCGCCGCCGAAAAGTCGGCGTGATACCCCGTCCCGATATCCCCCAGAACCCCCGCCTTGCGCAGCTTGCCCAGCACCCGGGCATTGGCCTCGCACAGGCGCACCTCGATGCCCCGCCGATGCAGTTGTTCGATCACTTCCTGCAGCGTCTGCAGGCCGGTGATGTCCATGAACGGCACATGGCGCAGGCGGATGATCAGCACCTTCGGGTCGGTGTGGGTCTTGGCCAACGCGCGCTCGAAGGTTTCCGCCGCGCCGAAGAACAGCGGCCCTTCGATGCTGTAGACCAGCACGCCGGGCGGCAGCTCGCCGAGGCCGCGGCCGCGCAGCTCCACTTCCAGCTCCGGGCCTTCGTCGGCATGCACGTCCACCGAGGACGCCATGCGCCGCAGGAAGTGCAGCATGGCAAGGATCACACCGATGTTCACCGCGATCACCAGGTCGCTGAACACCGTGAGCAGGAAGGTCACCAGCAGGATGGCCACGTCCGCGCGCGGCGCGCGCTTGAGCATGAACAGGAAGTGCCGCGCCTCGCTCATGTTCCAGGCCACCACGAAGAGGATCGCCGCCAGCGCACAGAGCGGAATGTTCGACGCCAGCGGCGCGAGGAACAGCAGGATCAACACCAGGGTCGCGGCATGGGTGACGCCGGCCAGTGGGCTATTGCCGCCGTTGCGGATGTTGGTCGCTGTGCGGGCGATGGCGCCGGTGGCGGCGAAGCCGCCGAACAGCGGGGTGACCAGGTTGGCGATGCCCTGGCCGATCAGTTCCTGGTTGGAGTCATGGCGGGTGCCGGCCATGCCGTCGGCGACCACCGCCGAAAGCAGCGACTCGATGGCGCCGAGCATGGCGATGGCGAAGGCCGGGCCGATCAGTTCGAGTATGCGCGGCAGGGTCACTTCCGGCAGGCTGAAGCTGGGCAGCCCCTGTGGGATGCCGCCGAAGGCGCTGCCAATGGTGGCCACGCCGTCGAAATGGAACAGCGACTGGATGGCCGTGACCACCACCATCGCCACCAGCGGGCCGGGAACCCGGCGCAGCGCGGCGATACGTGGGGTGAACAGCACCAGCGCCAGGCTCAGCAGCGCCAGCAGCGTCGTCGCCAGGTGCAGGTGTGGCAGCGCCTGGATCAGATGCCAGAGTTTCTGGTGGAAGTGCTCGCCGGTCACCGCCGGCAGGCCGAAGAAGTCCTTCCACTGGCCGACCCAGATAATTACCCCGATCCCGGCGGTGAAGCCGACGATCACCGGCGAGGGGATGAAGCGGATGATACTGCCCAGGCGGCTGACGCCCAGCAGCACGAGGATCCCGCCAGCCATCAGCGTGGCGATCTGCAGGCCGTCCACACCGTATTTCGCGGTAACGCCGGCAAGGATGACGATGAAGGCACCGGTGGGCCCGGCGATCTGCACGCGGCTGCCGCCCAGCAGCGAGACCAGGGCACCGGCGAAGATCGCCGTGTAGATGCCCTGCTCGGGCTTCACCCCGCTGGCGATGGCGAAGGCCATGGCCAGCGGTAGCGCAACCACCCCGACTATGACGCCTGCCACCAGGTTGCGCGTCCAATGCTCACGGCCGAAGAGTCCGGCCTTCCAGGCTTCTCGCAGGGCGATCATCACAGTCTCCGACGGGATAACGATGCTGGATGCTAGCAGGACCGGCACCGGAACGAACTGGCGCAGGTCATGAGTGTGGCGTGCTGTCGCAGGCAGAACAGAGTGAACAGAATATTGCACAACCTTGATGACGCGCGGGGTCCAGCATGCTTCCCAGGTGCCTGTTCATGGGCATCCATGACTTGAATCAAGGCAGCCGATTTGCCAGCTAAGCGGAAAATTGGCACAATGTGTTCATTATGTTGAACATAAAGGCTCTACCTCTCCCCACTTCCCGCCTGGTTTCGCGTGAGCGTCACTGGACCGGCGACCTCTAGTTCCTCCCTTCGGCTGCTACCTGAGCGTGGCGCCAAGCGCGGCCAACACTCAACTGTGATTGCCGCCCGAGTCGGCGCCACCGAACCCGAACCGAAACCGCCGCAAGGATGCTCTTAGCGAGACTGCGCGCGGCTGCCCGAGGGAGGGCTTTACCATGCGTTCCTGGATCTATCTGCTAGCCGCCATCGGCTTCGAAGTCGTTGGCACCACCTCGATGAAATTCACCCACACATTGTTCCCGGTCGCCGGGCTGCTGCTGATGTACGTGATGATCGGCCTGTCGTACTACTTCCTGTCGCTGGCCATCAAGCGCGTGCCGGTCGGCGTGGCCTACGCCCTGTGGGAAGGCATCGGCATCGTGCTGATCACCCTGGTCAGCGCCTTCTTCCTCGGCGAGCACCTGAGCCTGGACAAGGCCCTGGGCCTGGCCGTGATGATCGCCGGCATCCTGCTGGTGAAATCCGGTACCCGCACTGGGAAGCGTGAGGAGAACATGGAGGCTGTCACATGCTGAACCATGACCTGATTCCGATGGCCTGGCTGGGCCTGGCCATCGTCCTGGAAGTGATCGCCAACCTGCTGCTGAAGTATTCCGACGGCTTTCGCAAGCGCCTGATCGGCGTGGCCTCGATCCTCTGCGTACTGGGCGCGTTCACCGCGCTGGCGCAGGCGGTACGCGGCATCGAACTGTCGGTGGCCTACGCCATCTGGGGCGGCTTCGGCATCCTCGCCACCGTCGCCATGGGCTGGGCCCTGTTCGGCCAGCGCCTGGTGTGGCGCGGCTGGGTCGGCCTGGCGATGCTGGTGCTGGGCATGGGCCTGCTGAAGCTGGCGTGATTGCGTAAGTGAAATGAAAAAAGGCGGAGCTGGGCTCCGCCTTTTTTTGTTGTCTTGAAGAAGGTGCCGTGCGCCCTGCGAAAAGCCGCCGAGGATCGTAGGGCGCATAACCTGGAACAGGTTATCCGCCGGCATGTTCGCGGCGGATAACGCTGGCGCGTTATCCGCCCTACGAAAGACCCACGCGAATCACGCCAGCAGTCTCACCACGGCAAAGCGGCTGAGATTGGCCTGCGCCACCACCGTCTGCGCCGCTGCGCTGTAATGCGTGGCACTGCGCCCCATACGATCGAGCATCGAGGCAGCGAAGGTGTGCGCCCATTCGCGCTCGTCCTCGCTGGCATGCCGGTCGAGGAAATCGCGGATGTCGTCCTGGCGGTGACGCAACTGGTCACGCAGGCCGCCGATGCGATCCAGCGCCGAGACCACCGAATCGAGCAACTGGCGCTGCTCGCGGAAAGCATCGGACCTGATCTCGGTGGGGAACGCCAGCAGCCCTTCTTCCTGGCTTTTCAGCCGGGTGTTCCTGCCCTTGGCGAACAGCTTGCCCTCGCCCTGCACCGCCAGTTGGCCTTTGAGCTGCTGCCAGTCAGCCTCGGGCGCCGAGAACTTCAACGCACCGTCGCTATCGAGTTCGGCACGGATGCCGGCCTGGCCCAGCGTGGCGTTGAAGCGGCGCAGCACCTGCTCGGTGCTCATGCCATCGTCCAGCACCACCGCAGCCGGTTCGGCGAGCAGTCGACCGGCGCTGAACAGCAGGGTTTCCCTGCCCGAACGCTGGATGTCCTGCACCGACTCCAGGCCTTCCAGGCTGAAGCGGCTGCGCACCGGCTCGTTGAGGCGCAGCCGGAAGTTGGCATCGAGGCTGCCGTCCGAACGCTGGGCGCGCTGCTCCAGCAGCTCGTTGACCTGCCGGGTGGCCTGGCGCACGCCTTCGCGGTCCTGGGACTGCGGCGCGCTGAGTTCGCGGCTGAGGTTGAGCTTGAGGCCGCCGAGGCGGTCCTGCAGGTCGCCCAGGTAGCTGTCGGCCGATTGCATGGAGGACAACTGCTGGTTGAGCTGCAGGTTGAAGCTGCCGCTCTTCTGCGCGCCGCGCGCCATCTGTGCGGCGTTCTCGCCTTTTTCCTCACCTTTGCGCAGGGCGTTCTGCCGCTCCCCCGTGGAGGGCAGGATGACGTCGCGGCGGGCGCTGGGATCGAAGACGGCAGCGGCCGGCAGTTGCTTGATGACCTTCATGGTGACCTCTGCACCGATGTGCCTCGGCCCGGCGCAAGGGCCGGGCGGAAGCGGGATAAAAAGTAGGGGCGATCCGCCGATTGGCGTCCAGACCTCCGTGCGGAGCCCCTACGAAAGAACTTACAGGCGGCTGAACAGCGACAGGTCGTTGAGCTTCAGGTAGGTCTTCTGCGTGGCCTGCAGCGCCAGCTGGTAGGTGTTCAGGTCGATGCTCGCGCCGGCATAGTCCAGCTGCGACAGCTCGCCGTTGATCTTCTGGTTCACCAGCGACACCTCCTCATTGCTCGAGTTGAGCATGCTCAGGGTGTTCTGCCGGCCACCCAGCTCGGTGATGGCGCCGAGTACGCCGTCGTGGGCGCTGTCGAGGCCGTCGATGGTCGCGGCGATCTGCGCCTGCACCGCCGGGTCGGTGGTATCCAGAGCCGGGTCCTTGAGCAGCTTCACCGTGGCATGGAGCTGGTTGAGAAAGTCCAGGTTGCTGCCGAACATCCCCAGCGCGGTGACGTTCTCTTCCACCTGCACGCCGTTGGCCACGGCAGCCTGGCGTGATTTGTCGTTGCCAGTGGCGACGTAGGTGTCGGTCAGCGGTTCGTAGGTCACCGCCGCGGTGTCGCTCAGGGTGCCGGCGAACAGGTAGCGGCCTTCCTCGTCACGCACGTTGACGAAGCTGACGATGGTCTTCTCGATACTCTCCAGCTCGCCGGCCATGGCGTTGAGGTCCTTGGGCGTATTCGAGCCGTTGGCCGCCCAGAGCAGCAGGTCGCGCACGTTGAGCATGGAGTCCGAGGTGGCCTGCAGGTTGGCTTCCTGGGTGGAAAGGTTGCCCGAGACGTTGCTGATGTTGGTGCGGTACTGCGCCAGGCTCGCTTCCTCGCGCTGGATGCGCAGCATGCGCACGCTGGCGATGGGGTCATCGGAGGGCTGCAGGATGCGCTTGCCGGTGGACATCTGCTGCATCAGCCTGCCCAGCGCCGCCGAGTTGCTGTTCATCGAGCCGCTCATCAGCGCGGTGATCTGTGCGTTGGTAATGCGCATGGTGCTTTCCTTAGCCAGGGCCTTAGAAGGCCGCGAGCATCGAGTCGAACAGCTCCTTGGCGGTGCTGATGACTTTCATGTTGGCCTGGTAGGCCTGCTGGTAGGTGATCAGGTTGACCGCCTCTTCATCCAGGCTCACCGCGCTGACGCTGTCGCGCTGGGCCTGGGCCTGGGTCGCGACGGTGGTGGCGGTCTTCTGGTCGGCCTGGTTCTGCCGGCTGGCACTGGCGACCTTGCCGAGCAGGCCGGCGAAGGCGTCGTTGAGTGTCACCTGGCTGCCGCCGACGGTGATGCTCTGGCCCTTGAGTTCGAGCAGGTCGAGCAGGTTCCTGTTATTGCCGCTCTCGCCAGCGGTATCCGACAGCGCCAGCTCCTCGGGCTTGAGGCCGTTCACGCTGAGCATGGCCGTGGTACTGCCGGCGTTGTAGCCGAGCAGCGCCTGGCCGGGGTTGCCGTTGAGATCGAAGCCATTGGCGAGGGTGTCGTTGACCATCTGCGCGAACTGCCCGGCCATCTCGTGCAGGGCGGTCTGGTTCGGCCGCAGGGTGTCGTACTCGGTGTCGTACAGCGCGCCAAGGGAGCCCCCCATGCCGTCCTGGGAAAGCGGGAAGCTGGTACCGGCGAAGGTCAGGGCGATTTCCTGCTTGCCGCTGGCGGTGCGGCTGATCGCCAGTTGCCCGGCGGAGTTCCCGGCCACCAGCGGCTGCCCGTTGGCGAGGGAGACGGTCAGCGAGCCGTCGGCCACTTCGTTGACGCGGATCGAGGCGTACCTGGACAGGTCCTGCACCAGGCTCTCGCGATGGTCGCGCAGCGCGGTGGTGTCGCCGCCGGAGGAACCGACCTCGACGATCTGCTTGTTCAGCGCGGCGAGGTTGGCGGTCAGGCCGTTGATCTCGCCGACCATGGCGCCGCGCTGCTCCTGCAGGGCGCGCAACTGGCTGTCGATGTTGCCGGACAGGCCGTTGAAGCGCTGGGCGAGGTTCCGGGTCTCGTTGACGATCTGCTGGCGCAGGGCGACGGAGCCGGGGGTGGCCGTGGCCTCGCTGAGCGCGGCGAAGAAGTTGTCCAGGCCGACGCTGATGCTCGAGCCTTCGCCGCCCATCAGGCCTTCCAGCGCGGACAGGTACTGCTGGCCGCTGTCGTAGTAGCTCTGCTCGGTGGTGGCGCGCCACAGCTGCTGGTTCTGGAAGTCGTTGGCCATGCGGCGGATGCTGGTGACCGTCACGCCGCCGCCGACGTTCAGCCCGCCCTCGCCGGCCAGCGAGGCGAGCACCGGGCTCAGCCGGCTGAAGCCGGGGGTGTTGGCGTTGGCGACGTTCTGGCCGGAGGTGGCCAGGGCGATCTGCGCCGCGCGCAGGCCGCTGTAGCCGATCTGGCTCAACATACTCAAGAGGCACTCTCCTTCGACTCGAGGCGAATCGGCTGGGCAAAGGCCGCCGAGGCCGGTCGGGAAACAAATTCGGGCTGTTGTCCCTGATAGGCGACGGAATCGGCGTGACGCTTAAATCCGTCCTGGGGCGCGTGCTTCAGACCACTCTCGGGCGACAGGCCGCTGCCGGGGATACGCGCCGGCGCCTGGGCCTCGCGCACGCGGCGCAGGACGCCGAGGGTGTAGTCGCGGGTTTCGTCATAGGGAATGCTGCGCACCCAGTCGGCCATGCCGATCTGCCCGCTGCGCGGGTCGCCGTTGTTCTTCAGCCACTCGTCCACCTTGCCGGGGCCGGCGTTGTACGCGGCCAGGGCGAGCACGTGCTGGCCGTCGTAGCGGTCGAGCAGCTTGCCCAGGTAGGCGCTGCCCAGGGCCTTGTTATAGGCCGGGTCGCTGGTCAGGCGCTGCTCGTCGTAGGGCAGGCCGAGCTCGCCGGCGACTTCGCGGGCGGTGTCGGGCATCAGCTGCATCAGGCCGCGTGCGCCCTTGGGAGAAACGGCGGCGGCGTTGCCGCCGGATTCCTGGCCGATCACGCTGTCCACCAGGGTGCGGAAGCCCGCACTGCCTTGCTGCCAGGCGTGGGCGAGGCGCTCGACGCCGCGTTGCCAGGTGTCGACCAGCGGGTTGCGGCTGGAGACGGAAGGCCGGCGCAGGGCCTCGCCACCGTCCGCCAGCGCCACCGGCGCGGTGGTGTCGGTCGGCTCAGCCGAGAGCTGGCGCACCAGCAGGTCGGCGATGCCGGTCTGCTTGCGCGAGGCCAGGTGCTCGGCCAGCGCCTCATCGTAGAAGTCGCGCATCGTGTCGAGGTCTCGGCTGCGCAGCGGGCTGCCGGCGGAGAGCACGTCGCCGGCCTTGCGCATCTGCTTGAGGATCTGCTGCAGGAACATCGCCTCGAACTGCTCGGAGGCCGCCTGCAACTGTTCGCGGCGAATTTGTTCAGGCGACTCGCCCGGCTGGCCGCTGGGAACGATGGGGCGATTGAGCGAGGTGATGCTCATCAGATCACCACCAGCTCGGCGTTCAGCGCGCCGGCCTGCTCCAGCGCCTGGAGGATGCTCATCACGTCGTCCGGCGTGGCGCCCAGGCTGTTCACCGTGTTGATGATGCTTTCCAGGCTGGTGCCCTCGGGCCACTTGAACATCGGCTTCTTGTCCTGGCTGACCGAGACGTCCGACTGCGGCGTGACGGCCGTGGTGCCATTGGAGAACGGGCCGGGCTGGCTGACCTGGGGGTTCTCGCTGATGGTCACGGTGAGCGTGCCGTGGGCCACGGCGGCCGCCTTCACGCGCACGCCCTGGCCGACCACCACGGTGCCGGTGCGGCTGTTGAACACCACCTTGGGCCGGGTGCGGCCTTCCTGCACTTCCATGCCTTCGAGCATGGCCATGAAGCTGGTGCGCTGGGCCAGGCTGACCGGAGCACGCACCGACACCTTGGTGCCGTCCAGCGCGGTGGCAGTGCCGGAGCCGAAGCGTTCGTTCACCGCGTTCATCACCTGGGTGGCGGTCTGGAAGCTCGGTTTGCGCACGTTGAGCATCACGTCCGGGCGCTGGGCGAAGTCGCTGGGGATCATCCGTTCGATGGTCGCGCCATTGGGAATCAGGCCGCTGTTGGCGCTGTTGATCGACAAGCTGGAGCCGCTCTGGCCCTGGGCGTGCAGGCCGCCCACCACGAGATTGCCCTGGGCCAGCGCATACACCTCACCGTCCACACCCTGCAGCGGCGTCATCAGCAGCAGGCCGCCGCGCAGGCTCTTGGCGTCGCCCAGCGAGGACACGGTGACGTCGATGGTCTGCCCGGCGCTGTAGGACGGCGGCACGCTGGCGGTGACGCTCACGGCGGCGACGTTCTTCAGTTTCGGGTCGACGTTCGGCGGCAGGTTCACGCCGAACTGCTTGAGCATGTTGGCCACCGACTGGTTGGTGAACTTCACCTGGTTCTTGTCGCCGGTGCCGTCCAGGCCGACCACCAGGCCGTAGCCAATCAGCTGGTTCTCGCGCACGCCTTCGATGTCCACGAGGTCCAGCAAGGGGATGGCCAGCGCCTCGGCCTGCCAGAACAGGCAGAAGGCCGCCAGCAGGCGCCCAAGGGTTCTACACATGAGTGTTCTACGCATGGAGTGCTCGCCTGCTTACATCGGGAACAGCGGGTGGGTGAAGAAGCGTGTCAGCCAGCCGGCCGAGTTGCTGTCGTTGAGCACGCCGCGCCCGGCGTAGGAAATCTTCGCGTTGGCGACGTTCTGCGAGGACACCTGGTTGGAACGGTTGATGTCGTCGATGCGCACCAGGCCCGTGAGGCGGATGAACTCGTCGCCCTGGTTCAGGCGCAGGGATTTCTCGCCCTTCACCAGCAGCACGCCGCCGGGCAGCACCTTGTGCACGGTCACCGCGATGGAGCCGGAGAGGGTGTTCTGCTGCGAGCTCTTCGCCGAGCCGGTGAAGTCGCGGTTGGCCGTGGCGGAGCTTTCCAGGCCGCCGTATTCCTTGGTCAGGATGGTCGGCACCGGCACGTCCAGGCTGGACTGCTTGCCGAAGCTGGTGCCCGCGCTCTTGCTCGACTGGGTGGACTCGCTGAGCACCACGGTGACGATGTCGCCGACGCCGATGGCGCGCTTGTCGCGCAGCAGCGAGCCGCCGTAGCCGGAACGGAACAGGCCGCCGCTGGTGGTGGGCGGCTGGCTGTAGTCCAGCTCCGGCGGCTGGTAGGTCGAGGAATCCTCGTCCGGCAACATCTCCTCGAAGCTCTGGCAGCCGGCGAGCAGCGCCAGGGCGAGCAGCAGGGCAAGGCGCGTCATCGTCAGACCGTCTGGTTGAGGAACTGCTGCATGCCCGACGCGGCGTCGAGCACCTTGGCGTTGGCCTCGTAGGCGCGCTGGATGGCGATCATGTTCACCATCGCCTCCACCACCTGCACGTTGGAACCTTCCAGTACGCCCTGCTTGAGGGTGCCCAGGCCTTCCTCGCCCGGCGTGCCTTCCTCCGGCTCGCCGCTGGCGGCGGTTTCCTTGTAGAGGTTGCCGCCGATGGCTTCCAGGCCCGACGGGTTGGTGAAGCTGACCAGGGTGATCTGGCCGAGCTCCGTGGGCAACGTCTCTCCCGGCAGCACGGCGGTGACGATGCCGTCGCTGCCGACGGTGAAGCGGCTGGCGCCGGCCGGTACCTCGATGTTCGGCGTCAGCGGCAGGCCCTGGGCGTTGACCACGATGCCTTCGTTGTTCAGCTGCAGCTGGCCGTTCTCGGTGTAGTAGGTGTCGCCGTTGGGCGCCTCGACCTGGAAGAAGCCGCTGCCGACGATGGCCAGGTCCATCGGTTGCCCGGTGGTCTGCATGCTGCCTTCGGTGAACACCTTCTGCGTGCCGACGACGCGCACGCCGCTGCCCAGCTGGATGCCCGAAGGCACGGTGTTGACCTGGTCAGCCTGGGCGCCGGGTTGCAGCTGCACCTGGTAGAACAGGTCCTCGAACACCGCGCGGTCGCTCTTGAAGCCGACGGTGTTGACGTTGGCCAGGTTGTTGGCGACGGTGGACATCGCGGTGTCCTGTGCCGCGAGGCCCGTCTTGCTGACCCAAAGTGCCGAACTCATGTTGTGCTCCTGTCTGCGCGCCGCGCGTTACGCGCCACGGATCATGCGGTCGCCGGCCTCGGCGAGATCCGAGGCGGCCTTCATCATCTTCACCTGGGCCTCGAACCGACGGTTCAGGCTCAGGGTGCCCACCAGCTGGTCGATGGCCGAGACGTTGCTCTGCTCCAGGTGTCCGGACACCAGGCGCACGTCCTCGCTGGCCGCGACGTTCTGGCCGTCCTTGCTCACCAGCAGGCCCTGGGCGTTCTTCACCAGGGAGGACGCCGGGGCGTCCACCAGCTTCAGGCGGTCGACGTCGGTCATCATGAAGTCGCCGCGCGGCATCACCGAAATGGTGCCGTCGTTGCCGATGGCGATGGCGTCGTACTCGGGCAGGGTGATCGGGCCGGACTCGCCGAGCACGGCGCGGCCGTTGATCATCAGCTGGCGGTCGGCGTCGATCTCCAGGTTGCCCTGGCGCGTGTAGGCCTCGCCGTTGCCGCTCTGCACGGCGAACAGGCCCTGGCCCTGGATGGCGACGTCGAGGTCGCGACCGGTGGCCATCAGGGTGCCGGCGCTCATGTCCACGCCACTGCTCTCGATGCGCGCGAGGTGGCGGCTGTCGTAGCCGGCGCCGCTCACGTCCACCGCGGTGGCGTGTTCCAGGTCGGCGCGAAAGCCGGGCGTGTTGACGTTGGCGAGGTTGTTCGCGCGCACGTCCAGCGCCGCCATGCTGCGGCTGGCGGCGGTCATTGCGGTATAGCCGAGGCGATCCATGAGGAGTCCTTAGAGGCCTTTTGAGTTGGAAAAGCATGGGGACGTGTCGCTTGAAGAACCCCTCTCCCCAGCCCTCTCCCTTCAGGGAGAGGGCTGGGGAGAGGGAAATGCCCGAGCATCGATACTTCCAACACAGCAGAAAATCGTAAAAAGACGCTTAGATAGCCGAGAACAGGACCTGGGTGAGTTCCTTGTCGGTGGTCATCACCTTGGTGTTCGCCTGGTAGTTGCGCTGGCCTTCCATAAGGCCCACCAGCTGCTGGGTGATGTCGACGTTGGAGCCCTCCAGGTTGCCGGCCGACAGCGAGCCGAACTGGCCGATGCCGGGCACGCCGATCAGCGGGGCGCCGGACGCGGAGGTCTCGGTCCAGGCGGTGCCGCTCTGGTTCTGCAGCCCGCCGGCGTTGATGAAGTTCGCCAGGGCGACCTGGCCCTGCAGCATGCGCTGGCCATTGCTGTAGTTGACGTAGACCTTGCCGTCGTTCTCCACCGCGATGCCGGTCTGCTCGCCGGCGGCGTAGCCGGTGGTGCGGTTGGTGGTGACGACGAAGTCCGAGCCGTACTGGCTGGTGCCGGTGTAGTCCAGGGCGATGTTCATCGGGTCGACGCCCGGCAGCGTGAAGCCCACCGGCACCGAGGCGATCGGCGCGGACAGCGAGCCGTCCGGGGCGAAGGTCAGCGACTGGGTGGCGCCGACGGCGTTGCCGTCCACCGCGTAGTGCGCATCCCAGGTGTTGGTGCCGGTCAGCACGAAGTACTGGGTCAGGGTGTGTTCCTTGCCCTGGGAGTCGTAGATCTTGCTGGTGTAGGTGGAGTTGTAGGTCTCCACCTTCTGCGGGTCGAACGGCGAGACGGTCGGCACCTTTTCGTTGGAATCGAGGTTGGCGACGAACTCCAGCTTGTCGGTAGCCTTCGCCGGCAGGTTGGCGGTCTTCACCTGCAGGTCGGAAACGGTGCCCACCAGCAGGTTGCCGGCGGCGTCGGTCGGGTAGCCCTGCAGACGCTGCCCGGTGGCGTTGATCAGGTAGTTGCTCTTGTCCTGGCCGAACACGCCGGCGCGGGTGTACTGGGTGTCGCCGTTGCCGCTCTTGACCACGAAGAAGCCGCCGCCGGAAATGGCGAGGTCCAGGGCGCGGTTGGTCGACACCAGCGAGCCGCCCTGGCTGATGCTCTGGGTGGTACCGGCGACTTCCACGCCCATGCCCTTGCTGTCGGCGTAGACGCTGCCGAACTCGGTGCGCGAGGACTTGAAGCCCACGGTGCCGGAGTTGGCGATGTTGTTGCTGATGGTGTCCAGCTGCTGGGTGACGGCGTTCAGGCCGGTCAGGGCGATGTTGAAGCTCATGGCGTTAGCTCATCCTAAGTGGGGGGAACAGGCGCTCAGAGCTTGTTTACGATCTGCTGCGCGTCGGCAAAACTGCGTTAGAAACAGGCTGAAAAATGCTCATTTACAGCGCGTAAACTCCGCTTTTTCAGCCTGTTTCTGCCTTGTTCTGCTCTAGCTCGCGATACCGTAAACAAGCGCTCAGGCGGCTTGGCCCTGGCTGAATTCGACGATCTTGTAGAAGGGCACCGAACCTGCGCCTTCGACTTCCAGCACCGGGCCGTCGGCGCTGACGCGAACGTTGTGCACCCGGCCGGAAACCTCGATGCCTGGCGTCTCGCCGCTCTCGGTCTTGACCGCCAGGCTGTACTTGCCGGGCTTAAGGCCCAGCGCCTGCGGGTCCACGGTGAAGGGCACGGCGCCGGCTTCCTGCGGGCCGAGGGCGATGTCGGTGCGCACGCCGTTGGCGTCGGTGAGCTGTAGCACGGTGGTGGCCGAGGCGTGCTCCAGGGTGATCTGCCCGCTGACCTTGTCGCCGTCCAGTTGCAGGCTGTCAGCGCTGACCTTCACTTCCTGGCCGACCAGGCCTGCGGCCGTGAGGGTCTGCAGGTTGTCCATCAGCACCAGGTTGTTCTGCTGCAGGGTGGTCATGTTCTGCATGCTCTTGACCTGCGCCATGGCCGAGTACTGGTTGATGAACTCGGTGCTGTCCACCGGCTTGGTCGGGTCCTGGTATTGCACCTGGGCGACCAGCAGGGTGATGAAGCTGTTCTCCATGTCGGTCAGCTCGCCCAGGTTGACCGCCTGCCGGGGCGCATCCGAAGCGGTGCCGTTGGTGCTGGTGCCGCTGGTGTCGTTGTTCACCGTGCCCATCAGGCGTCTCCCAGTTTCAGCAGGCTGGACTGCATGCTCTTCACGCGGTTGAGCACTTCCACGCCGGTCTCGAAGCTGCGGGTGGCGGACATCATGTCGGTCATCTCCTCGATCTCGTTGACGTCGGGGTAGTAGACGTAGCCGGTGGCATCGGCCAGCGGGCTGCCCGGCTCGTAGCGGCGCTGCGGGGCGCGGCCGGAGGTGACCACGTCGAGCACCTGCACGTGGGCGCCGCCCATGCCGGCGCCGCGGGTGAGCTGGTCGTTCTCGTAGACGGCGGCGAACATCGGCTTGCGCGCCTGGTACACGGCGTCCGGGCTGTTGGCGGCGGAGTCGGCGTTGGCCAGGTTGCTGGCCACGGTATTCAGGCGCACGGTCTGCGCGTTCATCGACGAGCCGGCGATGCGGTAGATGGAATCGAATGCCATGGCGTCAGCGTCCTTCGATGGCCTGCTTGAGGCCGCGGAACTTCAAGGTCAGGAAGGTGAGGCTGGTCTGGAAATCCATCGCGTTGCGCGAGAACTCCGCCTGCTCGGTGGCCAGCTCCACGCTGTTGCCGTCCTGGGATGGCTGGTTGGGGATGCGGTACTTCAGGTCCGGGCGCGCGGCGCTGGTGCTGGCCAACAGGACGCTGGAGGTGTCCTGGCGCTGCATCTCGGCGGCGAAGTCGATGTCCCGCGCCTTGAAGCCGGGGGTGTCCTCGTTGGCCAGGTTGGAGGCGAGGATTTCGCTGCGCTGCATGTGCAGCGAGAGGGCTCTCTCGTGGATACCCAGCGTCTCGTCAAACCGTATACTCATTTCCGCAACCCACTCTCACTTTTCGGCGTGCGAGGCGACAGAGCACAAAGCATGCCGACCCCTGAAGGCCGCTTCATGTCGTTGATCTACAAGGCTTTACGCGCAGGAATGACTTGCGTGTGCAACGCGGCGTTTCCGCTTTCGACACGCCACGCGACAGGATGCGGAAAAACCCTTTCCGCCTGCTTCCTCCTGCTGCTTCCCACCCTGGCGCAAGCCAAGGATGCACGTGCGCAACTCGACGCCGCCGCGCAGCAGCAGGTCGCCTCCGAGTTGAAAGAAGCCGCGCGCAAGGCCGGGTGGAAAGGCATGACGTTCACGGTTGACAACAACCTGCCCAGCAGCCTGGGCAAGCTCGCCGCCTGCCCAGGCGGCCCGCAGTTGCGCTTGCTGGAAACTCCCGCCGCGGTTACCGCACGGCGCCGTTTCGAAGCTTCCTGCGCCGGGCAACCCGGCTGGCCGGTGAGCTTCACCAGCCAACCCAGGGTATCCCTGCCGACCGTGGTCGCCAGCGGCGAGATCGAGCGCGGCCAGACGCTGGAGGCGGCGCAACTCAAGCTCGCGCCGGTGGAGCTCGGCAAGAGTTCGCGGGGTTACTTCACCGATATCACGGAAGTGACGGGCAAGACCGCCCGCCGCCGCATCCGCGCCGACCAGCCGCTGACCCCGGCGCTGCTCGATGGCGCAATGCTGGTGCGCCGCGGGCAGCAGGTGAAGATCGTCGCCAGCCAGGACGGCATCCAGGCCAGCGCCGTCGGCGAGGCGCTGGCCAACGGCAAGCAGGACGAGGTGATCCGCGTGAAGAATCTGCGCAGCCAGAAGATCATCGAGGCGAAGGTGATGGCTTCAGGCGAGGTCAGCAGCATCTTCTGATACTGCCCGCTCCGCGGCTCCGCTACGCCCATTGAGCGGGGCGATAACATCGCGGACGAAGTCCGCTCCTGCGCGGTATCGGGCTTTCGTAGGAGCGGACTCCGTCCGCGATGGCCCGCGCGGCGGACTTCGAACCCACAGAGAGCACCCGCCTACTCCCGCAAGGAAATCCTCGCTCAACGCTGCAGCCCGTCGGGCGGATAACGCTGGCGCGTTATGCGCCCTACGATCTGCGCCTATTGAGCAGGGCGCCAGCATCGCGGACGAAGTCCGCTCCTACGCGGTATCGGGCTTTCGTAGGGCGGACGCCGTCCGCGATTTGCCGGGGGCGGGCTTCGATGCGCCGGGGAACACCCCATCAACGCTGCAGCGGCATCAGGACATCGCGGACAAGGTCCGCTCCTACGGGGGCATCCGGCGCGCAATAGGTCGTCACCTCCACCAGCCGCCGCGCATGGATGCTCGGTGCCGGCAGCACCGGCGCATCCAGCGGCGCCTCGCGGAAGCAGCGCAGGTGGTTGGCGACCATGTCGTAGCCCGACAGGTGGCTGAAGGCGATCCCGCCGGAGAAGCGCGGGTTGACGTCCATGAGCAGTGCCTCGCCGTCCTGCACCAGGAATTCCATGTTGATGCAACCGTTGACGCCGAGCACCTCAGCTACCCGACCGGCCATCGCGACCAAATGCGGGTCGGCCAGCATGCGCACGGTCAGCCCCGCTCCGGTGGGGGTTCGCACCAACTCCTGGCGAGCCATCGCTGCCCAGTCGCCAGTGCTCTGCTGGCGCACCACGTCGACCACACAGACATCGCCCGGCAGCAGCGGCTGCACGATGTAGTCGCGGCCAGAGAAGCGCTTGCGCACGTAGTGCAGGAAATCCTCGTCGCGCACCTGCATCAGCCCTTCGCAATTGCGGCCGTCGCGCGGCTTGGCGATCAGCGGCAGGCCCAGCCCCGGCACGGGCAGGTCTTCCAGGCGCCAGGTGGGGATGGTGCGGATCAGTGGATCATCCTGGAAAGCCTGATGCACCAGCCATTTGTCGCGGGCGATGCGGATGGTCTCCAGCGGCTGCATGCACAGTGTGATGCCACGCTCGGCGAAGGTTTCATAATGACGGGCAAAGGCATCGACCTCCGGGTCGATCAGCGGCAACACATGGGTCACCCGCTCGGCCTCGCAGACTTCCAGCAACCGCCCGATGTAGGCCTCGACGCCGCGCGCCGGCGGCACCTGGTGGAAGGCATCCAGCAGCGCGGAAGCGGTACACCAGTCCCACGGCTGGATATTGGTCCCGACGACCCGCGCACCCCAATGCTCGCGCAGCGAAGCGATCACCGATTCGGCGGAATACGAGCCGATGGCGGTGACCAGGCAGGTAAAGGGAAAACCGCTCGCCGGGGCGCTCAAGATGCGGCCCTGACCGTGAGTCGTGCCAAAAGAGTGTTCATTGCTTCATGGCCCCAAAAGATTCGATTGCCTACGCCCCAAACACTCCATTGCCATACGACACTTCCAGAAGAATAGAGCAAGCGTAGCCGCGAACCGTCGCTCCGGAGTGGCTACCCCCGGAGCGCCTGGGGGATTTCCGACGGAAGTCAGGTCCACCAGTAGCGGACGAAGTGGAAGAACACCGGAGCGGCGAAGCACACCGAGTCCAGCCGGTCGAGCATGCCGCCGTGGCCTTCGATCATGTGGCCCCAGTCCTTCACCCCGCGGTCGCGCTTGATCGCCGACATCACCAGGCCGCCGAAGAAGCCGAGGATGTTGATCATCAGCGCGATCAGCAGGGCCTGCCAGAAGCTGAAGGGCGTGATCCACCACAGCGCGCCGCCGATCAGCGTGGCCAGCGTCACCCCGCCGACGAAGCCTTCCAGGGTCTTGGACGGCGACAGGTTCGGCGCGATCTTGCGCTTGCCCACCAGCTTGCCGCAGACGTACTGCAGCACGTCGGACAGCTGCACGACTATGACCAGGAAGGCGATCAGCAGCAGGTTGCGTCCCTCGTAGCCGGCGATCTCCAGGGTCAGCAGCGCCGGCACGTAGGAGATGCAGAACACCGCCAGCATCAGCGCCCACTGCACCTTCGAGGCGCGTTCGAGGAAGTGCTTGGAGTCGCCACCCAGCGAGGCGAGGATCGGCAGCAGGAGGAACACGTAGACCGGGATGAAGATGGAGAACAGCCCGTACCAGCCGATGCCGATCAGCAGGTACTGCATCGGCAGCACGAAGTAGAACGCCGCCACCAGCGCCGGATAGTCGCTGCGGCGGGTCGGCATCAGGGTGAGGAATTCGCGCAGGGCGTAGAAGGACACCCCGTAGAACAGCAGGATCACCGCCCAATAGCCGAGAGCGAAGGCACAGCCGATCACTGCGACCATGACCCACCAGGCGTTGATCCGCGCGTTGAGGTTGTCGATCACCGCGTGCGGCCCGGGCGGGGCCTTCCAGCGCAGCACCGCGCCGACCAGGGAAGCGAGGACCAGGATGGCGCCGATGCCACCGAAGAGCAGCCAGGTCTGGTTCATTTCAGCGACCCTCCGGCGCGGCGAGTTTCAGCAAGGCCTCGCGGGCGCGTTCGAGGAAGGCATCCTTGGCCTCGCCCTCCTCTACCGCCAGCGGCGCGCCGAAGCTCAGGGTGCACAGCAGCGGCAACGGCAGCGCGCGGCCCTTGGGCATCACGCGGTTGAGGTTGTCCAGCCACACCGGCACCAGCTCCACCTGCGGGTGCGCCCTGGACAGGTGGTAGATGCCACTCTTGAACGGCAGCAGGCGCACTTCCTCGTCGAGGTTGCGGGTGCCTTCGGGGAACAGGATCAGCGAATCGCCTTCGGCCAGCGCACGCTCCACCGGTTCCAGTGGGTTGCCGCCCTCGGCGCCGCGCGTGCGGTCGATCAGCACGCCGTGGAATACGCGGTTGATGATGAAGCCACGCAGCCCGCCCTTGCCCCAGTAGTCCATCCCGGCGACCGGCCGCGTGCGAGAACGCAGCTCCGGCGGCAGCGAGGCCCAGAGCAGGACGAAATCGCCATGGCTGCTGTGGTTGGCGTAGTAGATGCGCTGCGCCGGAATCGGCGTGGTGCCGATCCACAGGCTGCGCAGGCCGGTCACCGCGCGGGCGCCGGCGATGATGGCATAGGCGAAGAGTCGTTCCAGCATTGCGGGTGCGTTCCTCAGGATTGGAAGGTCAGGATGATCAGGCACAGCAGCGCGATCAGCCATTGCGCGGCACAGAGCAGCACTTGCCGACGCAGCAGCGCCAGGGCGCCACGGCTGCGCTCGCCCCAGGGGCGGCCGGCCTTGTCGGCCGCCACTCCGGCGTAGGTGGCCAGCGCTTCGTCCAGCTGCCGGGTCTTTTCCGGCAGCGCGTCGCCGGCATTGGCCATGGCTTCGAACAGGTCGGCGTCCAGCGCCACGCGCATGGCATAGAATTTCTGCACCAGCCCGAGCAGCACCAGCAACGCCATGCTCAGGCTGAACGCCAGGGTGGCGCTGGCCATCAGCACGCCGTAGAAACCCAGCGCCAGCGCCAGCACCGTGAGTGCGGAGGAAAGGCCATTGAGACTGCTGCCACGGCGCAGCAGGCTGGCCACCAGGATCAGGCCCGGATCAACCGACATGGCTCACCTCCTGCGGCAGGCTCGGCTGGCCGGCGATCTGCGCCAGCACCGCCAGTTGGTCGGCCTTGAGCACCACCTGCGGGCGCGCCCGGCGAACCAGCGCCAAGGCCTCCTCCAGCGTGTTCGCGCGGCCGGAAATCATCAGCCATGCCGCCACCAGCGTGGCGCTGCGCGAGTAGCCCAGCGCACAGCAAACCAGCAGCGGACCTTCGGCGTGCAGTCGCTGGATCAGCTCCGCGCCTTGGCGGCACTGCTCGACACTCGGCGCTACCAGATCGAGCAGCGGCAGGCACTCGTAGCGGCGCGCCGGCGCGGTACAGGGCAGCTCGGCGCACAGGTCGAGGATCGCCAGGCTGGGCAAGTGCCGGGGTTGATGCCAGTCGGGCAGGCGCCCGAGCCAGAGCCCCGGCAGCACCTCGTCGGGCTGCGGGTGGTGGCGCGTCCACCAGCGCGCGTTGAGCCACGCGCCCAGCCAGTAGGGCGCCAGCAGCCAGGAGACCGCCACCGAATGGCGTCCGTCCAGGCGTTTCTGGAAACCCACCGTGCCGATGCCCAGGTAGCAGAGCGCAACCAGCGCCAGGGATACCGCAGGCCAGCACAACCAGAGCCACAGGCCGCCGCCCGCCAGCGCCAACACCAGGCACGACAGCGCACCACAGGTGTAGAGCCCCGCCAGCCGACGCCGCTGCGGATCATTGCTGAGGCGCCACGCCTGCAGCGGCGAGCGAACCTCCCGCGGCCACAGCCAGACGCAGAAGAAGCCCAGCAGCGCACCGGTCGGCACGTCGATGAAGTGATGCTGCCAGGTGGTCAGCACCGAGACACCGATCAGCGTGAACCAGCCGTGCAGCAACCAACGCCACGCGCCTTGCAGGTATCGGCCATAAGCGACCCAGAGGATCACCAGCAGCGCGATGTGCAGCGAAGGCGCCTGGTTGAAGGGTTTGTCGAAGCCCATCAGCAGGTCGAACAGCACGCCGAAGAAGCCCTCCTGCATGGGCCGCTCGAAGCTGAAACGCAACGGGAACAGCAGGAAGCAGGCCACCGCGATAACCTGCGCGGTGAGCAGGCGCAGGGCATGGCAGTCCAGCCCGCGCCGCGTGCGCGGCAGCAGGAAGGACAGCCCGTAGAGCAGGTCGATGGACCAGTACGGGATGATCGTCCAGGGCCACAGCGGCGTACCGCGCTCCCAGTCGAACACCAGCACGCCGACCGATTCGCGCTGCGCCGCCACCCAGTTGGCGAAGCCGTAGCTGAGGAAGAAGAACGGCCCGAGGAACAGCAGCCAGATCACCGCGCGCCGCAGGACTCCGGGATCGCGCGCCGGCATCGAGCCCATCAGTTGCGCTCCCGGCGGGCCAGGGAGACGGTGAATATGCCGTCCTCGTCGATGCGCTGGGCCAGCTTGCGGAAGCCGGCGGCGGCGACCAACTGGTCCATCTCCAGCTGCGTGCGACGGCGCATCACCCAGGCCTGCCCGGCGCGGTGGCTGGTAAGGGCGCGGGCGATCAGCTCCAGCTGCGGGTGCCAGGGTTGGCCGGTGTAGATCAGGTAGCCGCCCTCCTCCACCGCCTCGCCCAGGCCGGCCAGCGAGCCGCTGACCATGGCGTTGTCGGCGAACAGCTCATACAGACCGGAGACCACGGCCAGCGTCGGCTTTGGTTGCACGGCGGCGAGATCGGCGCCGTCGAAGGCGTCGCCCTGCACGAAGCGCGCACGTTCCTTCAGGCCCAGGCGCTCGATCAGCGCCGAGCCTTCGCGCACGTTCAGCTCGCTGTAGTCGCGCAGCAGCACGCTTTCCGGCAGCGGATCGACGCCCTGCAGCGCTTCGAGGATGTAGCGCCCGTGGCCGGCGGCGATGTCGAGGATGCGCACCTCGCGCCCCTGTTCGCGCAGGTTGGCCATGGCCTGGCGCAGCAGTTCCTCGATGTTCACCTTGCGCTGGCGGATACCGCGCCAACCGGCGGATTCCAGGTAGGTGCGGTCGATCATCCGGCCCACCGGCCCCGCGCCCGCGGGCTGGTTGCGGTAGACGTAGTCCAGGGTGCTGCCCGAATCGAAGCCGGTCTGGAAGCCGAGGTTGATGCCGTCCGAAAGCAGCCGCCCGAGGCGCATGTTGGCGCGGGTGGCGCGCCAGTACAGATCACGGATCGACCAGGCCGGCAGCGGCGTCGCCAGCGCTTCGGCCTCGGCGCAGGTGTAGCCGAAGCGGTCGGCGTCACGCAGGTCCGGCCGCTCCGGCTCGCGGGCAAAGCATTCGAGGATGAAGCGCCGGGCGCGCGCGGTCGCCTGCTCGCGATGCAGTTCGCCGAGGGTGTCATGGAAGAAGCCGGGCAGGACGTGCAGTTCCTTGCGCGCCGTGCCGAGGTTGTCGAAGAAGCGTTGCTGCGGCTTGCGGTGCACCACGAAGTCGGAACCGGAGATCAGCAGTTGCGTCGGCACCTGGATCGCCTGGGCGTCGGCCACCACGCGGTCGGCCGCCTCATACAGGCCCAGCAGCACGTTTACCGAGATGGCCTTGGCGATCAGCGGGTCGCTGTCGTAGGAGGCGATGCGTTCGGGGTCGTGGGAAAGGAATTTCGCTTTCACGTAGCTGTTGACGAAGAAGTTGCCGCGCCACCAGCGCGCCAGCTTCAGGCCCGGCCGGGCGAAAGGCACGTAGAGCTTGACCTTGAACGCCGGCGAGGCGAGCACCAGGCTGCGGATCGGCGGGGCGTAGTCGTGCACCCAGGTGGAAGCGACCACCGCGCCGACACTCTGCGCCACCACCGCCATGTCGCTGATGGCGATGCCATGGGTTGAGGCAATGTGCTCGACGAAGGTCTGCACGTCGCGCACGCTGGTGCCGAAACTCGGGCTGTCGCCACGCGCGCCGGGCGACTGGCCGTGGCCGCGGGCGTCCCAGGCGAAGACATCGAAACCGGGCAGGTCGAGTTCGTCGGCCAGGTGGCCGATGCGCCCGGAATGCTCGTGGCCGCGGTGGAACAGCAGCACCGCGCGGCGCGGCTCGTCGTTTCCGGCAGCAGCCGGCCAGTGGCGGTAGAACAGCTCGACGCCGTCGTGGGTAACGAAGTGGTGGTTTGAAGATTCGCGCATAACTTCCTCTGTTCGATGGCTGGCGGGACTGTCCGGTCCCCGTCCTGACATGGCGGCCGCGGTTCAGCCGGCCGGTTGTTGCTTCTGCTCGGCCAGCCCCTGGCGCACCCGGTTGACGATAGTCAGCACCAGCAACAGCGCCAGCAGCACCAGCAGCGGATTCAGCCAGGCCAGCGGCAATTGCCCGACCGCCACGGCCACGCCGAGGACGCCGAAGCACAGCGCGCGGTCGCTCTTGCCCATGGGGCCGTCGTAGCGCCGCGAAGCCCCCACCATCACCCCGAGCACGCCGGCGTATTCGCTGATCACCGCCAGCAGGACCACCAGCACCACCAGCGCCGGGGCCACACCCGGCAGCAGGGCGAACGGCAGGTACAGCGCGCTGTCGGCGATCACGTCGGTGAGTTCGTTGAGGTAGGCACCCAGCTTCGACTGCTGGCCGAACTCGCGGGCGAGCATGCCGTCCATGGCGTTGAGTGCCATGCGCAGGAACATCCACAGGGGGATCAGCAGGAATATCCAGGCGTGGCCGGCCAGCAGCGCGACCGTGAGCGCCACCAGCAGCGAAAGGCCGCAGGCCGCCAGCGTCACCTGGTTGGCCGTGACGCCGCGCTCGTAAAGGCGGGTGACCAGAGGGCGGAGCAGGTTCTGGAAACGGGACTTCAACTGATAGACGGAGATCATGAGGTTCCTTCTCAGGTTCGGCGCGTGTCGGCTTTGGCACGCGCGGTGATCGCGAACTATCCACAGCCCTGTGGACCCGGGAAGCTTAGCCGCACCCTGGCGTCAGGGCTGTCAGATATGTCTCAACAAGATAGATGACCGATCCTGGGTAAAAGGACACATGACGTAGGCAGATGCCGTCTGCGCGGTGCAGGCGGGCCCCGCCGGAATTCCCGCGCCAACTTTTTTTCATCCGCCCTTAATCGCTTCCCGCGAGCTGTCGCCTTACCCCTTCAGCAGGCACAACGCCGGCTTCATTCAGCTCATACAGGAAGTCCACCATGGCCTTGTCGATTCAAACCAACTACTCCTCCCTGATCACCCAGACCAGCCTGAGCAAGACCAACAGCCAGCTGGCTACTTCCCAGCAGCGCCTGGGCACCGGCCTGCGCATCAACTCTGCCGCCGACGACGCCGCGGGCCTGCAGATCGCCACCCGCCTGAACGCCCAGACCCGCGGCATGAACGTGGCCATGCGCAACACCAGCGATGCCGTTTCCATGCTGCAGACCGGCGAAGGCGCCTTCAGCGAAGCCACCGACATCCTCCAGCGCATGAAGGACCTGGCCACCCAGTCCGCCAACGGCACCAACTCCGACAAGGACCTGGACGCCCTGAAGTCCGAGTTTGACGAGCTGGGCAAAGAGCTGACCAACATCGTCACCAACACCAAGTATGCCGGTGACAGCCTGTTCGGCACCGGTGGCAAGCTGGCAGCCGACATCAAGTTCCAGATCGGCTCCGATTCCGCCGAAGTGATGACCGTCAGCGCCACCGACACCGACATCGCCGCCACCGTCACCGCCCTGGGCACCACCGTGCAGGCGCTGGACCCGAAAGCCGGCGCCGCCGCCGCGATCACCGGTCTGAACGCCGCCCTGGACCAGGTCGGCAAGACCCGCGCCGCCTTCGGTGCCGCGATCAACCGCCTGGGCCACACCTCCAACAACCTGGCCAACATGAAGGACAACACCGACATGGCCAAGGGCCGCATCATGGACGCCGATTTCGCCAGCGAAACCGCCAACATGACCAAGAGCTCCATGCTGATGCAGTCCGGCATTTCCATGCTCAAGCAAGCCGGCCAGATGCCCAGCATGATCATGGGCCTGCTGGGCTAAGCCCGGCTCGCGCGAAGCGCCCCCCGCTTCGCGCCCCTGATACGGATGCGCCCCGCCTCGGCGGGGCGTTCTGCGTCTGCGGGTACGCTGACAAACGGCGTTGCGACCCTGGGTCGCGGCGCAGCCCTGCTGCGCCGGTGGTTTCGAGGCTTGTGTGAAAATTGCAAGCACGCGTGCGCAAAATTCAGAACTTGCACGCACATTTTTCTGACGTCAAAATAATGCCTCTGCCTCCATGGACCGATGGAGTTCCCCCGCGACCGTCAAGGGCGCGGCTCGCAAGGGCAAGATGAACACACTCACTTCCACGCCAACGGACAGTCGGCCGATCGCCTGCCTGACCCTCCGCACCGGGCGTCCCGATTGCGTCGCGCAGTTCTATCCCGCGCTCTATCAACTCGACCTTGACCGTGACGGCCAGGTGGAGCGCATCGACCTGGGTTTCTCCGGCAGCCGCGTGCTCGAACGCCTGCTGCAAAGCCCGGGCGACGTGGTCGCGCGCGACGAGCTGCTGACCCACGCGTGGTCCGACCGCGTCGTCGGCCAGGGCAGCCTGAACCAGCAGATCTATACCCTGCGCCAGGTGCTGGCGGACGAAAAGCAGCGGCAGATCATCCAGACGCTGCCGCGCCGCGGCTACATGTTCAACCCGCAATACCTGGTCAGCCAGGCGAGCGAGTCGGATGTCGAAGTGGCCGATGCCACGCCGCACGTCATTGCGACGGACACCGCCCCGTCCGCCGCCTTGCCTTCAGCGCCGAATCCCCGGCGTCTGAAAGTTGCCGCCGCCAGCCTCTGCATTTTCGGCCTGCTGGGTCTCTCCGGCGCCTTCTACTACACCCAGGTGCGCAGTCCGGTGCTCACCAGCGAACAGAAAGTCGGCTCCCTGCAGATCACCTACGTCGAGGACAACGAGCAGGACCTGCAGCGGCTGATCAACAGCACCCGACCCCTGGCCCACCAACTGGCCGACCTGGCCAGCCGGCCCATCGGCCTCATGCTGCACATGACCTCCGGCTTCTACGAACTGGTCTGCGTGCAACCCGAAGGCAATTCCAACTGGCTGCTGATCCACGAAAGCCAGGTTGCCCGGATTCCCCAGGAGCAGCTGCGCAAGTGCCTGAACTGACCCTGGGCCGCCAGTCCGGCGTGGCCCGCCGCTGCCTGTTGATCTCGCTGTTCGGCGTGGTCTGCCTGGCCATGGCGCTGGGCATGCTGTGGAAGCACGCACACAACACCTCGGCCATCGACGGTCGCTACGCCGCTTCCGGCCAGGTGCTGCTGGGCAACGGCAAGGTGCTGGAGATCGCCCAGACCACCATGTTCCACGAGGGGCGCTTCTACTCGATGATCCAGCAGGACGCCAACATCCTCGAGGTCTCCGGGCAGGTCGGCAACGACCTGGGCGGGCGCTACCAGTTGCAGGTGGAAGAGAACAGCATCAGCAACCTGCAGGCCGACAGCGGCCTGGACAGCGAATTGATCTTCAACCTGCTCTACGGCCGCCAACGCGGCGCCCGTATCACCCTCGAACCCATGGGCGGCTGCCTCTACGGCGTGGAGACCCGCCAGGTGTTCTGCCCGCGCCAACTGCGCAATCGCTGAGCGGTTCACAGCTTCAGGGTCGGCTCGGCCGCCGGGGCGGGAACGGTTGCTTCGGCAGCCGCTGAAGCCGGCGTGTTCGGCTGCGGCTGCGGCTGCGGCTGCGGCTGCGGCTGCGGCTGCGGCTGCGGCTGCGGCTGCGGCTGCGGCTGCGGCTGCGGCTGCGGCTGCGGCTGCGGCTGCGGCTGCGGCTGCGGCTGCGGCTGCGGCTGCGGCTGCGGCTGCGGCTGCGGCTGCGGCTGCGGCTGCGGCTGCGGCTGCGGCTGCGGCTGCGGCTGCGGCTGCGGCTGCGGCTGCGGCTGCGGCTGCGGCTGCGGCTGCGGCTGCGGCTGCGGCTGCGGCTGCGGCTGCGGCTGCGGCTGCGGCTGCGGCTGCGGCTGCGGCTGCGGCTGCGGCTGCGGCTGCGGCTGCGGCTCGACGAGTTTCGCGCCCGACTTCGAGTAATGCACCTGTGCATAGCTTTCGCCGAAGATTTCCCGGTACAGGCTCTGCGCGCGATGGGTCAGCAGGAGAATCTCGATGCGCCGGTTGGCGCCGTTCTCCGGGTCCTCCGGGCGCAGCGGCATGACGTCGGCCTGGGCCGCAACCTGCAACACCTGCGCGGCCGGCAGGCCACTGTCGACCATCACGTTGCGCGCGCGCAGGGCGCGGTCGCCGGAGAGGTTCCAGTTGTTGTAGCCATCCGGTCGACGGTACTGCACGGCATCGGTGTGGCCGCTCAAGATCAGCTTGTTCTGCACCTTCGCCAGCACGCCGGACAACGCACCCAGCAGGGTCTGGAAATGCGGGTCGAGGGTGGCCTGGCCACGGGCGAACATGAAACGCTGCTGGTCGTCCTTGATCAGGATGCGCAGCCCCTGCGGGACCACGGTCACCTCGATGTTGGCCAGTGCGTCGACCTTGCCGGACACTTCGCGGATCAACTCGGCCAGCTCGCGCAGGTCCTCGTTGCTGTCGTACTGGCGACTTTCGCCTTCCTGCTGCACGCTCGAATCCTGCGCCTGCTCGCCAGCCTTGCCTTGCTTGCCAGAGTCGAGCGCCAGCTGCGGCGCGGGCTTCTCCGGGGTCTTGACCGGCTGCGGCATGCCGTCCAACTCGACGGGCGTGCGGCTGGCGCCATCGAACACGCCGGCACCGCCGTCCACCACCGGGTTGGCATCCTGGTCGCCCACCGCCACCGGCTGTGGCTCGGTCTGCGGATGGACGATCCACAGCACCATGAACAGCGCCATCATCGCCAGGGTGAAGTCGGCGAAGGCTACCTTCCAGGCGCCGCCGTGCTCGTCATCGTGCCCCTTCTTGCTGCGGCGCTTGATGATGACTTCGCTGTGCTTGTCGGCACGTTTCTTCATGCTGCGTCCCGCTCTTCCTCATAGCGGGTGACCCAGGTCTCCAGCTGTTTGAAGGCCGGTTTCACGTCCTGTTCGATCAGCTTGCGCCCGGCGTCCACCGCCAGCAGCGTGGGCTTGCCGGCGACGTGGGCGACCAGCGTGGTACGCACGCACTCCAGCGCCGACAGCTCGGTCTTCACCCGCTGCGACATGGCGTTGGACAGCGGGTCCATCAGGCAGTAGCAGACGAAGATGCCGAAGAAGGTACCCACCAGCGCGGCGGCCACGTGCGCACCGATCTCGGCCACCGAGCCGCCGATGTTGCCCATGGTGATGATGATGCCGAGGATCGCCGCGAGAATGCCGAAACCCGGCATCGCCTCGCCGACCTTGTGCAGCGACTTGGACGGCTGCAGCAGGGCGTGCTCCATGGCGTCCAGCTCCTGCTCGAGGAAGCCTTCCAGCTCATGGGCGCTGATCTTGCCCATGGCCATCAGGCGGAAGTTGTCGGCGATGAACGCCATCAGGTTCTTTTCCTGCAGGATCAGCGGGTAGCGGGCGAACAGATCGCTCTGCTCCGGCTCCTCGATGTGCGCGTCGAGCACCTTGAGGCCGCCGACGTCGACCATTTCCAGCAGCTCGTAGAGCAGCATCAGCAACTGGCGCTGGAACTCCTCGCCGCGGCGCTTGAAGACAAACACGCCCTTGATCTGCGAGCACATCTCCAGCAGCACTTCCCGCGGATTGGCGACGACCAGGGTGCCCAGGCCCGCGCCGAGGATGATGACCATTTCCGCCGGCTGCCAGAGCGCGCGCATGTCGCCGTGGGCCATGGCGTAGCCGCCGAGCACGCAGGCGATGATGATCAGGGCGCCAATGATTTTCTGCATGGTTGTGGATTCTTCAGAGAGGGTCGGGGTCGTTGAGGAAACGGCTGCACTTGCCGATCGCCTGCTTCATCAGTTGGCAGATGCGCGCATCGGTCAGCTCCAGCACCAGGGCGATTTCCTTGAGGTTCAGCTCGTGCAGGTAATACAGGTTGAGGATCAGCCGCTCGCGCTCGTTCAGGCGCTCCAGCGCCTGGGCCAGCAGGCGCTCCTTGAGGACCCGTTCTTCCAGCGCGGCGCCGCTGCCCTGCACGCCGTCGTGGCCGCTTTGCAGCAGTGCATCGAAGCTCTCGATGGCCTCGGAGGATTCGGCGCGCAGGTAATCCTGGTAGCCCGCCTCGTCGAGGCCGGTGGCGGCGAGCACTTCCTCGTCGCTGGGCACGCGGCCGAGCCGGCGGGCCAGGGCGCGGATCGCATCGCGTACCTTGTGTGCCTGCTGCCGTACCTGGCGCGGGCGCCAGTCCTGGCGACGCAATTCGTCGAGGATCGCGCCACGGATGCGCAGCGCGGCGAAGCGGCCGAACTGTTCGTCCGGCTCGCCGTAGCGGCGCAAACCTTCGAGCAGGCCCATCAGGCCGATCTGCTCCATGTCTTCGCGGTCCAGCACCTGGTTGGCCTGCAGCGACAGCTGGCTGACGATGCGCCGCACCAGCGGCAGGTACTGCATCATCCAGCGCTGCTCGGCGGCCGGTGACAGGCGCGCATGACCGCCGTCCGGGCTGTCGTAGCCGCCGTCGCCAGGGGCGTAGCTGGGTGCGGGATCGCGAAGGGCGTGCATGGCGGTTTACTGGACGATCATCTTGCTGAGCAATACGTGCTCGAAGGGCACCACCACCCTGCGCGCGGCGAAGTCGTCGATCACCGCCTTTTCAAGGCGGGTCTGCACATCGCCGATGGGCATCGCGCGCAGCACTTCGAACTTCTCCGGCGTCAGGTTGGCGACCACCGAGCTGCGCACCATGGGAGCGACACTCTCGAGCTTCTTGCGCTCCTGTTCGGCCTTGGCCTGCAGCACCAGGTCGATCACGAAGTAGTGTTCGCGGTCCTCGCCACGGGAGCTGACGATGATCTTCTCCACCGGCACGAAGAGGTATTCGGCGCTCTCCTGCTCTTGCTCCTCCTCGACGTCCGCCTTGCCGCCCTCCTGGTCGGAAGCGGCGGCGGCCGGGGCGAGGCTGGCGGACTTGATCATCTTGTAGTTGACGAACACGCCACCCAGCACGACGGCGATATTCACGATGAGCATCAGTAGAACGAGACGCGGCGTGGACATGGGGTTTCTCGAAAAATCCTGTAGGAGTGCGGCCGCAGACGGCCTACACGGTAATCAGTACGCCGCTGTCGCCACGGGGCGAGGAGCGTTCGCCCGCCTGCGCATCGCGCGGGTTGGCGGCGACCGCCAGCTGCTCGTCGGCGAAGCGCTGGCGGTTCTGCTGGCCCTGCTGGCCGGGCTGCGAGTCGGATGAAACCTGCACGTTGACCTGCAGGAAGTTCTGCCCGACCAGCTCCTGGCGCAGGCGCTCGCTGGTGTTCTGCAGCAGGCGCACCACGTCGCCGTTGGACGCGGAGATCTGCACGTTGAGCTGGCCGGCCTCGTGACGCACGAGGATCTCCATGGCGCCCAGCTCCGGCGGATCGAGACGGATCGTGGCGTTCTGCACGCGCTGGCCGAGCTGCAGCTCGACGTTGTCGCGCAGCGCACTGACCATCTGCTCGCCCCAATGCGCGTCGTTGTTGCCCTTGAGGTGCAGCGGCCTGTCGAGCAACGGCGAGGCCGGCGGTGTGGCTGATGGCTGGGCGTTGCCGTCGGTAGCCGGCAGGCGTGGGTCGAGTGCGGCGGTCGGCGGCACTGGCATGCTGGAATCAGAGGCCTGCACGGCAGCGGCCAGGTGTTGTTGCAGCAGCGCCTGCGCCTGGCTCGGGATCGCCTCGCGGGGTGCCGGCGCGGCGACCTTGGCCGGTTCCTCGGAGAGATCGGCGGGAGGCAGCAACATATCCTCCGGCTTCACGGGGACAGGTGCTGGCTGCGCAGGCGAGTCGGACACCTGGGTAGCGAAGCCGGCCACCCGAGCGCTGGTCTGCCCGGGCGGGTTGTCCCGCGCCTGCACCACCAGGCCTGCCTGGCTGAGCATACCGGCGAGCCAGCTCTCCGCTCCGGAGGGCGACGACTCGTCGGCCCGCCCACCCCGCGTATCGCTGGCGCGGGTTTCCACCGTCAACGCTTCTGGCAGGCTCGGCACCTTGGCGCTGGGCTGCTGCAGCGGTTCCTCGACCTGCGCGGTGTCGTACTGTGCGAGGAAGGACGGCACGGTAAGGGTCCGCTCGCCGGCAGCCGATTGCGTCGACTGTTGCGAGCGAAAGCCTGAAGTGCACGCAGCGCCAGGGTCATCACGGCGCGAATCCGGCTGGCGCGCTTCGGCCACCTGGCGGGCGTCGCGAGCGGTACCCGGCAGCGCTGGGGTCGGTAGCTGGATCACGGTCTATCGACCCTCCTGGTACGTATCCACCTGCATGTACGCCGAGCGTCCTTCGGCATACTCCAGATGCGAGAGCAGGAGGCGGCGCAGACGCTCGCACTCCACGGCGCAGGCCTGCGACGCCTGTTCGTGCAGGCCCTTGAGGTGCTTTTTGGCCAGCAGCACATCGGCTGCCAGCCCGGTCTGCGATGACATCGCCACCAGTTGCGCGCGGATCGCCAGGTCGACCTGCCCCATGGCCTTCCAGTCCTTGCGCTGCAACGCCACGCCCAGTCTTTCGTACAACTGGAGCAGGCGCTGGCGGTCATCCACGGGCGGCACTCACGCCCTCCCAGCCTTCGCGCAGGATGCCCAGCAGGCGCACCACTTCGTCGATGCCGGCGACATCCAGCGAGATGCTCACGTCGGAAATCCGGTAGATGCAGTAGTCGTACAGGCGCGCCAGGCCCTGCACGGTCTCGCCGCCGCCCTCGTAGTCAAGTGCGCCGTTGAGGCCATTGAGAATGTTCAGGCACTTCTCCAGGGAGCGACCCTTCTGCTGGTAGCGCTTGTGCTCGATGTGCCCGCGAGCGCGGGCCAGTTCGTCGAGCAGGCCGTCGAACAGCACCAGCACCAGTTCGTAGGGCGAGGACGAAGCGGCCCTGGATTCCAGGTCGATCATCCGGTAGCTGTCGTAGCTTTCGTTCATGCCGTAGGCGGTCATCCGAACATCCCGCTGGTCTGGTCCATCGACTGCATGGTCTGCATCATCGAGGTGTATTGCTTGAGATAGCGTGCGTAGTAGGTGTCGTACTGCTTCTGCAGGTTGTCGTAGTCGTCGTTGACCCGTTTCAGGCTGCTGTTGAGCGACTCCTTGCGGTTCTTCAACACACCGTTGACGCTGCTGGTGTAGAGCGACAGCGCCTTGTCGGTGCTGTCGAGCAGGTTGCCCTTGCCCATGAACAGCTTGTCCAACCCTTCCGGGTCGGCGGCGATGGCCTTGTCGAAGCGCGTGGCGTCCAGGGTCAGCTTGCCGTTGCGGTCGGCACTGATGCCGAAGCTGATCAGGTTGGCGCCGCCGAAAGTGGTACGCAGCATCTGATTGAGGCTGTTCTCGATGGCCCGCACGCTGGAGTCGCCGGCCAGGGCACCACGGGCGTTGCCGCTCTGGTCGCCCGATGCGGTCAGGCTGTCGATCTGGCTGGCCAGGGCGTTGAACGCATCGATGAAGGTCTGCACCTTCTTCCTGGTTTCGCCCTGGTCCTGGGCGATGGTCATGGAGATCGGCTGCTCGCCGGACTTCTGCGCCTGGGTGAAGGTGACGCTGACGCCATCGATGATGTTGTCGAAGGTGTTGCTGGCGTTGGTCAGCAGCATGCCGCTCTCGCCGCCCAGGCGGACGCGGGCATCCTGCGCCCTGGACAGCTCCTGCGGATTGCCGATGGCGTTCTCGAAGGCGCTGTTGGCGCCGTCGGTGCCGCTCAGCGACAGGCTGATGGCGTTTGCCGCGCCGGATTTCTCCGCCCCCAGCACCAGCGAGACCTGGCCGTTGCTGCGCACCAGAGTGGCTTTCACGCCGGTATTGTCGGTGGCCTTGTTGATCGCCGCGGCCAGCTCGTCCATGGAGTTGGCGCCATCGCCGTCGGTGTCGACCTTGCTCAGGTCGATGTCGAAGGACTTGCCGTTCTGGGTCAGGGTCAGGGTGCCCTGGGTGTCGATGTCGCCGGTCTGCAGGCCAGAGAAGGACAGCTGATGGCTGGTGGCGAGCTGCTCGACGAAGAAGTCGTAGCGGCCAGCCACGGCGCTCTTGCCGACGGTTGCGGTCAGGTAGCCGTCCTTGCTCAGCTTGGCGCTGTTGATCAGCATGCTGGTATTGCTGCCGGTGGTGCCCTGCAGCCCCTTCACCGCGGTGGAGAAAGTCTTGAGCGCGGTTTCCAGCGAGGTCACGGCAGTCAGCTGCGCCTGGTACGAGGCCTTGTTGCGGTCGGCCTTGTTCAGCCCGCTCTGCACATCGTACGTCGCCAGCTGCTGGGCCATCTGCTTGACGTAATCGGAATCTATGGTCGCCATCTGAATCCACCTCTCTGCTGCCGGAAGAGCAATTACGATGCCAATGCCGGAGACCCCGTATTGCGGGGCTTTGCGGGTTTCCAGGGAGAAGTCGAACTTCCGCCCGGCGTGCTTTGGCGCGCAGCGGGAAGCGGTGTTTCCGCCTGCCGGGCACGCGCCCTGATGCAGGGAAAGGGCGACCGTGGGGAGGGATTGGTTAAGGGGGATGATGAAGTGCTTTTCGAGGGAGTCCTGATCGGGGCGACCCTCTCCCCCCGCCCTCTCCCTTCAGGGAGAGGGAAATCCCAAGTACGGAGATTCAGCGGAAGACAATCGCTTCAACAGGAAACAAAAGCTGGTGTAGGAAGCTTCAGTACAGCTGGCGCGAATACACCGGCTGCTCGCGCGGATCGCCCATGAGCTGGCTGAGGATGTCATGGTGCATCGCCAGCAGCTTGCCGTTGCGCTCGTTGAGGCGCTTGCACTGGGCGGTGAGCTGGCCCAGCTGCAGCCACGCCTGCTGGAGTTCCTCGCGGCGCGGCGGCTGGTAGTTGGACAACAGCGTGCGCATGCCGTCGGCGTCCATCGACAGCTGGAAGGCTCGCAGCACGCGGCTGCGGCGCTGGGCGCGGGCGGCGACGGCGTCGAGCAGGGCCTGGATGTCCGGGTTCAGCGCCTCGATCTGCGCGCTGTCCCGCGCCAGCAGGTAGCGATAAAGCTCCTGCAGGCGGTCGCGCAGCGCCAGGCAATCGCGGCCATCCTGCTGGATGTCCTGCTCGATCACCTGCAGCAGCCGCGCGCGCTGGGTCATGCGTCGCTGCCGCGATGGTAGGAGAGGATGCTGGTGGCGAGCACAGTGGTGTCGTTGCCCAGCTCGCCGTTCATCAGCGCGCGGCGGATTTCGGCGACGCGGTTCTGGTCCACGTCGGGCATGGCGCGCAGCGTTTCCTGCATCTCGTCCAGGCGCAGCGATTCGTTGACCGGCGCGCTGGCGCTGGCCTCTGCCGCCGGGGCGGCGCGCTCGCTGCGCACGGACTTGGCGGACTCGCTGGTGGCCAGCGCAACGCTGGTCAGTTGCCGGGTGATTTCCATGGTGGGTATCCGAAATTCTTGGGCTTTCACTCAGAGGGCGACCGCCTCGCAGGAAAACTTAAATGCCGATGTTCGCGCAACGGACGGCGCATAACCGCAAGCGGTGATTCGCCCTACGCCCTGGCGCGCCACCAGGACTGTGCGGCGAGGCCATCCTGGATTTTCTGTTCCTGCTGCGCAAGCTGCGCCTGCCATTGGCCGACCTTGGCCTCGATCACCTGGGCCAGCACCTTCTCGCTGCGCATGGCCGCCATCAGCTCGCCCTGGATGCGTGCCAGGGTCTGCTCGGCGACTTCCAGCTCGCGTCGCTGCAACTGCAGCATCTTGTGCAGGGTCGCCTTGTACTGCTGCTGGTTGTGCCGCTGCAGCGGCGTGCTGGTGGCCACGCTGAAGCCGCACAGGCGATCCAGCCCGGTGATGTTGTTGCGGTAACGCTGGCAGAGATTCTGCTGGTAGTTCACCCGCCCGAGCAGCTCGCGCACCTTGCCGCCGCGCACATCGGCCAGGCGCCCGAGCATGTCGATCTGCGCCTTCATCAACGGCTCCCGACGATGCTTTGCAGGGTGGCGACGCTGTTGGCGAGCTCCGCGCCGTCGGCGGTCTCCTGGCGCAGGTAGCGCTCCAGCATGGGCGCCAGCTGCACGGCGCGGTCGGTCTTTACATCCATGCCCGGTGTATAGCCGCCCAGCGGAATCAGCTCCTTGATGCGCTCATAGGTGCCGCTGAATTCCTTGAACTGGCGCGCCGCGGCGAGGTGCAGCGGGTCCGCCACCTGGCTCATGCAGCGGCTGACCGAGGCGCCGATGTCGATGGCCGGGTAGTGCCCGACGTCCGCCAGCCGGCGCGACAGCACGATGTGTCCGTCGAGGATGGCGCGGGCGCAGTCGACGATCGGGTCCTGGTGATCATCACCTTCCGCCAGCACGGTGTAGATGGCGCTCAGGCTGCCCGTCTCGCCCTCGCCATTACCTGCGCTCTCCACCAGCTCCGGGAGCAGGCCGAACACCGATGGCGGATAGCCCTTGGTGGCCGGCGGCTCGCCCAGCGCCAGGGCGATCTCGCGCTGGGCCATGGCGTAGCGGGTCAGCGAATCCACCAGCAGCAGCACGTCCTTGCCCTGGTCGCGGAAGTAGGCGGCGATGCTGTGGCACAGCTCGGTGGCCTTCAGGCGCATCAGCGGCGACTCGTTGGCCGGCGCCACCACCACCACGGCCTTCTGCAAGCCTTCCGGGCCGAGGGAGTGCAGGATGAACTCCTGCACCTCGCGGCCGCGTTCGCCGATCAGCCCGACGACCACCACATCGGCCTTGGTCTGCCGGGTGATCATGCCCAGCAGCACGCTCTTGCCCACGCCGCTGCCGGCGAACAGGCCGACGCGCTGGCCCTTGCCCAGGGTCAGCAGGCCGTTGATGGCGCGCACGCCGACGTCCAGCGGCTCGGACACCGGGCGCCGGCGCAGCGGGTTCACCTGCGGCAGCTCGCTGGGCAACGGGTGGCGACCGGCAAGCTTGCCGAGGCCGTCCAGGGGTTCGCCGAGGCCGTTGACCACGCGCCCCAGCCAGGAATGATCGATATGCAGCACGGCTTCGTCCGGCGCCGGGAAGACCCGCGAGCCGGAGGTCAGGCCGACGGGCTTCTTGAAAGGCATGAGGTAGGTGATGTCCCGGTTGAAGCCGACCACCTGCGCCTCCAGGCGCTCGCCGTCGGCGACTTCCACGTAGCAGCGCTGGCCGGTCATGCGCCGGCAGCCGAGGCTCTCCAGCAGCAGGCCGGAGACCCGCACCAGGCGACCGCTGACCCGCGCCAGCTGGACCGAATCCAGCGAGCGCAGCGCTTCTTCGAGCTTGAAGCCGTCGCCCAGGGCCATGTCAGTCTGCGTCCTGCAGGTGCGTGCTCAGGGCTTCCATGCAGCTGTCCAGGCGCTGCTGGCAGCCGATGTCGGCTTCCGCCTGGGCGGTGACGACGCGGCACTCGCCCAGCGCCAGGCGCTCATCCGGCACCAGTCGCCACTTGGCGGCGCGCTCGGGGTTCAGCTCGCGGATGCGTGCGCACTCTTCCGGGTTGAGCAGGATCTGCACGTCAACCGGCTCGCCCGGCATGGCGGCCAGGGCTTCCTCGGCCAGGGTCAGCAGTTGCGTCGGGTTGAGCGTCAGCTCGACGCGGATGACCTGCTTCGCCACCTTCTGCACCAGCTCCAGCAGCTCCTTCTGGCGGCTGCGCTGGAAGGCCTGGTGGTATTCGCCGAAGGCCTGGACGGCGGCCGAAAGTGGCGCGCTGGCTTCGTCAAATGCCTGGCGGCCAGCGGCGCGGCCTTCCTCGCGCCCCTTGCGCAGGCCGTCCTGGCGACCCGCCTCGAACCCCTCGCGCAGGCCGGCTTCGCGGCCCTCGGCCACGCCGTCCTGATAGCCCTTCTCCAGGCCTTCCTGAAACCCTTCGGAAATGGCGCGCTGGCGCGCCGCCGGGTCGCTGTCCCAGCCATGGTTGTCGGCACTGGCCGTGGCGCAGCGGGGCGGGAAGCGGTACGGACGCCAGGCACGGCTGTCGGCCTTGATGACTTTGATCGCCATGCCCGGTTACTCCACCGTCTGCTCGCGGAACAGCTGCACCTGCAGGTCGCCCTCGGCGGCCAGCTCGCGCACCACGCCCATGATGTCCTTGCGCACCTGCTCCACGCGGCTCAGCGGTACCGGGCCCTGGCGGCGGTTGATGGACTCCATCTGCTGCGCCTGGCGCTTGGGCATGGCGCCCTGGATGGCGCGCACCAGCTCGGGCTCGGCGCCCTTGAGGGCGACCACCCACTCGTCCAGCGGGATGACTTCCAGCAGCGTCTGCAGCACTTCCTGGTTCTGCCGGGAGAGGATGAAGAAGTCGTACATCTCGTCTTCGATCCTGCCGACCAGATCGTCGTTGTGGGCGCGCAGCAGCTCGAACATCTGGTTACGGTCGCCCTTGAAGCGGTTCATGATGTCCGCCGCCTGCTTGACCCCGCGCACCTGCGAGCCCTGGGTGGAGAGCACGCGCAGGCTGCGGTCGATCAGTTGCTCCAGCTCGGCGATGACGTCGCTGTTCACCTCGCTCAGGTTGGCGATGCGGAACAGCAGCTCGTCCTGGCGCTCGGCAGGCATGGCCTCGAGCACGTCGGTGGCCATGCCCGGCGGCAGGAAAGCGAGGAACACCGCCTGCATCTGCGCGTGTTCCTTGGCGATCAGCGCGGCGAACTGCTTGGGGTCGATCCACTCCATGCGCGCCATCTTGGCGCGGATTTCCTCGCCGTAGATGCTGTCCAGCAGGTTGCGCGTGATGTCGCTGCCCAGCGCCTTGCCGAGCATGCCGGCGAGGTAGGAACGCGAGGCGCCCTTGATGCTGGACTGCAGCTTGTAGTCGTCGAAGAAGCGCCCGATCACGTCGGAGACGGTGTTCTGCTTGACATTGGACAGCCGCGCCATCGCCTGGCTGATGCTGACGATCTCCTCGCGGCTGAAGTTGCGCAGGATGCCCGCGGAGGCTTCGTCACCCATGCTCAGCATGAGGATCGCCGCCTGTTCCAGGGAGCTCACGGCGCGCATCTGCGGGCCGCGCTTTTTCGGTTCTTCAGGCAGGCTCGTGTCGGTCATTGCGGCCAATCCAGTGCTTGATCACTTCCGAGACCCGTTCCGGGTCGTTCTTCGCCAGCATCTGCAGATGCTCGATCTGGTGCTCCAGGCCCGAGCCTGGCGCCGGCAGGCGGATTTCCGAGAGCGGGTTCAGCTCGCCGAGCACGTTGAGCCCACCGACGCTTTCGCTGCCCAGCGCCAGGCGCCGCTCGGCGTCCAGCGCCAACGGGTATTCGGCGCTGCCTTCGGGCAGCTCGGCGGTCACCGTCGGCTGCGCGCGCTGAGTCAGGCTGCGCACTGCCGGGCGTACGCCGAACAGCAGGAACAACAGCGCAATCAGGCCGAGCACGGTGTAGCGCACCAGGGATTGCAAGGCGCTGCTCTCCCACCAGCTGGCGCTGGACGCTTCCACCGGCGTGGCGGCGAAGGGGAACACGCTGACGGTAATCAGGTCGCCGCGCTGGGCGTTGAAGCCCACGGCGCTCTTCACCATGGTTTCCAGTTCGGCACGGGCCTTGTCGGTCCAGCCGCCCTCGGGAGCGGTGGAGGCGTTGATCACCACGGCGACGCTCTGCTGGCGCAGGGCGAAGGCCGGGTACTTGATGTGGGTGACGCTCTGGTCGAAGTCGTTCTGCCGGGTGGCTTCCTCGCGGGTCGAGGTCGCGGCCTTGTTGTCGGTGCTGGCGACCTTGCCATTGCCCGGCGGGTTGCCGTTGGCCTGGTTGCTGGCCTGGGCATTGTTCTGCCCTTGCTGTTGCGGCGGCGGCTCCGGCGGGCGGTTGCTCAGCGAGCCGGGCACGCCCAGGGCAAGCTGGTCCAGCGTGCTCTCGTTGCGCAGCACTTCGCTGCGCAGGCGCGGCGCTTCGCCGTAGGCCTGCAAGGTTTCTTCCTTCTGGCTGAAGTCGATGTCGGCGGACACGCTGATGCGGTAGTTGCCCAGGCCGAGCACCGGCGCCAGCACCTCCTCGACATTGCCCACCGCCTTGCGCTGGTATTCATCCACCGCCTGCCAGTTCTGCGAGGGGCCGCCCACACCGCTGATGCCGCGCGACAGCAGCACGCCGTTCTGGTCCACCACGCTGACATCTTCGGGCTTCAATTGCGGCACGCTGCCGGCCACCAGGTTGACGATGGCGCCGACCTGCTCCGGGCTCAGCCGCTGGCCGGGCGCCAGTTGCAGCAGCACCGAGGCCTTGGCCGGATCGCGCCGACCGACCACGAAGGAATTGCTGTCCTCGCGGGCGACGTGCACGCGCGCCTGCTCGATGCCTTTCAGGCCCATGATGGTGCGGGCCAGCTCGCCTTCCAGACTGCGTTTCAGGCGCACGTCCTGGAGGAAGTGGCTGGTGCCCAGCGGCTCGTCCTTGTCGAACAGCTCGTAGCCGGCCGGCAGGGACACCTTCACACCCTTGGCGGCCAGCAGCATGCGGGCGCGCGCCAGGTCTTCCTCGCGTACCAGCACCTGGCCACTCTGTGGGTGCAGGCGATAGTCGAAGGCTTCGGCGTCCAGCACCTGCATGACGTCGGCGGCCGGGTAGGCTTCGCCGGCACCGTAAAGCGGGCGGTAGGCACCCTGGTCGCGCCACAGGTAGAAGACCACGGCGGCGGCCAGCAGGGCGGCGCCCAGGGCGATGCCGAGCAGGCCCAGGCGCGGGTCGAGCTTGAGTTTGTCGAGCGGCAGGCGCCCTTTGAGATTCTGCAGCACTGTCGGTCCTTACAGCGGCATGCGGATGATGTCGTCGAAGGCGCCGGTGAGCTTGTTGCGCACCTGCAGCAGCGCGGAGAACGACACGCTGGCCTTCTGGCTCTGGATCATGGCGCCGACCAGGTCGTCGCTCTGGCCGCTGTCCACCGCGGCCATGGCGGCGCTGGACTTGTGCTGCTCGGCGTCCACCGAACGCAGCGCCTGCTCGAAGCTGGCGCCGATGCCCTGCGTCGGCGTATTGCCGGCGAGCTGCGCGGCGGGCCGCACGGCCGGGCCACTGGCGAGGTCGGCGTAACGGTTCATCCGGTCCAGCATGTCCTGCTGCACCTGCATGATCGAACTCATGGAAGTCCCCTGCGGAAACGAAATCAGAACTGCACCTGCACGCCCTGCTCACGCATCGCGTTGAGCCGGTAGCGCAACGCGCGGGTGGTCATGCCCAGGCTTTCGGCGGCCTTGGTCTTGTGCCCGCCGAAACGACGGATGGTGTCGATGACGTGCTGGTACTCGGCGAGCTTGCCGCTGGCGCGCAGCGCGGCGCGGCCACCTTCGGCCGCCAGCGGGATCACCGCCGCGACGGTCGCCAGCGGTGCATCCGGCGCAGCCAGGCCGAGGTCGCGCGGCTGGATGAACAGGCCGTTACGCAGCACCAGGGCGCGTTGCAGGGTGTTCTCCAGCTCGCGCACGTTGCCCGGCCAGTCGTGTTGCAACAGCGCGCGGCTGGCGGACTCGGTGAGCAGGTCGTGCTCGGCATCCAGCGGGGCGTACTGGCGGATGAAACGACGCGCCAGCGGCAGTACGTCTTCCTTGCGCTCGCGCAGGGGCGAGATGTGCAGCGGCAGCACGTCGAGGCGGAACATCAGGTCGGCGCGGAAGCGGCCCTCGCTGACCTCGGCCTGCAGGTCGCGGTTGGTGGCGGCGATGATGCGCACATCCAGCTCGATCTCGCGGCGCCCACCCAGGCGTTCCACACGCTGCTCCTGCAGCACGCGCAGCAGCTTGGCCTGCAGGGCCAGCGGCAGCTCGCCGATCTCGTCCAGCAGCAGGGTGCCGCCGTTGGCCAGTTCGAACTTGCCCGGCTGGGCCGTCACCGCGCCGGTGAAGGCGCCGCGCTCGTGGCCAAAGAGGATGGATTCGAGCATCGCCTCGGGGATCGCCGCGCAGTTCACCGCAATAAAAGGCGCGACCGGGCTGGCGATGCCGTGGATGTAGCGGGCCAGCAGCTCCTTTCCGGTACCGGTCTCGCCGGTGATCAGGATCGGTGCGCGGGTCTGCGCGACGCGTTGCGCCATGGCCAGCAGGCGGCGGCCGGCCTGGGAGCGCGAGACGAACAGTTCCTGGGCGGCGCTGGAAGCCTCCTGACGACGCAGCAGCGCGGCGAGCTGGCCAGCGCCAAAGGGTGACAGCAGGTAGTCGACGCAACCCAGGTCGAGCAGGGTGGCGGCCTTGTCCTGCTCTTCATAGCTGACGATAGGCACCACATCGCGCTCGCGGCCATCGCTGAGCAGCGCGCCGACCTGAGCATAAAGGTCGGGGGCGGGGAAGGCGCCCGCAAGGATGAACAGCAGGGAAGCGCCGCTGCGTGCACGGGCCAGTTCGGCGAAGCCGGAGAAGCGCTCGACGCGGCAGCCTTCAGCCAGCAGCGCCTGCAAAAGAAGGGCGTGAGCGGCGTCCGAAGACGGCCCGATGATCGCAACTTTTTTCTGCGCCGGCCGCTCTTCGAGCAGCGTTTCACATAATTGATCGATCGACTGGCTTAAACTGTTCACCGCAACTTTCCATTCGCTAGTGCGCTCGAACAACCCGCCCTCGTTCAACGCCAGCATCGGCCGAATCTTTCCATCGGCGATTGCGGAACTTCTTCAGGGAAGGGCTCTCTCACGGGTGGCATTGCAACAACTTCGTCATGATTGAAGTGCTGCAACCTGTAACTAACCCACCCACACTAACAAGTGCCAGCACTTCGCCATAGCTTCGCGCCGATTAATTTAAATCAATAGACAAAAAGTTCCGTCAAAAACAGCATTTGATATCTATTGATTTAATCGGGCGACCTCAGAACGCTATCATTGCGCCACTTCAGCAGCCTGCGACGCAGCAGTCACGGGCTTCCTGACAGACAGAGCATGCCGCGAGCAACGATCAGCCGATCCCGGCGGTCATGACACCTCCCGTGTCCTTGGGCAGATGGCAGATCGAACCTGGAAGTACGACGCTGAGCATGACTGGTAAATCAAAAGTCCACCATGGCGTGCCCGCCGACAGTCTGATTCGACTGAAACCGCAGAAACTCGGCCGGCATTATCACAAGATCCCGCAGTACATCAAAGAGATCTCCGGAAAATATCCGCGAATCATCAGCGACTATTTCCTGCGGCATTATCGAATCAATCTCGAGCTGAACAACCTGACCGTTCACGAGGAACTTCCCCGTGAACTGGAATGTTTATTCGATTCGCCCCTGGGCAAGTTCGGTTTCGCCATGGACCGTGCCCTGCTCACCGAAGTCATCGAGTGCTATTACGGCGGTACCGTGGTCGCCAATCGCGACACGCCGCCGATCAGCAGTTCCGAGCAGCGCATGCTCGACCGCCTCGGCCTGGACGTGGTGGACCTGTTCGGCCGCGCCCTGCTGATGGGCGAATCGGTGGGCCGACTGCAGCAGATCGACCCCACCTATGAAGAGGTGCAGTGGGAGTACGTGGCCGAGTTCAGCTACGTCAGCCACCTGACCGGCGAGCGCTCCTCGCTCTACCTCTACCTGGACAACCCGCTGGCGGACGAACTGACCCGCCGCCTCGCCGGCCCTCCGCCGCCGCGCCTGACCGGCAACCCGGTGGAGCACATCAAGCACCTGCCGCTGCGCCTGGACTGCGTGGTCGCCGCCGCGCGCCTGCCGCTGTCGCAGGTGCTGGCCCTGGAGCCCGGCGACGTGCTGACCATCCGCCCGCTGGAGCGCGTCGAAGTGCGGGTCAACCAGCAGAAGCTGTTCCGCGGCGCCATCTTCGAAGACGACGGCACCCTCTTCCTCTCCTCCCTGGAAAGCGTGAAAAACCCATGACCGGTTCTCTCTCCGACTCCGAGTTCGAGTCGCTGATCAACGACGGCGACCTGGGCCTCACCCAGGACGTCACCGACATCCCCGCCGAGCCTGCACGCGCGCCGCTGCCGCAGCAGGACCTGGCTTTCTTCGGCAAGATCCCGGTGAACGTCACCCTGGAAGTCGCCTCGGTGGA
This sequence comes from Pseudomonas nitroreducens TX1, assembly GCF_000313755.1. Taxonomy (GTDB): domain Bacteria; phylum Pseudomonadota; class Gammaproteobacteria; order Pseudomonadales; family Pseudomonadaceae; genus Pseudomonas; species Pseudomonas nitroreducens_A. The sequence continues at coordinate 60,853 of NZ_AMZB01000134.1, read as the reverse complement.
AATCTCCCTGAAGGAACTGATGGACGTCGATGCCAACAGCGTGATCATCCTCGACAAGCTCGCCGGCGAGCCGCTGGACGTGAAGGTCAATGGCGCACTGTTCGCCAAGGCCGAGGTGGTCGTGATGAACGGCAACTACGGCCTGCGCGTGCTCGAGCTGTGCGGCGCCAGCCTCGACGCCCTGACGGCCTGAAGATGCTGCACCGCTTCCTGACCGGCAGATCGCTGGCCGCACTTGGCCTGCTCATCACCGCGCTCTGCCCGCTCCACGCGCAGGCGGCCGGCGGCGAGGTCACGCTGTTCAACCTGCACGACACGGCGGACGGCCAGGCCTTCAGCGTCAAGCTGCAGATCCTCATCGTCATGACGCTGCTGGGCTTCCTGCCCGCCATGCTCATGCTGATGACCTGCTTCACCCGCTTCGTCATCGTGCTCGCCATCCTGCGCCAGGCCATCGGCCTGCAGCAGAGCCCGCCGAACAATGTGCTGGTGGGTATCGCGCTGATCATGACGCTGATGGTGATGCGCCCGGTCTGGCAGGACATCTACAGCAATGCCTACCAGCCCTTCGAGGCCGACCAGATCAGCCTGGAGGACGGCCTGGGCCGCGCCAAGCAGACCCTGAGCCGCTTCATGCTGGCGCAGACCAACCGCACCTCGCTGGAAACCATGGTCAGCCTGGCCGGCGAAACCGTGCCGGAGAAACTGGAAGACCTGGACTTCTCCCTGCTGCTGCCGTCGTTCGTGCTCAGCGAGCTGAAGACGGCGTTCCAGCTGGGCTTCATGATCTTCATCCCATTCCTGGTGATCGACCTGGTGGTGGCCAGTGTGCTCATGGCGATGGGCATGATGATGCTCTCGCCAATGATGATCTCGCTGCCGTTCAAGCTGATGATCTTCGTGCTGGTGGACGGCTGGGCCCTGATGATGGGCACGCTGACCAGCAGTGTGCAGCCGTTCTAGGAGCCCTGCGATGCTTACGCCGGAAAGCGCCGTCGATATCGTTTCCAACGCCGTGCACATCACCGCGCTGATCGTCTGCGTACTGATCCTGCCGAGCCTGATCGGCGGCCTGCTGGTGAGCATTTTCCAGGCTGCCACGCAGATCAACGAGCAGATGCTCAGCTTCCTGCCGCGCCTGCTGATCACCCTGGGGATGCTGGTGTTCGCCGGCCACTGGATCCTGCGCACCCTGTCCGAGCTGTTCATCGAGTCGTTCCACCAGGCAGGCCGCCTGGTCGGCTGATGCCATGCAGCAAGGCGCATCCCTCCTGCAGGCCTTCGACTACCTGCAAGCGCTGCAGGCCTGGTGGTGGCCCTTCTGCCGGATCATGGCGGTGTTCGCGCTGGCGCCGATCTTCAGCCACAAGGCCATCCCGGCGCGCCTGCGCATCCTCCTCGGGCTGGCGTTGACCGTCGCCCTGGGCGCCGCGCTGCCGCGCCCGCCAGCCATCGATCCACTGTCCGCGCAGGGCCTGCTGGTGGCGCTGGAGCAGGTGATCTTCGGGCTGATGCTGGGGCTTGCGCTGATGCTGGTGTTCACCGTGTTCACCCTGGTGGGCGACGTGATCTCCACCCAGCTGGGCCTGAGCATGGCGGTGTACAACGACCCCATGAATGGCGTGTCGTCGTCCTCGATCCTCTACCAGCTGTACTTCATCCTGCTGGTGTTCCTGTTCCTCTCCATCGATGGTCACCTGCTGGTGGTGAGCATCCTCTACCAGAGCTTCGTCCACTGGCCGGTGGGCAGCGGACTGCATTACCTGGGGCTGGCGTCGGTGGCCGGCAGCCTCGCCTGGGTGTTTTCCGCCGCGGTGCTGATCACCTTGCCGGTGGTGTTCTGCATGACCCTGGTGCAGTTCTGCTTCGGCCTGCTCAACCGCATCTCGCCGGCGCTCAACCTGTTCTCCCTGGGCTTTCCCATGGCGGTGCTGGCCGGTCTTGCGTGCATCTGGCTGACCCTGCCGGACATCCCCGAGAACTACCTCAAGCTCACCCGCCAGGTGCTCGATGCCATCGGCGTGATCTTCCGCGAGGGGCGTCATGGCTGACCAGCACAGCGCCCAGGAGAAAACGGAAGAGGCCTCCGAGCAGAAGCTCAGGAAGAGCCGCGAGGATGGCCAGGTCAGTCGTTCCAAGGACCTCTCCACGACCCTCTCGCTGCTGGCCACGCTCGTCGCGCTGAAGTTCTGCGTGGAGCATTTCTATGACGGCCTGAAGCAAGGCTTCGCCCTGTCCTTCATCGACTTCAGGCACAGCGAGATCGGCCTGGACGACCTGCCGCTGGTGCTCGGCCATCACCTGGTGCTGTTCATCACCACGCTGCTCCCGCTGCTGGTCACGCCGCTGCTGGTGGTGCTGTTCTCGATGATCCCCGGCGGCTGGATCTTCTCCAGCAAGAACTTCATGCCCAGGCTGTCCAAGCTCAACCCGATCACCGGGCTGGGGCGCATATTCTCCCTGCAGAACTGGACCGAGCTGGCCAAGTCGCTGCTGAAGATCGCCGTGCTCATCGTCGTCGCCGTCTACCATTTGCACGGCGCCCTGCCCGGCCTGCTGGCACTGCAGCGCAGCAACGTGCACAGCGCCATCGCCGCCGCCTTCGGCACCTTCTACGACATCACCCTGTCGCTGCTGGTGGTGTTCATCCTGTTCTCGGTCATCGATATCCCGATCCAGTACTTCTTCTTCAAGAAGAAGCTGCGCATGACCAAGCAGGAGCGCAAGGAAGAGCACAAGAACCAGGAAGGCCGGCCGGAAGTGAAGGCGCGCATCCGCCAGTTGCAGCGCCAGCTGGTGCACCGGCAGATCAGCAAGAGCATCAGGAGCGCCGACGTGGTGATCGTCAACCCGGTGCATTTTGCCGTCGCGCTGCGCTACGACCCGAAGAAGGCCCAGGCCCCCTACGTGGTCGCCAAGGGCCTGGACGAGACCGCGCTGTACATCCGCACGCTGGCCAAGACCCACGACCTGGAAGTGCTCGAGCTGCCGCCGCTGGCCCGCGCCATCTACGCCACCACCCAGGTGAACCAGCAGATTCCCGCGCAGCTGTACAAGGCCGTGGCCCATGTCCTGACCTACATCCTCCAGCTCAAGGCCTGGCGCTCCGGGCGCCGTGAGCGGCCGGAACTGATACGCAACGTCCCCATTCCCGAAGAACTGCTGAACAGAGTCTGACCATGCGCCTATTGCAGTCACTATTGCCGACCTTCCAGAGCGGCCGCATCGGCATCCCGCTGATCATCCTGTCGATCCTCTCGATGATCATCCTGCCGTTGCCGCCGCTGGTGCTGGACGCCCTGTTCACCTTCAACATCGTGGTGGCGATCCTGGTGCTGCTGGTCAGCGTGTCGTCCAAGAGCCCGCTGGACTTCTCGCTGCTGCCCACGGTGATCCTGGTCACCACGCTGCTGCGCCTGACGCTGAACGTCGCCTCCACCCGCGTGGTGCTGCTCGACGGACACACCGGCACGGGCGCGGCGGGCAAGGTGATCGAAGCCTTCGGCCACGTGGTGATCGGCGGCAACTTCATCGTCGGCCTGATCGTCTTCGTGATCCTGATGATCATCAACTTCATGGTCATCACCAAGGGTGGCGAGCGCATCTCCGAGGTGACCGCACGCTTCACCCTGGACGCCCTGCCCGGCAAGCAGATGGCCATCGACGCCGACCTCAACGCCGGACTGATCGACCAGAACGAAGCCAAGCGCCGCCGTGCGGAAGTGGCCAAGGAAGCCGACTTCTACGGCGCGATGGATGGTGCGTCGAAGTTCGTCCGCGGCGATGCCATCGCCGGCATCCTGATCCTGCTGATCAACCTGTTCGGCGGCTTGGCCATCGGCGTGTTCGTCTACGACCTGCCGGCGGGCGCAGCCTTCCAGCGCTACGCCCTGCTGACCATCGGCGACGGCCTGGTGGCGCAGATCCCGGCGCTGCTGCTGTCCACCGCGGCGGCGATCATCGTCACGCGGGTCAACGAGTCGGCGGAAATCACCAGCCTGGTGCGCAAGCAGATGCTCGCCTCGCCGTCACTGCTGTATACCGTCGCCGGCATACTCGTGGTGCTCGGCCTGGTACCGGGCATGCCGCACGTGGCGTTCTTCGCCTTCGCCGCGCTGGTGGCCTTCATTGCCTGGCGCCTGTCGCTGGCCGGCCCGCCGATCGAGGCGCAGACCCTGGAGCAGACCCAGGCGCTGACGCATGCCATGGACCAGGAGCGCGCCCAGCAACTGGGCTGGGAAGACATCCCGCTGGTGGAGCGGCTGTCGATCTCGCTGGGCTACAAGCTGGTCAGCCTGGTCAACGAGGCCAGCGGCGCGCCGCTGCCGCAGCGGATTCGCGGGGTGCGCCAGACGCTCTCGGAGAACCTCGGCTTCCTCCTGCCGGAAGTGCAGATCCGCGACAGCCTGCGCCTGAAGGCCTCGCAGTACGCCATCCACATCAACGGCGAGCGCATCGACGGCGCGGAAATCCACGCCGACCGGCTGATGGCGATTCCCTCGCCGGAACTCTACGGCGAGATCGACGGCATCCTCGGCGTCGACCCGGCGTACCGCATGCAGGTGGTGTGGATTCTCCCGGCGGACAAGTCCCGCGCGCTGAACCTGGGCTACCAGGTGATCGACTGCGCCAGCGTGGTCGCCACGCACCTGAACAAGGTGGTACGCGAGCACCTGCCGGACATCTTCAAGCACGACGACGTCGAGCACCTGATGCAGCGCCTGACCCTGCAGGCGCCCAAGCTCGCCGAATCGCTGAAGGCGCAACTGACCTATTCGCAGCAGCACCGGGTGTTCCGCCAGCTGCTGCAGGAGGAAGTGCCGCTGAAGGACATCGTCACCATCGCCAGCGCCCTGCTCGAAGGCAGCGAGACCACCAAGGACCCGGTGCTGCTGGCCTCCGACGTGCGCTATGCGCTGCGCCGCAGCATCGTCTCATCGATTGCCGGCGACCGCCCCGAGCTGACCGTGTTCGTCCTGGAGAACGCCCTGGAGAACACCCTGCTCGGCGCCCTGAGCATCGCCCAGCAGGCCGGCCCGGTGAGCCTGGACAACATCCCGGTGGAGCCCAGCCTGCTCAACCAGCTGCAGCACAGCATGCCGGTAGTGAAGGAAAAGCTGCGCAAGGAAGGCCACCCGCCGATCCTCACCGTGATGCCACAGCTGCGGCCGCTGCTGGCGCGTTACGCACGGGTGTTCAGCCCGGGGTTGCACGTGCTGTCGCAGAACGAGATTCCGGAGCGGGTGGGGGTGCAGATATTGGGGACGTTGGGGTAAGGCGTTTCGGGAGATTCGGGAGCTGGGCGTTGCCCTCTCCCTAACCCTCTCCCTGAAGGGAGAGGGGATTGTCCTGAGCGAGTTGGAAGTTCAGCGCTCGCCGGCTACCACTGTGGTTGGCGCGGACGCAGAACGGCCCCCTCTCCCTTCAGGGAGAGGGGGCATCAGACGGCACCCAAGCCAACCCATCACGACAACCGCGCCCGCCCCAGCAGACTGCGATTGAAACTCACCGACATCGACGTCACCAGTTCGGTAAACGCCGCACTCGGTCGGTCCAGCTTGAAGCCCTGCTCGAAGCGCGCGTTCTTGGCATCCTTCTTCGACCACTGGCAGATCGCAGTGATATCCACCGAACGGGTGTGATCCTCGCGCACCGGAATCTCCAGGCGCATGTCGTAGCAGCTGCCCGGCGCCAGCGGCTCCTCGGTCACCAGCCGCAGGCCGCCCATCGAGACGTCCAGGACCACCCCCATGGGGTCGCCGCTCAGGCGGTTGGTCACGTTGATCTGGCCGATGTGGCGGAAGGTCAAACGACGGTGCTTGCGCATGGCGGCCTCTTGTAGGGAACGGGCTCTGGGGCGGGCGCCTCGGGGAACGAAACGCGCGCGCATCCTAGCAGCGACAGCGGCTCAAACGAACTCAAAAGCTATCAAATGGCCAGTATTTGGCCGGAAATCGCCGCGCCTTCCATCGCCCGGCGCGCTGCTGCAATCGCGCAGCAGGTAATCTGCGCCGATGCGCTGCGCGAATGCGCAGGGTGCTGCGATTTTGCATACACCCCTCCGCGCCACCCCACGGGGCCTGGGCGTTTCCGGCTGGCATGCAACATGCCTTGCTCATCCCGCGGGCCGCCTGGCGGCCGCACCGTCCTGTTGGAAATTTGCATCGGAGATCTGCCTTGGAGGGACAAATGGACCCGCTGAAACTGCTGCTGGACAGGGGCCTGCTGCTGTCCGACAGCCTGACGTCCCAGGGACGCTTCATCGAAGTTTCCGCCGAACAGACCGACCAGCTCGGCTACGCGCCCGGCTCCCTCGATGGCCAGGCCGCCGAGCTCATCTACACCGCCGACTCGCTGAATGCGCTGATGCAACTGTTCGCCAGCCCGCCGGCGGACGAGCGTGTACAGGACCTGGAGCTGACGCTGATCCGCCACAACGGCGGCCTGCTGCCAGTGCTCGCCAGCGGCGTACTGCAGTGGCGCGACGGCGAGCCGGCGCGCCTGCACCTGGTGAAGATGCCGCTGGGGCCGATCAGCCGCCGCCTGGGCGAACTGCAGAGCGCCAACGAAGTGATGAGCCAGATGCTCTTCAGCGCACGGGTGGCCTACTGGTGCATCGAGTTCGCCGAGTCCGTGGATGTGCGTGAGACCCCCGACGAGATCGTCCGCCAGGTGTTCGAGAACCGCTCCTACTGGCGCATGTGCAACCGCGCCATGGCCAACATCTACGAGATGCCCGCCGACGTCGATTTCAGCGAGCAGCCGGTGCGCCTGTACTGGCCGCGCAGCCCGGCCAACGAAGAATTCGTGCGGCGCCTGATCGAGGCGGAATTCCACGTCGACGGTGCGCTGTCGGTGGATCGTCGTCACGACGGCTCGCCGGCCTACGTGGAGAACGACGTGCGCGCCAGCATCCACAACGGCCGCCTGCTGCGCATGTGGGGCAGTCTGCGCGACGTCAGCCAGGAGCTGCGCATGCAGCACGACGCCGAGCAGCGCATCGAAGCGCTGCGCCGGGTGTTCGACGCGGTGCCCGACGCCGTGCTGGTGATCGACGAGGCGGCCCAACCGCAATGGCGCAATGCGGCCTTCGAGCAGACCTTCGGCATCACCCGCGCGGCCGGGCTGGCCTCGACGCTGAACCGCATGCCGCTGCCCGAACGCACCTGGCAGGTGCTCGACCTGCCCGACCAGTTCGGCAACTACCAGTCCTTCAACAGCCACTGCTCGCGCATCCTCATCCGCGAGGGCGTGGCCTGGCGCGTCTTCGTGCTGCGCCAGGCGAACAAGGCGACGGAGCTGCATCCATGAGCAAAGAAGCATGAGCGAAGAAGGCTTCTTCGCGCCGCTGCGCATGGGCATGCGCTCGTCGGTCAGTGCGTCGGCGGAGATGCTTTCCGCGCTGCTGGAAACACCCGCGCTGCACGCCCTGCTCGACAGTTTCAGCGAGGCGCTGATCGTCTGCGACGGCGACTCGCGGGTACGCTTCATCAACCTGGCGGCGGAGCGGGTCAACCGCGTCACCCGCGTCGATGTACTGGGCCTGCCGGACGTGGACTTCTTCCAGCGCTCGGCGCTGCAGTTCGATGACTTCCAGCAGGCCCTGCGCCGTGGCGGCAAGAGCGCGCTGACCCGCTCCCGCGATGGCCGGGTGTTCCTCACCCGTGCCCAGGCGGTGCCGACGACGGCCTACGAGAAGCCCTACAACCTGCTGATCCAGCGCGAATACGAGCCGGGTACCGCCGGCAGCCTGCGCAGCCCGTCCGGGCGCGCCTCGACCACCGATCTGCAAGGCCTGGGCGACCCCCAGGACAACGCCCTGCACATGTCGCCGCTGCTCTCCTCCATCGCCGACATGGGCGTGCGTGCCTTCCGCCGCCGCGCACGCCTGCTGCTGCTCGGCGAGCCCGGCGTGGGCAAGACCGCCATCGCCCGGCACATCCACCGCGCCGCCGGGTGGGGCGACCGGCCCTTCATCGACGTGAACTGCGCGAGCATCCCGGAAACCCTGTTCGAATCGGAGATGTTCGGCTACGAGCGCGGCGCCTTCACCGGCGCGTTGCAGTCGGGCAAGCGCGGCTATATCGAGAGCGCCTCGGGCGGCACGCTGTTCCTCGACGAGATCGGCGAGATCCCGCTGCAGGTGCAGGCCAAGCTGCTCAAGTTCCTCGAGGACGGCACCATCCAGCCGGTGGGTTCGCCCTTGTCGAAACAGGTCCAGGTGCAGGTGATCGCCGCCACCAACAAGGACTTGCGCGCCCAGGTGGCGGCCGGCGAATTCCGCGCCGACCTCTACTACCGCCTGGCCGTGCTGCCGGTGGAAATCCCGCCGCTGCGCGCCCACCGCGACGACCTGCCGGTGCTGATGGACATCCTCCTGGCACGCATCAACCGCGACCGCCAGCCGCCGCTGCGGCTCGCCTCGGGCTGCCGCGAGCGCCTGCTGGCCTACCACTACCCCGGCAACATCCGCGAGCTGGTGAACATCTTCGAACGCCTCGCCGTGCTGGCCGACGACGTGGCCGAAGAGCTGCACCTGCCGCCGGAACTGCTCGGCGCACCGCCAGCCGGCAGCCCCGTCGCGCTCGACGAACCGGCTGCGGCCATCGACGACCAGCCGCTCAAGGCCCAGGTGCAGCGCTACGAACGCCAGGTGATCCTGCGCGCGGTGCGCCTGTGCGGCAGCAAGCGCAAGGCGGCGATCCACCTGGGCATCGACGTCGGTACCTTGATCCGCAAGTTGCAGCGCGATGATTGAGCGCTTGCCGCTGCTTTTGTAGGAGCGGAGCTTCTCCGCGATCAACGCGACACGGTGCAATGCCTCGATCACCGGCCTGTCGGCCGAATCGCGGATAAGATCCGCTCCTACAAGATCCATTCTCCTTTCTCGCCTGCGCGCGACTGATGGGTCACGCGGCTTGCGCCTCTCCTGCAGAAACACCCCTGCGACAATCCACCGCTGCAAGCTTGCCTACAGGCGTTGTCATTTCTGCTTACACCTCTGATCTCGTATTTTTACTTTTACTTTAAATTTCAAATACTTAGATATCTGGCACAGTCTGTGCCCTGTTCTCCTGCGACCCGTGACCGTGCACGGGTCCTCGAATCGCGCCGGCGCTCCTGACTTAAGAGAGCCGGCAGTTCTGGAGGCACAAGAACAATGCTCATCACAGGTATCAAGAGCCGGCCGGTCTACGACCAGTTGCGCCCGCTCGCTGGTGGACACCACCACATCATCGCCGGCCAGGGCAGCGGCGGCGCCGCCATGCTCCGCCTGCTCGCCGACATGCCGCGCACCGCGCCTATCCGCGTGCTGTATTCCACCGAGACTTTCTCCGGCAAGGATCACCTCGCCGCGCTGCGCGACATTACCGACGTCGAGCTTTCGATCTACCCGAGCAACCGCGCGCTGGTGGATGACCTGCACGCGCTGCTGGGCCAGTCGCGCATGGGCACCCGCCTGTACCTGGCCGGCTCCGAGAGCTTCATCGGCACCGCCATGCAGGCCGCCGACGCGATCAACCTGAACAAGGACGAAGTGCTGCGCGAGCACGCCGGCTCCTTCGTGCGTCGTGTCTGGTGCGTGCATTGCGATGGCTACACCGAGAACGTCACCCAGCGCGTCTTCGACTGCCCGCACTGCGCCCGCACCCTGGTGGTTCGCGACCACTACTCCCGCCGCCTCGCCGCCTTCCAGGCGGTGAAGGCCGACGCCGAAGTGCCCGGCGAACTGCCCGAAGCCGAGGAGCTCGACACATGAGTCAGTCCAACGGAACCCTGAATGTCCGTGTCACCCGCATCGAGCAGGTGACCCCGGAGATCAAGCGCTTCACCCTGGCCTCCACCGATGGCGCGCACCTGACGCCCTTCTCCGGCGGCAGCAACGTCGTGGTGCTGATGCCCCACGCGACCGGCACCTACCGCAACGCCTACTCGCTGATGAGTTCGCCCTACGACGCCAGCGCCTACCAGATTGCCGTGCGCCGCGTGGAAGACGGCCGTGGCGGCTCGAAGTACATGCACGACGTGGTGAAGGAAGGCGACGAGCTGGAAATCCTCCGCCCGGTGAACCTGTTCCCGCTGAGCAAGCACGCGCGCCTGCACCTGTTCATCGCCGGCGGCGTGGGCATCACCCCGGTGTGCTCGCAGCTGGCCGAGCTGCGCCTGCGCGGCACGCCCTTCGAAGTCCACCTGGCGGTGCGCGGCGACGCCCATGCACGCCTGGGTGAAGAACTGCGGCACGAATACGGCGATGCCGTGCGGCTGTACCGCGATGACCGCGGCGAGCGCCTGGACATTGCCGCCGTGCTGGCGGACCGGCCGCTGGGCAGCGACGTCTATGTCTGCGGTCCCGAGGGGATGATCCAGGCGACGATCGACGCCGCCCACGCCCACGGCTGGACCGACAGCCACATCCACTACGAGCGATTCCTCGAGCAGGGCAGCGTCGGCGAGGCGTTCCAGGTCACCCTGGCGCGCAGCGGCGCGACCATCCAGGTTTCGCCCGACCAGAGCCTGCTGGAGGCCGCCGAGGCCGCCGGCCACGAGATCCCGTACCTGTGCCGCGGCGGCGCCTGCGGCATGTGCGAGACCCACGTCCTCGAACTGGATGGAGAAATCCTCCACACCGACGACTGGCTGTCCGACGAGGACAAGGCCGCCAACAAGAAAATCATGCCCTGCGTGTCGCGTGCCAAGTGCTCGCGGCTGGTCATCGACTGCTGAGCCGGAGAACGACCATGACCATCCAATTCCGCCCCGACGAAACCTACCGCGACGACTACACCTACGCCAACAGCCAGGAATGCATCGACCGCGCGCCCTGGCCCTTCCCGGACGACGAGTACATGTACTCGATGAACCTGGAGCCGCACGTCAGCGTGGGCGACGGCGCCTTCCGCGCGGTGTTCGACATCGACGAGCACTACATCAGCGAGTGCCGCGACCGTGCGATCACCCTGGAGAAGGACCCGGGCATGCACTACGTCTCCGCACCGCACATGATGGAGGCGCAGTGGGACCTGCTCGAACTGATCATGGAGTCCTACGCCAAGGACTACCCGGAGTACTTCTCCCTGGAGAAGGACGGCACCCGCTGGCACTGGACCAACAAGCTGCTGAACATCGACGACACCTTCACCTTCGGCGATCCGTCGACGCTGCCCTTTGAACCGATGGAGTACGTCACCCGCCAGGCCCAGGGCGACTGGGTCCTGCAGGAGGAGCGCGACGGCACCCTGTACTGGGGCGCGGGCATCGCCACCCAGCGCGCCGACTACTCGCTGCGCTTCAACCTGGGCATGGCCTGGCACGAATTCCACGGCCCGGTGCCGCTGGTGAAGGAAACCGGCATGCTCGACCGCGCGCTGAAGTTCCTCCTGCGCCTGCGCAACGGCCACCCGGTGCGCCGACTGAACTGGTCGCTGACCGTCAACCCGCGGCTGGACGTCTCCGCCGAATCCCTGCCCGAATGGGCGCCGGACCGCACCACGGTGACCGCCGAGAACGCCGGTCAAAAGGTCTACTTGCGCATCGAGCTGCAGCCGCTGCACCGTCTGCCGCGCAGCAACGCCATCGTGTTCCCGATCCGCACCTACCTGCTGAGCCTGGAAGACATCGCCACCCACCCGGCGTGGGCCAAGCGCATGCACCGCGTGCTCAAGACCCTCAACCAGGAACTGGTCGACTACAAGGGCTTCACCCGATACCGCGACCAGGCCGTGGAGTGGCTCTCGCAGTACGACGACGGCCAGTAACGCCGCGCCATCACACACAACTAGAAACCCGAAAAGGGAACCGGCGGGCGTCGTGAGGCCCGCCGGCGATTGCCTTCTGCCCATCAACCCCCTGAGAGGAAACAACGATGAGTGGGTCCCCTGCCAAGCGTGCCGCTGGCGTTACCGATCAAGATGCCGAGCAGCTCGCCGCCCTCGGCTACAGCTCCAACTTCGAACGCAGCATGAGCCTGTGGGAGAACTTCTCCCTGGGCTTCACCTACCTGTCGCCTGTCGTGGGCGTCTACACCCTGTTCGGCCTGTGCCTGGCCGCCGGCGGTCCGCCGATGTTCTGGACCTACCTGCTGATCGGCCTGGGCCAGATGCTGGTGTGCCTGGTGTTCTGCGAGGTGGTCTCGCAATTTCCGATCTCCGGCGGCGTCTATCCCTGGGCGCGTCGCCTGGTGGGCAAGCGCTGGGCGTGGATGGTGGGCTGGGTGTATGCCTGGGCCCTGTGCACTTCCATTGCCGGCATCGCCGTGGGCGCCAGTCCGTATATGGCCGCCATGCTCGGCTTCGAGATGCACGGCAACGCTGCCATCGGCATCGCCCTGGCGCTGATCGCGCTGTCCACCGTGCTCAACCTCTCCGGCACCAAGCTGCTGGCGCGTGTTGCCATGTTCGGCTTCATCTGCGAGTTGGGCGGTGCGCTGCTGGTGGGCGGCTACCTGCTGATCTTCGAGCGTCACAACGATTTCAGCGTGCTGTTCAACACCTTCGACATCAAGGTCGACGGCAGCTACTGGCCGGCCTTCCTCGCCGCATCCCTGGCGGGACTGTTCCAGTACTACGGCTTCGAGGCCTGTGGTGACGTCGCCGAGGAAACCCCGAACCCCGGCAAGATGATCCCCAAGACCATGCGCATGACCATCTACATCGGCGGCGCCGCCGCGATGTTCGCGTGCCTGGCGCTGATCCTCTCGGTGCCGGACATCCAGCGTGTGATCAACGGCGAAGACACCGACCCGGTGACGACCATCCTCGCCAATGCCTTCGGCCCGGTGGGGTCGAAACTGGTGATGGCGGTGGTGATGGTGTCGTTCGTGTCCTGCGTGCTGAGCCTGCAGGCCGCCGCCAGCCGCCTGCTGTTCGCCTATGCCCGTGACGAGATGATCGTCGGCAGCAAGGCGCTGTCCAGGCTCAACACCAACCACGTGCCGGCCGTCGCGCTGGTGGTGGCGGGGGTGATGCCGGCGGCCATCGTCTGCCTGGGCCTGTTCATGGGCGACGCCGTGGCCACCATCGTCGGCTTCGCCGCGATCGGCATCTACGTGTCCTTCCAGCTGATCGTCATCGCCTCGCTGATCGCCCGGGCCAAGGGCTGGGTGCCCGGCGGCCAGTTCACCCTCGGCAAGTGGGGCGTGCCGGTGAACGTCGCGGCACTGATCTACGGCGTGGCGGCGATCACCAACATGGTCTGGCCGCGCACTCCGGACGCGCCCTGGTACATGAACTACTCGATGATCCTCACCACCGTCGTGGTGATCGGCGCGGGCCTGGTCTACATGCTGCTGGCCAAGCCCTACGACAAGGGCACCGCACCGGCGGGCGACGCCCACCGGATCTCCGGCCGCCAACGATCCGAGCGCGCTCCGGGCGCGCTGACCGAACCGGCTTGATCGCAACGTTGACGCAATTCGGGCCATACGCCTGAGGGGCTGCGTCTGGTCCGTCATTATCTTCCCCGTGACGGACCCCTGCGTTTGCGCAACGGACCACCATCCCCGCGATGGTCGGTCCGTTTTTTTATGTCCGCGAAGAAGCAGCCGTAAGGCGTACAACCGTTCGCGGTTGTACGCCGCTACACCTCGTCCATAGGCTCGCTCCGAGGTCGACCTCGGAGTGCTCTGAGGCCATGGTCAATCAGCGTATAACGCGGAGCGTTATACGCCCTACGTTCGGTGTCAGCGGGCAATCCACAGCAGGCACAGGGAGAGCGTCACCAACGAGCCCAGGGTAGACACCAGGATGCTCCGCGACACCACCGCCGCCTCGCGCTGGTAGTACTCGGCGAGCATGAACGGCCCGGTGCCGGTGGGCAGCGCGCTGAGCAGCAGCGCCGAGTCCGCCCACAGCGGCGGCAGGTCGAACACCTTGTAGGCGAGGTAGCCGGTGAGCAGCGGCTGGCCGACCAGCTTGATCATCACCAGCGGCCAGGCGCCGATCTGCTCGCCGCCCTCCTGGCGCTGCGCCAGGAACAGGCCCAGCGACACCAGCGCGCAGGGCGTGGTGGCAGCCGCCAGCATGTCGAGGAAATGCAGCAGCGGCGTCGGCAGGCCGATGCCACTGGCCGCCCACAGCCCGCCGATGATCGGCGAGACCACCAGCGGGTTCTTGCCCAGGGCCTTGGTCACCACCCACACGGCACGGCCGATGTGCTTTTCGGTCTGCAGGCCGACTTCGATGAAGACCACCGAGATGGCGAACAGCACGCAGACCACCAGAAGGGAGGCGATCAGCGCCGGCTCCAGGCCGTCCTGGCCGAACACCAGCAGGCACAGCGGGATGCCCATGTAGCCGGTGTTGGCGTAGGACGCGCTGAGCCCGTCGATGCTCGCCGCCGGCAGCGGGCGGCCCTGCAGCAGACGCCAGATCAGCGTGGCGAAAAACACCAGCAGGCAGCCGCCGGTAAAGGCGGCGAGGAAGCCCGGCTGCCAGATTTCCGCCCAGGTCGCGGTGGCGGTGACCTTGAACAGCAGCGCCGGCAGGCACAGCCAGACCACCAGCTTGTTGATCTCCGAGGCCGCCTGCGGGCCGAGGCGGTTGCTGCGCCGACACAGCCAGCCGACCAGAATCAGCGCGAAGATCGGCAGGACGACGGACAGGACGTGGGGCATGACAACAGAACCGGACTACGGGACAGCTGGCGAGCATAGGGGCCGAGGCCGCCACAGTCCAATGCGACCTCGGTCGGGGTTCAGACGCGCCCGGTGACTGGAATGCAAGCGCCGGTAATGGCCGCCGCCGCTTCCGAGGCGAGGAACAGCAAGGTGGCCGCCAGCTGCTCCGGCTTTACCCAACGGTCGAATTCCGCGGTGGGCATGTCGGCGCGGTTCTGCGGAGTATCGATGATGCTGGGCATCAGGGCGTTGACGGTGATGCGCGCATCCTTGAGTTCTTCCGCCAACGCTTCGGTCAGGCGCATGACGCCGGCCTTGGACGCCGCATAGGCGCCCATGCCCAGGGCCGCGCGGTTGGCGGCCGCGGCGGCGATATTGAGGATGCGCCCATGCCCGCGCGCCTTCAGGTGCGCCAGCGCGGCCTGGCTGGATACCACCGCGGTGCGCAGGTTGATGCGGTACATCAGGTCCCAGGTGTCGATGTCGCCATCCCCCAGGGTTTCCCAGTGGAAGCCGCCGGCCACGTTGATCAGCGCGTCCAGGCCGCCGAAATGCTCGTTGACCTGCTCCAGCGCGGCGCGGGCGGCGGCCGGATCGGTGAGGTCGATGCCGCCGACGGACAGCGCGCCGGCCTGTGGATAACGCGGGCCGACGGCGCGGTCGAGCAGGGCGACCTTCCAGCCGGCATCGGCGAACGCCTGGCCGACCACGCTGCCCAGATGGCCGAAGCCGCCGGTGATGGCGACGATTCTGTTCATGCTGCTACCTCGTGACGGTGGGAGAGGCGTTCTTATAGGGGTAGCAGGGGTTGCGGGAAAGGTCGCGGGCGCCAGACGGGGGGACGGATCGGGACGGGGTTTCCAGTTCAGAATCTGGCGCTGGGCGATGCCCTCTCCCTGAAGTGAGAGGGGGCCGTATGGCATGAAGGGGAGCAGCGATACTCACCGGAGAGCTCGGGACTGTCAGAGCACTCTGAACAGTCCCCTCTCCCTTCGGAGCGGGGCGCGCAGCCAGGGCTAGGGAGAGGGTGTTACAGGCCGACGCCGGACCTCATTACTTCACCAACCGCGCCTCCAGGCTGTTCTGCGCCAGCCGCTGCGCCTGCTCCTGGGTCATTCCCAGGTGCTCGTGCAGCGCGTGGAAGTTTTCGGTGACGTAGCCGCCGAAATATGCCGGGTCGTCCGAGTTCACCGTCACCTTCACGCCGCGCTCGAGCATGTCGAGGATGTTGTGCTCGCGCATGTGGTCGAACACGCAGAGCTTGGTATTGGACAGCGGGCAGACGGTCAGCGGGATCTGCTCGTCGATGATGCGCCGCATCAGCCGCTCATCCTCGATGGCGCGCACGCCGTGGTCGATGCGCTCGATCTTGAGCAGGTCCAGGGCCTCCCAGATGTATTCGGGCGGGCCTTCCTCGCCGGCGTGAGCGACGGTCAGGAAGCCTTCGCTGCGGGCGCGGTCGAACACGCGCTGGAACTTGCTCGGCGGGTGGCCGACCTCGGAGCTATCCAGGCCGACGGCAATGAAGGCGTCGCGGAACGGCATGGCCTGCTCGAGGGTCTTGAACGCCTCTTCTTCGGACAGGTGACGCAGGAAGCTGAGGATCAGGCCATGGCTGATGCCCAGTTGCTTCTCCCCGTCTTTCAGCGCGCCCTGGATGCCACGCAGCACGACCTCGAAAGGCACGCCGCGGTCGGTGTGGGTCTGCGGGTCGAAGAAGGGCTCGACGTGGATGACGTTCTGCGCCTTGCACTTCTGCAGGTACGCCCAGGTCAGGTCGTAGAAATCCTGCTCGGTGCGCAGCACATCGGCGCCGGCGTAGTAGAGGTCGAGGAATTCCTGCAGGTTGTTGAAGGCATAGGCCCTGCGCAGGCTCTCGACATCGCCCCAGGGCAGGGCGACCCTGTTGCGCTCGGCGAGTGCGAAGAGCAGCTCAGGCTCCAGCGAACCTTCCAGGTGCAGGTGCAGTTCCGCCTTGGGCAGGGCATTGAGCCAGTCGTACATGGGTGAGGTCTCGTTATTCAGGCAATCGCGAAAATTATCGCACGAGCCCTGCCCGGCGCAGGGCAAATATCGGCGAATAGCACGACCACGCCTTCGCTGACTGCAATGGAGTGCGGCAATACAGGAATCAACCTACAGAGTTCGGGATGGTTTCAGGCGACATCTTGGCCTTCAGGCGGTACCGCAACCTGGCACCAACGTCCAACATCGAGTCATGGAGAAACATCTAAATCACCTCTGAATCATTTGAGGAGCTTCACCATGACCACCGCGAAACTCTCCGCGATTTCCCTGCTGCTGGCCGTTTCAGCGGGATTCACCTCATTGGCATCGGCAGATTGTGCGCACAAGCGTGCGGCGCTGGAATACCAACTTCAGAAAGCCCAGCAATACGGCAATACTCATCGTGTCGCCGGGCTGAAAAGAGCACTGAGCAAGACCAACGCCTATTGTCTTGACTACAGCACCACCGACCGCAACAGCGGTGCGCAGCGTTGGGTAGAAAAGCTCGAAGACAAGCTGCGCGACAAGCAGGAAGACATCTGGGATGCGCAAGCCGACCTGCGTAAAGCCCAAGCCAAAGGCGATCCCCGGAAAGTGACCAAGGCGCAGAACAAGCTACGCGACAAACAAGCCGAGGCGAATGAAATCGCCGAGGAGCTGCAAAGAGCCCGAGCGGACCTCACCGGCTAGTCGTAACGTCGCCACACGGAAAAAGGCGCTTCGGCGCCTTTTTCATGGCCGATCCGACACGCCGACGTCGATGGGCAAATGAATTCCCCGCGGCGATTGCCTAAGATGGCGCACTCGCCCTCCCACGGAATGGACATCCCCTCGATGCTACGCGCGCTCAAAGAAGAAAAATTCCTCCTCCTGGCCCTGCTGGTGGCCATCGCGGTCTATCCGCTGGAGCACAGCCTGCTGGGCGGCGGCAAGCTGCTCGCGGGGATCACCGCCAGCGCACTGCTGGCGGTGATCATTGGCGTCTCGCTGCGCGTCGCGCACCACGCCGAAATCCTCGCAGAGAAGGTCGGCGAGCCTTACGGCACCATGATCCTGACCCTGGCGGCGGTGCTGGTCGAGGTGGTGATCCTGGCGATCATGATGGGCCACAACCATTCCCCGACCCTGGCCCGCGACACCATCTACGCCGCGGTGATGCTGGACATGAACGGCATCCTCGGCCTCGCCGCGCTGCTGGGGGGCCTCAAGCACGGCGAGCAGTCGTACAACGACGACTCGGGCAAGACCTACGTGACCATGATCCTCACCGCCGTAGGCATCTCCATGGTGGTGCCGGAGCTGATCCCCGCCCAACAGTGGAAGCTCTACTCCTTCTTCACCATCGGCTGCATGGTCATGCTCTATGCCCTGTTCCTGCGCATGCAGACCGGCCAGCACAGCTACTTCTTCAGCTACAACTACGCCACCCACGGCGAGCATGCAGAAGGCCACGAGGCCGCCGGCAGCAGCAAGCAGTCCATGGCCCTGCTGGTGGTCGGCGTCGTGCTGATCGGCGCATTGGCCGAGGTGATGTCCAAGGCCCTGGACGTCGGCCTGGAAGGCAGCGGCGTGCCGCCCATCGTGCCGGCACTGCTGGTGGCGGCGATCTCCGCCAGCCCGGAAATCCTCACCGCCCTGCGCGCGGCGATGGCCAACCGCATGCAACCGGTGGTCAACATCGCCCTGGGCGCCTCGCTGTCCACCGTGATCCTTACCGTCCCGGTGATCGAGGCCCTGGCGCTGTTCAAGGGTCAGCCGATCCAGATGGCGATGACGCCGCTGCAGACTGGCATGATGTTCATCACCCTGATGGTCGCCGGCTACAACCTGCATGACGGCAAGACCAACGCCATCGAAGGCATGACCCACTTCGTGCTGTTCGCCACCTTCCTGATGCTGTCGTTCATGGGACTCTGACCATGCTCAAGATCTACCTCGCCGGCCCCGATGTGTTCCGTCCCGACGCGTTCGCGCAGGGCGAGCGGCTCAAGGCCCTATGCGCCGAGCTGGAGCTGCAGGGCCTCTACCCGCTCGATCACTCGGTGCCCGAAGGCATCGCCAATCCGCCGGAGCAGGCGTTGTGGATCTACCAGGCCAACCTCAACCTGATTGCCGAGGCGGACGCGGTATTGGCCAACCTCAACCCCTTCCGCGGCGCCGAGCCGGACAGCGGCACGGCCTTCGAGCTGGGCTATGCCGCCGCGCTGGGCAAGCCGCTGTATGGCTATATCGAGGAAGGCGGCAACTGCGCCGAGCGCCTGCCCTGTGAATGGCGGGGCGAGGAACCGGGCCGCGACCGCGACGGCAACCAGATCGAAAGCTTCGGCCTGCCGCTGAACCTGATGCTCGGCGTGCCGGTGCGCATCGCCGTGGGTGGGCCCAGGGAAGCGTTGCAACTGCTACGCGCGGAGCTGCTGCAGTTGTAGGAGCGAACCATTCGCCGGAAACAGAAAACGCGCCCACGGGCGCGTTTTTCATTGGCTCGCCGCCTTCAGCGGCGACGGCCCTCGAGCTTGAAGAAGAACACCTTGGTCGCCTGCCGCGCGACGATCCGGCCACCGCTGACGCGGGGCTCGAAGCGCCATTTTTCCATGGCGTCGCGCACGGCGTTGTCGAACATGCGCGGCGGCGTGGACTCCAGCACCTGGATGTCAGCGATGCGCCCATCGCTGGTGATGGTGAACAGCACCTTCACCCGGCCCTCGATGGCACGGTTCAGCGCCATGCGCGGGTAGACCGGCGGGTCCATGCGCAGCGGCTTGATGTCGCTGTCGTTCAGGCTGCCGGTGGGCAGGCCGGCGGGGCCTTGCGAGCCGGTCGGTGCGGCCTGGGCGCCCTGGGTGAATTGGCCAACGGTCGGCGCAGCGGGCGGCGGCGGTGCAGCCGGGGTCGGCGGCGCGGCGGCTTCCTCGGCAGGCTCAGGATCCGGCTCCGGCTTGGGTTTCGGCTTGGGCTTGGGCGATACCTTGGGCACGGCCTTCTCGACCGGCTTGGGCTTGGGCTTGGGCTTCTCCACCGGCTTGGGCGGCTCGACCGGTTTCGGTGGCTCGGGCTCCGGCGGCGGCGGGGTAGGCGCGGCGGCGGGCGGCTGCTGCACTTCGGGCTTGGGCGGCAGGGTAACGACGCTGACCTGCATGGCCTTGGGCATTTCGCCGGCCCCCAGATTCAGCTCAGCCGGGGTGGGCATCACCCAGACCAGCGCGG
Source organism: Pseudomonas nitroreducens TX1 (assembly GCF_000313755.1). Lineage (GTDB taxonomy): Bacteria > Pseudomonadota > Gammaproteobacteria > Pseudomonadales > Pseudomonadaceae > Pseudomonas > Pseudomonas nitroreducens_A. Next base: position 41,028 of record NZ_AMZB01000134.1, on the reverse strand, counting down.
CGACGATGGCCACATGCATGGCGATCGCCAGGCCGGAAGACTTCCACCAGCCACCGGGAGGCGGCGGCTGTTCGCCGTCGTCCACGCCTTCGACCGGCGCGGCGTAGGGAATCAGGACCTCTTCGGGAATCACTTCCTCGTCGCGTCGGGGGCCGGCACAACTGACCAGCCGCAGGTTGGCCTCATTGGCGCGCTGGGCGTTCACGCTGGGCAAATGGACGCCGTCATCCGCCGTGGCGGAAGTGAACAGCTGTTCCTCAGCGTCCACGGCGGGACTCGCGTCCGCCGCTTTGCGCGGTTGGGGTAACGACATGAGAAAGCCTGCGGGAAGAGTTCACGAAGCAATATCTTCTGATAATTATTATCATTCACTCGCCGCGGGAGGGCAACCTTATCTGTCAGCCGGGTGCGATGGCGCAGCGCAAAAGGCCGTCCTGCAAGGCCTGTGGATCGAGCTCGGCGGCCAGGATCAGCTCTATCCGGCTGTCCTTGCGCCAGGCGCTGGGCGTCCAGGGCGCCGGATCGACAGTACGGTTGCAAGCCAGCCAGGCCTCCTCGGCGTGCAGCACCGCCTTGGCCCGCAACAGGCCGGGAAGCCCGGCCAGCCAGGCGTCCAGCTCGGACGTATGGAAGCGCCAGTCGCGGTGGAAGCGCCAGCCGACCGCCTGTCTTCCCTCTTCGACGCGCACCTGGCGCAGCGGCGATTCGCGGCGCAACAGCATCGCAGGTTCGCCAGAGGAGGCGCCCTGCGGCAAATCAGCGCCGGCGGCCTCGACGGGGGTCTGCGGCAGCTCGTCCAGCGACAGCTGGCCCTGGCTGGTCCAGCGCAGCGACAGCGCCGGCAAATGCGCTGCCAGGGCCGCACGCGCTTCGTCGTCCAGCCCCTCGGACTTGTTCATCAGCAACACGGCCGCCTCCCCCAGCGCCTGACGCTGCGCCTCGGGCAGCGGTTGCCCGGCGGCCAGCGCGGCGGCGTCGAGCACCATCAGTAACGGCTGAACGGCCAGCACGCCCTGCCAGGGCGCCGCGCGCAGTTGCGCCAGCAACTGCGCGGGGTGACCGAGGCCGGAGGGCTCGATGAACAGCCGCTGCGGCCGGGCCTTGCGCAATAGCCGGCCCAGGCCGACCTGGAACGGCGCGCCGTTCACGCAGCACAGGCAGCCGCCGGCGACTTCGCCCAGGGCGATGCCATGGTCGTCGCGGGACAGCAGCGCGGCGTCCAGACCGACCTGGCCGAATTCGTTGACCAGCACGGCCCAGCGCTCGCCCGCCGGACGTTGCGCCAGCAGGGCCTGCAGCAGGCTGGTCTTGCCCGCTCCGAGGGGGCCGGCGATGAGATGAGTCGGGATCTGCTTCAACATTCGCCCATGGTGCCGCCTGACGCTCGCCGGGAAAAGCGCTAGAGTCGCGGCTTCGTCACGCCACCCCGGATCGACCATGCGCCTGCTCATGCCTCTTGCCCTCGCCTGCCTGCCCCTGCTCGCCCACGGCGAGGCCTGCGTGGTGCACACCCAGGGCAAGGACGTCGACGTGAAGGTCTGCCAGCAAAACCGCACCATCCCGGAAAAACTCTTCCGCGAGGGCTTCTGCCAGCCGCAGCTCAAGGACCAGAAGGTCGAGGTGGCCTACGCCGAGAACTGCCCCAGCGGCGCCTTCGGCGTCTGCGAGAATGCCCAGACCCAGGGCGTGCCCTACCGCCAGGACATCCACTACTACGGCGTGGCGAGTGACGCGCGCATCCTCCAGCCGTTCTGCGAGAGCCAGAGCAACGGCCACTGGCGCAAGGGCGAGTAACGGTCATCGCCCTGTCACACAGCTCGGGCTTACTGTCGACGGGTACCTCACACCCTCCCGGCACCCCACGCCGGACATGATCTTGGTGAATCGGGCCGCTCTCTCGGGGTGGCCCATTTTTTTTGCCGCACGAAACCTTGCGTAGGAGCGGACTCCGTCCGCGATCGCTCACAGCCACTTCGCGTTCCAGAAGGGCCCGCGCGGAAAAAGGCGCTCCTACCGAAATATCGCACTGGGGCACGCCCTCTCCCCCCGCCCTCTCCCTGAAGGGAGAGGGAGCCGTCCGTGCAGGCTGACGCTAAGGTTTCAATCCTGCTCCAAACCAGTCCCCTCTCCTTTCAGGGAGAGGGTTAGGGAGAGGGCAAGCCACCACGCAGGAGTTGACGTAAGCGGGCGATGCCCGCGATCACTCACAGCCACTTGGCACTCCAGAAGGGATAATCACCCACCCGCAGGAGCAATCCCGTTCACGATGTAGCGCGCCATGGGCACGACCAGCGCGAAAGAGCCCTCCTACGCGGAATATCGCAATGAGGCACGTCCTCTCCCCCGCCCTCTCCCTGAAGGGAGAGGGAGCCGTCCGTGCCGGCTGACGCTAAGGTTTCAATCCTGCTCCGAACCAGTCCCCTCTCCCTTCAGGGAGAGGGTCAGGGAGAGGGAGATTCCTGGTACAGGGCAACAGATGCGGACGGTGGCTCTCGATCCAAAAACCGGGCCCGAAGCGCTTGTCGGACAATCCAAATGAGCATCACGCCTGGCTCTCCCACGGCTCGAACGGGTCGGGCAGGCACTTCCATGCGGTCGTGCCGGCGGCCAGTTCCTCGTCATCCAGCAGGCAATCGTCCAGTTCCGCGAACAGGCGCCGGAAGTCCAGGTTCTGGCCGATGAACACGAGCTCCTGGCGGCAATCACCACTCTCCCAGTGCCAGTGGCGCAGCACGCCCTGCAGCTCGGTGGTGTCCTGCGGCCAGTGCTCGCGCGGGACGAAGCGCCACCAGCGCCCGGCCAGGCCGTGGCGCATCAGGCCGCCGGCCTGCGACCAACTGCCCGCTTCGCGGTAGCGGCTGGCGAGCCAGAAAAATCCCTTGGAACGCAGCAGCCGGCCATTGCTCCAGGGCTGGGCGAGGAAGTCATGGAAGCGCTGCGGGTGAAAGGGCCGGCGCGCGCGATAGACGCTGGAGGCGATGCCATAGGCCTCGGTCTCCGGCAGGTGCTCGCCGCGCAGCTCCTTGAGCCAGCCGGGCGCCCGTTCGGCGCGCTGGAAGTCGAAGCGGCCAGTGTCGAGGATGGTCGCCAGCGGCACCTGGCCCATGACCATGGGCTGGATATCGGCGTCGGGGTTGAGCCGGCGCAGGATCGCCAGCAGTTCCTCGCGCTCGGCACTGCCGATCAGGTCGATCTTGCTCACCAAGATCACGTCGGCGAACTCCACCTGCTCCACCAGCAGGTCGCTGAGCGAGCGCTCGTCGTCCTCGCCGAGGGTTTCGCCGCGCTCGGCGAGGCTGTCGGCGCCCTGGTAGTCGGCGAGGAAGTTCACACCGTCGACCACCGTGACCAAGGTATCCAGCCGCGCCAGGTCCGACAGGCTGCGGCCCTGCTCGTCGCGAAAGGTGAAGGTCTCGGCCACCGGCAGCGGTTCGGAAATACCGGTGGACTCGATCAGCAGATAGTCGAAGCGGCCCTCGCCGGCAAGGCGGCTGACCTCTTCCAGCAGGTCCTCGCGCAGGGTGCAGCAGATGCAGCCGTTGCTCATCTCCACCAGGCGCTCCTGGCCCCGGTTGAGGCTGACATCGCGTTGTACCTCGCGGCCGTCGATATTGATTTCGCTCATGTCGTTGACGATGACCGCGACCTTGAGGTTCTCGCGGTTCTTCAGCACGTGATTGAGCAGCGTGCTCTTGCCGGCGCCGAGAAATCCGGACAGGACAGTAACGGGGAGTGGGGCGTTCACGGTGGGCTTCTCCAAGGATGTCAGGCTTCGCGGATGTGCAGTTCGCGCCGTTCCTGGCGCTCCTTGGCCTCGACGCACAGCGAGGCAGTGGGGCGCAGCAGCAGGCGGCGCAGGCCGATCGGTTCGCCGGTTTCCTCGCACCAGCCGTAATCGCCGCGGGCCAGGCGCTCCAGCGACTGGTCGATCTTGTCGAGCAGCTTCTTCTCGCGTTCCAGCAGGCGCAGTTGCCACAGGCGCGACTCCTCGCGACTGGCGACATCGGCTTCGTCGCTGGCCTGCTCGGGGTCCTGAAGTGCCTGGAATTCTTCTTCGATGCGGACCTGCAGCTCGTCGCGCTGGTCCAGCAGCAGTGCGCGGAAATAGCCCTGTTGTGCCTCGCTCATGTAGGCCTCGCCAGGCTGGGCGAGCAGTTCCTGTTCGGTCATGACCGTCTCCGGAAGGGAGTGATCTTTTATGTTATATTATAACAATTCGAACTCGACAATAGCCTGCCGACATGCGATACCGAAACGCTGCTCCACCCGCCTCCCGAGACCTCCGATGCTGCGCCGCGCCCTGTTGTTCTGCCTGTTCGCACCCCTCGCCCACGCCAGCGGTGCCGCGCCACTGCCCTTCCCCGGCGAGGAACCGGCGCGCTGTGCCTGGTCGGCGTCGGTTCTGGCCTGCATGGACGATTCAGGGAATCTCTACAGCGTCGCCACCCAGGGCCATGACACGTACCTGCGAGGTTTCGAGGCCAGCAGCGGACGGCGCTGGGCGCAGACGGGCACGCGGTACGGCAGCCTGACCTTCTTCAGCGGAGTGACCAACGACGGCCAGGTGTGGGTCGGCACCAGCCGCGGCATCGGCTGGACCCATATCAGCCGCTTCAGCAGCTCTTCGGGTGACAGCGCACGGTTGACCTGCGGCCGGGTCAGCGGCTGCAAGCAGCAGCCGCGCTGAAGACTCTTGCGGGATGGTCGGGAAGCAAATACGTTATATTATAACAATTTCCAATCGTGACCCGCCCATGACCGCGCTGCTTCCCGATATCGCCTGCCAATCCACCCGCCTGCCCATCCCGCTCGACTGGGTCGGCATGCACGGCATCGCCGTGCCGCTGCGTATCGCCGGCGAGCGCGTTGCCGCCTATGCCGATGCCAGCGTCAGCCTCGACGAAGCGGAGGCGCGCGGCATTCACATGTCACGTCTGTACCTGGCGCTGGAGGCGCTGGCGGAAGCGGAGCTTTCACCCGCCCTGCTGCGTGACCTGCTCAAGCAGTTTCTCCGCAGCCACGCGCAGCTCTCCCGCCGCGCGCGCCTGGCACTGCGTTTCGAACTGCTGCTGCGACGGCCGGCACTGGTGAGTCCGCTGAGCGGTTGGAAGCGCTATCCCTGCGAGATCCATGCGCAGCTTGAGGACGATGCGCTGCAGTTGGAGTTGCGTCTGAGCCTGCCCTATTCCTCGACCTGCCCGTGCTCGGCGGCACTCGCTCGGCAGTTGATCCAGGAGCGCTTCGACAGCGACTTCGCGGGCCGCCCGCTGAAGGCGAGCGAGGTCCGCGCCTGGCTAGGCAGCCCGCAGGGCATAGTCGCCACGCCGCATAGCCAGCGCAGCGAGGCACAGTTGCAGGTGCAACTCGGCCCGACCGCGCAGGCATTCGCCTTCAGCGAGCTGATCGATCAAGCCGAAGCAGCCCTCGGCACCGCCGTGCAGACGGCGGTGAAACGCGCCGACGAACAGGCCTTCGCCCTGGCCAACGGGCAGAACCTGATGTTCTGCGAGGACGCCGCACGCCGGCTGCACCGGGCGCTGCTGCAGCGCGAAGAGGTGTCAGGTTTCGAGGTGCGCGTGGTGCACGCGGAAAGTCTGCACGCCCACGATGCGGTAGCGGTGAGTCGCTGGAGGCGCGACTAGACGCCGAGGTCGAGCGCCAGACGAATCTGGTCGCGACACTGGATGCCGTTCTCGTAGATCGGCTCGGGATAATGCCGCACGAAGTGATCCGTCTCGATGCCAACGATGCGGAAGCCCAGGCGCTGGTACAGGCCGAGTTGGGCCAGGCTGGAGTTGCCGGTGGCGATGGTCAGGCGCTGCAGGCCGGCCTCGCGCGCCTGCTCGATGGCCGCCAGCAGCAGGCGCCGGCCCAGGCCGCGCTCCTGCCATTCGTCCTCCACCGCGACGCTGGTGATTTCGGCGACGCCGGGCTCGCGGGGCGTCAGCGTCAGTACGCCACGGACGGAGTCCGCCTCGTTCAGCGCCAGCAGGCGGGAGTCAGGCAGGTAGGTCTCGATCTGTTCGCGGCTGGGATCGGCCTTGAGCAACAGCGACCAGGGCGCCTGCGCGGGCGAGAGTTCGACAAGGGACAGGTCCGGGAAGAAATTCACCATGATTCGTTTACCAAAGAGTCAGTGGGAAAAGGGGGTTTAGCCTCCCGATCCCCTCGATGCAAGCCTTTTGCTCCACGCCGGAAATGCATCGGGCCCGGCAAGCCGGGCCCGATGGCAGGCCCTGAACAGGCTCAGGTGTAGAGGTCGCGACGGCTCCAGGGCACCTCGTGGCCTCCGTCGGCGTGCGGCTTGCTGGCAAGGATCTGGTGCAGGTTGATCCAGCCTTTCTTGAAGCCATAGGCGCAACCGGCGAGGTAAAGCCGCCAGATACGCAGGGCCTGCTCGGGCACCAGTTCCGCTGCCTCGGCCAATTTCGCCTCGAGATTGGCACTCCAGAAATCCAGGGTACGCGCGTAATGCAGTCGAAGGCCTTCGACGTCGACGACTTCGAGCCCCGTCTCGCTCATCCGCGCGACAGCCAGAGACAGGTGCGGCAGCTCGCCATGGGGGAACACGTAGCGGTCGATGAAGTCCCCGGCGCCGCGCCCGACGGGCCGACCCTCCGTATCGCTGGAGGTGATGCCGTGGTTCATCACCAGCCCGCCCGGACGGACGGCTTCGTACAGATGCTGGAAATAGAGGCCGAGGTTGGCATGGCCGACATGCTCGAACATGCCGACGCTGACCACCTTGTCGTAGCGGCCATCGCGCGGAAGGTCGCGATAGTCCAGCAACTCCAGCGTCACCTTGCCTTCCAGGCCGTCGGCCTTGACCCGCTCGCGGCCCAGCTTGAGCTGCTCTTCGCTCAAGGTGATGCCGTGCACCTGCGCGCCGAATTCACGGGCGGCCAGACGCGCCAGCCCGCCCCAGCCGCAGCCGACATCGAGCAGCTTCTCACCCGGTTTCAGGCGCAGCTTGCGGCACAGGTGGCGCAGCTTGGCCAGCTGGGCCGTGGCGAGGTCTTCGTTGCCGGTCTCGTAGTAGGCGCAGGAGTACACCATCTCCGGGTCGAGCCAGAGCTGGTAGAACGCGTTGGACAGGTCGTAGTGGTAATGGATGGCTTCGGCGTCCGTCGCCTTGTCGTGACTTTCGCGCACAAAATCGGCGGCGCTGTCGTCATCGCCCAGCGCCGCACTCAGGGCGTCGGCGGTAGCGATCACTTCGCCGATCGGCCCCTCGATGTCCATGCGGTTCTCGACGTAGGCACGACCGAGCATATCGAGGCTGGGATGGGTGATCTCGGTCAGCAACGTGGGATCGCGAACCACGAGAGTTACCTGCGGGTCGGGGCCCAGGTCGAACGCCTGGGCCTCGCCGATGCGGATGCGCAGCGGCAACTGCAGGGACAGCAACTCAGAGGGCAGATTGGCTTTCATGCAAACCTCCTGGTCACAGGGCTGAAAAACTATAGACCAGCTACTCCATAGTCTTCCCCTATGGCCCGGTCCGCAAAAAACTATCGGGCTTCGGCCCGCCGATACCTCTGCAGTGGAGTCCGGCGAACCCCAGGGCGTTCCCAAAAAGAACGCGCCGAACGATAGCTCGCTACGCAAGCGTAGCAGCCGCTGTGTCGATCATCATTGCCACCCCTGAGATAGAGCCTTTCCCGGTCAGCAAGGATGACGCCGGCGTGACAGTTCGTCGCTCCATTGCACTACACTGACGCTCCCTCCGCATGCATTCCGGCCGGAGGACCTCTGCCGTCCAAGGGGGCTGTCTTGACTACCTTCTCAGCGCCGCGTCCAGCGGTCCGCACCGTGCTGGTGGGACTGATGCTGGCGATCTTCCTCGGTGCGCTCGACCAGACCATCGTCGCCGTGTCCCTGCCGGCGATTTCCGCAGGTTTCGGCGATTTCGACCTGCTGGCCTGGGTCATCTCCGGCTACATGGTGGCGATGACCATCTCCATGCCGATCTACGGCAAGCTCGGCGACCTCTACGGCCGCCGCGTGCTGATGCTCTTCGCCATCGGCCTGTTCACCTTCGCCTCGCTGCTCTGCGGCGCGGCCCAGAGCATGGAGCAGCTGGTGCTCGCCCGCGTCCTGCAGGGCATCGGCGCCGGCGGCATGATGTCGGTGAGCCAGGCGATCATCGGCGATATCGTCCCGCCGCGCGAACGCGGCCGCTACCAGGGCTATTTCAGCAGCATGTACGCGGTGGCGAGCATCGCCGGCCCGGTGCTGGGCGGGCTGCTCACCGAGTACCTGTCGTGGCGCTGGGTGTTCCTGATCAACCTGCCGGTGGGCCTGGTCGCCCTCGCGGTGTCGCGCCAGACCCTGCGCGGCCTGCCAGTGCCGGGGCGCAAGCCGGTGATCGACTACCTCGGCACGATGCTGATGATCGCCGGCCTGGGCAGCCTGCTGCTGGCGATCACGGAGGTTGGCCAGGGCGCGCGCTGGAACGACCCACAGATGCTCGCACTGTTCACTGCCGCGCTGCTGCTGATCGCCTTGTTCGTCATGCAGGAGCGGCGCGCGCCTGAACCGCTGGTGCCGATGCACCTGTTCGGCATTCGCGCCGCCACGCTGAGCTGGCTGATCAGTTTCTTCGCCAGCTTCCAGGTCATCTCGCTGTCGGTGCTGGTGCCGCTGCGCTTCCAGTCGGTGACCGGCGCCGGCGCAGACAGCGCCGCGCTGCACCTGCTGCCGCTGGCCATGGGCGTGCCGATCGGCGCGTACTGTTGCGGCCGGTTGACGGCGATCATCGGCCGCTACAAGCCGCAGATCGTCGGTGGCGGTTTGCTGATGCCCCTGGCGATTGCCGGTCTGGCACTGACACCACCGAGTGCCTACCTCGTTTCAGGAATCTGCATGCTGCTGACCGGCATCGCCGCCGGCACGCAGTTCCCCACCAGCCTGGTGGCGGCGCAGAGCGCCGTGGAGGCGAAGCACCTGGGTGTGGCGACCAGCAATATCACGCTGTTCCGCTCACTGGGCGGGGCGGTGGGGATCGCGCTGATGTCCGCGTTGCTGCTGGCGATGCTGCAACCGCTGGCGGGCGAGGCGGGTCACGGGCTGTCGGCCAGCGCGCTGCTGGCCAGCCTCAGCGGAGCCGGCCACGAAGCGCAGCGGCTCACGCTGGATGGGGTATTCGGCCACCTGTTCCTGATCAACGCAGGCTTCGGCGCCCTGGCCCTGCTGATCGCCCTGTCGCTGCCCGACCACGCCCTGCGCGGCCGCGGCAACGACTAGCGCTGCCGGCGCAGGTCAGTCCTCGTCGTTGAGGTAGCTGACCTTGCGCAGATCCGGCAGTAGCAGACAGACCACCAGCGCCACGCCGCACATGACCGAAACGTAGATATAGAACACCTCTTCCATGCCCATGCTCTTCAGGCCCAGCGCGGCGTATTCGGCGGAGCCGCCGAAGATCGCGTTGCCCACCGCGTAGGACAGGCCCACACCCAGCGCGCGGATCTGCGGCGGGAACATCTCTGCCTTGATCAGGCCGCTGATCGAGGTGTACAGGCTGACGATGGCCATCGCCAGGATGATCAGGCCGAACGCCGCGTAGGGGCTGCTGACGGTCTTCAGCGCCGCAAGTATCGGCCAGGTGCAGAGCATGCCCAGGGCGCCGAACCAGAGCATCGAGGTCTTGCGCCCGATGCGGTCGGACAGCGCGCCGAACAGCGGCTGCATGCACATGTAGCAGAACAGCGCGAAGGTCATGACGCCGCTGGCCACCTTCGGGTCCATCCCGGCGGTGTTCACCAGGTATTTCTGCATGTAGGTGGTGAAGGTGTAGAAGATCAGCGAGCCGCCGGCGGTGAAGCCGAGCACGGTGAAGAAGGCGCGCTTGTGGTGGGCGAACAGTTCGGTGAGCGTGCCCGATTCCTTGCGCTTGAGGTTGGATTCCTTGGCCGTCTCGTTCAGCGAGCGGCGCAGGTAGAAGGCGATCACCGCAGTGATGGCGCCGACCACGAAGGGAATCCGCCAGCCCCACTCGCGCAGTTCCTCGGTGGTCAGCAGCTGCTGCAGGATCACCACCACCAGCACGGCCAGCAGCTGGCCGCCGATCAGGGTCACGTACTGGAACGAGGCGAAGAAGCCGCGCTGGCCCTTGAGCGCCACCTCGCTCATGTAGGTCGCGCTGGTACCGTACTCACCGCCCACGGAGAGGCCCTGGAACAGCCGCGCGAGCAACAGCAGCGCGGGCGCCGCCACGCCGATGGTGGCGTAGGTCGGCATGACTGCGATTGCCAGCGAACCGCCGCACATCATCAGCACCGAAATCATCATCGCGGTCTTGCGGCCCTTCTTGTCGGCGATGCGGCCGAACAGCCAGCCACCGATCGGACGCATCAGGAAGCCTGCAGCGAACACCCCGGCGGTGTTGAGCAACTGCACCGTCGGATCGTCCGACGGAAAGAAGGCATGGGCGAAGTACAGCGCGGTGAAGGCGTAGACGTAGAAGTCGAACCACTCCACCAGGTTGCCCGACGAGGCGCCGACGATGGCAAGGATGCGCGAGCGGCGCTCGTGGGCGGAATACTGCGGTGCGGCAGGTGTGTTCATGGGGATTCTCTTGTCAGTTATTGCTTTTGCAGGTCCTTGCGACGTCGATGTCCATGGACGGAAATCCCTCTGCCGCCCCGTATCTGCATCTGACCCCAACGACGGGATTTTTCGCCGACACATTCGGAAACAGTATAGACACCTCCGATAGCCGGCTAACGAATTCCGCGGATTTCCGCAGCCTTTCGGTTCGAATATCGGACAGTTGTGAACGAGCGTTTGTCGTTTCCGATTGACCGGCCAGTAGCCAGCTTCTATCGTTGGCCCGCTCCCGGCCCTGCGGGAGACTTGTCAGGTACCCCTCGCAGGGCAGGAGCCCGACCTTGTCCACAAGACAAGGTCGATTTCCATTCCCCTCGTGTAGCGGCTCAAGCCGCCTGGCCTCGGTGCCCCGTCCACACCCCCGGACGTGCAGGCACCGGGGGAATGTTGATCCCCTTCCCTTTGAACCCCCGTGTCCCAGAAACGAAAAAAGGCCCCCGAAGGGACCTCTTTGTCGTCACGCCTGAGCGCGCCTGTTCCGGCCCCTAATGCTCATTCCACCGTCACGGATTTCGCGAGATTACGCGGCTGGTCGACGTCCGTGCCCTTGAGCACGGCAACGTAGTAGGACAGCAGCTGCAGCGGCACGGTGTAGAGGATCGGCGCAAGGCAATCGTGGATCGCCGGCATGCCCACCACATGGGTGCCTTCGCCATTGGCGATGCCGCTGCCGCCCTCGGCGAAGACCACCAGCTCGCCGCCCCGGGCGCGGACTTCCTGCAGGTTGGATTTGAGCTTCTCCAGCAGTTCGTTGTTCGGCGCCACGGTCACTACCGGCATGTCGGCGTCGACCAGCGCCAGCGGGCCGTGCTTGAGCTCGCCGGCCGGATACGCTTCGGCGTGGATGTAGGAGATTTCCTTGAGCTTCAGCGCGCCTTCCATCGCCACCGGGTACTGCGCGCCGCGGCCCAGGAACAGGGTGTGGTGCTTCTCGGCGAACAGCTCGCTGACCTTCTCCACCACCTTGTCCATTGCCAGGGCTTCTTCCAGGTGCGTCGGCAGGCGGCGGAGCTCGTTCACCAGCTCGGCTTCGACGCCGTCATTCAGGCGTTTCTGCACCTGGCCGATCCCGAGGGTCAGTAGCAGCAGGGCGACCAGCTGGGTGGTGAAGGCCTTGGTGGACGCCACGCCGATTTCCGGGCCGGCATTGGTCAGCAGGGTCATGTCCGACTCGCGCACCAGCGAGCTGGTGGCGACGTTGCAGATCGCCAGGCTGGAGAGGAAGCCCAGTTCCTTGGCGTAGCGCAGCGCGGCCAGGGTATCGGCGGTCTCGCCGGACTGGGAAATGGTGACGAACAGCGAGTCCGGGTGCACCGCGACCTTGCGGTAGCGGAATTCGCTGGCGACCTCGACCTGGCAGGGAATGCCGGTCAGGCTCTCCAGCCAGTAACGGGCGACCATGCCGGCGTGGTAGCTGGTGCCGCAGGCGACGATCTGCACGGTGCGAACCTTGGCCAGCAGCTCGCGGGCCTGCGGGCCGAAGTTGTCCACCAGCACCTGCCCGCTGCCCAGGCGGCCTTCGAGGGTGCGCTGCACCACCGCCGGCTGCTCGTGGATCTCCTTGAGCATGAAGTGGCGGTAGCCGCCCTTGTCGGCTGCCTCGGCGCCTTCGTGGTAGCGCACTTCCTCGCGCTGCACCGGATCGCCGTTTACGTCCCAGAGTTGCAGGCCGTCGCGGCGGATTTCGGCAATGTCGCCCTCTTCCAGATAGATGAAGCGGTCGGTGACCTGGCGCAGCGCCAACTGGTCGGAGGCGAGGAAGTTCTCGCCGTGGCCCAGGCCCACTACCAGCGGGCTGCCACTGCGGGCGGCGAGGATGCGATCGGGCTGCCTGCTGCTGATCACCGCCAGACCATAGGCGCCATGCAGTTCCTTGACCGCAGCCTTGAGCGCGACGGTCAGGTCGCCCAGTTCACCCAGGCGCAGGTGCAGCAGGTGGGCGATGACCTCGGTGTCGGTCTGCGAGGTGAATACGTAGCCACGCGCCTTGAGCATTTCGCGCAGGGGTTCGAAGTTCTCGATGATGCCGTTGTGCACCACCGCCACTTCGCCATGGGAGAAGTGCGGGTGGGCGTTGGCCTCGGTGGGCGCGCCGTGCGTCGCCCAGCGGGTATGGGCAATGCCCAGACGGCCGAGCAGCGGCTGCTCATCGATGGCCAGTTCGAGGCTGGAAACCTTGCCCGCGCGACGCCGGCGATCCAGCGCGCCGCTGTTATCGATCACCGCCACACCGGCGCTGTCGTAACCGCGGTACTCCAGGCGCTTGAGGCCTTCGACGAGGATCGGGGTGATATTGCGCTCGGCGATGGCGCCTACGATTCCACACATGGCTTGGGTCTCCTGTCAGTCTTCGCAGCGCGCGCGGATCACTTTCACGCCGCGCGTCTGGATCAGTTCGAACGCTTCATCGCTCAGGCGTTCGTCGGTAATCAGGGTCTGGACGCTGCTCCAGGGCAGCTCCAGGTTGGGAATGCGCCGGCCCAGCTTGTCGGCCTCGGCCATGACGATCACCTCGCGGGCGACCTCCGCCATGACCCGGCTCAGGCCCAGCAGTTCGTTGAAAGTCGTCGTGCCACGCTCGATGTCCAGCCCGGTGGCGCCGATGAACAGCTGATCGAAATCGTAGGAGCGCAGCACCTGTTCGGCCACCTGGCCTTGGAACGACTCAGAGTGCGGGTCCCAGGTGCCGCCGGTCATCAGCAGTACCGGCTCGCGCTCAAGCTCGCGAAGGGCATTGGCGACGCTCAGCGAATTGGTCATCACTACCAGGCCGGGCTTGCGGCCCAGTTCCGGGATCAGCGCGGCGGTGGTGCTGCCGCTGTCGATGATGATCCGCGCGTGCTCACGGATGCAGGCAGCCGCAGCGCGGCCGATGGCCTGCTTGTAGCGCGACAGCGGCTGGCTCGGCTCGGCGATCAGTTCATGGGGCATCGGCACCGCTCCACCGTAGCGGCGCAGCAGCAGGCCGTTGCCTTCCAGGGCAGCCAGGTCCTTGCGGATGGTCACCTCGGAGGTGGCGAAGCGGCGCGCGAGATCGTCCACGCTGACCTCGCCCTGTTCGGCAAGCAGCGCCAGGATGTCATGGCGGCGTTGGGGAGTATTGCGTTTCGACATGAACGATTAAGTTTCGATTAGAAAGATAAGCGTGCGAATCAAAACTCAAGTTCTTTCGTTCGTCAAGAATTTCCGGGACGAAAGGAAGCGAGCTTCTGTAGGAGCGGACTTCGTCCGCGAGGCTGCCGGCAGCGGCGTGGGTCGCGAGCAGGCCTGCTCCTAGAGGAAGCGCCGTGGGCTCAATCGACTTCGAGGCGATTGCGCCCACCGCGCTTGGCGCGGTACAGCGCCTGGTCGGCACGCTCGAACACCGCTTCGGCGCGCTCGCCGTCGCGGAAAGCGGTCAGCCCCGCCGAGCAGGTGATGCTCAGGCGCTCGCCCTTGAAGTGGAACGGGCACGCCTCGATGGCGCCACGCAGCACGTCGAGCAGTTGCTGTCCGCCCGCCAGCGGTGTGGCCGGCAGCAGCACGACGAACTCTTCGCCGCCGTAGCGGGCGATGAAGTCGGTCTTGCGCACACGCTTGGCCAGCTCGTTGGCGATGATCTTCAGCACCTTGTCGCCGGCCAGGTGGCCGAAGTCGTCGTTGATGCGTTTGAAATGGTCGACATCGATCACCGCCAGCAGCAGGTCGCCGCCGTGGCGCTGCCAGCGCGAAACTTCCAGCTCCAGGCGCTCGGTGAGGGCGGCGCGGTTGGGCAGGCCGGTCAAGGGGTCGGTCATGGCCTTCTGGCGCTGGTCCTCGATGTTCGCCTGGAAGGTGCGGGCTTCCTCTTCCATGCTGGCGACGCGGGTCACCAGCGACTGGATGCGCTCGCCCACTTCGCGTTCACGGACCTCGCGCTCCTCGCGGAAGCGGTCCATGGTGCCGACCAGCCCCTGCAGGCGCGACTCGACGTTGCGCTTGAGGCCTTCCAGGTCGGTGGCCTCCAGTACGCTTTCCTTCAGGCCGCTGACTTGCTCGCGCAGGGTGTCGTCCAGCGCGCGGGCGCTGGAACGGGTGCCGCTATGGTTTTCCTGCACCGCCTGCAGGCCGTCGAGAAAGGCCCCCAGGCGGTCGTTGAGCTGATGCAGGTAGCCTTCGAACTCGCGCTGACCGCTGTCGTTGAGTGAGAGGACCAGCACGCCGAGATCGTCCAGCACCGGCACCAGTTCGTACCAGTTGAGGCTGCCATGGATGCGCGAACGCAGGGCCTCGGCCTGGATCTGCTGGGCGGCCGGCAGGTGCATTTCATCGAGCAGCCGCAGCAGGCTCGCCTCGATGTGCGGCGCCACGGCGCTGTAACCGGGCTCCGGGCGCGGCGGCAGGGCGTAGGGATCATTCGCCTGCTGCGCGTCCTCGCGCGTACCGAACAGGCCGGGCGGGAGCGGCAGGCTGTCCAGCAGCACCGGTTCATCGCGGCCGGCCGGCTCTAAGGTCGAAGCCAGGCCGGGCACCGTCGTCGGCGATTCTGCAGGCGCGACCGGCGAAGGCTCAGCAATGGGCTTTGCCGTCACGGCCGGGGCCACCGCTTCGGCCGGGATCGCGATGGGCGCAGCCACCGCTTCAACCGCAGCGGACCCGGCCAGTGCGGGTGCGGCTGACTGCGATAAGACAGGCGCCGGCTCCGCTTCCGGTTCCGGTTCCGCGCCGAGCGCGGCAGCTGCGGCGGCAGGCTTGGCGCGCGGCGCTTCGGACGCTTCCGCGTCATCACTGTCTCGGCTGCCGAACAACCGCTGCAGGAATCCGGGGCGCTGCTCGCCGCCACCATCGCCAAAATGGTCCAGCACCTGGCGCTGCAGGCGGCTCAGCTCGCTCAGCAGCGCCGGCAGTTCCCGGGAGCTGCTGGCGCGACTGGGGATGTCCTTGGCCAGGCGCTTGAGCGGCTTGCGCACATCGCCCGGCATGTCCACGGTCAACAACTGCTGGGAAAGCTGGCTCAAGGCGGCGATGTTCTGTTCGACGCGCTGCTGGCGGCGCTGCTCGGAATCGAGCACGGCCTTCTCCAGCTGGGGGATCAGGCGCGACAGGCCGGCGTCCATGTCGTCGCGGCGCAGCACCTCGCGCAGCTCCTTCATGCAGGCATCCACCACCTTGTCGCTGCCTTCGGCAGCCAGGCTGCTGCGCACCAGGCCGCGGCGCAGCAGGTCGAGGCGGGCATCCCAGCGGCGCTCGAGCTTTTCCTGCTGCTCGAGGTTATCCAGGTATTTCTGCTTCCAGCGTTGGTCGTCGTCGCGACTCATTCAGGGGCCTCGCCGCGCAAGGCGAGCGACGAGGACGAACGCAGGGCATCCGGCAGGCGGATTTCCACGGCCACCGGCAGGTGGTCGGAAATCGGATGCGGGAGGACACTGACGCGCTCCAGCGCCAGCTCGGAACTGAGCAGTATGTGGTCCAGGCAGCGCTGCGGGCGCCAACTGGGGAAAGTAGCCTCGACCTGCGGGGCGATCAGCTGGAGGTCGCGCAGCGGCGAGCTTTCCAGCAGGTCAGTGGCATGGGTGTTCATGTCGCCCATCAGCACATGATGGCGGTAGTCCTGCAGCAGTTCGCGGATGTAGGCCAGCTGCCGGGTGCGGGTCCGCGCGCCGAGTGCCAGGTGCATCATCACCAAGGCCAGCGCGTCCTTGCCTTCGCCGAAGCGCATCAGGATCGCGCCGCGTCCGGGCGGGCCGGGCAGCGGATGGTCTTCCAGGGCGGTGGGCTGCAGACGGCTGAGCAGGCCGTTGCTGTGCTGGGCAATGCGCCCGAGATTACGGTTGAGCTGCTGGTACCAGTAAGGGAAGGCACCGAGCTGGGCCAGGTGTTCGACCTGGTTGATGTTGCCGGAGCGGATGCTGCCGCCATCGGCTTCCTGCAGGGCGACCACGTCGTAGTCGTGGAGCAGCTCGCCGATGCGCTGCAGGTTGCTGGCGCGTCCAGCGGCCGGCAGCAGGTGCTGCCAGCCGCGGGTCAGGTAGTGGCGGTACCTTTCGGTACTGATACCCACCTGGATATTGAAGCTGAGCAGGCGTAGCCGGCCGTCGTCGGGCAGGCCAGCGGGAGCGCCATGGGCGGCGTTCACCCGCGGGACACAGGCCCCTGCGACACGATCACGAGTCCGCCGGCGCAGCATCGTCGTCGGACCTTACTGAGCAGCCTTGGCGCTGGCGCGTTCCTTGGCGATCAGCTGGTCAGCCAGCTGCAGCGCCTCGTCCGGGCCACCGGCCGAGCCGATGTCGAAACGGTACTTGCCATTGACCACCAGGGTCGGCACGCCACTGATCTGGTAGGCCATCGCCAGCTTCTTGGCCTTCTCGATCTGGCCCTTGATGGCGAAGGAGTTGTAGGTGCTGAGGAACTTGGCCTTGTCCACGCCCTGTTCGGCGACGAAGTCAGCCATTTCTTCCGGGGTGGTCAGGGCTTTCGGGTTGTTGTGCAGTTTCTCGAAGATCGAGTGGTGCACCTTCTTCTCCACGCCCATGGATTCCAGAGTCAGGAACAGCTGGCCGTGGATGTTCCACAGACCGCCGAACATGGCGGGGATACGCACGAAGTGAACGTCGGCCGGCAGCTTCTCGACCCACGGGTTGATGGTCGGTTCGAACGCATAGCAGTGCGGGCAACCGTACCAGAACAGCTCCACCACCTCGATCTTGCCGGGCTGCGAGACCGGGACGGCCTGGTTCAGCTCGGTGTAGTTCTTGCCCGCTTCGAAGTCGGCGGCGTTCGCGTTGACGGCGAACAGGCCGGCGAAGGCAAGAGCGGCGGTGAAAATCAGGTTACGCATGGTTCACTCCTTGGCTGAGCGGAACCGCCACGCTGTGCGAGGCGGGATGAAGCGGTTTGACCGCAGGGGCCAGACACGGTTCGAAGCATTGTAGTGGGGGCGGATGCAAAAAAGGGCAGCCGAAGCCACCCTTTTTTTCGAAGCAGTTTTCGTTCCGGCGTTTGCGCCAGATGGCTGCTTAGTGCAGGCCTTCGATGTAGCTGGAGATCGCGGCGATGTCCTTGTTGGACAGCTTGGCGGCGATGCTGCGCATGATCATGGCGTCGCCGTCGTTGGTGCGCTCGCCTTCGCGGAAGGCGGTCAGCTGCTTGGCAGTGTAGGCCGCGTGCTGGCCACCCAGGTGCGGGAAGCCGGCTTCGGCGTTGCCCTGGCCAGCCGGGTTGTGGCAACCGGTGCAGGCCGGCATGCCTTCGGCGAGCTTGCCGCCACGGAACAGGGCTTCGCCCTGGGCGACCAGCTTGGGATCGGCGGCGCCGACGCTGCCGTTCTGGCTGGAGAAGTAGGCGGCGATGTCTGCCAGGTCCTGGTCGCTCAGGTTGGTCAGCAGGCCGGTCATTTCCAGCACGGTACGCTTGCCATCCTTGATGTCGTGCATCTGCTTGAGCAGGTAACGCTCACCCTGCCCGGCCAGTTTCGGGAAGTTGGGCGCCATGCTGTTGCCATCGGCGCCGTGGCAGGCCCCACAGACAGCAGCTTTCGCCTGACCGGCCTTGGCATCGCCAGCGGCGTGCGCGACACCGACAAGACCCAGGGTCAACAGCAGACTCACGATCAATTTGTTCATCAGCTAATCCAATAACGGCTAAGGGTGAAAGAGTAAGGCCTGGGAGTTACTTCGACATCCACTGGATAATTGTCTGGTAATCCTCGGCGCTGCAGTCGGTGCACAGGCCGCGAGGCGGCATCGCGTTGAAACCGTTGGTCACGTGTTGCACCAGCGTGTCCATGCCCTTGTCCAGACGCGGCTTCCAGGCGGCGGCGTCGCCCTTCTTCGGCGCCATTGGCAACTGACCATTGTGGCAGGCGCCACAGGCTCTGTTGAAAACGGCTTCCGGATCCTGGGCCGCCAGGGCGCTGGATGCCAGCGCGGCAACGATGGCTGCGAACAGCAGTTTCTTCATGATTATCCTCATCGCAGGGAACATCCGCGTTCTTGTTTGCGCGGACTCCAACGTTCCCGTGTGGCTCGACCCTGGGGGATAAAGCGCACACAAAATCCGCGGCATTATATACTTCCGATGCCCAAACGGAAACGAAACCGCCCCCCGCGACACCGCGTCGCACCCGCTGCGAAGTCACTCATGTCCTCGAAGAACGCTACGAAAAACCCGATTCTCGGCCTCTGCCAACAGGCCACTTTCCTTATTTCCGCCGCCAAGGTGAACCAGTGCCCGGAAGACTCCGGCCTGGAAGTCGCCTTCGCCGGCCGCTCCAACGCGGGCAAGTCCAGCGCGCTGAATGCGCTGACCCACGCGAACCTCGCGCGCACCTCCAAGACTCCCGGCCGCACCCAGCTGCTGAACTTCTTCCGCCTGGATGACGAACGCCGCCTGGTCGATTTGCCCGGCTACGGCTACGCCAAGGTGCCGATTCCACTGAAGCTGCACTGGCAGCAGCACCTGGAAGCTTATCTCTCCAGCCGCAATGCGCTAGCCGGTGTGGTGCTGCTGATGGATATCCGCCACCCGCTGACCGATTTCGACCGCCTGATGCTCGACTGGGCCCAGGCCAGCCAGCTGCCGATCCACGTGCTGCTGACCAAGGCCGACAAGCTGGCCTATGGCGCGGCGAAGAACGCGCTGCTCAAGACCCGCAAGGAAATTCTCGACGGCTGGGGCGATGTCGCCACCCTGCAGCTGTTCTCGGCACCCAAGCGCCAGGGCGTGGAAGAGGCGCAGCTGGTCCTGGCCGGCTGGCTGGGCCTGCTGGACGAGGAAGAAGAGGAGGCCGCCGAGGAGGCCTGAGGCCAAATCGCAGGCAAAAAAAACCCCGAGCTTCGTATGGGGAGGGGGAAGTTCGGGGTTTAAGTCCGGACCGCTAGGGCGGGGTCCAGTAATCTGCCAACACTAAACACTGCAAAGGAGCATCGAAGGGCTTCACCAGCCATTCACGAGTTCTGACTCGGCTCTTCGCGGGAAAGTTCAGCGGGTCACGGAAGTTTTTTCCGGGCTCACGCCAAAGGACCCGAACAATCGTGCCAGAAGGCCCGGCAGGCGGGCCCTTTGACCGTTCGTCCGGTCGTCAGTGCGCCTCGTCCCAGTTCGCACCGACGCCCGCTTCGACGACCAGCGGTACGTCCAGCTGGGCCGCGCCGCTCATCAGCGGGCGGATCGCGTCCCGGACCTGATCGATCAGATCCTCGCGCACTTCCAGCACCAGTTCGTCGTGTACCTGGAGGATGACGCGGGCATCGATGCCGCTGTCCTGCAGCCAGTTATCCACAGCCACCATGGCGCGCTTCATGATGTCCGCGGCCGTGCCCTGCATCGGTGCGTTGATCGCGGTGCGCTCGGCCGCCTTGCGCATGGCGCCGTTCTTCGAGGCAATCTCCGGGAGGTACAGGCGGCGGCCGAACAGCGTCTCGACGAAGCCTTGCTCGGAAGCCTGGGCGCGGGTGCGCTCCATGTACGCCAGCACGCCCGGGTAGCGGGCGAAGTAGCGATCGATGTAGGCCTGGGCCTCCTTGCGGTCGACACCGATCTGCTTGGCGAGGCCGAAGGCGCTCATGCCGTAGATCAGGCCGAAGTTGATCGCCTTGGCGCTGCGGCGCTGGTCGCCCGTCACCTCGTCCAGCGGCACGCCGAAGACTTCGGCGGCGGTGGCACGGTGTACGTCGCGGTCGTGGCGGAAGGCGTCCAGCAGGCCTTCGTCCTTGGCCAGGTGAGCCATGATGCGCAGTTCGATCTGCGAGTAGTCCGCCGCCAGCAGCTTGTAGCCCTTAGGCGCGACGAAGGCCTGACGGATGCGACGACCCTCGGCGGTACGGATCGGGATGTTCTGCAGGTTCGGGTCGCTGGAGGACAGCCGACCGGTTGCGGCCACCGCCTGGTGGTAACTGGTGTGGATGCGTCCGGTGCGCGGATTGATCTGCTCGGGCAGCTTGTCGGTGTAGGTGCTCTTGAGCTTGCTCATGGAGCGATACTGCATGATCACCTTGGGCAGCTCGTAGTCCTGCTCGGCCAGCTCGGCAAGAACGTTCTCGGCGGTGGACGGCTGGCCGGTGGCGGTCTTGGAGAGCACCGGCAGGCCCAGCTTTTCATAAAGGATGGCGCCCAGCTGCTTGGGCGAGCCGAGGTTGAACTCCTCACCCGCCAGGTCATAGGCCTGGCGTTGCAACTCGACCATCTTCTCGCCCAGCTCGACGCTCTGCTTGCCGAGCAGGTTGGCGTCGACCAGTGCGCCGTTGCGCTCGATACGCGCCAGCACCGGCACCAGCGGCATCTCGATCTCGGTGAGGACCCTGGCCAGCGACGGGATCGCCTCCAGCTTCTGCCACAGTGTCTGGTGCAGGCGCAGGGTGACGTCGGCATCCTCGGCGGCGTAGGGGCCGGCCTGTTCCAGGGCGATCTGGTCGAAGGTCAGCTGCTTGGCGCCCTTGCCGGCAATGTCCTCGTAACGGATGGTGCCGTGGCCGAGGTACTTCAGCGCCAGGCTGTCCATGTCGTGGCGGGTCGCGGTGGAGTCCAGCACGTAGGACTCGAGCATGGTGTCGAAGGCGATCCCCTGCACGGCGATGGGCGTCGAGGCGTTGGCCAGGACGTTCATGTCGTATTTGGCATGCTGGCCGATCTTGCGCTTGTCCGGGTCTTCCAATAGCGGCTTTAGCGCGCGCAGCACGGTGTCGCGGTCCAGCTGGGCGGGCACGCCCATATAGCTGTGGGCCAGTGGCACGTAGGCGGCCTCGCCTTCCTGCACGGCGAAGGAGACCCCCACCACCTGCGCCTGCTGGGCGTCGATGCTGGTGGTCTCGGTGTCGAAGGCGATCAGCTCGGCGGCTTCCAGCTTCTTCAGCCAGACATCGAATTGCGCCTGCTCAAGAACGGTGTCGTACTTCGCAGTGGCCTGGATGGACACGGTCTCGGCATCGCCGCCGCCCTCCTCCTTGGCTTCGCGCAGCAGGTCGTCCAGCCAGTTCTTGAACTCCAGTTCGCGATACAGGCCGATCAGCGCCTCGCGCTGCGGCTCGCCGGGGTGCAGCGCGTCAATTTCGACGTCCAGCTCGACGTCGGTCTTGATGGTCGCCAGTTCATAGGAGAGGAAGGCCATCGCGCGATGTTCTTCCAGTTTGGCCGGCAAGCCCTTGGCGCCGCGGATCGGCAGTTCGGGGACCTTGTCGAGGCTGGCATACAGCACGTCCAGGCCGCCGCCGACGCCCACCAGCAGGCCGAGCGCGGTCTTCTCGCCGACGCCGGGCACGCCGGGAATGTTGTCCACCTTGTCGCCCATCAGCGCGAGGTAATCGATGATCAGCTCAGGACCGACACCGAATTTCTCTTTTACGCCATCGGGGTCGAGCACGCTTCCGGTCATGGTGTTGACCAACGTAATGTGGCCGTCGACCAGCTGCGCCATGTCCTTGTCGCCGGTGGAGATCACCACCGCGCGCCCCAGCGCCGCGCTGCGACGGGCCAGGGTGCCGATCACGTCGTCCGCCTCTACGCCGTCCACGCACAAGAGCGGCAGGCCCAGCGCCCGCACGCTGGCGTGCAGCGGCTCGACCTGTACGCGCAGATCATCCGGCATCGACGGGCGGTTGGCCTTGTACTCGGCGAACAGCGCATCGCGAAAGGTCGGCCCCTTGGCATCGAAGACCACCGCGAAGGGGCTGTCCGGGTATTGCTTGCGCAGGCTCTTGAGCATGTTCAGCACGCCCTTCACCGCGCCGGTGGGCATGCCGGTGGAGGTCATCAGCGGCGGCAGGGCATGGAAAGCGCGATACAGGTAGGACGAGCCGTCCACGAGGACGAGGGGTGCTTGGCTCATGAGGGGAATCAACCTTTTCAGAAGGGCTCGGGCTAAAATGTCCGTAGCCAATTCGACAAAGGGACAAGGTTATCATGCGTACGTTGAACCGCCTGTTGCTCGCCGCGCTGCTGGGTCTTGGCGCGACCACCGTGTTGGCGGCGGACGATGCCCCGACGCCGGAACCGGATGTGACCATCCGCCAGGAAGGCGACAAGACCATCCAGGAATACCGCGTGAACGGCTTTCTCTACGCCATCAAGGTCATCCCCAAGCATGGCAAGCCGTACTTCCTGGTGCGCCAGGACGGCAGCGATGGCAATTTCATCCGCTCGGACCAGCCCGACAAGCTGATCCCGCAGTGGCAGATCTTCAGCTGGTAAACCCTCCCCTCCACGACGCTCCAGAGGATTGAGCATGTCGGTATTCACCCCTCTGGAACGTCCGGCCCTGGAAGACTTCCTCGCCCCCTACGGCCTCGGCCGCCTGCGCGACTTTCGCGGCATCGCCGAAGGTTCGGAGAACAGCAATTTCTTCGTCAGCCTCGAGCGCGGCGAATTCGTACTGACCCTGGTGGAGCGCGGGCCGGTGCAGGAGATGCCGTTCTTCATCGAACTGCTGGACGTGCTGCACGAGGCCAACCTGCCGGTGCCCTATGCCTTGCGCACCAAGGATGGCGAGGCGTTGCGCCAGCTCGAAGGCAAGCCGGCGCTGCTGCAGCCGCGCCTGGCTGGCCGCCACGAACGCTCGCCGAACAACCATCATTGCCAGGAAGTCGGCGACCTGCTGGCGCGCCTGCACCTCGCCACCCGCGAGCGGATCATCGAGCGCCCCAGCGACCGTGGCCTGAGCTGGATGCTGCATGAAGGCGAGGCGATGCAATCGCACCTGTCCGGCAACGCCGCGACCCTGCTCGGCGATGCCCTGGAAGAAATCGCCCGCCTGCTCGCCGAACAACCGGCCCTGCCCCGCGCCAACCTGCACGCCGACCTGTTCCGCGACAATGTGCTGTTCGACGGTCCGCACCTGGCGGGGGTGATCGACTTCTACAACGCCAGCTCCGGCTGGATGCTCTACGACCTGGCGATCACCGTGAACGACTGGTGCTCGACGGACGACGGCACCCTCGATGGCCCGCGCGCCCGCGCCCTGCTGGCCGCCTATGCGGCCAAGCGGCCGTTCACCGCGCTGGAGGCCGAGCTGTGGCCAGAGATGCTGCGGGTGGCATGCGTGCGTTTCTGGCTGTCACGGCTGATTGCGGCCGAGGCGTTTGCCGGGCAGGACGTGCTGATCCACGACCCGAGCGAATTCGAGCGGCGGCTGGAGCAGCGGCAGAAGGTGGAGATTCATTTGCCGTTTGCGTTGTGACCCTGGATTTTATCGCGACGCGGGACCTGTAGGAGCGAGCTTGCTCGCGAACCAACTCCACTCCGGGGCCGTTCGCGAGCAAGCTCGCTCCTACAGAAGAGCAGTCCGGTGTGAAGCGGGGGGCGTAAATATCTAGCTCGGAGCTGGCATCCCTGCCGTTGCACCTCTGCTCAAGGCCAACCCCGGCCCTGCCATCCATGGCCGGTCGTTCGCGGGGCGACGCCGCATGCGGGCATAAAGATCTAATTCGGAGCTGGCATCCCTGCCGTTGCGCCCCTGCTCAAGGTCAACCCCGGCCCTGCCATCCATGGCCGGTCGTTCGCCCTTCAAAACGCATGCGTTTTGAGCGGGCTCACCCACATTTCGAATGCCCGCAGTTGAGACAGGTGGCGCAGCCATCCATCTGCACCACCGCCATGGTGTTGCACTTGCCGCACAACTGGGCGCCGGCGGGGAAGCCTTCGCCGGGTTCGGCCTTGTTGGTGCCCTGGGCGGCTTCGTAGGCAGCGCGTTTTTCGGCCAGATACAGGCGCTGCTCCTCGTCCAGCTGCGGGCCTTCCATCAGGCCGATGGCGACCAGGTGACGCTCCACCACCGCGCCGATCTCGGCCACGATCGACGGCATATAGATGCCGCCGCGCTTGAGGTAGCCGCCGCGCGGGTCGAATACCGCCTTCATCTCTTCCACCAGGAAGGTGCAGTCACCGCCCTTGCGGAATACCGCGGACATGATCCGGGTGAGTGCGACGATCCACTGGAAGTGGTCCATGTTCTTCGAGTTGATGAAGATCTCGAAGGGCCGGCGCTGCTCGTACGGGGTGTCGGGGTTGAGCACCACGTCGTTGATGGTCACGTACAGCGCATGCTCGAACAGCGGCGACTTGATCTTGTAGGTGGCGCCCACCAGCAGCTCGGGGCGCTGCAGGGTTTCGTCCATCTTCACCACGGCGGCGGCCGCGGCGGCTTCCACGCGGGCCTTTTCCTCGGCCACGTCCACCACCTGGAAGCCTTTGATCTTCTGGTTGATCTTGACGCTCATAGCATTCTCCAGGGGTATCAGTACTTGCCGTAATAACCTTCTTTCAAGGCGTCGAAGAGGTTGGCGGCGGTATGGATCTCGCCGTCGTACTCCACTTCCTCGTTGCCCTTGAGTTCCACCACGCTGCCATCTTCCAGCTCGAAGCGGTACAGCGTCTTCTCCAGGTCCGATTCCTTCACCAGCACGCCCTGGAAGGCCGCCGGGTTGAAGCGGAAGGTGGTGCAGCCTTTCAGGCCCTGGCGCCACGCGTAGAGGTAGATGTCCTTGAAGTCCTCGAACGGGTAGTCGGTGGGGACGTTGGCGGTCTTGGAGATCGACGAGTCGATCCACTTCTGCGCGGCGGCCTGGATGTCCACGTGCTGCTGCGGGGTGATGTCGTCGGCGGTGATGAAGTAGTCCGGCAGGCGGTGCTTTTCTTCCTCGGCGCCGGGTACGGCGTGGTTGTCCACCTGGTCGCGGTAGGCCAGCAGCTCGTAGCTGAAGACCGAGATCTTCTCCTTGGTCTTGCGTCCCGCGCGGATCAGGTTGCGCGAATAATGGTGGGCGAAGCTCGGCTCGATGCCGTTGGAGGCGTTGTTGGCCAGGCTCAGGCTGATGGTGCCGGTGGGCGCGATGGAGCTGTGGTGGGTGAAGCGCGCGCCGTGCTCGGCCAGTTCCTCGATCAGCTGCGGTGCATGCTCGGCGACACGCTGCATGTAGCGCGAATACTTGGCGTGCAGCACACGGCCCGCGACCTTGTCGCCGACCTTGATGCCGTCGGCCTTCATTTCCGGGCGCTTGCGCAGCATCTCGGCAGTGACTTCGTATTCCTTGACCAGGGCCGGCGCCGGACCTTTCTCGCGGGACAGCTCCAGCGCCATTTCCCAACCCACCAGGGCCATCTCACGCGCCACTTCCTCGGTGAACACACAGGCTTCCGCGCTGCCATAGCGCAGCTTGAGCAGGGTCAGCGCCGAGCCCAGCCCGAGGAAGCCCATGCCGTGGCGGCGTTTGCCGAGGATTTCCGCGCGCTGCTGTTCCAGCGGCAGGCCGTTGATCTCCACCACGTTGTCGAGCATGCGGGTGAACACCCGGACCACTTCGCGGTAGCGCTCCCAGTCGAAGCGTGCGTTGTCACCAAAGGCGTCGATCACGAAGCTGGTCAGGTTCACCGAGCCCAACAGGCAGGAGCCGTAGGGCGGCAATGGCTGCTCGCCGCAGGGATTGGTGGCGCGGATCGCCTCGCACCACCAGTTGTTGTTCATCTCGTTGACCCGGTCGATGAGGATGAAGCCGGGTTCGGCGTAGTCGTAGGTGGATACCATGATCATGTCCCACAGGTGCCGCGCCTTGACCCGCCCGTAGACCTTGCAGGCCACGCGGCCGTCGTCGCCCACCAGGTAGTCGTCGTGCAGCGGCCAGTCGCGCCAGACCACTTCATCGGCGTTGGCCAGGTCGACCTCGTCGCGCTCCTTCTGGTGAATCGGGAACACCAGTGGCCAGTCCTCGTCGTCCTCCACGGCGTTCATGAAGCCGTCGGTGATCAGCAGGCTGAGGTTGAACTGGCGCAGGCGGCCGTCTTCGCGCTTGGCGCGGATGAACTCGCGCACGTCCGGATGGCTGACATCGAAGGTACCCATCTGCGCGCCGCGCCGCCCGCCGGCGGAACTGACGGTGAAGCACATCTTGTCGTAGATATCCATGAACGACAGCGGCCCGCTGGTATGCGCGCCGGCACCGGAGACGTAGGCGCCGCGCGGGCGCAGGGTACTGAATTCGTAGCCGATGCCGCAGCCGGCCTTGAGCGTCAGCCCGGCCTCGTGGACCTTCTCCAGGATGTCGTCCATGGAGTCGCGGATGATCCCGGAGACGGTGCAGTTGATGGTCGAGGTGGCCGGCTTGTGCCCCTGGGCGCCGGCGTTGGAAATGATCCGTCCGGCCGGGATGGCGCCGTTGCGCAGGGCCCAGAGGAAGCGCTCGTACCAGTGCTCGCGCAGGGCCTTGTTGGCCTCGACGTCGGCGAGGGCGCGGGCGACGCGCTGCCAGGTCTCGTCGACGCTGCCGTCGATGGGGTCTCCGCTCTTCTGCTTGAGGCGGTACTTGCTGTCCCAGATGTCCTGCGAGGCAGGCTGCAGGGCGAGAACTCCTGGGTTGGCGCCGCGTTGGCGCGCATCGGTCTTGGCCATCCGGGAAATAACCTCCTGTCGGTTGGTTGGCAGGCGCAAATGGAGCGCGAGTAGACCCCATATGTAGGCATAGATTCCTGATCACCATCAATATGTTGTGCCAGGAGCCCCCAGACGGAAACGATAGACGGTTGAGCCGAAGGCGTAGGAAAAGATGCGTAAAGCCGACGATTGGCGGGGAGCCAGGGGAGGAAAGGGCGGGAAATTTCGGACAGAGAAGGTGCGGCGATCAGGCGCGGGGATGGCGTTGTGCCGCGCCATCAGGGAACTCAGGTGCGAGCGGAGGCACCCTCTCCCTGAAGGGAGAGGGGACTGTCCTGTGCGAGCTGGCAGCTCAACGTTTGCCGGCTAACCCTGCAGTTTCAAAGCATGCCGAACGGCTCCCTCTCCCTTCGGAGCGGGGCGTGTAGCCAGGGCTGGGAGAGCGGAAACCCAGGCAGAGGAGTTCCCCGAGAACCCCAACTCAGAGCTTCTCCAGGCACCCCGCGAATTCATTCGCCAGGTTGCCCAGCAGCTTCTCGTAGCCCTGGGCATCCACCGTCACGCCCAGGCCCAGGTCATCCAGCTCGGCCAGGCGCACCGGCAGGCCCTGGCTCAGGGTGTCGGCCAGGCGCGGGCGGATCGGCGGTTCGCTGAAGATGCAGGACGGGCCGGCCTTCTGCAGTTGCGCGCGCATGGCCGCCACATGGCGGGCGCCCGGCTGCACATCGGCGGACACGGCGAAGACGCCGGCATGGCGCAGCCCGTAGGCCTCCTCGAAGTAGTCGAAGGCCTCGTGGAAGACGAAGAATGGCTTGCCCTTGAGCGGGTCGATGCGCTGCTTCAGGCGGGCATCCAGGGTCTCCATGCGCTCATCGAAGGCCTTCAGGTTGGCCTGGTAGCGGCTGGCGTTGGCCGGGTCGGCGATCGCCAGATCCTCCGCCATGCGCGCCGCGATGACCTGCGCATTGCTCGGCAAAAGCCACAAATGTGCGTCGATCATGCCGGGGCGGTGATCGTGGTCGTGACCCAGGTCATCGTGGTCATCGCCATGGTCCGGGTGGTTGGACTCACTGAAGTTGGCGAACTTGCGCAGGTGCATGCCGGCCTGGTCCTGCAGGGCGACGCTCGGGCCCTTGCGGCTGTCCAGCACCTTGGGCAGGAAGTTCTCCAGGTCCGGGCCGACCCAGTAGAACAACTGCGCGTCACGCACACGGCGGATATCGGACGGGCGCAGCGAGTAGCTGTGCGGCGAGGCGCCCGGCGGCAGCAGCACGTCCGGCGTGCCCTCGCCGTCCTGGATGGCGGCGGCGATCAGTTGCAGCGGCTTGATGCTGGTCAGCACGCTGACCTCGGCACGCACGGGGAGGCTGAGCAGCAGCGCGCAGGCAGCGGTCAGCAGGGCGACGGGACGGAAGGACACGGCGGCACTCACACAGAGGAGATATGAAAGAGTAATATAATAACGTCTCTGACCCCGAGCGTCGCCGCGCATGTACAAGATCGCCCCGAAGACTCCCCTCGCCTGCCGTCCGCACGACCATGCCAACTGCGTGGCCAGTGCCCTGGCCGACGCCGACGCGCTGTGCGCGCGCCAGGGCGTACGCCTGACCGAACTGCGCCGGCGCGTGCTGGAGTTGGTCTGGGCGAGCCACAAGCCGCTGGGCGCCTACGACATCCTCGCCGTGCTGAGCGAGGAAGACGGCCGCAAGGCAGCACCGCCGACGGTCTACCGCGCGCTGGACTTCCTCCTGGAAAACGGCCTGGTGCACCGCATCGCCTCGCTCAACGCCTTCATCGGCTGCGCGCATCCGGAGCACGCCCATGAAGGCCAGTTCCTGATCTGCCGTGCCTGCCATACCGCCATCGAGCTGGAGCAGCCGGCCATCAGCGAGGCCATCGTCGCCGGCGCCAAGGGCGTCGGCTTCGCCGTGGAAACCCAGACCGTCGAGATCGTCGGCCTCTGTGGCGCCTGCGCTCCCGGCCAGCGGGAGGCGTGATGGGCGACACCTTGATCCGCCTGCAAGGTGTCGGCGTCAGTTACGCCGGCCAGGCGGTACTGCAGAATGTCGACCTGACCATCGCGCCGGGCGAGATCGTCACCCTGATCGGCCCAAACGGCGCCGGCAAGACGACCCTGGTGCGCAGCGTGCTCGGCCTGCTCAAGCCCGACACCGGCAGCGTCTGGCGGGCGCCCAAGCTGTCCATCGGCTACATGCCGCAGAAGCTCCACGTCGACCCGACCCTGCCGCTGACCGTCTTCCGTTTCCTGCGTCTCGTTCCCGGTGTGCAGCGCTCCCACGCGCTTGATGCACTGAAGGAAGTCGGCGCCGCCCACGTCATCGACAAGCCCTTGCAGAGCGTCTCCGGCGGTGAGCTGCAGCGTGTGCTGCTGGCCCGCGCCCTGCTGCGCAAGCCGGAGCTGCTGGTGCTCGACGAGCCCGTGCAGGGCGTCGACGTCGCCGGGCAAGCCGAGCTGTACCGCCTGATCGGTCGCCTGCGCGACCGCCTCGGCTGCGGCGTGCTGATGGTTTCCCACGACCTGCACCTGGTGATGAGCGCCACCGACAAGGTGGTCTGCCTGAACCGCCACGTCTGCTGCTCCGGACATCCGGAACAGGTCAGCGGCGACCCGGCCTTCGTCGAACTGTTCGGCCAGGACGCCCGCAGCCTCGCGGTCTATCACCACCACCACGACCATTCCCACGACCTGCACGGCGAGGTGGTGAAACCTGCCTTCCCCGCCGGCACCCGCTTCACTCCGGTCCACCAGCACGGCCCCGACTGCAACCATGGCTGATTTCCTGCTCAACGCCCTCCTCGCCGGGCTGGCCCTGGCGGTGGTCGCCGGGCCCCTGGGTTCGTTCGTCGTCTGGCGACGCATGGCCTATTTCGGCGACACCCTGTCCCACGCCGCCCTGCTCGGCGTGGCCCTGGGCTTCCTGCTGGACGTCAGCCCGACGCTGGCGGTGACCGTGGGCTGCGTGCTGCTCGCCGTCCTGCTGGTCACCCTGCAGCAGCGCCAGCCACTGGCCGCCGACACCCTGCTCGGCATCCTCGCGCACAGCACGCTGTCGCTGGGCCTGGTGACCCTGAGCTTCATGAAGGAAGTGCGCGTCGACCTGATGGCCTACCTGTTCGGCGACCTGCTCGCCGTCAGCCAGACCGACCTCCTGTGGATCGTCGCCGGCAGCGCGCTGGTGCTGGGGCTGATCTGCTGGCTGTGGCGGCCGCTGCTCGCGATCACCGTGCACGAGGAACTGGCGCGGGTCGAAGGCCTGCCGGTGACCGCCATCCGCCTGGCGCTGATGCTGCTGATCGCCATCGTCATCGCCGTGGCCATGAAGATCGTCGGCGTGCTGCTGATCACCTCGCTGCTGATCATCCCCGCCGCCGCCGCCCAGCGGCATGCGCGCAGCCCTGAACAAATGGCCTTCGGCGCGAGTCTGATCGGCCTGGTGGCGGTGTGCGCCGGGCTCTCGCTGTCCTGGTTCAAGGACACCCCCGCCGGCCCCTCCATAGTCGTCAGTGCGGCGGCCCTGTTCCTGCTGAGTTTTGTCCTGCCGCGCCGGACGGTGTAGAATTTGGCGATTTTTTGATCAAAAGAGACCCTGACGCATGAAGTCGTTCGTCATCCGCCTGTTCGCGCTGATGGCCATGGCGCTGGCCCTTGCGGCCTGCCAGAGCACCGCGAGCAATCCGCCCGCCAGCAGTGGCTTCGAGACCGAACTGGCCGCCGGCCGCCTGGAGTCCGCGCAGCTCGCGCTGGGTTCCGAACAGGAAGACGCCGCCCAGCTCGCCGAGCGCCGCCAGCGCCTGGCCGACGCCTACCTGGAGCGCAGCCGCGCCGCCCTGGCCAAGGGCGACGTCAACGGCGCCACCACCGCCCTGACCCGCGCCCGTTCGCTGATGCCCCGCGCCCCCGGCGTCGCTGCCGACGTGAGCGGCCTGCAGAAGCCCGATATTCCTGCGCCGGCTGCCCAGCCGAACTGCACGCCCTGAGCCCACGGGCGCCCGCCCGGGGCGCCCGTTATTCCCTTTTGTTCCGTGCTTAGCTGAACAAAGATTAATCAGCCATAAAAAAGCAGGTTAAAATGCGCGGTTTTGGCTGACCGCCTACGCTCGTTGCCTACGCCTGTTCATCCGACGGCCCTGGCGGCGAGCGGCGCCTCCCCGTACCCACAAGGTTCGCTACGTGATCGAATTCCACGACGTCCACAAGACCTATCGCGTCGCCGGACGCGATATCCCGGCCCTGCAGCCGACCCGCCTGTCCATCGAGGGCGGCCAGGTGTTCGGCCTGATCGGCCATTCCGGCGCCGGTAAAAGTACCCTGCTGCGCCTGATCAACCGCCTGGAAGAGCCCAGCGGCGGACGCATCGTCATCGACGGCGAAGACATCACCGCCCTGGACGCCGACGGCCTGCGCCGCTTCCGCCAGCGCGTCGGGATGATCTTCCAGCACTTCAACCTGCTGGCCTCCAAGACCGTCGCCGACAACATCGCCATGCCGATGAAGCTCGCCGGCACCTTCAGCGCCACCGAAATCAGCGCGCGGGTGGACGAACTGCTCGAGCGCGTCGGCCTCAAGGACCACGCCCGCAAATACCCGGCGCAGCTCTCCGGCGGCCAGAAGCAGCGCGTCGGCATCGCACGTGCCCTGGCCTGCCGACCGACCATCCTGCTCTGCGACGAGGCCACCAGCGCCCTCGACCCGCAGACCACCGGCCAGGTCCTGCAATTGCTGGCGGAGATCAACCGCGAGCTGAAGCTGACCATCGTCCTGATCACCCACGAGATGGACGTGATCCGCCGCGTCTGCGACCAGGTGGCGGTGATGGATGCCGGGCGCATCGTCGAACAGGGCGAGGTCGCCGACGTGTTCCTCCATCCGCAGCACGACACCACCCGCCGTTTCGTCTTCGAGGCCGAGCGAGTCGACGAGGACGAGCAGCACGATGACTTCGCCCACGTGCCGGGCCGCATCCTGCGCCTGACCTTCCGTGGCGAGGCGACCTACGCGCCGCTGCTGGGCACCGTTGCGCGCCAGACCGGCGTGGACTACAGCATCCTTGCCGGGCGCATCGACCGCATCAAGGACCAGCCCTACGGCCAGCTCACCCTGTCCCTGGTGGGCGGTGACATCGAAGCCGCCCTGGCGCAGCTCAACGCTGCCGACGTCCATGTGGAGGTGCTGCGCGCATGAACGACTTCTTCGTGAATATCGACTGGTCGGAAATCCTCCAGGCCAGCCTCGACACCTTCTGGATGCTCGGCGGTTCGCTGCTGTTCACCGTCATCCTCGGCCTGCCGCTGGGCGTGCTGCTGTTCCTCACCGGGCCCAAGCAGATGTTCGCCAACCGTGGCATCTACGGCGTGCTGGCGTTCATCGTCAACGTGCTGCGTTCGCTGCCGTTCATCATCCTTCTGATCGTGTTGATCCCGCTGACGGTGATCCTGGTCGGCACGTCGCTGGGCGTCGCCGGGGCCATCCCGCCGCTCGTGGTCGGTGCCACGCCGTTCTTCGCGCGCCTGGTGGAAACCGCCCTGCGCGAGGTGGACAAGGGCATCATCGAGGCGACCCAGGCCATGGGCGCCACCACCCGCCAGATCATCTGGAACGCCCTGCTGCCCGAGGCCCGTCCGGGCATCATCGCCGCCATCACCGTCACCGCCATCACCCTGGTGTCCTACACCGCGATGGCAGGCGTGGTGGGCGCCGGCGGCCTCGGCGACCTGGCGATCCGCTACGGCTACCAACGCTTCCAGGACGACGTGATGCTGCTCACCGTGGTGATGCTGGTGGTCCTCGTCCAGATCCTGCAGACCGTCGGCGACAAGCTGGTGGTCCACTATTCCCGCAAATAACCGCAGGGCCCGCCGGATGCGGGCCGACCAAGGAGCCAAGCATGAAGAAACTGTTCGCCGCGTTCGCTGCCGCCGCCGTCATCGGCGCCCCGCTGGCCCAGGCCGCCGACAGCCTGACCGTTGCCGCCACCCCGGTGCCGCACGCCGAGATCCTCAACTTCGTCAAACCCATCCTGGCCAAGGAAGGGGTTGAACTGAAGGTGAAGGAATTCACCGACTACGTGCAGCCCAACACCCAGGTCGCCGAAAAGCGCCTGGACGCCAACTTCTTCCAGCACCAGCCGTACCTGGATGAGTTCAACAAGACCAAGGGCACCAGCCTGACCGCCGTCACCGGCGTACACATCGAGCCGCTGGGCGCCTACTCCACCAAGTTCAAGAAGCTCGAAGAGCTGCCCTCGGGCGCCACCGTGGTGATCCCCAACGACGCCACCAATGGCGGCCGCGCCCTGCTGCTGCTGGACAAGGTCGGTGTGATCAAGCTCAAGGACAACAAGTCCATCACCGCCACCCCGAAAGACATCGTCGAGAATCCGAAGAACATCAAGGTGCGTGAGCTGGAAGCGGCCACCCTGCCGCGCGTGCTGACCCAGGTCGACCTCGCCCTGATCAACACCAACTACGCCCTGGAAGCCAAGCTGAACCCCACCCAGGACGCGCTGGCCATCGAAGGCGCCGACTCGCCCTACGTGAACATCCTTGTTGCCCGCCCGGACAACAAGGACAGTGCCGCCATGCAGAAGCTGGCCGCCGCCCTGCACAGCCCCGAGGTGAGGCAGTTCATCCTCGAGAAGTACAAGGGCGCCGTCGTTCCGGCGTTCTGATCGCCGCGAAGCTGACGCTCAAGAAAAGCCCGGTCGATTGACTGGGCTTTTTCGTTTCCGGCGTTCCGTTTTCCGGCGCGTGGGCTCCGGAGTGTGGGCCTGGGGCTTTTCGTAGGAGCGAGCTTGCTCGCGAACCCGTCCAACACTGTTCGGCGAGCAAGCTCGCTCCTACTATCGCGGCGGGGCCTGCCCTCTCTCCCTGCCCTGGCTGTGCACCTGCTCCGAAGGGAGAGAGCTGTCCGCGCCGGCTAACGCAGTGGTTTCACCCTGCGCCGAACGGTCCCCTCTCCCTTCAGGGAGAGGGTTAGGGAGAGGGAATATCTCGGCACGGACTTTTAGAGAAAAGACCCCGTTGCTCCTACCTTGACGCGCAACACCCCAGCGCTTTGAGCAAATTTTCGCCAACCTTCCTTGCATATTTTCCATGCGGCAAAGGCATCGGTTTTTCATCGATTCTCGCAAAGCCACGGCTGCCGGGGCCTGCAGCGATCCGGCAAAAACATATAGCACCGAAAGTTATTTAAATAATAGAAACAATCACTTCAAGAGCTAAGACGCTCCACCAATCATGCAGGTCCGTTCCAAGCGCGTCTTAGAGCCGCGCAGACCTGCAAGGAGATCGTTCATGGCTCAAACCCAGCATGCCCTCGCGCCGGATGCTTTCCTGCGCCACGTGCCCGGCGGCGACCTGGTCGATCTCGGCCGTCCGCTGCGCCACGCGCTGGAGCTGGGCCGCCATGTGCCGGCAAAAGCCCGCGCGCTGAGCCGCCGCGAAGCCGTCCTGCTCGGTCTGTTCGCCCTGACGTTGCACGGCGCGGTGATCTACTGGCTGAGCCAGCAGCCCACGCCGAAGTTGCCGGAGGTGCCACCGCAGGTGCCGCCGATGACCATCGAATTCACCGCGCCGACGCCGCCGGTGGTCGAACCGCCGCCGCCCGAACCGATTCCCGAGCCGGTGGTGCAGGAGCCGCCACCCCCGGTGGTGGACGAGAACGCGGTGAAACCTCCGCCGCCCAAACCGATTCCCAAACCCAAGCCCAAACCGGTGGCCAAGCCCAAACCCGTGCCCAAGCCGGTCGAGCAACCCACGCCGCCCAAGGCCGAAACCCCGCCGCCGCAACCGGCACCACCCGCTCCGCCAGCGCCGGCCCCGGCACCGCTGACGCCGCCCTCGGCCAGTGCCGGATACCTGAAGAACCCGGCGCCGGAATACCCGCCGCTGGCCCAGCGCCGTGGCTGGGAAGGCACCGTGCTGCTGCGGGTGCATGTGCTCGCCAGCGGTAGCCCGAGCGAAATCCAGGTGCAGAAGAGCAGCGGTCGCGACGCCCTGGACGATGCCGCGGTGCGCGCGGTGAAACGCTGGAGCTTCGTCCCCGCCAAGCGCGGCGACGTCGCCCAGGACGGCTGGGTCAGCGTACCCATCGATTTCAAATTGCATTGATTCAACTTGCCCAGATCAGCCGCACGAGAATCGCGGAAGGAGAACACCCATGAGTCTGCCCCTTAACCCCCTGGAATCCGTCGAAGGCGCAGTCATCTGGCTGCTGGTCGGCTTCTCCGTCGTCACCTGGGCCCTGGCCCTGGTGAAAGGCGTCCAGTTCACCCGCCAGAAATCCCAGGACAAGCGTTTCCAGAAGCAGTTCTGGAGCGCCACCAGCCTCGAATCGGCCGGTGACCAGGCCGCCGGCAAGCCCGGCGCCGGAGCCCGCGTGGCCCAGGCCGGCTTCGCCGCCATCCAGGTGCAGGACCACGGCCAGCCGGACCTCGCCCAATCGATCAATCACCAGGACCGCCTCGAACGCGCCCTGCGCCAGCAGATCCAGCGCGAGCGCCGCTCCCTGGAATCGGGCCTGGCGGTGCTCGCCTCGATCGGTTCCACCTCGCCCTTCATCGGCCTCTTCGGCACCGTGTGGGGCATCATGGAAGCGCTCAAGGGCATCAGCGCGGCGGGCTCGGCGAGCCTGGAAACCGTGGCTGGCCCCATCGGTAGCGCGCTGATCGCCACCGGCGTGGGTATCGCCGTCGCAGTGCCAGCGGTGCTGGTCTACAACTACTTCCTGCGTCGCCTGAAGCTCACCGCGGCCGACCTCGACGACTTCGCCCACGACTTCTACAGCCTCGCGCAGAAGAGCGCCTTCCGCGTCGTCACCCTGCCCACCGCCGCGCGCAAACCGGCTGCCGGCGCCAGCGTGAAGGAGGCGAGCTGACATGGCCTTCTCGACCCAGGACAGCGACGAGGTTCTCTCCGAGATCAACGTCACCCCGCTGGTGGACGTGATGCTGGTGCTGCTGGTGGTGTTCATCGTCACCGCGCCGCTGCTGACCAACGCCATCCCGATCAACCTGCCCAAGACCGAAGCAGTCGCCCCGCCGGAGCAGAAGGACCCGCTGGTGGTCAGCATCGACGGCGCGGGCAAGTGGTTCATCAACAAGGACGAGATCCAGCCCGAGCTGCTGCAGGGCAACCTGGCGGCGGCAAAGGCCAAGGATGCCGAGGTCCGCGTGCAATTGCAGGCCGACGAGACCGTGAACTACGGCCAGGTGGCCAAGGCCATGGCCTCCA
The DNA here is from genome assembly GCF_000313755.1 of Pseudomonas nitroreducens TX1. Taxonomy (GTDB): domain Bacteria; phylum Pseudomonadota; class Gammaproteobacteria; order Pseudomonadales; family Pseudomonadaceae; genus Pseudomonas; species Pseudomonas nitroreducens_A. Next base: position 4,853 of record NZ_AMZB01000134.1, on the reverse strand, counting down.
TCGAGAAGGCGGGCATTACCAAACTGGCGGTGATCACCGCGCGCTGAGGAACCTGTAAGACGCCTGAAACAGAGCGGGTGTAGAAAGGGACCTCCACAACGTACCGAGCTTCAAGGCCGCTCTCCCAATACTCAGGCAGGGGTGAGCGGCCTTTTTTTATCCGCACACTACGCGCCCCCACGCCGATATTTACCGATCGCGTAGGAGCGAACTCCGTCCGCGATGTCCAATCGTCCAGTTCCGAGCGGCCGGAAATCGATCGCGGACGGAGTCCGCTCCTACGTTCGCCGGGCAGCCTACAGAACCGTAGGGCGGATAACGCTGGCGCGTTATGCGCCCTACGAGAGCGCAAGCGGCCCTGCGCCGGCCAAATCACCCGCCGTTCGTCGTCCTCCGCGCCCTGGCAATAAACCTATGCCTTTCAGGCCCTTCCGTGGCCGCCGCAGTTCTACTAAGTTGAGGACAGTCTGGAGACCTGAGGGGTACCGCATGACATCGTCTCCCGCTTCGGAAGGCCCGTTCTATCCGCCGACACTGGGGGTGCCGGAACGCTTCACACCCGCACAGCTGCGCGCCTCGCTCGATATCACCATGAGCGAACACGGCGCCGGTCCCGTGTGGCTGTTCGCCTACGGCTCGCTGATCTGGCGCCCGGAATTCCCGGTGGCCGAGGCGCGCCGTGCGAGGGTGCATGGCTACCACCGCGGGCTGTACCTGTGGTCCCTCACCCACCGCGGCACCCCGGAAGCGCCGGGCCTGGTGCTCGGCCTGGATCGTGGCGGCTCCTGCGCCGGCTTCGCCTTCCGCCTGCCCGACGAGAACCTCGACGCCAACCTCTACGCGCTCTGGGAACGGGAGATGCCCTACGCCTCCTACCGCCCGGAGTGGCTGAATTGCCGCCTCGACGACGGCACCCGCGTGCGCGCCCTGGGCTTCGTCCTCGAACGCCACCTGCCCAGCTACGCCGGCTCCCTGCCGGACAACATCGTCGAGCACGTCCTGGCCAGCGCCCAGGGCCACTTCGGTACCACCCGCGACTATGTCGAGCAGACTGCCAAGGCGCTGCGCGAATACGCCATGCCCGACCTCAACCTGGAAGGCATCCTGGCGCGCTGCTGCCCGCTGCGCCGGGTGCAGGACTAAGCGCTTATAGCCGTTTGCTTAGTTGTGATACTGCATAAGCAAAGAATTTCTTATTCCTTAACGCACATTAAAACCCTCCCTAGAATGTCTTCCCATGACCATTCGAGAGGGCCGATCCATGCGCAATGAACGCATCCGCTACCTGATCGTGCCGGGCTGGCACGGTTCCGACGACGCGCACTGGCAAAGCCACTGGCAGCGCGCCCTGCCGAACGCCGCGCGGGTGCAGCAGCAGGACTGGATCACCCCGCAGCACAACGACTGGGTCGCCGAACTGGACCGCGAGATCCGCCGGGAACCGGGCCGCGTGGTGCTGATCGCCCACAGCCTGGGTTGCGTCACCGTCGCCTCCTGGGCGGCTCGCGCCGACCGCCGCACCCTGGCACAGGTCGCCGGTGCCCTGCTGGTCGCCCCGGCCGACGTGGAGCGGGAAACCTGCCACGAAGCCCTGCGCAACTTTGCCCCCATCGCCACACAGACGCTGCCCTTTCCCGCCGTGCTGGTGGGGTCGGACAACGACGCCGCCTGCAGCCCGCAGCGCGCGCTGATCCTTGGCCGTGCCTGGGGCAGCGAGACGGTGATCCTGCCCTCCGCCGGGCACATCAACGTGAAATCCGGCCACGGCGCCTGGGAATCGGGCTACCGTCATCTGTATCGCCTGCAGTACCTGATCGACCAGCAATCGCGCCAGCGCGCCTGATCCCACCCATGAGGCGCGCGGTGTGACGTCCGCGCCTATCCCCTCCTGGCGCGGATTCGGCTAGGGTGAGGCATAGCCCCACGCCGGAGACCGCCATGCCACCGTTGCACGACCTGTCCGCCGTCGAACTGCTGGCCCTGTATCGCTCGCACCAGTTGTCCCCCGTCGAGTACCTGGAGCACCTGATCGCCCACATCGACCGCTGGGAGCCCCGGCTCTGCGCGCTCTACGCCTTCGACCCGCAGCGGGCGATGGAGCAGGCGCGACGCTCCGAGGCGCGGTGGATTCGCTGCGCGCCCTGCGGCGAGCTGGATGGCGTGCCGGTGACCATCAAGGAGCTGATCGCCACCCGTGGCGACCCGATTCCCCAGGGCAGCGCAGCCACCGTGCTGCAGCCGTCCGTCGGCGATGCACCACCCGCCGCGCGGATGTTCGAGGCCGGCGCGATCCTGCTGGGCAAGACCACGGTGCCGGACTTCGGCATGCTCTCCTCCGGGCTTTCCAGCTTCCACGAACTGGCGCGCAACCCCTGGGACCTGCGCATGAACCCGGGCGGCTCCAGCGCCGGCGCCGCCTCGGCCGCCGCCGCTGGCTACGGGCCGCTGCACATCGGTACCGACATCGGCGGCTCGGTGCGCCTGCCGGCGGGCTGGTGCGGCCTGGTCGGTTTCAAGCCGAGCTTCGGGCGCATTCCCATCGATCCTTACTACACCGGGCGCTGCGCCGGCCCCATGACCCGTACCCTGGATGATGCGGCGCTGATGATGAAGCACCTGGCCCGCCCGGACTGGCGCGACGCCACGTCCCTGCCGCCGGCGGACCTGGACTGGCACATCGAGCCGCTGGATGTGCAGGGCCTGCGCATCGGCCTGCAACTCGATCCGGGTTGCGGCCTGCAACCGAAGCCGGAAGTCCGTGCCGCCGTCGAGGCGGTTGCCCGGCGCTTCGCCAACGCAGGCGCGGAGATAGTCGAAGTGCAACCGATCCTCGACCGCGAGCTGCTCGACGGCCTCGACAAGTTCTGGCGCGCACGCCTCTGGGCCGAGCTGGAAAACCTGCCGCGCGAACGCCAGGCCAAGGTCCTGCCCTACATCTACCAATGGGCCGAAGCCGGCGCCTCGGTCAGCGGGGCCGACGCGGTGCGCGGCTACAACCGCACGTTCGACATACGTCGACGGGCTGCCGAGCAGTTCCATGAAGTAGACTTCCTGCTCTCGCCGACCAACCAGGTCGCCGCCTTCCCGGCCGAATGGGCCTCACCCACCAACGACCCGGCGCAGCCCTTCGAGCACATCGGCTTCACCGTGCCCTGGAACATGTCCGAGCAACCGGCACTCTCGATCAACTGCGGGTTCACCAGCGCCGGCATGCCCATCGGCCTGCAGATCGTTGGCCCGCGCTTCGCCGACATCGAGGTGCTGCGCCTGGGAAAAGCTTACGAACATTGGCGCGGGCCCATTCACAACTGGCCACAGCCGCCGGGAGCCAACTAGGCTCAAGCCCACCGCCGACCACAAGGACTCGATCGCGCGCCCATGCAGTACTCCGCCTACATCGCACACCTGCTGGTGGTCATCCAGTTGCTGGGGATAGTCGCTGCCGTCCACGCCGTGCTCAGCGTGCGCACCGCGCAGGGCGCCATCGCCTGGGCGACCTCGCTGGTGTTCATGCCGCTGCTGACGCTGGTGCCCTATCTGGTATTCGGTCGCAGCCGCTTCGACGCCTACATCGGCGCACGCCGGCAGGCCAACGAGGAAATGCACGTGGCCGCCGCCGAACTGGACTGGCGGCCCTGGGTGGAAGAAGCCCTCGCCGCCCGCCAGTACCACGCCTACAAGTCGCTCAAGGCCATGGTCGCCCTGGCGCGCATGCCGACGCTGGCGAACAACAAGGTGCGTCTGCTGGTGAACGGCAAGGCTTCCTTCGAGGCGATGTTCGAGGCCATTTCCAGCGCGCGGAAAGTCATCCTGGTGCAGTTCTTCATCGTCCGCGACGACGCCCTGGGCCAGCGACTCGCACAGTTGCTGCTGGAGCGCGCGGCCAACGGCGTGGACGTGTTCCTTCTGTATGACGGCATTGGCAGTCATGCGCTGTCGCGCCGCTACATCGAGCGCCTGCGCCAAAGCGGTGTGCAGGTGCATGCCTTCAGCACCGGCAGCGGAATGATCAACCGTTTCCAGGTGAACTTCCGCAACCACCGCAAGATCGTGGTGGTCGATGGCGTGCGCGGCTTCGTTGGCGGGCACAACGTCGGCGTCGAATACCTGGGCGAGAAACCGCCGCTGGCGCCCTGGCGCGACACCCACATCGAGCTGCACGGCCCCGCCGTGGCCTGCCTGCAGGAGTGCTTCGCCGAAGACTGGTTCTGGGCCACCCACGCGCTGCCGACGCTGATCCTGCCCGACGGCTACGACGACGCCGGGATGCTCTGCCAGGTGGTGCCCAGCGGCCCGGCGGACACCCAGGAAACCTGCTCGCTGTTCTTCGTCGAGTCGATCAACGCGGCGGTGGAGCGGGTGTGGATCACCACGCCGTACTTCGTCCCGGACGAAGCCGTCGCCGCCGCCCTGCGCCTGGCGGTGCTGCGCGGCGTCGACGTGCGCATCCTGCTGCCCTCGCGGCCGGACCACAAGACGGTCTACGCCGCATCCAGCCTGTATGCGCTGGAGGCCGTGCGCGCCGGCGTACGGGTGTTCCGCTACCAGCCGGGGTTCCTGCACCAGAAGGTGGTGCTGATCGACCACGACAGCGCCGCCGTGGGTAGCGCCAACCTGGACAACCGCTCCTTCCGCCTGAACTTCGAGATCATGGTGATCACCGTCGACGAAGGCTTCGCCCGCGACGTGGAAAGCATGCTGGAAGAGGATTTCGCGCAATCGGTGGAGATGACCCTGGACGACCGCAAGCGCGTGCACCGGTTGCAACAGTTGGGGATGCGGGTGGCGCGGTTGGTGTCGCCGATTCTCTGAAGGTTCGGAGCGGCGATGTTCGCGAGCAAGCTCGCTCCTAC